>JBEKOY010000076.1:0-27472 GCA_049521295.1 Polyangiaceae bacterium | reverse complement strand
TGAGCGGCGGTCGCATCGACCGCCGCCCCGTCGAGCCGCCGGATGGCGTCGCGCTCGGCTTCGAGGACTTGATCAAGCGTGTCCAGCGCCCCTTGCCCGTTCATCAACTCAATCTCCGTTCACGATACGTTGAGCAATTTTCGTGCTGTCGACGTCGAGGGTTCCCGAGCTCACGGCCTGTTGCAGCCGCGCAACTTTCGCCTCGTCCACGTCGCTACCGCCGGACGCCTGTTGTGCGTCGGCGAGTTCGCGTGCCTTCGCGGACACGGTGACGGTGACGGCACTTTGCGCCTCGGCGCTCGTTGCGCCGGCCGCGCCGGCGCCGCTCGTTCCCACCTTGTTGCGTGCCGCAGCGTTTTGCGCCGCGTCGGCGCCAAGCGCCGCGTACCTGTCGTTGATCCGCATCGTTCTCTCCGCGGGGCGGGGGGTTACTTTGGCCCGCTACCCTGGGGAACGGCGACGCACACGCGAGCTTGAAGACTATTTTTGCTTCGATGCCGCCGCGTGCGCGCGATTGAGCGCGTCCTCGATTTCGCGCGCGAGCCCGAGGCCGCCTCCCTTCGTGATGCCCGAAGCGAGGGCGTCGACCGCCATTCCGTCGTAACCCTGCTGCTTGTCATGACCGCCTCCGACCTTTGCGGCGGTCAGGATTTGACGGACGAACATCGCCTCGAACTCTTGCGCGGCCTTGTGAACCTTCGGGTCGACCGGCGTTGGGCCGGGCTTGGTCACAGCGTTGGCCTTGGCCAACGGGGCCTGGGACGTGATGGGGGCGATCTTGTTCATTGGATGACTACCTCCGCCTCTAACGCACCTGCAGCGCGCAGGGCATCGAGCACACTGGCCAGTTCGCGCGGCGCGAGTCCGAGCGCTCCGAGCGCCGAGGCGACGTCTGCGAGGGTCGGCGCCGCCGGCACGTAGGTGACCGTCTTGCGTCCTTCGCTCGCCTCGATTTCCGTATGGGGCACGACCACCGTCGTCCCCTTGCCGCCCGGACCGAACGGCTGCGAAGCCTCCGGGGTCTCCTTGACGACGATCGTCAGGTTTCCGTGGACGACGGCGACCGGAGACAAGCGCACATCGCCCCCTGCCACGATCGTGCCGGTCCGCTCGTTGATGACGACGCGCGCGGGCCTGACCGGGGCGACCTCCAAATCCTCGAGCAATGCGACGAGATCGATGATTCGCGTCGTATATTCGCCCGGCACTTTGACCGATACCATCCCGCCGTCGAGCGGCGACGCAGTCCCCGCTCCGAGCTTCTTGTTGATCGCCTCGGCGATGCGGCTCGACACGGTGAAGCCGGGAACCCGAAGCTCCAGCCTCAGCGCACCGTCGGCGACCAGGGTGGTGGGCACCTCGCGCTCCACGATCGCGCCCTCGACGATACGACCCGCAGTCGTCAAGCCGGAATTGATGGAGGTGCCGCTCGCGCCTCGTGCGCTGAACCCCCCCACGAGCATGCTTCCTTGCGCCACGGCATACACGCGCTGATCCGGGCCCTTCAAGACCGTCTGGATCAGCACGCCGCCCGAGAGCGAACGCGCGTTGCCGATCGACGACGCCGTGACGTCGATCTTCGTCCCCGACTTTGCGAACGGCGGCAGCACCGCCGTCACGACGACGGCCGCCGCGTTTTTCAGCCGCATCTGCTGCAGTTGCGTCGTGTCGATTTGCACCCCGAGCCGGCGGAGCAACGACAAGATCGATTGGCCGGCGAACGGAACCGTGAAGTCGTCTCCAGTCCCCGAGAGCCCGCTCACGATGCCGTATCCAATGAGTTGATTGTCTCGCGCGCCGGCGACTTCGACCAACTCCCGCAGCTTGTCGGCGTGCGCCACGCGTGGGGCGGCGCACAATGCGATGGCCGCCATCCAAGCGGTGAACAATATCTTGAATTTGCGCAATGGAATCATTCCTCAAAACGGGTTGATCGTATCGAGGATCCGCGCGAGCCACCCCTTGCGCTGTTGTTCCGCGATGTCGCCACGGCCCGTGAATTCGATTTGCGCGTCGGCTATCCGAGACGAGATCACCGAATTGTCCTGAGCGATATCGGTCGGACGTACGAGACCGGATATGTAAAGATGGTATTCTTCGTTGTTGATGAGCAGCACCTTCGTGCCTTCGAGGAACATGTCGCCGTTCGGCATCTCACGCGCAACGCGTACGGCGATGTCGCCCGCCAGCTGACCGCTCCGCGCCGTGTCGCCTGCGCCGTTGTACGTGGTCTGGCTCGCGTAACTGAAGAGCGTCGACGGATCCAACGCCGGATAGGCCTTTTTCAAGGCCGGGACGAGACCGAGAAGGCCGGTGAGACCGCTGCTGCCCACCGAGTTATGGCTGAGATCGGTCGTCGCGGTGCCCGACGCATTCGGGGTTTCGTTGATGTGAATGAGCAGCATGTCGCCGACGCGCACCGCGCGGGTGTCTTCGAGATATCCCGGCACCGCGTCGCTGAACAGCGACCCCACGGCAGGGCGCGCGGACGGCTGTCCCTGCGCATAGGTTCCGGGGCTGTAGACCCTCTGGCGCGGCGTGAACGCGCCGATGTGCGGCGCACCTCCGCCGCAGGCCGGCAGGACCAAGGCGATCAGGAGGAACGACAGGCGAGAGGCCATCATGGCGAATCCAGCGCGACGGCGTGTTCGGAGTCCTCGAGACGGGCGCGCACGACGCGCCCCGACGGGTGCAAGACGACCGGAAGAATCCCACCGATGTCGGCATCCGCTCCGGCCGTGCCCGAAGAGGTCACTTCGACGAGCCCGCGCCGAACGACCAGGGTGACCCGCGCGCCGTGCACCAGATCGGGGATGGCCGCCTCCTCGGAGAGTGTCAGATCGACAGGGACACTGATCATCACGAGCGCCTCGGACTGCTCGAAGAACACGAGGCTCACGGCGGACGAGACCGGACCGGTCCGTCGCGGAGGCCGGGGCAGGTCGACCGTCACCCGCGTAAAGCCGTCGGGAACGTCGATCGCGCGACCGGGATGGACGGCGCTGAGCGCAACACCGCGGGTGAGCTTGGAGGTCACGCCTTGGCGGACGAGCTGCTCGATGTCGGTCGGTTCGACCCTCTTGGTCTTGCGCAGCACGCGCACCGAGGCGGGCACGTGCTCGGCATCGTCGATGTCGTGATCGTGGAGCACCCGAACGATCTCCTCGCGGTCGATGACCCGCGAACCGCCCATGGCCGGCGCCGGGCCGAGGTCGATGCCCGCCGCCTCGGGCGCGAGTCCCTCGACGACGTCACCGACCGAGACGCGGGAGCTCGCCACGCGAATCTCTCGCACTTTCGGGCCGGCCGCGAAGCACGGCGTCGACACGAACGCGAAGAGCGCGGCGAAGATCAGGGGGCGCATCATCATCTCATCTGCGTAGCGTTTTGCAGCATCTGATCCGCCGCGGACACGACCTTCGAATTGATCTCGTACGAGTTCTGGGCGGCGATGAGCGCCACCATTTCGGTCACGACGTCCACGTTGGAGCTCTCGAGCGAACCCTGCAGAATCGTGCCGCTTCCGTTGAGTCCGGGAGTCCCCGTTTGCGGATTGCCGCTCGAGTCGGTCGCCAGATACAAATTCTGACCCACCGCGGACAATCCGTTGGGATTGGGAAACGTCGTAACCTGCAATTGGCCGAGCGTGACTTGGGCGGTCTGCCCCTGCTCGGTAGCGGTCACGGTGCCGTCGGTGCCGATCGTCACTGCCGTCGCCGTGGTCGGCACCGTAATCGGAGGGTCGACGGGCAGACCGTCGCTCGTCGTCATGCGACCTTGCGCGTCGAGCTTGAGCGAGCCGGCTCGCGTGTAGCCGACCGTTCCGTTCAGCTGCGTCACGGCGAGAAAGCCGTTGCCCTGGATAGCCAAGTCCAGCGGGTTGCCGGTCTGCTGCAGGGCGCCCTGCGAGAACGAACGAGCGGTCGCCGCGACGCGCGCTCCGGTACCAACCTGGGTCGACGTAGGCACCACGTTGCCGCCGTCCGCCAGCCCGGCCGAACGGACGTTCTGGTAGAGCAAGTCTTCGAACTCGGCGTTTTGGAGCTTGTATCCGACGGTGTTGGCGTTCGCGAGATTGTTCGCGATCGTGTCGAGCTGAGTTTCTTGGGCGGCCATGCCCGTAGCCGCGATGTTGAGGGACTGGAACATACGGGGGGGGGTTGCCAGTTTGATGCCAGGGGGCGGTCCGCCCTCGCCGCGGGCCCAACGGGTCTCGGTTTCGGTGCGGCCACCGTCCGTCCTTTGGCGCTACCGTCACGCGGTTGGCGGTCGTTCCGGTCGCGGACTGTTTTGGGGACGGACCCACGCGGGACCCGGTTTACGGATGCTCGTCGACCGGCACACTCACCGCGACCACCAGGTCGACTCGGCGATTTTGCTTGCGTCCGTCCTCGGCCGCATTCGACGCCACGGGCCGGAACTCGCCGTAGCCCGCTGCCGACAGATGTTCCGCGGCCACGCCTTCGCTCGCAAGCTGGCGGAGGACGACCATCGCACGCGCCGTGGACAGCTCCCAGTTGGAGCGAAACCGCGAATTGGAAATCGGCCGGTTGTCCGTGTGACCTTCGACTCGAACGTCCAGGAGGCGCTTGCCGAGCTCGGGTCCGAGCGCCTGCAGCGTGAGCGCCGCTGCGGGCTTCAGCCGGTCGTCACCGCTTTCGAAGAACACGCCGTCCGCAAGGCGCAGCACGAGCTCGTTGCGGCGACGCAATAGCTGCAGCCCTTGCGCGTCGCCCTTGTCCGCGAGCTCCTGAAGCGCAGCACGCACCTTTTCGAGCTCCGGCGGCAGTCCGTCCTCGATCTTGGGCACCTCCTGCAGGATGTCCTGAGCCGGCAGAATTCCTTTTCCGCGGTCGGGAAACATCTCGTTGCCGAGGGCCTTCGAAAACGCTTCGGTGAAGCGTCCCACCTTCTTCGAGTCGACCTGCGACACGGCGAACATCACGACAAAGAACGCGAAGAGCAGCGTGATGAAGTCCGCGTAGCTCACGAGCCATCGCTCGTGATTGACGTGCCCTTCGGCGCGTTTTTTTCGGCGGACGCTCATCGCGGCTCAGGCGGTCGCCCGCGCGGCTTCGCCCGCGACCGCCGGCTTCTTCGACGACTCGCTCTTGTGAACGAACTCGGCGAGACGCTCGCGTACCAGCTTGGGGTTCATTCCCTCTTGAATCGCCAGGACGCCTACGAGCGTCAGCTCCCGCAACGTGACTTCTTCGCGCAGGCCGAGCTTGATGCGGCCGCCCAACGGCAAGAAGATGAGATTGGCTACGGCGACGCCGTAGATCGTCGCGACGAACGCGCCGGCGATGCCTTCGCCTACCGCCGCGATGTCGCTCAGGTTGCTCATGACGTGGATCAGACCGAGGACCGCACCAATGATCCCGATCGTGGGGGAATAGCCGCCGGCGGCTTCGAACGCTTTGACTCCGTCCTCTCCGTGCTCCTCGAACTGTCCGATGGTGATCTCCATCGTCTCTCGCAGGGTCGTGGAGTCCGCGCCGTCGACCGCCATCATGAGAGCCTTGGCGAGAAACGGATTGGAAGCGCTGGACGCTACCTTTTCGAGCGCCAGGATCCCATCGCGCCGGGCGCGGTTCGCGTAGTCGACGATCTCGTCGATGAGCTTCGTACCGTCTTGCGAGGGCTTCTTGAAGGTCGCGCCCGCAGCCCGCACGGCCGACAAGAGCGTCGACAGCGGATACTGGACCATGACGGCACCGAGGGTGCCCCCGACGACGATGAGCGCGGCGGGGCCTCCGACCATGGCGCCGAGATGGCCGCCTTCGAGCAGGTTGCCCGCCAGGATGGCAAAGAGGGCGACGACGATTCCTATCAGCGGTCCGGGTTGCATTTATCGGCCTCCACGTCGCGAGAGGGGCGGAAGAGAGGCACGAGAAGGAATTTCCGAAATCGGGCGCGGAGGCACGCTCAGCCGAGGCGGGTCCCCGATTCGGGCGTTGAACGGCTCGAGGCTGGTCTCTCCGATGCGAATGCTCCGCCGGAACTCGATCACCAGCGCAATGAGCTCGTCCAGCGTCTCCCGGACGATGATCTTCTCTCCCCCGATCAAGAAGAGCGTGGTGTCGGGGTTCGTGTCCGCCCACCCGATATGGTCGGGATTGATGGCGACCACATGGTTGTTCAACCTGGTGAGCTTCAGCATGACGCGAGACGCCTCCGTGGCCGTTCTCAGCAACGGGCGAGCCATCGTCGGACCGAGCGACGGCACGCGACGTGAAAGGCTCGAGCCCATCGCATGGGCCTTCTCGACTCCGTGGTACGACTTCAGGCGGGGCTGGACTACCACCTCGCCCGCGCCAATCTGCTCACCGCCAACCTCACTCAGGTCGACACGCCCAACTACCGGCCGGTCGATCTCGCGAGAACGGGCGACTTCCAGTCGACGCTTCACGTCGCCATGGAGAGCACCAATCCGGCCCACTTCGGTGCGGCGAACGGGACTTCCGCTTCGAAGGAGTCGTTTCAGGTCATGCCGGATCCCGGATCGTCGCGCGGACTCGATGGCAACGGCGTGAACGTCGACCGGGAAGCGGCGAAGGTCGCGGCCAACAACGTACGCTACGAAGCGCTCGCCTCGCTGGTGGCTGGAGAGCTCTCCGGTCTCGAATGGGCTGCCACAGACGGGAGGGGAGCATGAGCCACGAGTTTACGGTTCCGGGCGTATTCAGCGCCATGGAAGTCGCCGCGTCCGGACTGAGCGCCGAGCGCAGCCGCATGAACGTCATCGCGAGCAATCTCGCGAACGCGCACACCACCAAGGGCCCCGACGGCAACCCCTACCAGCGTCAGGATCCGGTATTCGCCTCGCAGCCGGTGTCGCCGGGATCCTTCGACCCGGTGCTCCGCAGCGTGCAAGAGGTCCGGCTCGCCGGTGTACGCACCGATACGACGCCGGGGCAACTCGTGTACGATCCGGGCCACCCTGACGCCAACGCGCAGGGCTACGTGACGTACCCGAACGTCAACGTCGTGACGGAGATGGTCAACCTCATGACGGCATCGCGCGCGTACGAAGCCGGCGTGACGTCGATCGAGAGTCTCAAGACGATGGCCAAGACGGCCATCAAGATCGGACAGTAGCCGTGCGCGTCGGCGGCATCGACGAAACGGCCACGCGGCTTTCTACGGCGGATCCGATCGAGCGCGCGGAATCCGCGCCGAGCGGGGCGGTGGCAGGTATGTCGTTCGGAGACATCCTCGGCACGGCCATCGGGCAGGCCAACCAAGCCGATCAGGTCGCCGCAACGAAGATGGACGCGCTCGCGAACGGGATGAGCGACGATCTTCACGGGACGATGATCGCCGTGAAGGAGGCGGACATCTCCATCAAGCTCGTCGGCACCATCCGCAACAAGCTGCTCGACGCATTCCAAGAGATCTGGAAGACCAGTGTCTAACGCCACTCCACCCAAGAAAGCCGCGCCTCCCACGCCGATCGGCGTCGCCCTCGCCACCGTTCGCGGCTGGTTCGAGCGTCTCTCGAAGCCGGCGCGGGTTCTGCTCTTCTCGACCAGCGCCATCGCCATCCTGCTCGGGTCCTTTTTTGCCTACAAGGAGACCCACGAACCGTACGCGGTACTGTTCGCGCAGCTCGAGCCAGACGACGCGGCGGCGATCGTCACGAAGCTCAAGGAGATGAAGCTTCCGTACCGCCTCGAAGGCGGTGGGTCGACTGTCGAAGTGCCCGAATCGAAGGTGTCGGACGCTCGCCTGGAGCTCGCCAGCGCCGGGATGCCGCGCGGCGGAGGTGTGGGCTTCGAAAGCTTCGACAAGATGCGTCTCGGCGCGACCGAGTTCGAACAGCGGGTGCTCTACCGCCGCGCGCTCGAAGGTGAACTTTCGCGCACCATCGGAACGCTCAGCTCGGTGCAATCGGCGCGCGTGCACCTGGTGCTGCCGGAGAAGTCCGTTTTCGTGACGCGAGCCGAACCGGCCACCGCGTCGATCATGCTGCGGTTGCGGTCGGGACGCGTGCTGGGCGCGTCGGAGATCGCAGGCATCGTGCATCTGACGGCGGCTTCTGTGCCCGGATTGACGGCCGAGCGAATCGCGCTCGTCACGACCGAAGGTCAGATGTTGAAGAAGCCGCGCACGGAAGGCTCGGAAGGATCCCCGGCGGAGTCCGAAGGCGACGAAGGATCTCAGCAGCACACCATCCAAACGCAGCTCGAGGACCGCGTGCGGTCCATGCTGGAGAGGGTCGTCGGTCCCGGACACGTCGATGTGCGCGTCGCCGCGGAGACGGAACCGGCGCGCATCGAGCATACCGAAGACCACTACGATCCGGCCCGGACGACCCTCCGCAGCGAAGAGATCTCGACGGAACGTCAAGGCGGCGGGATGGAGGACACCGTCGCTGGGGTCCCCGGAGCCGAGAGCAATCTGCCTATGGGCAGTGCGTTGCCCGCGGCCGTGGCGGCCGCCGTGGCAGCGACCAAGGGCGACGCCGGGGCCCCGACCGCGGCCGCGCCGGCGAGCAGCATCGCGAATCAGCCTTTCCGTGAATCGCGCACACGAAACTACGAAGTGGACCACGTGAGCGAGAAGCGCTTCGTGAGCGCCGGATCGCTCAAGCGCATCGCCGTGGCCGTGGTGCTCGACGGAGTACCGCGAACGGAAGGCGGCAAGACGTTTCTCGCGCCGCGCGAACACGCGGAGATCGAAAAGCTCGCAGCCCTCGTTCGCAGCGCAGTCGGCGCGAACGACGCGCGCGGCGACGTCGTGACGGTCGACTCGGCGCTCTTCGAGCCCACCCACGACGCGGTCGATGCGGAGCCCCTGCCTATCGCTACGTCGGCGTTGCGGACGTGGCGCTCGTACGTTCCGGCGGCGATTGCCGCAGCCCTTCTCGTCGTGGTCGCGGCCGGAGCGACTGTGTGGGGTCGGCGCCGAGCACCCGCGATGCCGGCACAGGTCGTCCCGGCGCTCGCGTCGGCGACATCGCCTCTGCAGCTCGAGCCCAAGAAGGACAACCGCGACCTTCGTGAGGCAGCGACCCAACGAGCCGCCGAGGACCCCGCTACCGCGGCGCTCGTCCTGCGCGCGTGGCTCGGTACGAACGAGGGCGAACCCAAGCCAATGGCGTCGCGAAGCTGAGCGTCCGAGGTCGTCCTCAGGCACGGCATCCGAGTTGCTCTTACTCCACGCGTGCTCACCGGTGCTGAGAAGGCGGTCCTGTTTCTCCTGTCGCTCGACGAGGCGGTGGCTTCGCCCATCGTCCGCGAGCTGAACGAAGCCGACCTGCGCAAGCTGCGCGCGGTCGCCTCCACGATGCGCGAGGTCCCCTCGGGCGCCCTCGACGAGGCTTTTCGCGAGTTTCTCGATCGATCGTCGTCCGCCGTCGCCGTACCCCGGGGTGGGCTCTCCTATCTCCGGCGCCTTTCGGTCGGTGCGTTCGGCGAGGCGCGCGCACGCGAAGTCTTCGAGGACCGAACGACCACGAGCCCGCTCGCGCGCCTCGAGGGGGCTCCGGCGGACGCGGTCGCCGCACTTCTGGTCAGCGAACCTCCTCAGCTCGTGGCCGCCATTCTGGCGCGACTCGAGCCCAAGGCCGCCGCTGCGATTCTCGCCGCGATGCCGGTCGACCGCCAGAGCACCGTCATCGGTCACGTCAGCCAGATGACGGAGCTCCCCGCGAAGGTCGTCGAAGACGTGGCGAGCGCCTTGGCCAACGAGTTGCCCACCGACGATGCGTCGACGCTCATCAGCGTCGACGGGATCGCCAAGGCGGCTGGGATGCTCAACGCCGCGGGACGCGAGGCGTCGTCCGCCATCCTCAAGCAGATGCAGACCGACAACGATGCGCTCGCGACCGAGGTGCGGCAAGCGATGTTCACGTTCGAAGATCTCGGCCGTCTGGACGCCCGCGCCATGCGCGAGATGACTCGGGAGGTGCCGAGCGAGCGCATGACCCTCGCGCTGAAGGACGCTCCGCCCGCCGTCGTGAACGCGGTCTTCGCCGGACTGTCGTCGCGCGCGGCAGACCTCATCAAGGACGATCTGGAACTGTTGGGCAAGGTGAGAAAGAGCGACGTCGAGGCCGCGCGCAAGGAAGTCATCGAAATCGCTCTCCGGCTCGAAGCCGAGGGCAAAATCGATCTCGGAAGGGAAGACTCATGAGCGAAGCGACGCAGGCTTCGGCCATCGTTGGGGCCTGGTTGGCCGGTGTGGACCATGTGGCTCCAAGCCTGCCTTCGTGGATCGCTCCCCGACATGTGACCGACGAAGCCAGCGTGCCGACCACCATCGGCCTGCCGTCGCATTCGAACGCCGGCCTTGCGCCACCCACGCGCATGCCGTCGCTCCCGCCGATGACGGCACCGCGCATCTCGGTTCACCCGGCCTTCGACGCGCTGCCGCCGTACCCGGATCTGCGCGAGGAAAACGCGGCGCTCCGTCGTCAGATCGTCGAACAGGCGCTGCTGACGGCGCGGATGCGGCGCGACGTACTCGAAGCGAGCGAAGGCGAGCTCCTCAAGCTCGCCGTGGCGATCGGCGAGCGCATCGCCCGCCAAGAGCTGCGGACCGATCCGAAGATCGTGCTCGGGTGGGTGCGCGAAGCCATCGACGTGTCGACGACCAAGGACAACGTGATCGTGGCCCTCGCGCCCGATTTGGCCGCGACCCTCGCGCCGAGCGATTGGGAAGCGATCGCCGTCGGGCCGGTTCGTGTCGAAACGGATGCGTCGCTCGCACCCTTCCATTGCGAAGTCCGTGCAGGCGCCTCGGCCGTCGAGGTGAACGTCGCAGAGCGCGTGGCCGCAATGTCCCGTGAACTCGGGGTATCGACCTGATGAAGGAGGATCTTCGCGTCGATCTCGGCCACTATTTGGCACGCGTCCATCGAGCGAACAGTTTGTCGCCGCGGGGTCGTGTCGCACATGTCGTCGGCCTGTTGGTCGAGGTGGAGGGACTCGTCGCGGCCGTCGGCAGCCAGCTCGAAGTGACCGCCGGCGACCGCACCATCACTCTCGAGGTGCTCGGATTTCGTCATGGTCGGGTGCTGTGCGCCCCCTTGGGCCCCATCGCCGGGATCGAGCCCGGATCGCGGGTCCGAGCAAGTCCGGCGAGCGCCTTGGCCGGCGTCGGTCCCGCGCTGCTCGGCCGCGTCATCGATGCGTTCGGGCGGCCGCTCGACGGCAAACCTGCGCCCATGTGCCAGGAGGTCGCCCCTCTTCTGGCTCCGCCTCCGGCTCCGTTCTCGCGGTCTCCCATCCACGAAGCCATGGAAACCCGCGTGCGGGCGATCGACACCCTCTTGCCACTCGGGCGGGGCCAGCGCATCGGGCTCTTCGCCGGCACAGGAGTGGGAAAAAGCACGCTCTTGGGGATGTTGTGCCGCCACAGTGCGGCCGACGTGATCGTCGTCGGCCTGATCGGCGAGCGCGGTCGCGAGGTCGGCGACTTCGTGCGGGGCGCCCTGGGCACCAAAGGCCTGGAGCGATCGGTCGTCGTGGCGGCCACGAGCGATGCCCCGCCGCTCGTGAGGGCGCGAGGCGCTCTGCGCGCCACGGCAATCGCAGAGCACTTTCGCCGTCAGGGCAAGTCGGTCCTGCTCGTCATGGACTCGGTGACGCGCTACGCGATGGCGCTGCGTGAGGCGTCGCTCGCCGCCGGAGAGCCCCCGCTCACCAAAGGCTACACGCCCACGGTGTTCGCGGCCCTTCCGGCGCTGCTCGAACGGGCCGGCAACTGCGAGGGTCCCGGATCCATCACGGCCGTCTACACAGTGCTCGTCGAAGGCGACGACCTGAACGATCCCATCGCCGACTGCGCTCGCGGAATTCTCGATGGTCACATCGTCTTGTCGCGCAAGCTCGCAGACGCGGGGCTGTTTCCCGCCGTCGACGTTTTGCGCAGCGTGTCCCGCATCGCCGGCGAGGTCACGACCCCCGAACACTTGAAGGACGCCGCCAAGGTGCGAGAGCTCCTCGCGGTCTACGAAGGCGCCGCGGATCTCATTCAGATCGGCGCCTACGTTCCCGGGTCCGACCCCAAGGTCGACAAGGCCCGTGCCGCGTACCCACGCATCGAAGCCCTGATTCGCCAATCGCTCCAAGAGGACGTGCCCCGCGCCACGGCCATCCAAGCCTTGCGCGCCATCGTCGCGAGCGTCGTATGAGTCGCGAGCGCGTCCGTCGTATGGGCCGGATCGTGGAGATCCGCGCCGGCATGGTCGATCGCATCGAAGTCGATCTGGCCAACCACATGCGCCGGACCGCCGAAGCCGTCGCGCTGATCGCGACGGCGCGAGAGACCTTCCAGGCCGCCGTGTCCGCGCCGTCCGCCTCGCGATGCTCGAGCGCGGACATGGTGGAGGCCCACGAGTATCGGCTCGGCTTGCGACGGCGGATCGAAACGCTCGAGGCCCAGGAGCGGAAAGTGCGCGCCGAAGAAGAGACCTGCCGGCAAGCGCTGCGCGCGGCCAAGTCCGAGTTGAAGAAGTTCGAAACCTTGCGAGACCGGATCGGCCAGACCCTGGCTGCCGACGAGCAGACTGCGGAACGAAAAGCGAACGACGAGTTCGCCGCGCGAATGACGAGGACCACCCCATGAACATCACAACAAACGTCGCCACCATCCCGAATGCGTCGGACTCGCCAACCCCGTCGGCCGCACGCCCACCGTCGGCCTCTCAGGGCGCCGCTTTTCGCTCGTTCCTGGATGCGGCGCACGAGCCTGCCGCAGCCCCCAAGAGCCATCCCGAAGGCCATCGTTCGGCAACGAGCCCCGACGCGCGCGACGCCGCCTCGAAACGCGACGCGACGCCGAAGCGCGATCCGCAGGATGCCGTGAACGGATTTCTGCCCCAAGCCCCGGCGCCGACCGTCGTCGTCGACTCCGAGGACGAGGAATCCGGCCACGATGCCGCGCCGGCGGCACCGGCCCCCGCACTCGATTCCGGTCCGAACGCCCTGGCGTCGTCGACTCCGAACCAGACCGCAGACGCCTCAGCGCTGCCGCAGCTGGCCGTGTCGGCCACGGCGTCATCGCTCATCGCGCCCGAGGCCACCGCGGGTTCCCCCCTCGACGCGACCGGCCGGATCGCAAGCGGCTTCGGCGCCTCGCCGACGCCGGGCGAGTCCCGATCCGAACCCGGTGGGCCTCGATCGGCCGCGCTCCCCTCGCCTTCGAGCCTCGCGGGTCTCGCGAACGCTTCGCGAGTCGCCGCTTCCCCGACGGCGATCGCCGCGAGTCCGAGCCCGCCGCCTTCCGGGGCGAAATCGCCCAATAATGTGCCCCTCGCCACCGCAAGCGCACAGCGAACGCCATCGGGCGACTCCACCTCTCGAACGGCGAGCCCGACGAGCTCCGGCGACCCAGCGGCCGACGCACGCGCGTCAGCCACGGCAACGGCCCGCGACGCGTCTCGATCCAGCGCCAAGGCGGCGGCTGCCACGGTGGCCTCGCCGGCATCTCCCGACGGCGCAGCGCCGGGCGCGTCCGCCCTGGCCGCGGACGCGGCGCTCGGTGCCATGCCCAGCGACAAAATTCTGACGACGACCGCCAACAGCGTGCCGATCGATACGACGTCGTCGGCCCGCCCTTCCGAAGACGACGTAGCGACCGCCGCCCAGTCCGCCATGAACAAGGTCGTGATTCTCAACGCGGCCCACGGCGCGCTGGACCACCCCGAACTCGGACACATCGACGTGCGCGCCCGCTTGAAGGACGGCGAAGTCGACGTACGCGTCACTTCGCAGCGGGCCGAGACCGCCTCGATCCTCGCCCCGCGGGTCGAGGCCATGTCGGCGGCCGCCAACGTGCCTGCAGCGCGCATCGAGATCGGCACTCGCGGGGGTCCGAGCACGGAATCGTTCGACGCATCGAGCAACGGGGGTGGCCAGAAGTCCGACGATCGCGCACCGACCGAATCCGACGACGACACGAGCGCGGCCGTCCTGCCGACCGCACCCGGGCGGGTCCGGATCGTGCTCTAGGAGGTGTCCAATGACGAACATCAGCCAAACGAGCAGCGCCGGGTTGACAAGCGCCGCGGCGGCGGGCGCCGCAGCGAGCACGGCGACGACGGGAGCGACTCCTACGGTCAACGAGCAGGAGTTCTTGCAATTGCTCGTCGCGCAGCTGCAGCACCAAGACCCCACCCAGCCGATGCAGGGGACGGACTTCGTGACGCAGCTCGCTCAGTTCTCGTTGGTCGAGCAGTCGGTCAATCAGACCCAGCAGCTCGGCACCGTGTCGACCCAGCTGTCCGGCATCGGCAACAACGAAGCGTCGCAGCTGGTGGGCCAGACGGTCACCATTGGCGGAAACAGCGTCACATCCAACGGAACGTCAGCCTCTCCGACCAACGTCACCCTCGGCGGCTCGGCGGCGGACGTGAAGGCGACGATCACCGACTCGAACGGAAACCTGATTCGCACACTCGACCTCGGACCGCAGAGCGCGGGACCGCTGACGATCCAGTGGGACGGCAACAACAGCTCCGGCCAGAGCGCGCCTCAGGGGACCTACACCATCAACGTCACGGCGACGACCTCGAGCGGCGCGGCCGTGCCGGTCTCCCAAAATGTGAGCGGCGTGGTGAGCAACATCTCGTTCAGCCAAGGGGCGACGATGGTCACGCTGGCTTCCGGCGCTCAGGCACCGATCTCGCAACTCGTCAGCGTGGGCGCGCCCACCTCGACCCCGTCTCCGTGACGGCGCCGTAACCACCACCCCCCCATCGAATCTACCAAGCAACGGAGAACCATATGTCGATCTTTTCGGCCATGTACGCGGGCGTTTCGGGGCTCGACGCGGAGAGCAGCGCGCTCGGCGTCATCGGCAACAACCTATCGAACTCGAGCACGGTCGGCTTCAAAGAGTCGCGCGAGGAATTCGACACAGTGCTCGGCGCCGCGGCGGGAACCGAAGGGGCCGTCGGCGGCGGCGTGCAAATGACGTCCGCGCAGCAGATTTTCTCTGAAGGATCGCTGGTCAACACGGGACTTCCGACCGACGTCGCGTTGTCGGGTGACGGCTTCTTCGTCGTGAACGGCAGCGTCGGCGGCATGAGCGGCAACTTCTACACGCGCGACGGTCAGACCTCGCTCAACAGCAACGGCACTCTCGTCAACCCCGACGGCCTGGCCTTCGAGGGCTACGCGGCCAATCCGGACGGAACGTTCTCGACGACGCTTGCACCCATCCAGGTAAGCACGTCGGCGCTCGCCCCCAAGCCGACGACGACGGTCAACATCACGGCGAATCTGAACTCGGCCGATACGCCGCCGCCGGCGTTGGCGACGCAGCCCACCCCTCCAGTCACTCCACCGGTGACCTGGGATCCCCAGAACCCCGGCACGAGCAGCAATTTCTCGACGAGCATGCAGGTTTACGACTCGCTCGGCAATGCGCACACGGTCAACGTGTACTTCGCCAACCAGGGCAACGGGGCCTGGACCTACCACGTGCTCGCCCCCGGATCCGACGTCGCGGGAGGAACCGCCGGACAGAACTCGGAGATCGCTACCGGTACGCTTACGTTCAACAGTTCCGGCGCGCTTCAGAGCAACACGGTGACGGCCGGCGGCACGGTGAGCTTCAACGGAGCGACGGCGAATCAGCCTCTCGCATTCAATTTCGGGTCGCCCATTGCGGGTGGCGGCACCGGACTCAACGGCGTCACGCAATACGGATCGCCCGACACGATCTCCACGCAGAGCCAGGACGGCTATGCTTCCGGATCGCTCACCGGGGTCACGATCGATGCCAACGGGACCGTCGAAGGCTCCTACACGAATGGGCAGACGCTGGCGGTCGCGCAGATGGGCATCGCCAAGTTTCCCTCGAATACCGGCCTCGGCCAGATGGGACAGAATCTCTGGAACGCGACTCCGGACTCCGGCATTCCGGCGGTGGGCACCGCGGGCACGGGAGGTCGGGGATCGCTCGTCGCCGGATCGCTCGAGGGATCGAACGTCGACATGTCGGCTCAGTTCGTCGACCTCATTGCACAACAAAGCGGATTCCAGGCCGACTCCAAGACGATCACGACCGCCGACCAAATGCTTCAGACCCTGATGCAACTCACCCAGTAGCGCCGGAGAGGCCTCGAATCGACCGAGAATCGTCATGAGTGACACCGACGACAGCCATGAACTGCCCGCGGGCGTCCCGCGCAAGAGTTCGATCAATTTCGTTGCCCTGCTTTTGCCGGCGCTGCTCGCAGGCGGCGCGGCCTTCGGCGGCGCAAGGCTCTCCCCGGCCCACGCGGCCGGCAACGCGAGCGGCGCTTCGTCGGCGGCACCGGCGCAACAACCGCCGCCGGGGCCGACCCTCGCGCTCGAACCATTTCTCGTTTTGACCCAAGACGTGAACAAGAAAACGCACCCGATGAAGTTGACCATCGCGGTCGAATTCGTGGCCGCCGGCAAAGAAGACGAGGCGCCCAAGAACTTCACCCCGCGCATGCGCGACGCGACACTCAGTTACCTGCGCGTACTGAGCTACGAGGATGCGCTCGACAACACGAAGGCCGACAAGCTGCGAACCGACCTGCTCGAGCGATTTCGGGCGGCCGGAGTCGCGTCGCTTCAGCGGGTGCTGATCACCGACCTCGTCGTCCAATGACCACGGCCGAGGCACCGCGGGTCGAACTTCTGAGATTTGCGCTCGAAGGGGAGCGCGTGCGCAAGGCAGCTCGGATCCTCGAGCGGGAAAGTCCCCGTCTCGCGGCCGCGCTCCGGCGCGCCGTGCCGTTCTTGTCACGACGACGGGTTCCAATCGCCCTCGCCTATACGCGAGCGACCCCGATCGCCGAGCTGCTCGAGAGCGTTCTGCGCCCCATTCACGTCGTTCATCTCGTGACCTCGCCGGGCAGCGCTCGAGGGGCGTTATTGCTCGACGCAGGCGCGATCGCCATGTTTCTCGACGGGGTGCTCGGCGGCAACGGGCAGACCCTGCCCGTTTTGAATGCGGCCGGGCTGACCACCCCCCAAGCCGCGCTCGCATCGGGCCTGGCGGTCGGAATCGTTCGTGCATTTTCGGAATCTCTCGGGGCCTCGATCGGCTTGCGGCTCGAGTCCCGGCCGGCGGACGTCGACGAAGCGACCGCGCAGAGCGCACCGATCGCGTGCGTCCTGGAGTTCGGCGTCGACGAGCGGATCGGCCGCGTCGTGCTGCTGCTGCCCAAGGAAGTGCTGCTCGCCTCCGCTGCGGAGGCCGACCCGCCCGCGAATCAGGCGGTCGACGCGCGCATCACCGCGGTTCTCGAGAACGTCGAGATCGACCTCGTCGCCGAGTTGGGTCGGGTCAGCATGCGCGTCTCCGATCTCACCGCAATCAAGGTCGGCGACATGCTGCGACTCGATGTTCCGGTGAACGGATTGGTGAGCGTGCGCGCCAACGACCACGTCCTGTATCGCGGCCGCCCGACGACCAACGGCGGTCAGATTTCGGTGAAAATTGCCACGCAGGCCGACGGCGTTCACTGATCGGCCACGACCTGGGGTGCCGGGCACGAAGGTTGATAGGTGGGATCTCATGAACCCCCAAGGTCAACGATGAGTCCCCCGGATCGAACTCCCCCGCCCGCCGCTGCGGTCCCCGAAGCCCTGATCGCGCCCACCCCGCACGCGTCTTTGGGGGCGATGTTTCTTCTGCGCGACGTCGAAGTCGAAATCACTCTGGAGATCGGACGGCGCCGCATGCGGATTGCCGATGTCTTGAAGCTGGCGAACGGCCAGACCCTGGAGCTCGCAAAAGCCGCCGGCGAGCCGCTCGATATCTTCGTCAACGGACGGCTTTTGGGCCGCGGCGAGGCCGTGGTCCTCGGCGATCGCTACGGGGTGCGGATCACCGAGATCGTCTCGCCCGGAGACGACGCGCAGTCGTGAGGCGTCTCATCGCTTGTGGCGTCATCGTCCTGGCGACCTCCGCCAGCACGCTGACGCGCGCCGCGCCGCCGGATCCCGCACCCTCGGCCGACACCCTCTCGGCGCCCAGCGCGCCGGGCGCAACGCTCGGCATCCCCCCTACCCCGGCGGACGCTCCGCTGGCACCCAGCGCGCCGACGCCTTTGCAGATGCGGCCGGGCAAGCCTCTTTCGCTCGAGCCGGCACCCGCCCACTTTTCGGTCCTCTGGAAACTTCTGGCGATGGTCCTCGTCAGCGCCGGCGGTCTTTTCGTCTGGAAGCGCCGCACTGGAGCCTTGGCTGCATCGCCCAGCGTGCAACTGAACATCGTTCGCCGCATGCCGGTGGGCGTTCGCAGCGAGCTTCTGCTCATCGAGCTCGAAGGTCAGCGCATGCTGCTCGGGGTCACCCCCCACGGCATCCAGAATCTGTACATCGTGCCCGACACCGACGCCGAGGAGGTCGGCGGCGCGCTCTCCGGGTCCGCGCGGACGGTGGCCGACGCCATCGCGGCGAACGACGAGATTCGCGCGGCCACCGGCGGCGGCGCCAGCGAATCGAAACGCTCGAGGCGCGCGACGGCGCCGGCCGGCGGCAGCCACGAGCCCATCGAAGCTCAGGCTCGCGGACTGCTCTCGATCGGAGAACGCCGGTGAACCTCACCGCCCTGAACGAGCCGGGACTCGCGCCGCAGCTCAAGCTGCTCGCGCTTCTGACGCTCTTGTCCTTGCTGCCGGCGATCGTGCTGACGATGACGTCGTTCACGCGGTCGATCATCGTGCTGTCCTTCGTCCGGCAGGGGATCGGCACTCAGCAGACCCCGCCCAATCAGGTGCTCATCGGTATCGCGATTTTTTTGACGATGTTCATCATGGCGCCGGTCGGAACGGCGATCGCCCACGACGCATACGAGCCCTATGTGGCCGGAAAGATCAACGAGGAGCAGGCGTTCGAACGTGCGGCGGCACCGCTTCGATCGTTCATGCTTCGGCAGACCCGCGAGAGCGATCTCGCCCTCTTTTACGATGCCGCACACTTGCCGTTGCCCCAGACGGAGGAGGCCGTCCCGCTCCGCATCGAGGCGCCCGCGTTCGTCGTGAGCGAGCTCACCACCGCGTTTCAAATGGGCGTGCTCGTGCTCTTGCCCTTCTTGGTCATCGATCTCGCGGTCTCATCGGTGCTGATGTCGCTCGGCATGATGATGGTGCCGCCCGGAACGATCAGCCTGCCGGTCAAGTTGCTGCTCTTCGTCGTCGTGGACGGCTGGCACTTGCTCGTCGGATCGCTCATTCGGAGCTTCGGATGAATGCCGATCAAGCCCTCGAACTTCTCACCACCCTGCTTGAAGTCACGATCTTCGCCGCCGGACCCCTGCTTTTCGCGTCTCTCGCGGCGGGAGTGCTCGTCGGCATCGTCCAGGCCGCGACCCAGATCAACGAGGCGAGCGTCAGCTTCGTCGTGAAGGCCGCCGTGGTCCTGGGCGTTCTGGTCACGCTCGGCCCCGCACTCGCGTCGCGCGTCGTCGAATATGCGCACGGCAACCTCGAATCGATTGCGCACATCGTGCGGTGATGTTCCAGCATCTCGCCCTGAGCTACGCGGCCATGTGGGCGCTCGTAGGAGCCCGGATCTCGGGGTTCGTGGTCGTGTCCCCGTTCCCCGGCGCAAACGTCGGGATGACACCGCGCATCGGGCTGGTTGCCGCACTGTCCTGGGCTGCAAGCATGTTCGCGCCGGCGGACGCAGTTCCGCACGAAATCGCTCTGCCGCTGCTCGTGGCCGTCGTTTGCGAGCTCGGCTGCGGGCTGGTCATCGGAATCGCCTTCCGCTTCGTCTTCATGGCCGCGGAGGTCAGCGGCCAGCTGTTGTCCGAGGGCATCGGACTGTCCACCGCGTCGATCCTGAATCCGACCATTGAAGCCCAGGACGCGATTTTCGCGCGCATCGTCGCGCTCGTCGCTCTCCTGATTGCGCTCGCCGCCGGCGTGCATCGCGTGGCCATCGGATATCTGCTGGCGTCGTTTCGCGCACTGCCGATCGGCATCGGCATGTCGTTTCCGTCGACGTCGATGGCCATGGTCGACTTGGTGGTCACGTCGTTCGTCGTCGGCGTGCGGCTGGCCATGCCGGTCATCGCGGTGTCCTTCGTCGTGCACCTCGGGCTCGGAATGATCGCGCGCGCCGCACCCGCCTTGCAGATCTTCAGCGTCGGCTTCAGCGTCTTGCTCGTCACCGGCTTCTTCGTCGTGATCTCGAGCATCCACGACATCGGGGCGGGTCTGAACGAGCATTTCGCGTCGGTCGGCCCGTGGCTCGATACGCTGCTGGTCGAACTGTCCGGGCAAGCACCGTGAGCGAGGAGCAAGGCGAGAAGTCGTTCGATCCGACGCCGAAGCGACGCGAACAGTTCCGCAAAGATGGACGCTTCGCGCGATCCAAAGACGCCGGCGGCGTACTGTCGACCGCAGCTGCGATCGGGGTACTGCTCGGTTCGCGGGCCGCGATCGGCCGGTCGATCCAGCTGCTTTTCATGGGCTGCTTCGCCGATCTCGGAGCCATCGGCCGTCACGACGCCGACGGGGTCACGAGTGCCGCCGTGACGGTCCTCGGGGTCTTGGTGGCGCCCGCGGCCATCGCGGCCGCCGTGGGCGCGACGGCCGCGGGGATCGCCCAAGCCGGACTGCACGTGAACCTCGAGGCCGTTGGTTTCAAGCCGGAGCGCCTGAATCCCCTGCCGCGGCTGCAACAGCTATTTTCGCCCAAGAAGGGAACCGTCCAAGCCCTTTTGAGTCTGCTGCGGGTCGGACTCGTCGGATACGTGGGCTACCGCGCTCTGCTCATCGAGCTGCCGGACCTGCTGAGCCTCAGTCGCGTCGGAGTCGACGTCGGGGCGACGCACATCATGGACGCCGCGGTGCGAGTTTTGCTCAATGCCCTGTTCGCCCTCGCGCTCGTGTCGGGCGTCGAATACATGCAGAGCCGATTTTCGATCAGCAAAGAGATGAAGATGACCCGCCGCGAGGTCATGGACGAAAATCGATCGAGCGAGGGCGACCAGAAGTCCAAAGCGCGCATGCGATCGCGTGCCCGCGCGCTCGCGCGAAAGCGTTCGCTCGCCAACGTGAAGGGTGCGACCGTCGTCGTCGCCAACCCCACGCACATCTCGGTGGCGCTGCGGTATTCACCGACGGACCCTGCCCCCGTCGTCGTCGCCAAAGGACACGACGACGTCGCGCTGCAGATTCGCGCCGAGGCTCGCAAGCACGGTATCCCCATTCTGGAAAACCGTGCGCTCGCGAGAGCGCTCGACGCCGAGGTTCATATCGGACAACCGATTCCGGCGGCGCACTTTGCCGCCGTCGCGCGCATCCTGGCCTTCGTATTCAAGCTGCGGGGCGTAGCGACGGCACAAGGGGTGCGAGGACGGGGTCCGTGAGCACCGAGGCCGTCGCGATCTCGACCCCCTCTCGCGGGTCCGACATCATCATCCCGCTCGGGATCATCGGCATCGTGCTCATGATGGTGTTGCCGATCCCGGCGATGCTGCTCGACATCTTGCTGTCGTTCTCGCAGGCGCTCGCCATCGGGGTGTTCCTGACGGCGCTCTTCATCGAAGAGGCGCTCGAATTCAGCGCATTTCCAGCGTTCGTTCTCATCGCCACGCTTTTGCGATTGAGCCTGAACGTCGCGACGACGCGCCTGATTCTTCTGCACGGCGGCGAAGGAGCGGGCGCCGCCGGATCGGTGGTGGAGGCCTTCGGGCGCTTCGTGGTCGAGGGCAACGTGCTGGTCGGGCTCGTGGTCTTCTTGATCCTGGCGGTCATCAACTTCGTCGTCGTCACCAAAGGCGCCGGGCGCGTCGCCGAGGTCTCGGCTCGATTCACCTTGGACGCCATGCCCGGAAAGCAGATGGCGATCGACGCCGACCTGTCGTCGGGTTCGATCAACAACGACCAGGCGCGCGGCCGAAGAAAGAAACTCGAACGGGAGGCCGATTTCTACGGAGCCATGGATGGAGCGAGCAAGTTCGTTCACGGCGACGCCGTGGCCGGCCTGCTCATCACGGCCATCAACTTGATCGGTGGGCTCATCCTCGGCGTGTCGCGGGGCATGGATCTGTCGAAAGCCGCCGAAACGTTCTCGGTTCTCAGCGTCGGCGATGCGCTGGCGTCGCAGATTCCGGCGCTGCTCATCTCCGCCGCCTCCGGCATCGTCGTGACGAGAAGCGCGACCGGCGATCAGCTCGGCCGTGCGTTCGGCACGCAGCTCTTCGGCCGTCGGAAACCCGTCGCGATGACCGCCGGAATTTTGACGGTCCTCGCTCTGATGCCGGGAATGCCGACCGTGTCTTGCCTCATGCTCGCAGGTGGGTTTCTGATGCTTTCGCGCAAGATCGGCGCCGCTCCTGCGGTCGTGGTGAAGGCCGCCGCCCCACCGGCCGCGGGCGACCCGAAGCGCGCCGCGTCCGAAGTCGATGCTTCGCTGGCCCTCGATCTCCTTTCGCTCGAAGTCGGTTACGAGCTGGTCGGCCTCGTCGACGCAGCGCGCGGCGGAACGCTGCTCGATCGGGTCGCGGTGTTGCGACAGCAACTCGCCAAGGATCTGGGCATGATCATGCCGCCGGTCCACGTGTGCGACAACCTTCAATTGCCGCCCGGCGCCTACCGGGTGCTCATCTCGGGCAATGCCGTGGGGGCCGGCAGCTGCAAGGCCGGGCGTCTGCTCGCCGTCGATCCGATCGGCCAAGCGCCTCCGATCCAGGGCGAAAAAACCATGGATCCGACGTTCGGCATGCCTGCCCGCTGGATTGCTGTGCGCGACAAGGAGATGGCGGAGGCCCTCGGGTACACGGTGGTCGATCACGCGACCGTCATCGCGACCCATCTGGGCGAACTGCTGCGCATCAACGCGCACAAGCTCTTGGGTCGGCAGGAAGTCCAGCACTTGCTCGACGTTCTCGCCAAGACGGCTCCGAAGATCGTCGACGACGTGGTTCCGAACTTGCTCTCTCTCGGTGACGTGGTCCGCATTCTCCGAAATCTGGTGCGCGAAGGGATCTCGATTCGAGATCTGCGGACGATCCTCGACTCGCTCGGCGAACTCTCGGCGCAAACGAAGGACATCGAACAACTCACGGAGCTGGTGCGCGAGCGGCTCGCCTCGCACATCACCTCACGCGTCAAGGGAGCCGACGGGAACGTCGCCGCCTTGACGCTCGATCCACGCCTCGAAGAGCTGCTCCGCCGGTCGCTGCGCGAGATCGCCACGGGCACCGGCGGCGCCCTCGATCCGGAACTCTTGCGGACGCTCGTAGCCAACGTCGAGCGGTCCGTCAAAAAGTTCACGGCCATCTCGGCCACTCCGCTAGTCGTCACGTCCCCGGACTTGCGGCGCTACGTCCGCGCCGTCTTCGAACGCAAGATTCCCCAGCTCTCGGTCGTCTCGTTCCGCGAAATCGATCCGACGGCGCCGATCCAGGTCCTCGACCGGCTCGCGCCCAATGCTCTCGCTCAGTGAGGAGTCCATGAAGACCCAGGTGTTCCGCGGTCGGACCGCTTTCGATGCACGCCGGGCGGCGACCGACGCTCTCGGCAAGGACGCCGTCGTCCTGACCACACGCGACGTCCCTCGCCGGGGTATCACGGGACTGTTCGGGGGCAGCGACGTGGAGATTGCGGCCGCCGTGGCGGAGACGACGACGGCTGCCCCGCCTGCTGCCGTGGCCGCAGCGAAGGGCCCGTTCGCCTCGAGTGCGTACGCGGAAGGCGAGAGCGCTCCGTCGCGCGATCCGATCGCCGCGCTTCGCGCGGAGCTGCGCAGCGAGATCCGGGCCCTCAAAATCGCGCTCGTGCGACCGGGGTCGGGTCCATCGAACGACGTCGCAGCCGAGATCGTCGCCATTCGCGATGCCATCGAACAGATTGCCCCGAAGTCGGCGCGCGGCGACAAGTCCACGGCGGTCGTACGCGCCCACGGAATCGAAGGCGGCGCCGCCGTCGCACTGGCCCGCGCGACGCGGGCGAAGGGCGACGGGGACACCAGCCTCGAGGAGCGCTTTCGCAACGCGCTTTCCGAACTGGTGCAGTTGAAGGCCTGGCCGCTGTCGGGCGAAGGTCGCGCCGTCATCGCGGTCGTAGGCCCCGCAGGCGTCGGCAAGACGACGACCCTCGCAAAGCTCGCGGCCCGCGCCAGAATGGACAATAAGACCGTGACGCTGGTCGCCTGCGACACGTTCCGGGTGGGCGGCGTCGCTCAGATCGAGCGGTACGCCGATCTGCTCGGCGTGCCGTGCGAGACGGCTCGCGACGCCGACGAGCTCGCGAGCATCCTGGCGGCCGTGCGGACCCAGTTCGTCTTCGTCGACACGGCCGGAAAGGAGCCGGCGGCAAACGCAACCGAGCGTCTTCTCGCCACCGACCGCTTCGCCGCCACCGACGCGTGCCGAGGCTTCGCCCGTCACGTTCTCGTCTGTGTGCCTGCGGCGATTCGCGCGATCGATGCGACGCGCGTGGCGCGATCGTTCTCGGCAACCAACCCGACCGCCGTGGCGATCACCAAGCTCGACGAGACCGAGGCTCCGTCCGGCGTGGTCCACGCCACCTTCGCGTCGAAGCTGCCGATTTCGATCCTGTGCGCGGGACCGCGCGTGCCCGAAGACGTTTCTCCGGCAACCATGGGTGCGGTGCTCGATGCTCTCACGCGGCGCAAAGAGTCGACCAAGGCGGCCGTATGAGCGCCGTTCCGATAGCCGCTGAGGAGCGAGCCAAGGGGACGCTCGACCGGCAAGCCTACGAGCATTACCTGCCGATGGTCCGGCGTGCGGCGATGCGCCTCGCTCGAACGGTTCCGCGCCACATCACCGTGGCCGATCTCGTCGGCTACGGATGGGTTGGATTGATCGAGGCCTACCGCCGCGCCGATCCGGCGATGCCCCCGAACGAGTTCGAAGCGTACGCCTCGTACCGCATTCGGGGCGCGATGCTCGACTATTTGCGCAATCTGGATCCGGCGACCCGTGAGGTCCGGCGCGCATCCCGAAAACTCACCGAAGCCCTGCGCGAACTGGCGAGCGCTTTGGGACGGGCGCCCGAAGAGGAAGAGATCGCGGCCAAGCTCGGAATCGACCTCGAGGCCTATCAGACGCTGCTTTTGCGCATCGCGAACAGCGGCATGGCTCGGCTCGAGCTCATCGACCCGGACGAGATCGAGACGGAAGGTACGGCGCCGACCGTCGAGGACGAAGTCAGCAAGAAGGAACTCGCGGCCGCCGTCGCGGAGGCAATCGACCGGCTACCCCCGAAATTGCGCCAAGTTTTGGCTCTTTATTACCAGGAGGATTGCACGCTGCGAGAGATTGGAGCCGTACTCGGGGTTACTGAGTCGCGCATCTCGCAACTGCATTCCGAGGCCATGCACCGCCTGCGGGCGATGATCGGGAGGGCTTGAACGATGACCGATGGAATCTATGTCGCGCTGAGCGGGGCGATTGCACAAACGTCGGCCCTGGACGCCACGGCGAGCAATCTTGCCAATGCGTCCACAGACGGCTACCAGCGGATGCGCCCGATTTTCCGTGAGGCCCTCGCGCAGGCCGGCGGCAACGGCACGCCGATGCCGTCGGTGACGGCGTCCACCACGACGCTCGACACGACTCGCGGGGCCCTTCGGGTCACGGGTCGATCGCTCGACGTCACTCTACCCGACAAATCGTACTTGGCCGCGAGCACGACCAACGGCGAACGCTATACGCGTGCCGGGTCGCTGGCCGTCGCATCCGACGGAACGTTGACGACCTCGCACGGCACCCCGGTCCTCGCAGAGGACGGGCGCCCCATTCGAACCGATCGCACCAAAGGCGAGATCACGATCACGCCGACCGGCGAAGTGCGGCAATGCGACACGAAAATCGCAAGACTGCGCGTCGTGACGTTTGCCAAGCCGGAACAACTGGCTCCCGAAGGCGGCTCGCTTCTGGCCACGACCGCCGGGGCCGGCGCCCCAGCGGCGTCGACGGGACAGCTTTCGATCGGCTCTCTCGAAGAATCGAACACGTCCGTCGTCGGTTCGATGACCGAGCTCGTGACGGAAGGCCGAAACTTCGACGCATTCCAGCGGGCCATCGACGCGTTCCACGACGCGGACCACCTGCTGATGACCTCCGTGCCGGGAGATCAATGAAGCGATCGCGCGGTCCCGAAGAGCGAAGGCACACGCCGCCGAAGCAGGCGCTGTGCGTCACGGCGACCGACGTCGCGCGACTCGACATCCTTCAAGGCCTGCTGTCGACACTCAACGATCCCAAGGCGAGCGCGACGAGTTTGGCGCGTTACATCGAGCAGTCGAGTGTCCTGTCCGCGCGCATCGATGTCCGTTTTCGACTTCGGAATCCGAACCGAGGCGTTCCTCCGATGGTGCAGCAGATCGCGATACTCGGCAATCGCGAGATCGAAAACGTGCTGCTCGAGCTTCTGGAGGACATCGTCACTCTGCACAGCGAGCTCGCGGACGTCGGCTGACCTGCCCTGCGGTGCGCGCGCATGCGCAGAGTCCCGAGCGGAGGACTGCGACCCCGACCCCCCGACCCCGACCCCGACCCCGACCCCGACCTCGACTCTCGACCGCGACCGCGACCGCGACCCCGACCTGGACCCTCGACCTCGACCTCGACCTCGACCCGCGACCGGCACGAGCATTGCTGATGAGTGCACCCGATGGGGAAGGACGCCAGCCCGTATGTCGCGCCGATCGACTCGAGAACCGTGCGCAACGTGGATCCGTGCCGGACGCCCGTGTCGCGCGTCGAGCTGCGGTCCGCCATCGGCCGCGCCTACCACCGGGTGACGGGTCAGGCCGCATCGAGCTCGATGCTCGACACGTTGACGGCCCAAGCCTCGCTCGAGACCGCGAGCGGCGCTCGCATGTACAACTTCAACTTCGGAGGCGTCAAAGGGGCCGGTCCGCACGGCGAAACCGCCAATTGCGTGACGCACGAAGTGATCGGGTCGCACGACACCGTGGTGCGGCAGGGGTTTCGCGCTTACGCGTCGATCGACGAGGGCGCCGAAGACTACGTGCGCCTGCTGTCGGGGCGCTTCGGCGGCGCACTGTCCAAGGCGCAGACCGGAGACCTCGACGGGTTCGCGCACGCGCTCAAGACGGCCGGCTACTACACGGCCTCCGAAAGCGATTACGCGTCCGCGCTGCATTCTCTGAGCGGTCAACCCGCTTCCGCCGCGAACAACGGCCTGCGAGCGGCTCCCACGACCGCCGAGGCGGTCGCCTCGGCCGGGTCGAACTACTCCACCGCGGACGACATATCGCGGGTTCTCGACGTGCTGTCGTCGTCGGCACTCCGCATCGCCGGACCGGCGCACGACGACTGAGCTTAGGTAGCCATTCAATAGGAACGCTTAGACGATTTCGATTCAAGTCCCCTGCAAAACGGTCGTTTCAAATCGATGACGGGCAATGAGCTCTCGCGGGGGGCCATGACGGCCCCCGTCATTCACTCACCTCCAAGAAGGAGATTTCACCATGTCACTCTTCGTTCAGACCAACGTTTCTTCACTCGTTGCCCAGGAGAACTTCTCCAC
>JBEKOY010000075.1:0-27587 GCA_049521295.1 Polyangiaceae bacterium | reverse complement strand
AGAACGCGCCGACTACCCGCCGGCCTGCACGGACGAGGGCGCCCCGAGCGTTGCTTCGCGCTCGGTCAGCCATATCCGCGTCGGCTCCACGCGAAGCCCGAGCCGTTCCAACCCGGGGATCACGATGTCACGAAGCGCGGTCACCGCAGACCTCCGCGTCGCGTGGAGCGACGGAATCCCGTGTTCGGGAGCGCCCTCGATCCGCTCGATCGGTCCTTCTTCCCACCAGCCGCCGAGTACGGGCTTCACGAGGGTGAGCAAGTTCGCCTCGATGGCCGCGCGCAAGGGGGCCGCCAGGCAGGCCAGGTAGATCCAGCCTGCACGCGCGTGGAGCACCTCGTCGGCCAAGAGGTCGCCGAGGCCCACACGCGCGGTGTGCGAGCGAGTCTCCGAAAGGCTGGCCTCGAGGAACGTCCAGGCGATCGCCTCGTTGACGCAGCAGACCGCGACCACGTGGTACGCCGCTCGCAGGCGCGGATCGGTCTGCGGCGGCGGCGGCTCGGGCGAGATCTCGCCGGGCCATGAAACCGCTGCGCCGAGATACCGCTCGGCGACGGCGCGGCACACCTCGCCATGACGAACCTCGTCGTGGACGGCGCGCGAAACAATCGAGAGCACCTCCGGGGGCGCCCCCGTTTCGAGGAGCTCGCGGCAAAGGACCGTGAAGCCCGACGCGACCTTGAGCTCCTCGTGGGCGCGGCGCTGCCAGGTCCGTCCGACTTCGAGACGCAGGGCCGCCGGCATCGCTTCGATTACGGGATCGCGCGGCGGCAGCGGCAGCACGCGGCGGCGGCGCCGGGTCATCGCCACCTCGTAAGGTGGCTCGCCCACAGGCTCGTCGGCAACAGGCACCGAGATCAACGGATGGGAGGGACGATCCATGTCTCCTCGGCGACGTCGGCAGCGGCGTCCTCGGCAACGGACGCGTCGATTGGGGTCTCGGGGTCGAGCTCGACAGCCCACTCCCTATTGCGCGTTGAATTCGGGCTCCCTCGATGGCGGCGACCTGGCAGGCCCGTTCGAGCAATGCACGCCGAAGTACCCCACGTGCACGGTCCCAGACCCCGAGTCACCGGGCTAAGCAATGCTGCCTCGTCTCCAGTGTCGTGCGCAAGACGATCAGGCTCGACTCACTGAGCGACTCCTCGTGGCAGCGGCGGTGAGGGCGCGGCGCCGTCGAGCTCGTAGTTCGTCGTGAAATCCGGCGGCGGCGGCAGCTTCCGCGCGAACCGCGGGCTGCGGAGCGAACAGCGCATCGTGACGCGCAGAAAGACAGCTTCCATTTGTTGAGTGCTCACGACAGTAGCACTACGCACATTACACACAGAAGCAGAACAGCATCAGGAGTCTCGAGATAAAGAACGTCGCGTATTCGTAGATGCTTTGCATCGGTTTCGCGAAGTTTAGCGAGAATAAGCGTGGACACGGAATCCACCATCTTGTCGATGCTAGCTACGCCGAGCAGAAATAGCGCAAGAGTTCCAATTAAGGTGTACAGCTTTCCCAACGAGGAAATCTCGGCGCGATCTCCCATGAGCGCCTTCCGCAATATCGAGCCACCGAACGGCGAAACGAAGCCGATACAGAGAACGGCCCCCGCGTGCGTAACGCCTCGACCGAAGCGAACGACGCCAGGATCCTCTGGTTCGTCCATCTTCATTCGGACGTCCGCGGCACGCTCCTGGAATATATATGCCAAGACCAACACCACAAAGAGAACTGGGGGCATCAAGTACAGATTCAAGCGCAACCCCCGGCGGGACCGATTGCAGTTTCTTGCACCGGTCCGCGAACGCAACGGTCAACCGGCAAAGCGCGAATCGACCGACCGCGATGTCGCGTCGCTGACGCCGAAACCATTCGAAAGAACGATGTGGGACGCATCTCTCGTGTGCCCCCCGGCTACTTGGGCCGCGCCGCCGGGATGCTCACGGTGTCCGACCCCATGTCTGCGTTCCCGTCACCCCAAAGCTGGATATAGGGTCCTGTTAAGGGGCCCGACGTCGTTTCATAGTGATGCAGCATGATGGCTCGGCCGTCTCCAATGCGAACAAACGCCTCGGCGTTTGGGAAGCCATCTCCTGTCATGCTCGTCGTGATACTCATCGAACCATCCGCGAGAAGTTGGATGACGAATGTGGTATGCAGATCGATGTCTGGCGTGATGCAATTCGGTGCCAGCGCTTCAGGGTTGCCGGCCGCATGTGTCATGAAGATCGTCATCACGTTATTGGCATCCACGCTCGATGTGCCCTGCACCTTGGGGACAGCGGTCCCGGTAAACTGAAGGTGCGGTATGATGGCCGGCCAATACGAATACTGATCGTACTTGAAGGGCAACGCCGGCCAGGCCGACTCGTTTGAAAACGCCGAAAACGTAACGTTGTTCGTTGTCGTGTCGAGCTTTGCTATACTTGCGACACGTGCGCGCGCATTCGGATTCGTAGACGGGCCACGGTCATCGCCTTCATATCCGCCGCCAAAGCTGTCGAAAGGCGCGTACGAGCGCGTCACGAACTCGACGACCGGACCAAACGAGGTGAGGCATGGACGCGGTAGGGCGCGGGGGCTATGGATATTCCGTTTTCCACCGGGCGCGAGGACGAGTTGGCGAGGCGCTGCGGGAGCCGCCGGAGCCGGAGGGACGGAGCTTGAAGCGTCGTCGGACATTCACGTCTGCGCGCGTTCGAGGGTCAGCAAGTGCCGCAGAAAGTCCATGTGCTGACCTCGAATCGTTCAGCAGCCATAGGCTGTGACCAACAGGTTTGACGTCTCCTCGTTGACGGTTCCGTCGTCTGCGAGTCCGTCGTCAGGCAGAGGCTCGCTCGGCTCGCTCGTGGGGATCGCCGGAGACGAGTCATCTTGCGACGTATCGTCGGTAGAGACGGGTGAGGCTGGATTTGAGTCCGTCGGTGCAACGGCGATTGGGGAGTCGACATCGGTTTGCGCCGCCCTGAGAGCACGAAGGGCTCCGCGGAGGAGCCCTAAATCGCTTGAATCAAAGGTGATCTCGGCGTCGATATAGGCAAGGCACTGAAGGCGCTGGAAAACCCCCGAAAGCGTGTCAACGGGATCGAGATTGCCAATATGGCACACGAAGTTTGCCCCGGTCTCGAACAGGATTGTCGCTGTCGCGAGCGTTACGGGAGCCGAAAAGGTCACTGTACCGTTGGCGTCGGTCGTGAGCCCGGTGAGCCCTGGAAGCTCTTGAACAGTGTATGCCTGCGAGGCGAAAGTCGGCTCCGAGATTTGTAGTGTGATGTTTGTGGTCGGCGCGGTCGAAACGAACGTGTTCGTCGCTCCCGTCGTGAGCGGCGTCATCACCGGCGGTTTCTGGTCCGGGATGTAGAGCATGTCCGTCGGATAGAGGATATTGGGATCCTTCGACAGATGGCCAGCCTGCCGAAGCTGCGCGTTCTTCGGGTCGTTCCAGACGGTGTCCGCATCGAAGCCGAACTTGTAGGCAAGGAGGGCGAGATGGTCGCCTTGCTTGATCACGTAGGGTTGCAAGGGAGCCTCAAAACGTAATGTGGGCTGAAAAGCTGCGGAGCTCTCTTTCTTCGGGTCCTGAGTTGATTGCACCATTCGAAATTCGCGCGCTTACGCGGTGCGCTCGCCAGACGCGGAGGCCGACGTTCGCGAACTGCGGCTGACAGGCCGATGCGTTCCGTGCGCCCATCGGCAATGGACCCGGCAGGTTGCTTGAAGTTGTCAGGAAGCGTTCGGAGGGACCGGCGACCTCCGCGACGTGGCCGCGAGAATCGCTCCTGTCCGCTCGAACGAATGAACGCCCGATACGACGAAGTCGAGGACTGCGCACCCAGCTCGTTGCGGAAGGAACGAGGCGCGACCCTGGTGGTCATGCTGCGGGACCTTAGCATGATTGTGTCCTCCAGTGCTGGTCAGCGAGTAGCAGATGCCATGTTGCTGGCGCCGGCGGGGGTCGTCGCGATACCGCGCCGGGGAAGGCAAGGAAGAAGGGGGAGCGAAGGGGCGGGGCGCGGTGGCTCGTTCGATCCGCATTCTAAACTCGAGCGGGGTATCGTCGGCGCCCAGCCTACGCCCGCGGCTTCGACTCTACGACGCGGCGGTGAGTGAGGCGCTGGTCGTGCTCGGGGAAGCGTCCGATCGCGTTCGCGGTAATGTCATCGTGACCGAATGGATGATCCCGCGAATGACCCGCCTCGGGCCGTTCCTTCCTCGTGCGGGCAACCGTTGCTCTTACCTTCCTCGTAATGTGTAGTCTCAGGCTGCATAGGCCTGCGACGAGGGTGCGCCAGACGATGCACGGTCGCCCGCGACACGCGAAAACCCGCCGCGGCGAGCAAGTCTTGCCCGGCGCTCAGCAGGTCGTCGGCATCGACGGCTTGCTCGAATTGCCGGTCCGAAATCGAGTCCAGCGCCCCGCACGCATACGCTCGGGCCATGGCCATCGCCCCGTTGCCTATGCCTTCACGCTTGAGCGTTCGCGCCGCATTCAAGACGCGGACAATGGTTCGCTGTCTCGTGTCGCCGTCAGCCTTCAGGGCGAGATAGGCGCGGTACATGCGGCCGACTCTCTCGACCTGATGAGCCGTCGCATCGCCCGCCTCGAGCGCCTCGACATAGTTGGCGACCACCTCTCGGAGCCAGCGGGCTTGCTGCAATACGATGCCATCCGCGACGGCGGGCAAGCTCAGGGAAGAGACGTTCAGCGAGGATTTGGTAGCCATCGGTGGATTCGTCCTGTGATGTCGAAAGCTTAAAGCGTAGCGGGCGAAAGCCTTTCTGCAGCCAAATTTGCCGGCCATCGCAGGCGCCTGCACCGCATTTTTCCGGCGCATTGTGCGTCTCGAATGGGTCCGAGTCGGCGATTCAATGCGCCAGATCCCGAAAAGCGCTTGGGCAGATCCGGGCGTGGCTCGCCCTCCGTAGCTAAACCGCGTGTCTCAGGCGCGCCGTGAGAAGAGCCCCGGCGGGTCCGAGGCAGCACGTTCGGTCGTGCCGCCCGGTGGAAGGCGCCGCCGTCGACATCTGGCACTGCGACAGCAACGGGACGTACTCAGGCTTCATCGCCGAGAGCGCCCGCCCGCTACCTCCAGGCGGACCACCGCCTCCCCACGCGCGAGATCCACACCGCCCCCAGCGGCGGCCCACGATTTTGGCGTGTGCTTCGATGGAAGCGCCGTCAAAGTGACCTCGGTACCGCTGGGGCATCGAGTCCCGAAAGGGGGCCACGGCGAGATCGGCGGCGCGACTCGCATGCGTTCGGGCAGTGTACCTCGCAGCGGCACCGAGCACGCACTTTGTGGCTTTCCGGGCCTGTGACCTCGTTCTGAACACGCGGACGCATCATCGCGCTTGCACGACGTAAGGTCAGGCCCCCCGCGATCCCGTGTCGGCTTCCAACGCTATCCGAGCGTTCTCAGTCTCTCGGCGATTTCGTAGGCGTCACCCTCGACCACAAGGATGTCCTCCCCGGTCTTGGGCGCGACGAGGGTGAGAGCCGTCGCCGTCGCCCTCCAACGGCGCCCCTGCTTGTCCACGTGCTCAATGACTTCGCCGTCGAGCAGGCGAAGGGCGGGCGCACGCACGACGAGATAACGGTTTGCCACGGCTGTCCCCAAAACGAGGAACGGGCCGCCTCGGAAAACCTTGAGTCCGAGTCACGAAGTCGCGGGAACGACTGCACGCGGCAGCGATTCATCCGTCACACAACCATTGAGCGTCACGATGCTGGCAGGCACGTCGCGATCCGCATGGCGGATCGACGTGGCTCTGACCTGTGCCGTCGCGGAGTCAAAAATGGCGCTCAAGGCCTGGGTCCGTTGACCGTTGGCTGTGATGGGGTGCGCGTTTTTCGGGCGTGTATCCTCAATCCGAATGCTCGCCATTGAGACTTGCGCGGACTGTGGCGTCTGCTCACCGGAAACGAGTCCGGAGCGGACGCTCACGAGCTCCTTCGGATGGCGCTTGACACGCGAGCAGACTCCCGATGGCACGGGGACGGCCGTCTGGCGGTGCGGCGACTGCTGGAAGGCGCGCAAACGCCGGGCAGCCACCGACGTTGGGACGACGACCGGGGTTCGCGCGATTGCAGTAAAGTCCTCTCGACGCGCCCCCGCGAAGTAGCGGCGCTTCGACTGAACGTAGCGGCGCTTGTCATCGTGAGATGCCGCGGATGAGCGGCATGGAGTTTCTGCGCATCGCGCGCGAATACGATCTCGCTGTTGCCGTGGTGCTCTTCACCGGCCAGCCCGACCTGCGTTGCGCAATGGCCGCTATTTGCCCGCCACGATCCGGGAAAGCGGCAGGTTCGCCGCGGGTCCGCCGGCACCGAGGTGCATCCCGCCGTTGCCCCGACGCCTCCCGACACCTGGCGACGTCAGCGTCACCCCATACATGGCCAGCGCGTTCGCCGGAGCCAACGGCATTGAGACGCTCGACCTCGCCGGCATCGCCACGCGCGGCGTCTCTCGTGGCGCAGCGACAAATCAGCTACGGTCGCATCCATGGGGGCGGCACGACGCGACTCGCGTCTCGACAATCGGCTCCGCCTTTTGTCCACGGCGCTGCGCGCTTTTGCCGAAGCGACGACGGACTACGAGCGCTTGCTCGACGTGGTCGCCAGAACGGTGGTGGATGTCGTCGCAGACGGCTGCATCGTTCGCCTTCTCTCGGACGGGGGCTGGCTCACGCCGGTTGCTTTCCACCTTCCCATCGAGACATGCGTTGCGGACGCCGACGCAGTAGCGCGGCTCCGCGCGTTCATGGCAGCTCCGCGCAACGTTTCCGAGTACGCGTGGGGTCAGCACCTCATCGACACGGGAGAGGCGTTCCTCCTCCCTCGCTTGGATAAGGCGCAATTCGCGATGGTGGTCACTCCCGAGGTCGCCGAGGTCTACGAGACGATCGGAATCCACAGCATGCTGGTCGTCGGACTTCGCCTGCGGGGCAAGTCGATCGGTACGCTCTCGTTGTTTCGCTTTGACCGGGTATCACCGTCCTTCGACGAGGGCGATCAGGACATGGCTCAGGCGCTTGCCGACCACGCCGCGCTCGCCATCGGAAACGCTCGGTCCTACGCCGCAGAACGCGCGGCGCAAGACGCTGCCGAAAAGGCGACAACCGTCCTTCGCGAGTCCGAGAAGGCTCATCGGCTGCTGTTTGAGGCAAGCCCCTTGCCGCTCTTCGTCTTTGACATCGAAACACTTACGCCGATCGCCGCCAACGAGGCGACGCTCCTTCTTTACGGCTACAGCCTCGACGAGTTCATGCAGTTGAAGATCGTGGACCTCGCCGTCGATGGACAGGAGAGCGCGCGGGCAAGGCTGGCGGCGTGGGGGGACGCCGAGGCCACGGGAACCTCGCGCTACCGTCGCAAGGACGGCTCGCAGTTCGTCGCCGAGTACACCACGCGCGCGCTTTCGTTTGCCGGTCGGAGCGCACGCATCACGGTCATCAAGGACATCACAGAGCGCTACGAGGCCGAACGGACGCGGGGGCTGCTGGCCGCCATCGTTCAATCATCCAACGACGCGATCGTCAGCAAGCGGCTTGATGGCACGATCACGAGTTGGAACGGCGCCGCCGAGCGCCTTTTTGGATACTCCGCGCAGGAGGCCGTGGGGCAACTCATCTCGATCCTGATCCCTGCCGACCGACTCGACGAGGAGCGCACGTTTCTCGATCGCGTCGCCCAGTGCAAGCGAATCGACCACTACGAGACGGTTCGCCGCCGCAAGGACGGGAGCCTCGTTGCCGTATCGGTCTCGCTCGCCCCGATGCTGGACTTCTCAGGAAAGGTCGTCGGCGCTTCGAAGACGGCACGCGATCTCACAGCGCAGCGCACGGCCGAGGACGCGCTCCGGCGCACCGAGCAGCAACTCCGCCAGGCCCAGAAAATGGAGGCCGTGGGTCGTCTCGCTGGCGGCATCGCACACGACTTCAACAACGTGCTTTCCGTCATCCTCAGTTACGGGCACATGCTGCTTGCGGACCTGAAGCCGGGCGAACCGATGCGAGACGACCTGGAGGAGATCCGAAAGGCCGGCAAGCGTGCTGCCGACCTGACCCGGCAACTGCTCATGTTCAGCCGTCAGCAAGTGCTCGAACCCAAGGTGCTCGACCTGAACGACGTGCTCACAAGCATGGACAAGATGCTCCGGCGCATCCTGGGTGCGGACGTGGACCTTGTCTCGCTGCCGACCGAGCCACTGGGGTGCGTGCGCGTCGATCCGAGCAGCGTGGAGCAGGTCATCATGAACCTCGTTGTGAACGCCCGCGATGCCATGCCCACGGGTGGCAAGCTCACGATGGAGACCGACAACGTCGTCCTCGACGAGGCGTACGCGCGTGAGCATCTCGGGGTAAGCCCTGGACCCCACGTGATGCTTGCGGTCACCGACACCGGCACCGGCATCGAGAAGGCGACCTTGTCCCGCATCTTCGAGCCATTCTTCACGACGAAGGAGAAGGGCAAGGGCACAGGATTGGGGCTCTCGACCGTCTTCGGGATCGTCCAGCAGAGCGGAGGGAGTGTCTGGGTCTACAGCGAGATGGGAAAGGGAACGACGTTCAAGGTCTACCTGCCGCGCGTGGATGCGGCCGCCGAGACGGTACGGGCCTCCGAAGCACCCACGACCTTGCGTGGCTCCGAAACCATCCTGCTTGTTGAAGATGACGACCAAGTGCGGGCCGTAGCTCGGGGCATCCTTCTCCGGAGCGGCTACCACGTCATCGAAGCGCGGAACGCCGGTGAGGCGCTCCTGCACTCGGAGAAGCACCCTGGTACGATCCACCTGCTGGTCAGCGATGTCGTGTTGCCTCAGATGAGCGGCCCCGAGCTTGCCAAGCGGCTGACGAGCGGGCGACCCGAGATGAAGGTCCTCTGCATGTCCGGCTACACGGACGACAGCATCGTTCGGCACGGCGTTCTGAAAGCGCATTTCGCCTACCTCCAGAAACCGATCACCCCCGAGGCTCTCACGAGGAGGGTGCGCGAGGTTTTGGGCGAGGACTCGGGATCATGAACTCCAAAGCGCGCAACGAGAACGCACCCCACGCGCGCTCGACGGCCCCCCCGAAGTGGGAACCCATCTCCTCTCTACTTTCGCCGCAACGGCACGAGTTGATGGCCGCGGGGCCGTGAGCGCATATGGCATCGTCCTGGTCCGCCACGGGCGCGACACTCGCCGACGGCCCGCGTAGCCTCCTCGTACTCCAGGGGCTTTTCGGCGACGATGCACGCCCCAGCCTTCACCAAGCTCGCCCTAGCCGCATCCTGGCGAGGACGCGCAGTTCTTGCGCCTGTCCGCGAGAAGTGCGGTTCCTTGAGGGTACTGTGATTCGTATTGGGTGGGAGCTGGCCGTCGGCGACCTTGTCGAGCGCGGTCCATACCGGGTTGTCGACGCGCTTGCCGTCAGGATCGACAAGGCGAAGGACTTCGTCGATCTTCATTCCGAGCGCTTCGTCGGCCCCATAACCGGTGAGCGCCTCGGCGACATGATTCATGAACGTGATGGCGCCGTCGGCGCTGGCGTGCTCGCGATGGCGTGAGCAAGCGTGGCGGCAGCTCCGTGGGACGTTAGGTACCCGATCGGAGTGCCGAAACGGGCGTGCGTTTGGGACGCTGCCGCGACGGCACCGAAACCCCCCCATTGAGCTTCATGTCCATGAGGAGCAGCTCGGGCTTGAGCTCTCCTCCACGCGGCGGATGGCGTCCTCGCCGGTCGCGACCGCCTCGGGCACGGTGTAACCCAAACGATCCAGTGTATGGCGAATGCCGTTGGCGACCGCTCGCTCGCCCCCGACGATGAGAACGGTAGCGCCGCTCATGGCCGACTTCCTCGATCGGGATCCTCCCCGGCGGCCCGCACTCTGCGGCGGACTACCCATCGGCGGGTCGGGGCGCGACCGCCAGCCCCAGCCCGAGACCACGGCTTTCGTCGGTACTTTTCACGGCCACTGGGCATTGATAGCCCCCCCCTAGCTCCGCGTCTCGCCAGTCGATTCCCGATGCAATCGAGACCCGTTCGCGTTTCGGAAGCTGTTAGAAGGCACTGCAGCCCTTGTGCCGTCACGACAAGATAGGTGTTGGCTCGCAACTTCACAGCTTTGGGGGTTAGGCTGGTGCCGCGCAAAGACAATTTCTGCAATTTGCGAATCGCCCACCGTCCGACCCGTTGCGGCCTAAGGCCAATATTGCAGTTGCAGACCTCATTCGTCCCTTTGGGGCAGCATGGCTACGTCAATTGGATGACGCTCAGCCATCATCATCACGCGATTCCGGCCCATGCGTCCGGGTCGCGCTCCGTTCGCGTCCGGCGACTGGCTTCGCGGCAGTGACACGGAGATTGAGGCCGAGCCGCCGGCCTACGTCGCCCATTGCGGGGCCCTATCATGTAGACGAAGCCAAGCAGATTCTCACTCACTCGGTCTTCGTGTCGCTGTTTCCGAACTGGATGCGCTTTGCCCTTCCTACGATTCTACGATTCATCAGTCGAACACGATCACTTTCCCCTCGCCGGCGCCTTTGTCGACCGCCCCTGCAGCGACGGGTCGCCCCGCATCGAGCTGCGCATCGAAGCAGAACCATACCGTGTGATGATCCGTACCGAATACGAAATGATACGCAGCTGGACTTTTTGGCAGAGCAAAGGTCAGTGCGGATCCTGAAAACGCCGCCGGCGGACTCACGTCGAGAGCGATTCCGTTGCGGTTGAGCTTGTTCTTGATGCGGCCGATCACCTGGTTGCAGAGCTCCCCCGCCCAATTTCGTACGATAATCCAATCCGACGCGGTGCTCGCGGACAAAGGGACTTTTCGCAACGAGGCCGGGCGCGCGAGGGCAGCGAGCTCGAACGTCGTCGCCAACAGTGCGGTGCCACGCAAATCCGAGCCGTTGAAGCCAACCACGGCTGCCACGATCGCGGCCCCTGCGGCGACCTCGTGAACCAGCGCCGCCGTTGGCGCAGGCCGTCGCTCTTTCAACCTGACTTCGTAAGATTGGAATACGTCGGTGACGGCGCGAGGTGCAACGTCTCTCAATACATCGGTGAACACCGTCTTCATCGCAGTTGCTTTTCGGATCGACCGGCATCAAAAAAACGGCACGCGAGAGGTTTCGATTAACCCCCCCACCAAATATAGAGACGGCCGAACGCGGCGTCTCATGAGGCCAGCCGCTGCCGCCCCTTCGCTCCCTTCTTCCTTGCCTGCCCTGGCGCGGTATCGCGACGACCGTCACCGACGCCAGCCACATGGCATCGACTCGCCTATTCGCCTCGTTCAATCCTACCTTCGCCAGGCGTCGACGCGCCCTCGCCGATTCTGTTATCGCGCGATCGCCGTTCTTACTGCGCTCATGAGATCTCCGCTCGACACGGGTTTTGCCAGCGCCGCGACAGCTCCCAGGGCGAGCGCCGTCTTGAGCCAAAGCGAAACCTCGGTCGTACCGAACCCGCCGGAAGCCACCACGATGCCCGTTCCGGGGTAGAGCTTGCGGACGTCCCGGATGGTCTCGAGTCCTTCACGCTCCGGCATGAAGAGGTCGCAGACCATGGCATCGAAGCGGGATTCGTGGAGCATTTGGAGCGCAACCAGTCCGTTGCACGCCCAGTGCGTCTCATATCCGACGATACCGAGCACTCGCTCGAACCCCCTTGCGACCGCTTCGTCGTCATCCACCAACAAAACGCGCCCACGTTCCATCACATGCCTACGGTCGGCATGGCGCGACACTTTAGTCCGACGGGGCTGGATCGGCGCGGACCGGAGCCGTTCGCCGGCATGCCGCGAATCTCTGCGGGGCCGCGAAGGGCGGCTAGGTGAACTCCTTCTCCTTCGCGCGCTTTGGACCTTTGTCCGCCTTCAGTTGCCGGTTGGCCGTATGCTTGGGGCCGGTGAGGGGGCCAAGATCATGGATGAGCAGCGCGAGGCGCGAATCGACTTCGCAGCGGCTCTCGTGGACGGGTCGCGCGACCCGCTCATGGCCCTGTCGCCGGAAGGGGTGGTGCTCTTCTGGAACCAGGCGGCGGCCAGCCTCTTCGGGTACGAGCGGGCCGAGGTTCTCGGACGCTCGATCGACGACCTCATCGTCCCGGCCGACCGCCGACGAGAGGCCTCGAGCAAACGCGCCGAGGTGCTCGTCGAGGGCCGGCTCCACTTCGAGACCGCGCGCAGGCGCAGGGACGGCTCGGTCGTCCTCGTCGACATTTTCTATCGGCTCGTGAGCCCCGCAGCCGGCCCCCCACGTTTCATCGCCGTCCACCACAGGGACGTCACGGCTCAGCGCGAGCAGATGGCCGTCGAGGCATGGAGCCGCGGTCTGCTCGAAGCCGCTCCCGACGCGATGGTGGTCGTTGACGAGAGCGGGCACATCGTCCTCGCGAACGGGCAAGCGGAGAAGCTCTTTGGCTATTCGCGCCGCGAGTTCGTCCAGAAGCCCGTCGATACGCTGCTCCCGGCGCGCTTTCGCGCCAGCCACGCCGCGCATCGGAGTAGCTTCCTTCGGGGGCCGAACACCCGCGCGATGGGTTCCGGCCTCGAGCTCTACGCGGTTCGCAAGGATGGGAGCGAGTTCCCGGTCGAGATCAGCCTGAGCCCGATCGAGACCCACGAGGGGCTCATGGTGTTGAGCGCGATCCGCGACGTCACCGAGCGCAAGAAAATCGAGGCCGCGCTCGCGCGCGCCCACGCGGAGCTCGCCGAGAGCAAGGATCGCGCGCTGCGCGCCAGCGAGACGCGCTTCCGGCGGCTCTGGGACTCCTGCCTCGTCTTCATGGTCATCGTCGACAAGAACGGCACCCTCGTCGACGTGAACGAGGCCGGCGCCAGGATGCTCGGCTACTCGCGCGACGAGCTCCTCGCCGAGTGCGCTCGCTGGGCAGAGCTTACGGCGCCGGGGTCACGCAAAGCAGACGAGGAAGCGACCGCGCGACTGGTCGCCGAGGGAGTCACGCCCCCCTGGGACAAGGTGATGCTCCGCAAGGACGGCAGCTGCCTGTCGCTCCTGGCCACCGCGGCCGTGCTGGACGACGTTCACGTCCTAGGCATCGCCCTCGACATGACGGAGCGCAAGCGCGCGGAGGCGGCGGCTCTCACAGAGCAGGTGCGCTTCCAGGCGCTGGTCGAGCACAGCGTCGACGGGGTTTTGCTCAGCACGGCCGAGGGCGTGATCGTGTATGCGAGCCCATCCGTCGCGAAGATGTTCGGGCGCGCGGGGACCGAGCTGGTCGGGACGAATCTCCGCCGGTATACCCACCCCGACGATCTGGCCGCGGCGGCCGACCACCGGCGACGGCTCCTCGACCGGTCATCCACCCCACCCGCCGTGCGACGGCTCGTCCGGCCCGACGGAACGGTTCGCTGGATCGAGGTGATCGCGACGAACCTGCTCGACCGGCCGGAGATCGGCGCCGTCGTCGCCAACGTCCGCGATGTCACGGACCGCAAGGCCGTCGACGACGCGCTTGTCGTCTCCCAGCAGCGGTTCGCGGCGCTCTTCGAGTCGGGGATCATCGGGATCGTCGTCGCCGACGTCTCCGGTCGGGTCTACCAGGCGAACGATACCTTCCTCACGATGCTCGGCTACACGCGCGACGACCTCACCGGGCTCGACTGGCGGAAGGCCACGCCGCCGGAGTGGGCGCCGTGGGGCGTGGAGACCGCCGGGCTGCTCCAGCGGTTCGGCCGCGCGGTGCCCCGCGAGAAAGAGTACTTCCGCAAGGACGGTACGCGCGTTCCCGTGCTGGTCGGCGTGGCGGCGGTGCGGGGAAGTGAGCAGATGATCTCGTTCTCGCTCGATCTGACCGAGCGCAAGAAGGCTGCGGAGGCGATCGCCGCCCTCGACGCGCAGTTCCGGCAGGCCCAGAAGATGGAAGCGGTCGGCAGGCTCGCGGGCGGCGTGGCACACGATTTCAACAACATCCTGTCGGTGATTTTGAGCTACGCGGACGCACTCATGATGGAGCACGAGCCCGGCCACCCGTCGCGCGCGGACGTCGAGCAGATCCTCAAGGCGTCGGAGCGGGCCACCGTGCTCACGAGGCAGCTCCTGATGTTCAGCCGGCAGCAGGTGATCGAGCCGAAGGTCCTCGACCTGAACGAGGTGATCTCCGACGTGCAGAAGATGCTCCGCCGACTGGTGGGCGAGGACGTGGCCCTGGTCTCGAGGCTGTCGTCCTCGATCGGAAAGGTGAGGGTCGATCGCGGCTCGATCGAGCAGGTGCTCATGAACCTCGCCGTGAACGCCCGCGACGCCATGCCAGCCGGCGGGACGCTCACCATCGAAAGCTCCGACGCGGTGCTCGACGAGGCCTACGTCCGCGAGCACCTCGGCGCGAAGGCGGGTCGGCACGTGCTCCTCGCCGTCACCGACACCGGCACAGGCATGGATGAGGCGACGCAAGCTCACGTCTTCGAACCATTCTTCACGACGAAGGAGAGGGGCAAGGGCACGGGCCTCGGACTGTCGACCGTCTTCGGCATCGTCCAGCAAAGCGGGGGACGCATCGGGTTCGAGAGCGAACCGGGCAAGGGTACGTGCTTCCAGGTGTACCTTCCGGTGGTGGACGCAGAGGGGGTCCGCCCGTCGCGAGCTCCTGCGGCGCCGACGACGCCGCGCGGCTCCGAGACCATCCTCCTGGTCGAGGACGACGAGCAGTTGCGCGCCGTCGCCCGGGCCGTTCTCGAGCGTGGGGGCTATCGTGTCCTCGTTGCACCCGATGGGCGCGAGGCGCTCGCCCTGTCCGAAAAATACCCGGGGCCGATCGATCTCTTGCTCACCGACGTAGTGATGCCGCACTTGAGGGGGCCCGAGCTGGCGGGAAGGATCGCGGCGACGCGACCGGCGACGAAGATCCTCTGCATGTCGGGCTACACCGACGACGCCTTCCGGCGCGGCGAGCTCGGCCCCGGGATCGCTTTCCTTCCGAAGCCGATCACGCCCACCACGCTGACCAAGAAGGTCCGCGAGGTGCTGGACGGACAGTGACGGGGGCTGGTGCGATACCCAAGACGGACCGGCGGAACCCTATCAGCCGAAGATCGCGTGCCTCCGGATTATGCGGGCCCATTTGCCCGCGCCTGAGCCCGACATTCTCACGCTGGCACGTCACCTGAGGTCGCCGCGACTTGACAGGAACGTCGGGACGTGAGGACCACGCGCTCTGCATCGTCGAGCGTGACCGCGACGACCGCTCCGGCCGCGCTCGTCCACGAGGCGTTGGGCCCCCGCAGCGCGAGGCCGGCGAGCACGAAGGTACCTTTCCAGCTCGGTTCGATGCGAGCGCGGAGCTCGGTGACGACCGCGTCGGCCTCCGGAAGGCACGAGGCAAGGGCGCACGAGAGCCCCACCACCGCAGGCCGCAATCGCTCGATCTCCTTCACCGCGTCCGCAACGGGTATCTCGGGCACGACCACTCGTGTAGAGATCCCGCGCGCCTCGAGCAACTCCGCCGCAAAGCGCGCGCCCAGCGAGTGCGTGTTGCTCGGCGCAAGCAGGATGAGCAGATCCAGCGGCGTCGCGGCCGGCCGACACGCGGGCAGCTGGGCGAAAAAGCGCTCGCACCACAGGGTGAACCGGTGCTCCTCAACAACGGACATGCACCCTTCTTGCCACGCCTGCCCTGCACGATAGAGCGCAGGCTGGATGAAGCCCACGAGCATCGAGGCTGGCGACAGACCTCCCGCCCTAGCCTCCTCGATGAGTGCCGGAATCGCGCTCGCGTCGGCACGCGAGGCGCAGGCGAAGATCCGGTTCATGAGGTCTCGGACCCGCCAGGTCATGTCGACCAGCTCGTCGCCGCGGGCGAATTGGTCGGCGCAGGACGGGCAGATCCCGTGGCTGAGGGAGGGGTCGTCGTGCGGAGGGTGATCGCCCAGGAAAGCCTGACAATACGAGCACCAGCGGATCACGTCGCCGCCCCTGCGCCCGTCGTCGCGAGCGCGCGTGTCTCGGCACACACCGTCCGCCAGCTCTCGTCGTCGGGTCCGTCCGAGGGGAGCCAGCCCGGGATGGCGTCGGCGACAACGTCTCCGAGTCGCGGGTCCACGACCTCAGGGGCGATGAGCGCGCCGATGCCGCGGCGATGGGCCAGCGGAGCGGCGCGTGCGAGAAAGAGCCCCTCGCACGCGCGCAGACGGGCGTCGGAGCGGACCCGCTGACGGGTGCCACGGAGCTGCGCCGCCACCTCGTTCATCGCCCCGGCACCTCCCCAGCCCGCTCGGACACGAGGGCCGTCGGGGTCCTTCTCAGTCAGCGGATCTAAAGTGTACTGCATTTCATAGCTTGCTGCCATCGACGTCCATGCCGGAGTCGAGGCGTACCTTCGTCGCGATGGGGCGGGCGTGTCGCTCATTTCCTGCGCGAACCGGAATTCCACGCGCTCGCCAGGAGCGGCGGGCGTCGTCGGAACTGCACGACGAGAGGCGCCATGACGACACACGCGCACGCGCGCGGTCCGGGCTACGGCGCCGGGATGGCCGTCTCGACGAAGCCCTGGATGGCCGCCTGATACGCGGCGGGGCCCAGGGTCTCTGGGACGTTCGTGTGATCGGCGCCCGGCACCATCACGAGGTCGGTCACGCCCGGGTGCGCCGCCGCGAGCTCCACCGAATATCGCGGCTGAACGAAGTGGTCAGCCGCGCCATGAAAGAGAAGATACGGGGAAGCGATGCCCGGCACTTTGGCGAGGTTGTCCCAAGAGCTCTCGGAGACAAACGAGTTCGGGAAGTCGACGTAGGTCCCGTCCTGGACGAGCGCCTCGACGGACGTGAAAGCCGACTCGGTGATCAGAACGGCCGGTGCCTCGGCGAAAGCGAGATCGATGGCCATCGCCGCGCCGAGAGATCGGCCGTAATAGACGAGCCGGGTCGCTGTGACGTCCGGACGGGCGACCAAGGCCGCTCGGATGGCGCGTTCGTCGATTTGGATCCCGCCCTCCGAAGGAGAGCCGGTCGAAAGCCCGTAGCCGCGGGGATCGACGAGGGCCATGTTGTACCCCAGTGGATAGAGCAGCTCGAGACGGCCCCAGGCGGTGCCGAGGTTGGTGTCCTGACCGTGGAAGTACAGAAGGGTGATGTCCGGCCGGCGGCCCGACGAAGCAATGAACGCGCCGTTGAGGGTCTGCCCCGTCCGGCGTCTTGACCGTCATCGTCTCGTACGAGGCAATAACGGTCGTCGAGAGTTGATACCCCCCCGCTGGTGCCGGCGGAGGGTCGTAGAGAAAGGAGTCCAACGACAAGGGGTGGCACGACGCCGTGAGGGTGACTGCCGTGGCTACAGTGGCGACGCGAGCAGCCGCTCTCATGGTGTGTCTCCAAGGTAGTAATTGGCGCCCAGAAGCACGCTCAGATAGCCATGGCTGCCGGGCGAAACCCAGGCCGGCGCGAGCGACGTCGTAGTTCGGAGCCAGCCATTTCGTTTCGAGCGCCAACCCGAAGTGCCCGATCCGCAATTCGACGCCGACGAGCGGACCGAAGACGTACCGCGTCGGGGATCCGACCGCGAGAGCGTTGTCGGCTCCTGCGTAGACCATGTGCTTTCCGCCGACTCGCCACCCCGCAGCGACCGTGATCTGGGGGATGGCGCGGGTGTCCGAGACATCGGTGAGAAACTGGACCGAGCCGGCGATGGTCACGGTCGGTAAGATGCCGCCTTGGCGAACGACCGGGTGGTAGGCCAGGCCCGGCTCGACATGAAGGTCGCCGTAGAGCGCCGCGGTGAGATCGGCGTGACCGAAGACCTCGAGGTCGTCGCGCAGGCCATACGCGCCGCCGACCGAAAGGATGGGCACCGGGGTGACGACGCTGCCCAGCTCGAAGAGCGGGCCGCCAAGGGAGGCGTTGAGCGCGGCGTTGCCGCGTCCCAGCGGCCGGACCACGTGGGTGGTCGTGCACGCGGCGGTCGTGCCGACAATCACGACGAGCCCCCGACCGAAATGCGATCCCCCCACGAACTCGCCTCTCCGGGCTTTGCAGCCCACGAAACCACGGCGACGGCACAACGTACCTTCTTTTGGCCTTCAGCGGTGCCTTCATTGTGATCCATTCGGGGGCGCTGGCGCGACCCACGTCCGAGTCGCTTCGTAAGGGCGCCGGCGGCGGGATCGTGACCGCTCGAATGATTTCACGCAAAAGGCATCGCGGCATCGTCGCGGACTTGGAAATACCATTCTCCGCATCCATCTCGAGGCAACGATCGCGATCGACTTTCTGACCGTGCGAATGGTTACGTTCAACGTGCGCTACTTCTTTTTGGTCCTCTCGCTCGACCGGCGACGTGTGCTGCATAGGGAGTCTCTCTGTCGCCATCCCGCTGTCCTGCAAGCCGTTATTGGCACGCTCGCTCCGCGCTGCGGCTTCGTGCGAGCCTGATTGCGGAGAACCTCGTGCTTCGCCGGCACCTTGCGATTGTTTTGCGATTGTTAGCGTCTCGAGACTCGGATTCTCGTCAGGGTTCTCTAGTTTAGCGATCTGAGCACACGCCTGGTTTACGGCCCAACGGCGGCCGCGCTAGAGCCCGGTCAACTCGGGCCAATGCAAGACGTGCCCGAGCGCTCGCTTGACCTCGATGTGGCGATTGGGCGCGAGCCGCCCGGCGCGCGCTACCAGACATCCGCGAGGAATGCTTCGCAATGTGTCGAGGTTCGCGGGGTCGGATCGCCAGCGCGTTGTCGGGGTCCCAGTCTTGCAAGTCACTCGCCCGCCACCCGTCGGGGAGCGGTTGGGCGCGGTACGCCTCCTCGGTATGGCGGTCGAGAGCACGGTCGAGCGCACTGCGTATGGCCAGCCGTACGAACTCGGAGCGTCGCCGATTTTTGGCAGGGGCCACGCGTTCGAGATCGCGGGCGCATCAGTCGTCGATTTCAACAAGGAATTGCTTCATATACTGGAACATATGCCACGACCCTGAGGACGCAAGCCATGACACGCTGCGCTCAGTTCCCCATGTGATACCGAACGATCAGAAACACCTGCGCCCATCCGGTCGCGCTTCAGCACATGGGCACCCGCGCCAAACCCGAGCTCGCCGCCCCGCTCGCCAGGTTGATCCCATCGGATAACCCGTCGGGAACCGGCACCGTCTCTGCGCGAGCTTGCCGCCGGCGGCGAGTACGGCAGCAGCAATTGACCCTCGTGTACGGCCCATCAAGCTGACGAAGGAAGTCCCGTGACAAATGGAGCCAACCCTGTCCGCGACTCCGGCTGCGGTAACCGTTTGCGGCTATAGGTTCGTCGCGATGGCGCCGAAGGCCCGGCACGTTTTCCGCGCGCTGCTCCTGACGGCGGGCCGGCCCGTGCTGCTGCGGGCGCTGGCGCTCTGGAGCGGGGTGGGGATCGTCGCCACCATTCTCTTCGCCGGTAACGGCATCAACGCGCGCGATGTCACCCGTTTGTTCCACGGCAGCCCGGGCGCACGCCTGCTGCTGACGGTTGGGTGGTGCCTGCTCGCGACGCCCGTCGTCTCCGGGGCGTTCGACGCGCCGGGAACGCGCACGCTGCGGACCCTGCCCGTCCCCCGCGGGGCCTGGGTGGCGGCGCTTGCCGCGCTGCTGCTTCTGGCGCAGGCCCCGTGCGGACTCCTCTTCGCGAGGGCCGAAGGGGCGCTCGCCGCTCTTGTCGCGATGTTGCTCGCGGTCGCCACGGAGGCTTCCGCCGTCGCTGCGACACGCCGGCCTCCCGCGGTGGTGTTCGCGCTTGGGGCACTGGCGCTCGTCGTCGTCGACGCACGCGCGGCGCTGACTGTGGTACCCGCCGCAGCGCTCGCGGTAACAGGAGTCGCCTCCGCTTGGAACGTGGCGCTAGAAGCGGCCGGTCGGGACGTTCGCACGACGCGCGTGAGCTCCCCAGTGCTCGTCCTTGCCATCGTTCACCTGCTTCGCATGGTGCGCGTCGCGCGAGCCCGGGTGGCGCTCGCCGTGGGGAGCGTGGCGCTTGGAACGGTGGCCTTGGTGTTGTCGCTCGTCAACGACCCTCCGGCGCGGCCGGTCGCCCGGGCCCTCGCCGTCCTGGCCCTTCCGGTCACGCTCTGCGCCGCCGTCCTCGTCGGGCCGGCGTGCGAGACGGAAGACCGCGTGCGCGCCCTCGCCCGCGTAACGCGTACACGCTGGACAACGTTGCTCGCGGCGTTCGCGCTCGCGCTGACGACGCCGTCGTCCGTCCTCGCGGCCACGGCGGGAGCGATCGCGGGCGTCATCGCGCACGTACCTGCGTTGCCGCTCGGCGGAGGCGCAGGGATCTGGGCCGTACCCATCGCGTGTGCGATCGCCGGATGGGCGCGTTGGCACGATCGCCGCACGCGGCGTAGCCCGACGCTGTTCGTCGTCGGGGTGGTCGTGGTCGCGGCGGTGGCGACGGGCGTGGGGGTCGCGTGGTAGCGCCGGTCCTCTCGCTCGAGCGCGTCACGAAGTACTTCGGCACCAAGCGGGCTGTGCACGAGATCTCGCTGACGGTGTTCGCCGGAGACCGCGTGGCGCTGCTCGGCGAGAACGGGTCCGGCAAGTCGACGCTCCTCGCCATCGCGAGCGGCGTGATCGACGGCGACTCCGGCATGGTCGTCCGGCCGGCGTCGGTGGGTTACGCGCCCGAGAAGCCGGACATTCCGGACCACCTAATGGTCTCCGAGTGGCTCGACGTCGTCGCCTCCCTCCAAGGCGTACGATCTCCCGAGGTCGAAGGGCTCGGCGTCGAAGCGCTGCTCGGCAGGCGGATCGCGGCGCTATCCACCGGTCAGCGTCAGCGGGTGTCGCTCTGCGCAGCTCTGCTCGGCAGCCCGGCGCTATTGGTGCTCGACGAGCCCACCAACGGCCTCGACGCGGAGACGCGCAATGTGGTCGTGCGAAGGCTGCGGAGCTCGACCGTGCTACTCGCGACGCACGACGTCGAGCTCGTGCGTCAGGTCGAGGCCCGGATCCTACATCTTCGCGCCGGTCAATTCACAGCCGTCGAAGCCCCCGCGCGTGCGTGAGCCGAAATCGTCGCCCAGCGTCGGTCAGAAGCGTGAACGAATCATCGGGCCGCCTGTCGAACACCGCGTTCTTCGTGCACCCACTTGGATCGTTGAATAAGCCACAGGCGGATGGATGCCATGTTTCTGGCGTCGGTGACGGCCGTCGCGATACCGAGCTTGTCCGGCCGTCGCCCTGATCGGCGCGCGAGGATCTTCTGCGCAACATAAAGAGCGGGCTGCGTCACGCGCGGCCTGCTGGCGGTCTCGACGCCGAGTTCGCGGACGTCGGAGGCGTGCAAGACGAGTGGCTCGAACGCCAAAAGGTGGAGATAGCGAAGGGCCTCCGCGCGCAGGCCGGGTTGTCCTTTCAGAAGGCCCTTGTGGCCTCGGCCGCGAAGGGGGGCGAGGAACTCGACGAAGGTTCGTGCCTTGCGCATCGTGCCGTGCGCGAGTCCTGCCCATGCGACGAACTCACTGGCGAGGGTCGTCATGAGCGACGTCGAGACCGCACGGCGGCATCCTCAAAGGATGCCTTGAGCTGAAGGCTTGTGCGTCACCTTGCCGTACGGCGCTTTCTGGCAGGGGATGCCGGCCCGGTCGGCCGCGCCTTGATCCGCGCCGCGACCCTCGGACAGCGTGCTCCCGAGAGTGTATCGAGCTGAACGGAGTTGAAGATCGCGATTTCACTCTGAAAACAAGGATGGCCGGGACATGCCCGTTCGCCAAGCGTTTGGATAAGGGACTGTTCTCTCTGCGCGAAGCTCGGGGCGGCGGGATCGCAACGAAGAACCGCGCGCACCGCCGCAAGCGCTTCGTCGGTCTTCTCAATGCTACGCCCAGAGCGACGGAGGCCAATATCTAAGGACGACGTCACGTTGTGGCGTAATTGAAGAAGAGCGCCTTACGTTCCCATGTCCGTTCCTTGTCAGATGCGAGGCGCACCAGGACGTCCGCGACGTCGCAGTAGGACACGCTTCCGTGCTGGATGTTGTTTCGCGTCGGCTCCGCACGTAGCGCGCCGCGCGAAGGCTCCTCCACCATATGGCCCAAGCGTGCGTAGACAAATCGGAACGCGGGGGGTGCATCATCGAAACACCAGCGGAGCACCTCCTGCGCCTCGCGCCACTCTCTCCGCATGACGAAGGTGCGCAGGACCCAGGCAATCGCCGCCACCGACCATTTGTCGATCGTTCCCCCGGGCTCGGGAATGAGCTGGCCGCCGACGACGAGCAAAACGCACTCGGTTAAGCGCCCATCGACGTCGAGTGCCTGAACGGTTGCTTTGGTGATGGTGCCTCGGTCGGCGTTGTTCGCCAGCTGCCCTTTCGCGTGACCAAACGGAAGTGCGCTCGACGCGTCGACGATTGCGTTCGGCCGCGTAGACCGAACCGCCGCGGAGACGGATGCAGCGTCGCGTAGGTCCCCCTTCACGAGGGTCACCTTTGAACGCAGCGCCTCCGGCACCTTGTCCGGATTGCGCACGAACGCCGAAACGGCCCAACCCTCCGAGAGCGCACGTTCCGCGACGAGACGACCCGCTCTGCCGGTCGCGCCATAGACCAACATTGTGCGGGACACGGACGTCTTCATTGTCGCCACTTGTCCAATTCGATCCGACCTGTCCAAGATGCACTCAAGATGCGCCTCGTACCGTTCTTCTATTTGCGTTGCGCCACATCATGCGCCTGAAAGCCGCAGATGAAACAGCAGAAGGGTGAGCGGAATTTCAACGGCCGCGCTCATTGACGCTTCAGGAACCTCAGATAGAACGTAGCGAACACCATTAGACTCCGCTCGCGCGCGTCGCGGCGGCCTGCTCCTGCCTGAGCGGCGACGAGTAGCTCCGTACACGCTTCTTCTTGGCTCTCGGCACGGCGAGCTCCGCCTGGATGATGGTTTTCCAGCGCGCCGGCGCCCTCGTTGCCGACAGCGGCTCCGTCCTCTCGCACACCGCCATCGTCGCGCGAGAGCACGCGCTGCCAGCGGTGGTCGCCGTGCCCGCCGCAACGAGTACGCTGGTCGACGGAGACGAAGTCGTGGTCGAAGGGACGCACGGCACCGTGACTCGGAGTTCCGTGGTCTGATCGCGCCGTGCCTGACGATCACCACGCCCGCATCGTGTTCCAGCGCGCATATCGCCCCCGCGCAACCAAAAACAAGGGGTCCGGCGTGGGTACAAGCCGGGCCCTTGGTACATGCGCTTGGTACCGGGGTTCGTTGTTCAGAACCCGCGGGTTCGCAATGGCCGCGGCCGACTCGACGCCGGAAGCACGCAAATTGAGCGCGGACGAAACCGATCTGTATTGCGATCACCTCCGCCGGGCGGACGTCCAGTGTCGCATCGCAAGCCGTTGCGACTGGCTAGCGCAGTATTCAACGTTCTCCTGTACCTAGGCCAGCCCGGGGATCGATATGTGCCGCCGAGATGTAGCCTATATTCTATTTTGAAGTGCCAACAATTCAAGACAATCATTGTCGATTTTGCGGCGACATCCCCGAATAACTCGACGAGCCAAATCGGTTCACGGTTGCACGGACGACGAACGCCCCAAAGGCGTTTTGGACCGAACCCCTACGGCCTCTTTCCCCATAGCGCCTCCCCGAGACTGCCTCCGGAGGCGCCCGGTCCGGCGCACCTGCTCCGTCCAAGTGGACGATTGAGCAACTGCGCCGACACGCCTCGACGCTCATCGCACGCGTCACGGGCGCAGTCGCACAATCGCCTGTTATTTATGTGACCGCGCTGACTTCCGCGGCTCTTCGTTGACCCATACCCTTTCGACCGGCTACTCGCTCCGCGGATCGGCGAAGTAGCCAAGACGGCCTACCGCACGACGGCGAGCGTTAGGGCCACGATGATCGCGACGAGCAGCACGACGCAGACGAGCCCGGCGAGCCCAAGGCGCATCAGGGGGGTTACGCGTGCGCCAAGCCCGCCGCGCCCCTGGTACAACTTCCAGAACTGATTGGCGATCGTGGCTCCATCGATACGAAGCAGCGCGCTTCCCTCGGCGTAGGGCGTCCCCTTGATGGCGCCGGCGACGACGACCTCTCCGACGTAGACCCCTTCGCCTTTCAACTGGTACGCGAGGAGGCCCACGAGCTTGTGCTTGGCCGCGTTGGCAAGGGCAACGCCCACCGTCTTCGAGCGGACCCCGAGCTCGTTCGTGAGAGGGTTGATGTCGCCGAGCGCGCCGTTCGTGACGAGGACTGCGCCTTCCTTCGTGCTCTTCAGATCGGGGAGCGCTTCCTGGACTGCGGCGAGGAAGCCAACGACGGCGACGTCGAAGACGCCCCGAAGGGCCGTGGCGTCCGCGGTCATGAGATCGCGCGGTCCGGCCCCGTCGAAGGCGTTCCAGTGGAGGACCGTGACGGGTCCCAGGGCGCGCGCCTTCGCGATGGCCGCGCGGATGGCGGTGGGATCGCTCGCATCGGCGGGCACTGCGAGCGCGTCGATGCCCCTCGCCTTGAGCGCCTTTACCCCCTCGGCCAACTTCTGCTCGTTTCGCGCCACGAGAGCGACCGAGAAGCCGGCCAACCCGAACTTCTCTGCGACCGCGGTCGAGATGCCCGGTCCGAACCCGACGACGACGATGGTCTTTGCCATGAGCTCTTCTCCCTCTGCACGTCTGTGCATAGACAAGCGGACGCCATCGAGTGGGATGCGCTTCGCCATTTCCGATGCGGTCGCTTGCACCGGAACGCTCACCGACGGGCGCCGGGCCCGATCGAGGAAAAACCGCGTCGATCGCGCTACATCGCCCCGGTGAAGAGCGCGAGGCCCCCGCCGGTCGGATCCTGGACGATGCTGAAGCGCCCGACCTTCGGGATGTCCGTCGCGGGCACGTGCACTTTGGCGCCGAGCTCCTGCGCGCGCTTCGTCGCGTCGTCGACGTTCTTGACGCCCACGTACTCGAGCCAGTGCGGCTGCTTCGGGCCGCCGGGCATGTTCTTCAGGATGCCTGCGGTCTGTCGATCGCCCCGCTTGAGGATGCGGTAGACGCCCACCGGGCCCATGTCCATTTCCTCGATCGAGTAGCCGAACGCAGCAGCGTAGAACTTCGCCGCGGCGGCCGGATCGCTCGTGTAGAGTTCCTCCCAGCAGAAGGCGCCGGGTGGCGGCGTCTGGGGCTCGGCGGGGTACGGCGAGTTGCCCTTGTAGATCGCGAGCGCCGCGCCCTGCGGATCGGCAACCGCGGCAAAGCGCCCGATGTTCGGGATGTCCATCGGCGTTTTGAGGATCTTGCCGCCCAGCTCCTTGATCTTGGCCGCCGAGGCGTCGACGTCGTCCACGCCGACGTATGGCAGCCAATGCGGCGGTACGTGCGCCGGCGCCATCGACTTCGTGATCCCGGCGAAGTCCTTGCCGTCACGCATGCAGAGCGTGTACGGCTCGCCGGGGCCCATGGGAACGTCCTTGGTCTCCCACCCGAAGAGCTGCTGGTAGAACCTCGCAGCGCTCGGGCGATCCAGGGTGTGAAGCTCGTGCCAGACGAAGCGTCCCAGGGTCGGTGCCGGCATGACGTCCTCCATCGCGCGGGCGTGCGCGTCGAAGGCTTGCATCTACAACGAGGCCGGCGAAAAAGAAATGGGCCCGGCAGGATGATCTTCAACGGATCGTCGCCGGGTACCGCGTGCCACGTGATCCCGGTCGCCCGCAAGTCGTGAAACGCCTGCGCCGGAAGCGGCACGCACTTCACGCCGGCGCTCTCCAGCAGCGCCGTCCACGCCTCGGTGAAACCGGTCCCGATCGTGGCATGGCGAAGAGCAGAAGGCCCGGCATGGCGCTCGACGTCGCGATGGGACAAGGGCGCAACGCGCTTTACCTCGCCTCGCAGGGCTGGCAGACACTGGCGTCGATATCTCAGATGAAGGCCTGTGTCAGGCGCGCGAGGCCGCCACTGCACGCAAGCTACGCATCGACGCAATCAACGCTGACGCTGATACTTGGGACCACGGCATCAACAAATGGGATCTCGTGGCACTCATCTGCGCCGGCTGCGACCCGAAGAGGGTCGAGAAGCTCCAAAGAAGCCTGAAGCGTGGTGGCCTGGTCGTCGTCGAAGGATTCTACAAGGACTCCGTGCCCGCCATTGGCTACGCGGCTCGACAGCTTGCGGATACGCTACTGGGGCCAAGCGAGTAGGCGCGCAAAGCTTGTCGGCCGACGAAGAGACGCGGAAACCGCCGCGGTCACATAAAAGGCTTGGGGGCGTTCAATGCGCCGTCCCAATTGAGCGTTCTGGACCGCGGGGGGGTTCTTCCCTATCTCCCTCGTCAAGATGACCAGCCTCGAGACCGCGCATCGGCAAAGAGCGTGGCGCGTCCACACCCTCGCGCACGACTTCGAACTCGAAGACCTCTGGATGTTCGACCTCGGCGGCCGCCGCGCGGGCGACGTGCGCGAGTTCCTCGCGTGCTTCTGGGAGGTGATGCGCGGTCTCTCGGGCAACTGGCTCTTCAAGCTGCGGCTGCGCATCGGTCGCACGATGAAGTGGGACGAACACGATCTCACGCTGGCCATCCCGGGATGCGCGGAGGCGAGCGTGGGCGCGCGCCTTGACCCGGACGATCGCGCGCGCAACCTCGCCGACGCGCCGTCGCCGGTGCCGATGCCGAAGGTAAAAACGGTCTACGTCTTCGCGGACGAAGCGCTCTACGAGCTATCGAACGACACGATCCACGCGCTGCTCCACGTCGCCATGACGAACGACGCGGAGGCTTCGCTCGCGGTCTACGTGAAGCATCGTGGCGTGCTGAGTCGCCTCTACATGGCGGCGATCTGGCCCGCACGGCATTTGATTCTGTACCCGTCGCTCGTTGCGAAGATCGAGTCGACGTGGCGGCAGACTCCGTCACCGGCGTGACCATTGCGGATCGTCGGGCGGAAGCGAGTAGCCGGTCGAAAGCGTATCGATCAACGAAGAGCCACGGAAACCACCGCGGTCACATATAACGCCTTTGGGGCGTTCGTCGTCCGTGCAACCGCGATCTGGCACGGAAGGGATCATTCTCGCGGAGAAGTGAGAGTCTTCCCCCTATTTGTTTTGGATAGTCGGGTGGGTCAGAATCAACAGGCGCATGAAGCTCGACAAGATCGCGCCATGCTTGTCCGCGACTTTACGAATCTGCTCCAGTTCGTCCGGCCGTAGCATCATGGTGCAATGCTTCGTTCAATTGTCTTGCTCGCTTGAACGTCTCATTCCGCGGCCTACTCGTCCAGGTCCACCACCTGTACGTTGTTGAGGGCAACGTAATCGGTGTAGGTCGTGTCCCCTGCAGCAAATTCCAGCGCCGACGACGTTGACGTGGCTGTCACGGTCAGACTCTCGGGAGCCCAAGCGGGGGAGATCGGGTCCACCATGACCGCGGTAGATCCCCCGGTCGGAGACATCAAATCACCCACGTCCACCCCGCCCCACATAAGAGGCCGACGGTCTCCGTCATGGTGACGGTGCCGCCATTACCCTCAACTGTCCATGCCCCCAATGTGGTCCCTGGATCGAACCATGTCTCGCCTGGCTGATCGGCTTGGGCTAGCCCTACTTTCGCATTCGGGCGGCGAAACAGGTCACGCCGCCTCGTGAATTGCAGCCCGTTTGCGACGTGACGGCATAGTGGAAAAAAGTGAAGGCATCCAACGTCCAAGCTCGA
>JBEKOY010000074.1:0-27702 GCA_049521295.1 Polyangiaceae bacterium | reverse complement strand
TCCGCAACCTTGCCCCAAACCATGAACGTTGCTTACATCACGGTGACCCAACCCTGATGGTGTCGCGCGACGGCAGCTACCTACCCAAGACACTTTTCGCAACCGCAAATCCTCGCGCACCGAGCGCCGCCCGAAGCACCGAAATCCACAGCATCCTGGAGCGCAGCGCAGCGAGGGGCGCCTCCAGCGCGGTGGCCAACACACGGTAGGCGGCCAGCCTTCGGCTGCGATGGGCGGCTTCGTTCACCGCGTAGGCCTCAAAATGCGAGACGAAGGCTCGCTCCTGCATGCCTCCGGTGCCGAGTCCCCGCTGCACGCCTTTCGCGCACGCGTCGCTCAATATCGCCCTCACTTCCTTCGCATTCCTGCGAATGCCCGCGAGCGCGACGGACATCTGTTGTCCGTGAACGCGGTAGCCATAAAGAGCAAGCGGAGTGTACGCGAATCCACCCTCGATGGCGAGATCGAGCCACATCGCAAAATCCAGCGCCATCGCGATGTCGCGCCGATATCCACCGCACGCCCAATACGACGCGGCCCGAATCATCGTCCCAGAATGGGCTGGCCTGGCGTGGCCGTCAAAGATCACTCTCAATGCTTGGGCTGGATCGCACACAGTCTCCTCGCCAAACGACCTGTCGACGGTACTCTCATTCGGACCGATCAACTCGACGCCGGAAAAGCAAAAAGCGACCTGCGGGTTCCGCCTCATCAAGTCGATTTGAGTTGCAAACGCGTCCGGTCGAACTGCGAGATCGTCGGCGGAGATCACCATCAAAAACTCGCCGCGGGACAGCCGCTCCGTACCTTCGATCAGCGACCGTGCGAAACCGGCGTTTTTTTCGTGGGCCACGAGCCTGACACGCGCATCCAATTCCGCGCATTTTCGAATGACGTTTACCGAATCGTCCTTCGAGCAATCGTCAATCACGATCACTTCGAAATCCGAAAAACTCTGGACGAGAATGGACTCGATACATCCCTTCAGATAGCGCTCGTAATTGTAATTGAGAACGACGACTGAAAGCGTCGGCGGCGTCGTGCCATTCCCGCTCACGTTTCGGTCCGTTGCAGTCATGGCCTCCACCTGGGGCACGTCGTCTCGAACTCGGCCGCACTGCGGAGTGCGACCGGCGGACGACTGGCCGACAAATCAGGGCAAGAGCCGCGCATCAATACCACTCCTCCCAACGATCGAAGACGCCGGTCATCAGCGCGTTGAAGATCAAATCTCCGTCGAACCGCGTGACGAACGTGCGCGGAATCGTTCCGATCGGACGGGTTTCCTCCGCTTGAGCGTACACGACTTCGTACCCCACTTGGCGAGCTGCTTGCGCCGCTCGGGCGGGCCAGTTCATCGATTGTCCGAAGGGTATCGCGAAGGTCTCCACCTTGATACCCAATCGGTCTTCAATGACGCGTCGCGAAGAGCCCAATTCCTCGACGATCCGAGGCAGGTCGAGATGTGTGAAGTCTGGATGGGTGGCCGAATGACTTCCGACTTCGACCCCAGCCGCGATCAGACGCTCAAGGTCCCGCCAGCCGAGAAACACGTCATCGCCCCAAGGTCCCTTGCCGTCCGACCAATCCGAAACCACGAACAGCGACCACGGTATGTTGTAGTCGGCTAGAATCGGCGCGGCGTTGCGCATGACGCTGCGGAGCCCGTCGTCGAAGGTAATCGCCACGTCCTTGGGGCCGCCGCCATCACGCGCCAGGTCCGAAGCGGGAACGAACCGCAGCCCAGCGCCGAGCGCTAGTTCGATGTGCCTTCTGAAGTGGGCCGGACTCACGTCGTTCACGCCAAAAAGCGGCTGACCGACCGAATGGTAACAAAGAATCCTGCCGATTTTTCGTTCTCGCCGCCTACCCCACCAGGCCAGGGCATTGCGCTCGCAATACATCCGAGCGCTGGCCACATGCTGGCGACGAAGACCCGTTTTACGAATCAGGCCCCTCAGTGTCTGCATCTCAGCACTCCCTGCAGGCCGTCCCTAGGCATCGAGCTTTCCGGTCTCGCCCATGCGACGAAGCTTGGAACCGTCGACGTGGCCAACGTCGCCGGGGAGCCGCAACCCATCGTAAAAGCCCTTGAGATGCGCAGCCCAATGTCGTATTCCGCGCGGTCGCTCGAGCCGAACAATTTGAGCGAGCAACTTCCACGTCATCTCGCCGTGCTCGAGCGCGAAATAGCCGGCGGCTCGCAGGTCTCCGCGACGCACAAAACGCCCCCAGTTCACTCCGAGCCCGTGGTCGTATTCCACGAAGAGCCTCAACGCATCCGAGTGCGATCGAAACCCATTGGTGTGTATGACTTCGATATCGGGGTCAGCTATCCATTTGGCACCGCTTGCAAATACTTTGTAGGAAAGAGACGAGTCGTTACTCTTTACCGCAGGGCGATTGGGCCCGAGAAGCTCATCGAAGCCGCCAATCCGGCAGAGAAATTCCTTGCGAGCGATCATGTTGGCGCCCGCGCTGACCATCGCAACTCGACGTCGACCGCGCTGTCGCTGCCAATCGGTCGACGGCAAGAACTCCGGATACGATCCGTTTTGGTTCTCAGCACCTGGCGGCGCCTTCAGCTGTCCGAAGATGAACTGCAAGGTCGAATCTCGCTCGAACGCCGTCAGGATACGCTCGATCCACGTGGGCTGAGGGCAGCAGTCATCGTCCAGAAAGGCGACCAGCGGCGCCTGCGCGATCGCCGCGCCGAAATTGCGAGCGGGGCACGCGCCCGGCCGCGGCATGCGGTGATATTGAAAGCGTCCGTCCTGAAGCGCCTCGACCACCTTCAAACTGTCCTCGGTGTCGCTCTGGTCCATGACGAGGACCTGAACGTCTCGGTCCGCGGCAGCGACCCGCACTGCTTCCAGGCATTCCGCGAGATGCGTTGCACGATTTCGGGTGGGAATAACAATCGAGATCGTCGGTGGCATGGAAATGTCGCGATTCAGTCGCTTCGAGACAAACCGGTCGCCGCCATACCGTAGCACGCGCACAAGCTGCCGTCGCTCGCTAGGATAGTTCTCCTCACGTCCGAGAGAGGGTTCCGACCGTGGTCGACGCGCAGAGGGCGCGAGACCGTGCCCGGATGTCCGCGGCACCTGGCGGAGAAGGCGATGAGCGACGGGTGCTCACTTGCGGTCCACCTTCCTCGACAGCGCCTCTCGCAGAAGTGCGAGCTCCGGCTTGCCAACACCGCCCACCGCCCATAGGCACAGGCCGTACGACGTCACCGCCACGGGAGCGGCTACGAACGCCCACACGCGCGACAGCGCCAGCGCAACGGCACTCATGACCCCGCCGGCGACAAGACCGCGCGCCATCCCGAGCACCAAGCCACGATCGAAGATCCCGGCGGGCGCGAGCCAGACCCCCGCAGCTACCATGAGCAGCTCGCTCACGACACTCGCAACACATACCCCGAGCCCCCCGTTGCCCATCCGTGACTGGAACCACGGGATGAGCAACGGATCGACCACACTGCTTACAACGACGCAGAGGAACTGCGCTCCTGCCCAGACCTTTTGGCGTCCCGCAGCCAGGATCGAAATGCCAAGTGGCATACTGACGTACATCAGCAGAAGAAAAGCCGAGAGAACGACGAGATTGGCCTGGGCCGCCCCATACGACTTTCGGCTAAAGAGCAAAATGCCGAGACCCGGATAGAGCGCACAACTGAGCGAAATAGGAATGGCGAGAACGATTGTGGCCCGAAGCGCGCTGCGGACGGTTTGCGTGTACCCCGCACGGTCCCCGGCGTGCAGTCGCGACAGGGTGGGGTAAAGGGCGCCAACAATAAGGCTCGCAGGGAGAACGAGAGCACCGATCAGGCGACGCGCCACTGCGTGCCATCCCACCACCTCGGCAGGCGCGAGCTTGGACAGCAGCACCGCGTCGACGTTCGGTTGCAGTGCCATCGAGAAACCAAAGAGCAGGAATGGCGTGCCCTGAATGACCAGAACCCGCAGGGCGTCGCGGTCCGGTCTTAGCCGTCCGACCCCGACCGGCCCCAACACGCGTGCAACGAGTAGCAACACGACCGCAGAGCCCGCGGCTTGCGCCAAAAGCACTGCCCGGAGGCCTCCTCCGAGCCATAGCGTGGGCACGACGAACGCGACGGCGAGCAACTGCTGCGCAACCTGACCGTAGGCTCCGATGTCGGTTCGCTCGAACCCCCGCACCGTATCCTGACAAGCGCTCGTCAGGGTTTGAAAGAGGCATTGCGCTACGACGAGTGCCAGGACCATTTGGAACTCGCGCGGATAGCGCAAGGCGGCGGAGCCCGCCGTCAACAAGCCGTAAACGACGAGTGCGACGACAAAGCGCCAGAGCAAGGCCGTCCCCAGCAATGCCCCAGCAGCGGTGCGATCGCGCGCGACGTTTCCAGTCAGCACAGCACTTTGACCCCATTCGACCACCAAGAATCCGAACGAGGTGAGCATCCAAGCCACGTAGACACGACCGAAGTCGCTGGCTCCGAGATAGCGAGCCATCACCGCCGTCAACAATATTGAAAGAGGAGTCCCGACAACCTGCGCACCCATTGAGACAAGCGCATTGCGGAGCACCAGACGCCGTGGGTTCGAGGAGACCGATTTCGCCGTCAAGAAGCCACCCAATCCGCTGTCGTGCTCACCCAGAACGATCTGCGATCCACCCGCATGTTCGCCCGAAAGATCCCACAATCGCCTGAGCCTTGACGAGGGATTTCTTCTCTGGACCCCAGCGGCTTCGGGGGCCGAGATCCACGACCGCATGGCCGGAAGAGCCGGCTTCCGGTTCGCGCCTCCGCCTTGCATCGAGCCAGCGATTGCCCATGCACGGCTGCGCCCCAAAGTAACGTCCCGTCCAGAACGCCGTTCGAGCGCCGCATCGCGCGAGGCCATCCAACACGGAGACGGAAGCGAACGAGAGCCGGCGAGCCACGGCACCCCGGTGCCGCATTTGGACCCGACCCGGCCCACCTTGGAGTATCGTGAAGCGGCTTTCCGCGAGCCGCGCTACCTGCGCGCTGCGAGATGCCATCCATCCCAGACCCGTCGAGATCTGCGAGGCCACGAAGCACATGGACATCTCTTTGGTGATATGCACGCGGAATCGCGCCTCTCAACTTTCTGAAGCTTTACGTCGACTGGAGCGAATCGAGACCGCAATACCGTGGGAGCTTGTCATCGTCGACAATGGATCGACGGACTCGACGAGGTCCGTTCTTCGGGAATTCCAATCGCGAGGCGGCTTGCATGCCCGCGCCATCGTGACGTTCGAAGGGCTTCCCGGGCTCGGGCGGGCACGGAACACAGGCTGGAGAACGGCGTCCGGGAGGATCATCGCGTTTTCCGATGATGACTGCTATCCGCAAGAAGACTACATCAGCCGTATGATGGAGTGCTTTGCAGAGCGAGAGATCGGCTTCATCGGCGGGCGGGTGCTCTTGTTCGACAGCACCGACATTCGGTTGACCATCCAGGAGCTGGGCGAACGAGTTGAGCTTTTGCCAAGAACGTTCATCCGGGCGGGCCTGATTCAGGGAGCGAATTTCGCCGTGCGACGGGAGGTTCTCGAAGCCGTCGGCGGATTCGACGATCGCTTCGGTGCGGGGACCCCGTTCGCCTGCGAGGACGTCGACTTGCTTGCTCGCGCTTCGGCGCTCGGGTGGAAGGGCGCGTACGATCCGCGGCCGGTCGTTTATCACCATCATGGTCGCAAATCGTGGCGATTCGAAGGTCGACGACTCCTGAAGGTTTACGATGTCGCGCGGGGAGCCTACTACACGAAGACGATACTCAATCGGCCCATGTCGCGCGTCTACCTGCTCCGTTGGCTGGAATTGATGACAAAGCAGAGTCCGTTTCGCACCTTGCGCGAACTGAAGGGCGGCCTTCGCTTCCTCGTGGCCGAATTCGCGTCGCACCAGGAGACCGGGGTCCCCAGGTCATGAGCAACGTCGGTCGCGAACTGTAGCGATCGGGCGGGGCCCTTCCCGAGCTCGAGTCCCGGATGCGACAGCGCCTGTGGGCGGCGCACCCGAATGATGGGTCTGCGCCACGCCCGGGGTGGGACGACTCGCACTTATACGGCCGTCGGCACCGAACCATCGAACGCCGCGGCGCGGCCGTCGAGCGACGCATGGATCGCCCCGCTCACCTCGCCGCAAAATTTGTCGAGCGTGTGGTGCTTCTCCACATAGGCACGCGCGGCCCGCCCCATGGCGCTGGCGCGGTCGGGATCGTTCCACAAAGACAGGATCGCCGCGCGCAGCGCAGACGCATCACCAACAGGAACGAACAGACCCGTTACCCCTTCCTGGATCACGTCCACCTGTCCTTTCGTGCGGGAGCAGATGACCGGCTTGCCCATGGCCATCGCCTCAAGGATTACGTTGACACCGTTGTCGGTGTCCGTTCGGCACAAGGGGACGACGACGAACCGCGACCTCGCGTACGTCTCGCGGAGGTCGGTGAGCGGCAGACGGCCGACCGTCACGTTGTCGCTTGCGAGGCGGGCGAAGACTTCGGCACTCACGCGGTGTCCGAAGCCGAAACGATCCACGCGCACGTGATCGGTTGCGATGTGGCAACGGAGGTCGGTGCCGCGTAGGGCATCGAGCAGTGTCGGATAATCACGCATTTCGGCCCCTGCGCTGCTTATCATCTCGAGCGGCCGCTCACGCGGGCTCCAAAACAGCTGATCCACGAAGTGCTTCACCAGGTAGATCTTTTCCGGGGCGATCCGCAGCCTCTCGATCGCGTAGGCGCGCTGCACCGAGCTCCAGGTCACAATGGCCTGAAGCCCGCTGCCAAACGCCTCAAGTACCGTCCGAACACTCGGTCTGGAAAACCAATACAGCATCGCTACGTGCGGCTTGCTTCCAGGCGAGAAGCGATCGAGCGCCATCAAGGCCAACGAGACGCGCTCGCTCCATGTCACGATCACGTCGTATTCCCGGCGACGGCGACTCACTTCGGCCGCGAGCCTTGCCCATCCCGGAATCCTCGGTGCCGTGGGGCGAGTAGGCACGTCACCGAGAATCGACTCGTCGTACCGTCTGTCGAACAGATCGTCGAACAACTGCCAGCGGGGTGCAGTCGCCCCGGTGGCATCGCGAGGGGGACGGTCTATGGTACGGCCCTGTACGGCCAGAGCCATTCGTCGTCTCGTCACTCAGACGCTCTCCCTATCATCGGGGCCAATACTGACAGACAGGACTCGGCGCCTCAAGTGCCGCCCTGGCCCGCTCGCAACAGAGCCCGCCCGAGAACCAGCAGGAACTTCGGGTCGCGCACGAGATAGCGATACGACAAGCGTCGCGGCTCACGGGATAGGCGAAAGAGCCACTCGAGCCCCGACCGTGCCATCCAGCGTGGGGCGCGGGGCGCCGCGCCGGCTAGAAAGTCCAGCGAGGCACCGACGCCGAGCAAGACCGCCGGGCGTAGGTCGTCGCGAGCGCGGTCGATCCAGATCTCCTGCTTCGGCGCCCCGAACGCGACGAGCACGAGGTCAGGGTGCGCCGCCCGGACGCGCTCGACCACGTCGGCCTGACGCCCGAGCGGTTCGTCCGGGTCGAACCGGGGAGAATCGACGCCAACGATCTTGAGATCGGGAAGCAGCTCGCCGAGCTTCCGGCGTGCCGTCTCGCCCACGCCGGGCGCGCCTCCCAGGAGATACACGCCCCACCCGCGGGCGGCCGATCGGGCCAAGAGGAGCGGAACGAAGTCGGATCCGGCAACCCGCTCAGGAATGGGAGAACGGAGCAAATGGGACGCCCAAACGATCGGCATACCGTCCGCAATGCAGAGATCGGCCCGACCGTAAGCCGAACGCATGGCGGGATCCTCGTGAGCAATCATCACGTGGTCCACGTTCGGCGTAAATACCGCGCCACCCCTGCCCTTCGCGATGAGCGCCTCGACCACATCCAGAGCCTCGCCTTGCGTGACCGAGTCGATCCGCACCGGGCCAAGCTGCAGGAACCGCCTCGGGCTCACCGAGCCAGCGCCGGCTCCGTCGAGCGCCCCGCGGCTCGGCGTCATGTCTCCGAATCCAAGGGCACGGGCCTTTCTCCCGCCAGGCGCGACGAGACAGAAGGCACCGGCGCCTGGACGATGGAGTCGGGCGGGACCGACGTTCGGACGAAACAGTTCGCCGTAACCTTCGAACGTGCACCGAGTGTGATCGGACCGACGATCGTGCTTCCCGCCCCCACGTGAACCCCGGTCGCAACGACCGGCGCCCCGATCTTTCCACTGCGCGGGTCCGCACTCATTCCGAGCGTAACGTTCTGGAAGAGTATCGCCCCACGCTCGACGCGCGCGGCGCGACTGACAGCGAGGCCCATGCCATGAACGAGCACCACTCCGGGCTCGAACTGCGCTTGCCAGTGAATGTCGGATCCATAGGCGTGGCGAATCAGCCTCGAGGCGATCTGAGGTGCAAGCGGAACTCCCGCTTCTACGAAAAAGCGCATCGTTCGGTACGCTGCCAGCATCTGAAAGCCGATACGGGTCACGAGGTCTCTCGCCAATGCGGATTCGACAGGAATCCGCTCGGCCCCGTATTTCGCGTCGTAATGGCAGAGCATTCTATGGTCCTCTCGAACCGCGTTCACCATAGCGCGCCACGCGTGTACGATAGCCCTCGGCCCGGGACGACTCACGGGGACAACCCCGAACGGTTCGTCTGGCGACGTTGAACGGCCTCGACGTGATCCATGAGCTCGCGAATCGAGCGCACGGCTTTCACCTGGTCCTCCGCCAGCGCGATGCCGAGCTCTTCCTCGAGTGCAACGATGAGGCGCAGTGCGCCGAGGGAATCCCATTGCGGGATTTGGCCCGGGCCATGCTGCACGTCCGGAACACGGGATAGACCAAGCACGTGCATGACGAGGGCGGGCACGTCCCATGCGACGACCTCGGCGTGATTGTCCCGCTCCAGCCGTGCCCGAGCCGGATTCCCCTCCACGACTGCGCCATCGGGAACATCACCGGAGACTACGCTCCCGGCCCGCACCACCACGCCGGACCCAATCGTCGAGCCCGGGAGGACGACGACGCGGTGGCCAAGCGCAGAGCCCTTGCCGACGCAAACGCGTTTCGGAGCGGCGTTGGTCCTGAAATCCTCGGCAACGTGAAAGTTCGAGTCCAAGATGATCGAGAAGGCGCCGATCGACACGTCGTCCTGAATTTCCATCTCGCCGATGCACGAGATCGCTGCGCCGGCCCCGATGCGAACTCGATTCCCAATGCGAAGGCCGCCGCTGACGAAAAGGTGCGACCGAACGGGATGGCTGTTCAGGCGGAAGTCGTCGCCGATGAGCAACGTCCCTGAATTGTGAACGAACGGAGCCCCGCGAAGCGCGGGCCGCGCACCCACTTCAGTGCACCGGCGCAACCGATATCGATCGACGGCGTCGGTGTAGCGGTTGCGCAGATGCCCGACCCAACCGCTGCTGCCCGCCCGGCTCCTCACCATCGGCGTCGTCGTCACGCGATGAGCTCGAGAGAAATCGCCTCGGGGATCGGAAATTCGCGGCGGGTGTCCCAAGTGAAGCGCGTCGGCGGTTCGCGCTGGAAGCTCGAACGTTCCCAAAATTCAAGACAAGGCTTGTTCTTCGAGGTCGTCACCAGGTCCGCAATGACAACATTTAGCGACAGCTTCCTGGCGGTGTCCACGGCGATGTGCGTCATCGTCTCCTCGACCCGACGACCCATGACCCGGCAACTCAGCACGAAGTCGACGACACGCGCAGCACTTCCCTCCGTCTCCAGACTGAGGATGCCCGTCAGGCCGGCATCGCCCAGGCGGTCGGACACCGACAGTGCCCACAACCAGCGACCCTTCTGGGTTGTCCAAGCGAGCAGCTCGCCCTCCGTCAGCCGCCGGGTGGCCAGGTTCATCTGATTGGTCTTGTTCAGTAGCTGCGTCGCGCGCGAGAGGTTCGCGGCGTTCAACGGCTCGGCGCGGACACGTATTCCGAGGCCCTTGAGCCACTCGTCGAGGGAACCAACCTGAGCGCGGAGCTCCTCGCGCTTGCGGTCCGACGCATACATTTCGGTGCGGACGGCGTCCTCCGCACTGCGCGTCGGAGTGTCGAAGCAGCGCAGCGACAGGAGGGTGCTCGCGTAGGCGAGCTTGTCGTCGGGCCAATCCGGAACGAACACTTCGGGCAACGCCTCACGCACGCGCGCTCGTTCGAAAGGATTGTCGTCGATGAACACCGTCGACTGGAGCCCGAGGTTCAGACCGGATACGATTTCGGCGACGTTCTTGGCCTTGTCTTGCCAATTGATTCGCCACGCGACGAAATCATCCTCTTTCAGGACCATTGCGGCGTGATTGCGAATCGCCTCGAGTGCCACGGTCTCGTCGTTTTTGCTGACCATCGCGAGCAGAATGCCACGCCGCTTGAGGCTCTTTAGCGCGCGTTGAAAGTCGACGAACGCCTCTCCGACGCTGTCGTGGCCGCCAAGGCGCAGTTGCTCCCAGCCAATGTCGCCGACGATTCCACCCCAAAGCGTGTCGTCGAGATCAACCACGACGAGCTTGCGCGTGAGGCCCGTCAGGCTGGCGATTGCAGCTCTGATGTCCCCGGCGGCCTGCTCGAACACCCCCGAGTGAAATGGGACCTTGCCCATGTACCAAAGCTTGGCGCTGTGCGCGCCTCGGCCGACCTGTTCGAACCATCGCTGGGCGTTGAGTACGAAGATGCTCGGTGCCTCATCGAGCTGCGCGACGAGCCGATGATTGATTGCGTAGAGAGCGCGCGTTATGCCGTGAGCGCGTGCATCGGCGAGACCCAACCCCCGCCGCCAAGGTGCAACCGTCCACGAAGGCACGAACGCGAACCGGTACGCTTGCAGCCCCTCACGTAGCAGCTTGACGAACGCGTCGACTTCCGAGAGAAGGACTTCCTCCTCGACCTGCTCGAACTCCAAAATGCGAGCGAATGACGGCAAGACGGCTTCGGGTCGGGTCCACACGACCGCGTAGTCGTGCTCCGCGCTCTTCGCCGACATCAACGTGGGGACGACTTGACCATAAGGGGCAATCGTCGCAGCGACAGGAGCGCTCTCGCCGCCGGCTTCGAGGAAGCGAGCCAACTCGTCTATGGTGAAATCCGACACGAGAAGACCCCGATGTGCCGGCTCAGGACGTGCGACGCCTGACGTTTTTGCGGTCCCGTTCTGGAGCCCTCGGTCCCCGTCGACTTCTTGTATCGATGCGCCGTTCGCGCCGCCCGCTCCCTTTGATTGGACGACGGCGGCGTCACGGTCGAGATACCGGAGAACACGCGCGGGGTTGCCTCCCGCGACGACCCTTGGCGGCACCTCGCCGGTGACGACGCTTCCGGCGGTAATGACCGCGCCATGGCCGATACGGGCGCCCGGCAGCACCGTCACGCGACTCGCCAGCCACACGCCATCACCAATCTCGACCGGCTCCGCGCCGACGCCCTCAGGGCCTTCGGGATCCCCCAGTTCGGTGTCCGAGATGATGCAGTATGGGCCGATGGCGACACGGTCACCGATCGTGACGCTCCGGTTCGCGCTGATCACGCTGCCAAAGTTGATGGATCCTTGCCCACCGATGCGAATGGCGCCGTTGGGGCCCGTCAGGAGTTCGACGGGGGCGAAGTCGCATACCAGCTTCGTGCGGCTACCGATGTCGATGCGCCCCCGGTTATCGACATGGACGCGACCGATCACGCGAACCCAAGCGCCCACGGTATCGCAGTCTCGAAACTGCAAGCGACCGGAAGCCGCTTCGGCGAGGTATGCAGCGTCCTCCCTCAGCCGTGTCAGAAGAGCCTGGTCGCGCTGACGACCGAGCCGCTCGCGCAGGAGAGAAAGAAACTCGTTCACGGCAATTATCCAGTAGCGTCTGGATGGGCTCAGATCAAGGCCGTGCGCCGCGCACCCTCGTTGCCTCGCCAGGGCCTATCTTGTCGCCCGCGGCATCGATGGCGTAACGTTCCAGGTCGCACGGTCCGGCGCCGCGGTGAGGCGGGATGCGACGCCGGCCCCAACGAGGAAGGACACACCCCATGACCGCCGAACCGCCGCACACGGCACCCACCGTTGGCGCAAACCCGACCGAGGACGGGCCCACCGTAAGCGTCGTGCTCGCCACCTACAATCGTCTCGACTCCCTTCTCCGGTTGCTGTCGTGTCTGACCGGTCAGACGCTGTCGCCCAGCCGATTCGAGGTCGTCGTCGTGGACGACGGATCGACGATCCCTGTACGCGAGCACGTAACGGCGCGACGGTACCCGTTCCCAGTGTCGGTCCTCGAGCAGACCAACGCCGGCCCATCGGCGGCACGCCATCGCGGAGTGCTCCAGGCGCGTGGCGAAGTTCTGGTGCTCGTCGACGACGACATGGATCTACCCCCGCACTTTCTGGAGATTCACCTCCGGTATCATACGAGCGGCCGCCCTACGGCCGTCTTCGGCCGCTATGCCTCGGATCCAAACATCGGAGCCAAGGCCCTCTTCGAGCGCTATCACGGCTTGAAGTGGGACGAGCTCTCGCGCGCCATAGCGAGCGGACGGGTCAAGGTAGATGGGACTCTTTTGGCAACTGGCAACGCGTCGATGCGCCGGGAAGATTACCTCCGAGTGGGAGGGCTCGATCTGTCTTTGCCTCGCGCAGAGGACGTGGCTCTTGGCCTGGATCTCGAGGAGATCGGCGTCAAACTTGTCTTCTCGGACGCTGCCTACTCCGTGCACCTGTCGGACCATTCTCAGCCTGAAAAATGGCGGGCGCGGGCGCTCCTGCACGGAAGGCTCGAACCACGAATCGCGCGCAAACATCCCGGGATGGCGCATGCCGATCCATGGAGGTTTGCCTTCTCGCTTCCGCTCGCCGGTCGCGTTTTTTGCCTGCCTTCCTTGCTCGCTCCGTCGCTCGGCGAGAAGATCGCGACCCTCACCTACGAGGCCGCCGAACGCGCCGATGAGCTCGGCTTCGAGCGCCTCGCCATGCGCGCTACTGGGCTCGTATTCGGGATGGAATACTTCCGTGGGTTGCGGCAAGAAGCCGGGTCGATCCGAGGCGTCGCCGCGGGTTGCCTCAACTTCCTGAGAAAGGCCGCCGCCTCCGATCGACCCGTCGCCGGAGTGCCGCCCTGGCTGGCACGCGGCGTTTGCGCCCTTGCCGACGGCTGGGATCGGCCCATTGACTCGGCCGATTAGGGCGACTGCAGGTAGCTGGGGTCCGGCCCGGGCCCATCGAGAGCCTGCATGAACGCGACCAGGTCACGCTGATCGAGGTCGGTCAAGCCGAGCGGGTGGATCTCGGACGTGCCCGGATATCCACTGTGATTGCCCCCCGAGTTGAAGAACGCGACGACTGCTGCGAGCGAGCCCATTTGGCCCGTGTGCATCCATGTCGGTCGCATGCTCACGCAACGCAGCGTCGGCGTCCGAAAGGCCCCTACCATCTGCGGAACGACCATCGCCGGCAAGCGACCGTCGCCTCCGTCACTGAAGACACCCAACGAATTGAGCGGGTCAGCGATGGCCTCGGCGATGCCGCTGGCGGCCCCCTGATCGTTCGAGTCGATGAATGCTTGCTGCACGATCTGCGGCTCCAGCCCAACGTTGTGAAACTGCTCGTCAGACATGAAAGGGCCAGCGTGACACTGGACGCAATCGGCTTTGCCGACAAACAGGGCAGCCCCTCGCTGGGCAGAGCGGGACACGGCCGTCGTACTTCCGTGCATCCACGCATCGAAGGGTGACGGGCCACACGTCAGAAGGCGTTCGAAGGCGCCGATCGCCTTTCCCGCATTGACCACCACAGTCGTGACGGCCAACTGGTTGCTCGCTGTCATGCCATCGAACTCGGCGTGGTCTCCCGGCATGCCATGGTACGTCCCATCGCAAACGGGCTGCGGCGCAGCAGGATTCTGCGGCTGGCACCCGGTCAGCTGGGCGCTGAGCACAGGGAACTGACTCGCGTCGTCCAGCGGCGGCATCGGACCGAAAACCGCCTCGTAGTCGGCCTGATAGCGTGCGAAAATTTGCTCGGCCGCGTAGAGTCGTGAGCTGTTCATCTCCACGACGGTCTCCAGCGGGCCGAAGATCTGGTTGTAGAGCGCATCCCGCCGGCCGTCCCACATCAGAAGCTTCGCCTGGCCCACGTCGAGCAGCGACCAGGCGCGCCGCCGACCCCAACCGGCGCCGAGAGAAATCTGCCGCTGAAACGACCTCGTATCGGAGAAACCGCTGGTGGGAATGTGACACCCGGCGCAGGCCACACGACCGGTCTGACCGGCCGTCCCGAGGGTGTCGAGACTGCCGTCATTGTCGGTATCCAGGAGAGGCCCTGAGAACGACGGATCGTAGAAGAACCTTTGGCCCAGTGCTGCTGCCGCCGGGCTGTCCGCAAAGCCGTTGGTCGCATCCGGTGGAGACGCGGGCAACGGGTCCGGGGAGAGACCTTGCAGCACGGACCATTGATCGGGGCTAAGCACGGCATCCGGATCGTCCGCGTCCGGGGCCGCTTCCTCGAGATCCGCATCGACAGCCGCAGCGCCACTCGTTCCCGCGTCCTCCGCGACGTCCTCCGCGACGTCCTCGCGCGCGTCGTCGGGGCCGTCCGCCACGGCGGCCTGATTCCGCCCTGACGAGCCGCATCCGACCGCGCCGCACGCGAGCGTCATCAGTGTCGCGTTCAATAGGCGGCGCATGGCAATTGCGTCTCGTCCCAGGTTGGAGCCGCCGCACCACTCTTGAACGCGAGGTCGTCGAAATGACGCTTGGTCTCCTCGCATTGATGCGCGTAGAGAAACGAGTATGGCCGCGGCTGATAGCAGATGAGCTCGTCCGGGGCCCCTTCGTGATACAGCACGTCGCCGAAGGTAACGGTGACCGCGCCCTGCAGCACGAACCCACTGGGAAACAACGAGCAACCGGCAGGCGTTCCGTCGAGGAAAAGGTACATCCGTTGCGAGGACACGTAGACGTCGAATCGCGTCATCCGGTCGACCCCTGCGTGCTCGAACGGCGGCTCGGTGGGTATCGTGACGCTTTCCGGCTGAGCCATGTCGTAATCGATGAAGCGGTGCTCAGGCGCCTGGTTGTTCACGTCCCAGGGACTGCCGTTGACCAATCCATGAATCGCTTCGGCTTCAATGCGCATCGACGGCCCAAGAATCGGCTGAATCAGAAGCGTGTTGTTGTTCGGGAGCGACAACGCTTCTTGAACGGGGGCGTCCTGATCGGAGATGATGAGCTGGGGGTACCGTCGGTCTGTACTGACGATGTCCACGGACATCGTGGCATGCAGGAACGTGGTGGGGTCCGCATCGATGTTTCCCTTTTGAAGAGCCGTAAAGCGCACTTTGCCCGTCGTGTCCTGGGCGTAGTCGTCGTAGGCGACCCAGAGCTGTCCGAGCAGCTGCCCATAAGTGAAGACCATGACGCCGCTAGGCTCATCGAGCCGATATACGCTTAAGTCAAAAGCGGAGGACTGCCAGCGCCCACAGTTGAAGTCCGTGCAGCCCGGAACGGCGGTGACGGTGCCGAAGTCGCTGCCGACCGTGAAGCCCTGATACCAGTCCCAATCACCGGGACCGTGCGGCACGGGGGCGACCTGAATGAACGAACGCGCCACCGGAATCGGGGAAGCCGTCGGGGTCTGCAGCGCCGAAACACCGCCGTCCACGAAGAAGGTCTCGATCGGAGTGCCGGGACGGTCGTACTGGCCGTTGACAAATACTTCGCCCGCAGACGTTGTCCCCGTCAAGTCGGCAAGGGTGAAGAAGGTCTGGTGTGGCGGGGCGTCGAGATGCTGAGGCGAAAGGAAGCCCTGAAACGGACACCCCGAGGCAAGAGCTTCGACGACCAGAGTGGTCGGTTGCGTGATCCCCGACCACTCGAGGTGCCAGAGCGGACCGGTTGCGCCTTGCGCGGTCGCCCGGTTGTAGCGCTCTTGTCCCACCGCGAGCTCGACGTGTGAGTCGGACGGCTGGTACGTCACCGCCATAAGAGGCCTGGTCTCCGCCGCCTGCGCCGTGAGCACCTGGAACGCTGCCGCGGGCGGGGTCGTATCGCCGGAGTGCGAGGCGAGATCGGCGCTGGTGAAATAATACTGTGCGTACTGAGTCCAATCCTGGCCCGGTTGGACCGTGGCAGTCTGGGACGCGTATACCGTGCTCGTCGCGTTGCTGGCGACTGCCGGCGCGTAGAATACGACACCGTCGTCGCGCCAGCCTTGGCTCAGCAACGTTTGCCGCTCGCTCGCGTCCGTCGTGTAAACCTTGAGGCGACTCTCCCTCCAGCCCACCTCGCCGCCGGTGGTGTACCCAGCTACAGCGTAGACGGGCACGCGATCCGCACCCGGCGAAACGTACACGTACCCGAGCGTCGGGTCTGTGCTGACTTCGCCGGCCCACGAATACTGCCCAGACGCGGTGACGAGATCCGAGTCGTTGGAAGTACGATTCGTCGGCAAGTCGTATGTCTGACGCACGCCCGCGCAGCGGTAGATTGCATTCCGTACGGACACGGAACCGTCGGGGTTGACCGTGATGTCTTCATCGTTCGGTAAGGGGTAGACGCGGTAATCGATGGCTCCATCGAACGGATCGAAGTCGATCCCCACGGAGTCCTCCCTCAGCGTCGCCGTCACGTTCGTCAGCGACGCAAGCGCGGGCAGCTTCGTTACGACGCCCCCGTCGACCTGCGCGATGATGCTGCCGACGCTCAGCGCCCCCGAGTCGACCTGAGGCTGTGTCACCAAGTTGCTCGCGACCACGTCCGCGACCGCACCGCCATCGTGCGGCGCCGAACTCTCCGACGACGAGCAACCGAAAATGCTCAGACCGAGCAGCCAGTACGTGTTCTCTCTCATCGATGAGCTTTTCCCCCATGCTCTGCCAGCCTGCCTCATGCCGGCACCGGATCCAAGCCGCGTCGAAAGCAATCCTCGACAATCGTTCGTCGGTTTAGGTGCTACTGCAGACTCCAAGAGTGGCGGCGACGACTCACGTGCCGTATCCCCGCGACAGGACGCTACGGCATCGTACCGCTCGGACCCTTGCACACCGCAGAATCGCAGTCCCGACGGCCCCTCACTCGATCGAAACCAATTGAGGGTACCAGCGTAGGCACATGACCGCCCAAACGACGATGAACGCGAGGACGATTCCCTGCGCGCGGCGCAGGGCACTCCGCGGCCTCCGTGCCCTGGATAAGCGCATAGGAACGGCGAAACTGACCAGCACGATCGACAAGATGATGAGCTTTGCCACCGACTCCCCCCACCCCTACCGAACTCCCACAAGCGGTGTCGGATTCGGTGCGTTCCATACGCCTGCGATTTGTGGCAAGCGCAACGCCATCGCATAACTGACGGCTATCACGTACATCGTTTGAATGGATCGGATGCCCATGTCACCGTAGAGCTGGTTGGCGCAGACCACCAGCTGAGCCGCGCCGATGAGAGCTGCGCTCCTCGCTCTCCAATGATTGCCCATGCTCGCCACTCGGGCGTTCAAGAACACCGCGGTGGGCAATGCGAGCCAGAACCCGGCAAATCCGAGAATACCGGTAAACGCCAGGAGCCCGAGGATGCTGTTGTGCGGCACGTACTGCCACAGTTCGAATGCGGACGATATATCGTATTTCATCGTGAGGGCGGCATAGGGATGTCCCCACCCGCTGCCCGTCAGTGGGCTGGTGTAGTTCGCTGTGGCAATGAGACCCAAGTTCTCCGCGTTGCGTGCCAACGTCGAAGCATCCTCGTTCGTCGAAACACTCGATATGGACCGGAGTGGAAGGAAGATTGGATTCATTCGTCCCCAGCCGACGATCACGTAGACGGTGAGCGCCGGAATTGCAAATATGAGCGCCCGGCGGCTCATGCGCTTCATCGCGCCGCTCTGGGGGATGAGAAAGTACAGCATGACGAGACCCATCGCGAGAGACACCCAAGCAAGCCTTCGGCTGTTGAACTGGAGCGCTCCCAGCAAAAACAGAGTGACGACTCCGTTGCGGAAAATAACGAGTGGCGTCCTCTTCTGGACCGCTTGAACCACAAGGATCAAAATAGATACGACCCACGGAATGGTGTCGTCGTGGAGGGTCAGAAAGGCGCCGCTACTGCCAACGAGGTGGCGTCCCCACGTATAATACGAGACCCAACACATGAACGCGCGATAGATGGCGGCCGCCACAACCCACTTCGACAAACTGCAAAAATGCGCCGCGGTCCGAAACGTTGCCGCGAGCGCGAAGGTCAATAGTATCGTGCTGAGAATGAGGTACGTTTGCCAACTTGCGGAGCGCGCATCTCCGCCACGCACGATTCCGAAAATATACCACACGACCGTCGTGGCAAGCATCAACAGGAGCGCATTCTTCATGGGCGCAACGTACGGCCCGCGGCCATCGCGCCTCGCCGAACCCACGACAAGAATGACGAGCACGATCAGGTCGAACGGGCGGATTTTGATCGGTGTGGGCTCGAGTAACCATGCGTTGACCCACTCCATAGGCGCGAACAGATGCGTCTTGTAAGCGCACGCGGACTCGTCCACGAATAGCAAGAAGAGGAGGAATCCGATGAACCGCGTCACGTTGGCACCGTAGGCAAGCCGAGAGGGATGCGCAACCATCGAACGCCCCGCGAGCCGCTCCGCCCACGCGGGGAGGCACCGGACCTCGCAGGTAACGCGTCACATCGGCCGGTAGACGAAACGGGCCGCGTCGATCGGATGACGAAGCGATCGGACGACGCCGACCAGCATTCCACCGACGAAACGGAGATTTGTCGGGCGTCGTCCGAGAATCGCGTTGCGCACGGCGGCCGTACCGTGGCTCACGAGCCAGGTTGCGAGCAGGTGGGCGCCATCCTTGGTGCCCAGGCGGACGTGCTTTGCGAGGGCTGCCCCTATGGCCACTCCGTATCCGCCAACCAGAGCGGACGCGACTTGCCCCTCGCGCACGCCCAGGTGAAGGACCGATACCTCGGCCGCATTCAGAACCTTCATCCCTGCCGCAAGCGCTCGAATGGTCAGATCGTATTCCTCGGCTGCGGGGAACTTCGCCCCCGCGCCCAGCAAGGGGTCGAATTTGCCGACCGCATCGAACACCGATCGACGAAACGCCATGTTGGCGCCGATTCCCCACGGCTCGTTAGCCTGCGGAAAGCTATTGTGGTATTCTCGCGTGGTGGGCTCGAACTGAGCGGCATACCCGCGATGGCCGATCACGTCCGGAGGGACCGTCACGCGCCCGAAGACGACTGCGGCATCTGGATTTGCGCCGAACACTTGGATTAAACTTGGAATCCAATCTTCACGAACCCTGCAGTCGTCGTCCGTAAAGGCGATGATCGGCGCGCGGGTCGCCTCGATTCCGAGGTTCCGAGAGATCGATAACCCTCGCGCTGCGCTTCGAATATAGCGAAACCGGGGGTCGGCGAAGAAAGGCGACAAGGCCTCTTTGGTTGCGTCGGTGTCGCTCTGATCGACGACCACGACCTCGAACATGTCTCCCGGATTCGCCAAGATGGATCGCACGCATGGGCCGGCGTCGTGTGCTCGGTTTCGGGTCGCGACGACCACGGATACGGAAATACGACTCGTGTTCACGGCCACCTCAATGACGGTTCCGGGCCAAGGGCGACCCGAGCGAACGAGCGGAGAATATGTCATGTTTTAAGCGTGGCGTATTCGGGGATGTCATCGGGTGTCGCAGGCGGCGCTGGCTCTCATTCGGTGGCTGAGCTCATTTGTTCAGGATGGCTTGGTACGCGTCGCGCGCATCGCGAGCCATCCTGTGGGGATTGAAATAATCGAGAACCCGCGCCCTCCCGTAAGCTCCCATTCTCGCGCGAAGCTCACCGTCGGTGAGCAAGGTGACGAGGTGACCGGCGATCGCGGCGACGTCGAAGGGAGCCGCCAACAGCCCCGATCGACCGTGCTCGACGACTTCCGGGGTACCGCCGTTATTCAGCGCGACCACGGGCCTGCCCATGGCCATGGCTTCCAAGAAGACCAGGCCGAACGGCTCCTCGAAGCTCGGCATGCTGAAGACATCGCAAGCGGCCATGATTTGCGGGATATCCGAGCGCCCGCCGGTGAACACGACACGCTGATCTACCCCGAGGTCTCTCGCAAGGACTTTTAGTTCTTCGGTAAATGAGCTTCCATGCACGTGCACATCGTCGTCGCCGACAATCAACAGTCGAACCTCAGGCACTTCCTGCCGTACGAGCGCAAGAGCTCGGAGGAGTTCGCGCTGCCCCTTCTGACCGAAGAGTCGGGATACCGAGGCCAGCAGCGGGGCGTTCGGAGGGATGCCAAACTCACGACGGACGCCGCTCCCATCGACGCTCGGATCCCACCTGGACGGGTCGACGCAGTTCAAGATCGTGTGAACGCGCTCGCCCGGCGTACCCGTCGCGACGACCGTTTGAGTCACGAACCGGGAGATGCCGAAGACGGCATCCGCGCTCCGGACCCCCCATTTGGCTGGACCACTGTAGCCGTCGGACCATGCCACGTGAACGTGTACGACCGACCGGGCGCCGGTCAGCCTGCCGAGAACGACCGAGTAGACGGCGTCGCGGGGGCGGTCGGTTCCGTGGATGACGTCGATGCGTTCCCGCCGGATGTAGCGGATCAGGCGGACGAGGTCCGACGGAAACGCCGCCGCGGCGCGGACCCCGCGCACCCTCGCGGCCAGGCTGCGATGACGAAACCCCGGTGCAAACGTCGTGGGCCGCAAACGGATGTCGGGAATACCCTGGAACTTGACGAGTGCGTCCGGAACGCCCGAGCCGTCTCCGCGGCTGCTCGCGACGTGAACGACAAAGCGATCTCGATCGAGGTAGCGCATCAGGTGCGCGTGGATCGCGGAGTCTGCGCCGAAGCCGTTCTGCGAGTGCAGGAAGAGGACGTTGATTTTGTCCGGCATCTCAGGTCTCGGTCAAATGTCGCCGGCTTGGATTTGTTGGGCTAGATGATGTCCCGCCCGAGCCCCGAGCGCCATGGCCGTCAAGACAGGGTTTTTCTCGGGGCCCGTCGTGAAGACGGCGGAATCAGCGACGACAACGTTGGGCACGGCGTGCAAGCAACTCCAGCCGTCGACCATGCCGAATTGCGGCAACCGATGCATCCGACAAGTGCCTCCGTAGTGAACCGATTCGCACGCCCGCTCGTAGTGCCACGTCCGGACCCTCGGCTTCAAACCCGCGCGGCTGAACACATCCACGAGGTCGTCTCGCGCCTTGTCCAACGCTTCCCTCGCCTCCGGCGGGTGCCGAATGTGCAGAGTCAACGCGGCTGAACCGTCCGGGCCTCGCTGCTTCCGATCCAACGCAATCCAATTGTCCGGTACCGGCGCCATCGTTCCAAACACGTTGAAGCCGAGCCAAGGGAGCCGAGCCGGATGGCGCTGCAGAACGCTGCGAGCCAGGAGTGCAACGCCACTCCACTGCATGCAAGCCGCTGCGTAGAGTGGCGGCGCGTTCTCGAGCCTCGGACGCGTCAAGTACGACGGCGGATGAAATGAAAGGGGAGCCCCCAGATCGACCACTAGCTTGGCGAGCGGATGGTCATGCAGATAACGCCCGAGTACGCCGTGACTGTTTCCGAGCCCATCGGGAAATTCTGCGCTCGACGACCGAAATAGGACTTCCGGCGTACGAATGGCGCCCGCGGCGAGGACCACCGCGCGGCAAGCGAGTCGGCTTTCGGACCCCGTGCGCGCATCGCGGCACAAGACCGCCTCAACGCGTCGGGTTTTCGGTGAGAATTCGAGGCGGACGACGTGGGCGCCAAAGCGCACCGTCAGGCGCCCGGCGCGGAGCTCGGGCTGTACCAGCCTCACGAACGAATTGAAGACCGTGCCGCTGGGGGTCAGCGTGCTTTCAGCGCCGTAGGCAAACGGCATCGGAGCCAGCGTGCGGCCACGGCACTGCGCCTGATCGGCCAGCCCAGCCCAGTCCGGCGCCAGCCTCCGCGCGTGACGTACCCGATTCGCAGGAAGCTGCGACGAGCCGTCGGCAGCGCCGGCAATGTGAAGGAGCGACTCGATTTGGTCGTACCACGGGGCGACGTCCTCGTATCCGATCGGCCACGTATACGGTTCGCCGGCACGCTCTGCGTCGGCAAAGTCCTCGGGCGCGAATCGTGGAACGGCGCAGCTCCAGTGGTTGGACAGGCCTCCTGGCGCGAGCTCTTCGAACACGCCCGCATCCGGATCGGCCGTCGCGATCACGCCTTGCCGTCTCTTCAGCGGTGGGTGCACGCGAAAGACCGTAATCCCGCGCACTCGCACGGTCATTCCACGCGCTGCGTGCTTCGAGCCAGACTCCAGCAAAAGGACGTCCGCCCCGGCCCTGCTCAGGAACACAGCCGCCGCGGCGCCCGCAGGACCGCTGCCGACGACGACGACGCGCCCAGCTTCTTTCACGCCAAGCAGCATACACGAGCAGCAGCCTTCGCCACGAGCGTGCCGCCCGCCACCCGTCGCCACAGAATGACATTGGCCGCGTTCACACCGAGATCGCGCGCAATCCGCTTCCCTCGAAGGTACGCTGGAGGAGATACTGCGACAGTGCAAACACGCGCGTTCGGCAAAACGGATCTACGGGTCTCCTCCTTGGGGCTCGGTTGTGCCCGAGTCGGCGGAATCTTTCAGCGTGATACCGCAGGTTTCCTCAACCTCCTGTCGGTCGCACGCGACGCCGGAATCAACTTTTTCGATACTGCCGATATGTACGCTCAGGGAGAGAGTGAGGTGCTCATCGGAAGAGCGTTTCGGCGACTTCGAGGCACTGTCATCATCGCGAGCAAGGCAGGATATCGCTTGCCGACCCGACGTAAGCTCGCGGCAAGACTGAAGCCCCTGCTGCGGCCCGCCATCCGGTTGCTCAGGATCCGCCGAGAGAGTCTGTCCGCCGCCGCACGAGGCTCGCTGGCTCAGGACTTCTCGGCGCCCTATCTGCGGCGAGCGGTCGAAGGCAGTCTTCGGCGCCTCCACACGGACTACTTGGATCTATTCCAGTTGCACAGCCCGCCGCTCCAGGTCGTCGAGCGGGGCGAGTGGGAGCCGGCGCTCGAGGCGCTCAAGAAAGAGGGCAAGATCCGGTATTATGGAGTGTCCTGCGACACGATCGAAGCCGGCCTCGCCGCCCTGCGCTATCCAGGCGTTTCGTCGCTCCAGTTCACGCTAAGCCTGCTCGAGCGGCGGGCAGTCGACGATCTTCTGCCGCCGGCCGCTGCGACCGGGGTCGCCTGCATCGCACGGGAATGCCTGGCCAACGGTCTATTGGCCAAGGACGCGGACGAGCTCGACCTAAATGCCTACTGCCACTCTCCGGAGGAACGGACGCGGCGAGAAGCGCAGCTCGCACAACTTCGGCGACAGGCGCTGGAAGACGGCACCTCGCTGATGCGCATCGCCATCGAGTATGCAGCGGGTGCAAAAGGCGTGTCCGTCGCCCTCGTTGGGCCACGAACCGTCGATCAGCTGCGAAGCTTGCTTGCGCAAGTCTCTCGCGGCAAGCTGGCCGGCGCTCGCCTTTGAGCATGGTGGAGCGCGCTTCGCCCGATTCTACGGAGCGCGGCGGCCCGGCAACGGCGCGGCAGCCAGCGCCTCTGCCGTGCCGCCGGAGACCGGCCTGGGCCCTTGCCAGGCTCTCGGCGCGGACCTTCCCATGAATGGCTCCTCGAATATTCGAAAAAACACATACGAGAAGCCAAGTATCGAGAGTGCACCGGGACCCATGAGCGCCGCGAACATGACAGGCGGACTTGGATGGGCCGGCGCCAGAATGTACTGCCATATCATCTGAAGGAGCGGCGCATGGATCAAATACAAACTATACGAGAACGTCCCGACGAAGACCAGCGGTCTCCACGATAAGATGCGCGTAGCGATGCTCCATTTATCGAGCGACGTAAAAACGAGAACGCATAGCGCGGCAACGGCCACAGGAAAATCGAGCACGTAAAATCGCTCCACGGCCTGCTGCCAACCCCAGAAATCGCTTAGCGCCACGACCAACGCAATGCACAGGAGGCTCACCCAGCGCCAGGGAACGCGTCTTCGCACGAGCACGATGGCCGTGTCGTCGCTCCGCACCATGTAGGCGGCAAGCATCCCGATGGCGAAGAGCCCGATATACTGCGGAGCGGCCCTCGCGACACGCGTATGTCCGAGTCCCAATCGCAGCGCATAGCCGGCGGCGAGTGCCGCGAAGACGGTGAAGGTCGGACCCAGGCGGCGCCAAGAACCAACCAGCAGCGGGAATATGAAATAGATCTGCCATTCGACCGCGATGGACCAGAACACGTAGTTGATCTTGCCGGTGCCGAACAGGTCTTGCAGCAGAACGAGATGACTGAGGATGGCGACCCAGCTGCGCTCGATCGGAACGTCCCAAAGGGTCCCGGTGGGCTTACCAATGATCGTCCAGATCGCGAGTAGGCAGAATGCGAGCGCCCCGTAGTACGGCGGCAAAATGCGACGCGCACGCCGCTTGAAAAATGCAACCGCGCCTCCTCGAAGACGATTGCCTGCCCCGACCACGGGCAGCATCAGACAAAACCCCGAGACTACGATAAACACCGTCACCGAAAGGTGGCCTGCCACCAGCGAGTACGTGAACGGCGAAAGAAACCATGGCGGGAACTGCGCTCGGCCCGGGTTCCACACTTGGGCGTAGGCGTGATTGATGAAGACGACGCACGCAGCGAGCGCGCGAATGCCCTCGACCTGCGTCAGGTGGATCGGCGTACTGGCGCGCGGAGGATTACCGGGCGGCAACGAATCGACGTTGGCGTCGCGCGAAAGACCTGACGCCGGCGGGGGAGTCACGACCATCCCCGTATGACGCTACTTCCCGCCCCAGGCTTCGTCCACGTCGAGGTTTCGGAGGACGACGCTGTCGCCCGCCACGCTGGCGGCATCACGCCCCGGCAACCGACAGACGCCGCCGAACTGCCGCGCAGGGTCTCTCGACGAGGCGATACATGATCCACGAGATCGCGAACGACACGAGCAACGCTACGGCGGCGCGCGAAACGCCGCCCAATCGAGAATGCTGCTCGACGGCGGCCAACACAACTTGATGCACAAGGTAGAGAGAATACGACAGCGTGCCTATGAACTTCATCGGGCGCCAATTGAGCGGTCGAAAGATCGACCAGTGAGGAAAGCGCACGGACGCCACGAACACCGGCGTAAGTGCGATGCCCTGAAGACTGTAACGAACGGTCTCGCGAAAATCCCCGGATCGGACGACGAACGTCACGATCAGCACACCGAGACTCCCAACGAGAAGGAGTAGACGTCGCCACGCCGATACGTGAGCGTCCCTGTCGACCACGTCGAGCGCCGGATTGTTCCAGACCGCAAGCGCGCTCCCGAACAGGATCGAGTCCAAACGCGTGTCGGAGCAGATGTAGGTGCGGTCCACCTTCGCTTGAAGGAGCAGGACCAGCGCACACCGCCACGCAAGAACCGCCACACACACTCCCCAAAAGCAAGCCGCCTTCTGCGAGCCCGTGAGCCGCAAGCGGCCGAGAAGAAGAAACGCCGCGGGAAAGAGCAGGTAGAAGTGCTCCTCGACAGCAAGCGACCAGTAGACGCCGGTACCGGGAGCGATGCCGCTCCAGCCCTTGAAAGCGAGCCAGTAGTTGGAAACATGAAGGACCTGCGCAGCCACCGGCCAGAGCTGGGGCGGGGGGTCGGCGTGGACAAAACCGGCCTTGCCCAGCGCGGTTGCTCCGAGCAGTACGATGTAAAAAGGCGGGAGGATTCGGAGCGCCCGCCGCAAGTAAAAGTGACCCAGCCTCACGCGTCCGGTCGTCTCGGCCTCGATCCGCATGAGTGTCGTAATCAAGTAGCCGCTCAGGAAAAAGAAGACCGTTACGCCGAAGCCGCCGGGAACCTGCGAAAGCCCCGCGTGGGCAAGGAACACCGCGAAAAACGAAGCGGCGCGCAATCCATCCAGCGACGGGATGTGAAGTGCAGGCCGTGGGGGACCTGCCACCGCCTTCGGCTGCACCGTAGGAGGCGAACCCACCGCGGCCATCGCCGTCGCGTATACCTTGGCCTCGGACGTGCCGCCACGATCCCAAACCCACACTGCTGGAAGATCCGCGAGCCCGCTGATGGCCATCTCCCGACACGGTGCATCGCGATCGGGCTGACTTCGACGAAGCAGTCCGAAACCATGCGATCATGTTACCGCTTCGTCATACGGCGAAGTCGCGTCTGGATCCGCACGAGCACTTCGGCCGTCCGGAAAACGCCCGGTCGCACGAGGCGTCGAGCCTCGTACGCGTGCCCGGACGCGCCCGCTTTCACTCGAGCGCCATCGCGTGCTACAAGACACACTGACGCGTGCTCTTTTATGCGGCGGGTACTCGATCGAGGCCGTCGGGGTAGACTTCCTGCTGACCTTTCCGATCCGCGACCGCACTGCCATCTTCGGCGTCGCACTGGCCATCCTCGCGCCAGGGTGCAGCTCTGGGGGCCATGGATCGTCCGGGGCCGCCATCGGCAGCCATGCACGTAGCGACTCCGGCGCCAGCGGAACTTCATTGGCCTCGACCAGCAGTTCTGGAGAAAGCTCGGGAAGCGGAGGCTCTGACTCCGGCACCGCCTCGACAGGGGACGGTGGGGCGGGGCCTGAGGCTGGCACCGACGCCGGGGCCGAGACGGGAAACGACGCCGGGGCCGACGCCGGAGCGGAACCCGAGGCAGGGATCCCGGTCGGCGACGGCGGCCCGGATGCAGCGAGCTGCCAGACGAAAGGTGCCGGCCTCAACAACTGCGGTATGGCCAGCGAGAGCTGCTGCACGAGCCTGGGGGTGCCCGGGGGTACGTATGCTCGGACCTATACGAACAGCGGCACCGGGGCCACGGGCTTGGCGGACGGGGCGACGGTCAGTGCGTTTCGGCTGGACAAGTACCTGGTGACCGTGGCTCGGTTTCGGCAGTTCGTGACGTATTTGACCGGCAGCGCGGGCACGCCACCGGCCAATGGCAGTGGCATTCACACGCACCTGAACGGGGGCAGCGGATTGGCCAACGCCGCGGCAACGGGGACCTACGAGACGGGATGGGACGCCGCGGATTGGAATGCCGACATTGCGACAGGGCCCGGCGCACTCGGCACCTGGAACACGAATCTGGCGTGCGGTCCGTTCAGCACGTGGACGAGCACAGCGGGGAGCCAGGAGACGCTGCCGATCAGCTGCCTGGACTGGTACGAGGCGTACGCGTTCTGCATTTGGGACGGCGGTTTCCTGCCCAGTGAGGCAGAGTGGGAATACGTCGCGGCCGGGGGAAGCCAACAGGTGGAGTATCCCTGGGGTTCCACGGATCCGGGCATGGGGACGCAGTACGCGATCTACAACTGCAACTTCGGAATGTGTACGAACGCATTGAACAGCATCGCACCCGTGGGGACGGCGACGCTAGGACCTGCCCGCTGGGGTCAGCTCGATATGGCCGGCGAAATGTGGGAGTGGAACCTGGACTGGGACGTCACCTATGTCGACCCGTGCACCGACTGCGCCTACCTCGCCCCCGCCTCCTACCGGACCATCCGGGGCGGCGATTTCTACAACTCCGCATTGGACCTACCCCCCCCGTACCGCAGCGGTGATCCCCCGACGACTCGCACGAACATCGGGATCCGGTGCGCCAGGACGCCGTGACGGATTGGGCAT
>JBEKOY010000073.1:0-27905 GCA_049521295.1 Polyangiaceae bacterium | reverse complement strand
GCCGTGGCGGCGGGGGCGGATGGCGTCGAGATTCACGGCGCGAACGGATACCTCATCGAGCGCGGAGCTTCGTCACCGAGCCGGAGGGCGACGCGATTCGACGCAGCCCGCACCTTCTCGACGACGTCTCCTCGTCCGTCGGGAACTGCGTAGAGTGGCTTGCCCCGGACCACTGGCTTCGGGAGTTTTTTCGCCCTCTACGCGCGCAACTCTAAGGCGTCGTCCATGAATTACGGACCAGTAATCTCGCGCTCCCATATCGAGGAAAGGCCTATTGGCGCGCGCCCAATCCGTTCCATTATTTACGGACGGCGCCTAAGTTGACTCCGCTCTACGAGGTCCGAACCGATCGCGAAATGCAAAGATGGCGTGTCACGGTTCAGATCCGCGCGGCGACCATGCCAAGGTCCGGCATGGGGCCGAGCGGGTTCGAGGCGTCCACTCGGCCATCAAGTCTCTTAGATCCCCAATGCGGGGCCGCACGCTTCCCAGTGGATCGAGGGCGTGCTCACGGACACGACGCGGTTGCCGGTTCCGGCCGAGGCTCGGACAGGTTCGACAGGGTTACCGCGCGACCTCCGACCATGTCGGCACGACCACACCCGTGGCCCAAGCGACCGACCTCGCGATCGTGTAAACGAACCGCTGCACGACACGCGGAACACCCGCGATGAGGTTGTCGTGCTTGCCGAACAAGAGCGCGATGCGGAGAAGGTCAGGGCGGCCGTGGGGCGGCACGCGGTGTAGCGCTTCCAGCGTGACGAAGCCCTCGAAGAAGTGTTCCATATCCAAGGCCGGCTCGAGCTTCACCTCGTGCACGCACGGCACGTTGCCGGCGTTCCAAAAGGTGTGGGCCGTCCCGGGCGGCACGCTCCGGGACTCGCCCGGTCCGAGCTCGGACACGACGCCGCCCGCTTCGATGCCCAAGCGCCCCGAAAGAACCCGAAACGACTCGGTCTGCTTGCGATGCACGTGCCGCGGAGGTCGTCCGTCACCGATGGCCACGGTCTGTTCGAAGCGCAAGCGCGCACCGTTCGTCTCCGCCGCCGTTTCGAGGAGGCGTATTTTCGTCGTAGGGCCTTCGAACTCGCGATACTGAACGGGCTGCACGGCAGAGGCAGGCGACGGCCGAGGGCGCAGGCGGCGGACGATGCCGCTCGACGCACGGCGCAGCGGCGGAAGCCCGTAGAGACCTGCCGCGACGGCGATCGCGAGCTCGATTCCCGAGAGCTTAGGAACGGCGGAAGCGAGCGAGCGAACTGCGAGTGCGGCGAGCACGATGAGCACGGCGTCGAGGGTGAATACGCCCAGCCCTTTCGCGAACGCGGCGCCGCGTCCCTTGCGGAGTTCGCGGGCGCGCGTGCGGTACCACTCGACGGTCGCCTTGAGCGCGTCTTCGAGCGGCGTGGCGCGGACACCAAAGGCTTGCTCGAAGACGCTCGAGTCAACGATGAACGGTCGGTCGAGTTGGTAACCCACCGCGCGGACCTCCCGAACCATCGGGTTCACCCGCGCCAGGAGCGCGAGCAGCAGCGGGGGGATCCCCGAGACCTTCGCTTCGACGCCGGCGATGTGTCCGGCGATACGGAGGATCTCGCGTGTCGAGCGCGTCTCCACCGACGGGAGATGCCAGACCCGTCCGTCGGCTTCAACGCGCTCGCCAAGCGTCGCGAGCGCGCGAGCGACGTCGGGCAGGTAGGCGTAGCTGTGGAGCGCATCGGGATCGCCGATCAGGTGCACCGGCTTGCCGGCGACGAGCGGCGCGAACGCTCGTTCGCCGAGCTGGCTAGCGAGAACGCGCGGGCCGAAGAAGTCACTGGCGCGGCCGATGGCGAGCCGCACTCGTCCGCTGCGATGCGCGGCGAGCAGCGCATCGCTCATCTTGGACCGAGTCACCCCCTTCGCATCGGTCGCGGCGTGCGGGAGCGCTTCGGTGAGCGGGCCGTCGTGAGGTCCGTACATGTAGAGGTTCTCGAGCACCACAAGCTTGCTCGACGCGGCCTCCGCGCCAGCGAGCACGGCCTCCTGGAGCGGAGCGAGCTCTTCCGCCCAGCGGTCGTACGGCGCGTTCAGACAGAGGTAGACGACGTCGGCCCCCGTACAGACGGCTCGGCAGAACGCGGGACGAGATGCATCGCCTACGACGTGGTCGACTCCGGCCAAGAGAGGACCTGCTCCACTCCGACTGACCACCCGGACCTTCCTGCCACGACCGGTGAGCTCGCGCGCCAGCGCCTGACCCACCTGCCCGAATCCAAAGATGACATCCATCGTCGCACCTCCTGCGCCGTCGCGCGCCGCTCACGAATCGACATGGACCTTGATCGAAGCGGATGCAAGGGACGCGACGCGCTCGGCGCTCGCCCGCGCACCAGACAACAGATCGCCAGGATGACGAGAGGCCGGCGCGCGCAACTGCGCCGCGCAGCCGTGGCGGCAGCCGCTGCGGGGCATCGCAGTCGCGGGGCTGTGTCCGGGACGCGTGCGCGGGCACCCTGGTGAAATTCCGTACCCGATCGGCGTTGCTACGAAGACCCCCCCGCGAAATCCTCACCCCATTGCCGTCCAGTGTGCGAGCATGTCGGCACCGCGATCCGAAAGAAGACACGGCGGCCCGGCCGGTTCGACAAGGAGGGGTCATTGAAGTCGACAACTTCAACCGCGTTTCCAGGAGGAACCCGCGTCCCCGGAATCCTCACTCTTCACGGCGCAGACCGTCCGGAGAATCGTTGGCGAGATGGCTGCGGGGCTCAGCTATGCCCACGGCGACAGCCCGCCGATCGTGCATCGCGACTGTTTGGCGCGGAGGACCTGCCCCGCGCCGCTCGCCTGCCGCGCTCCGCGCTGAGGACCCCGTGAGCCGCCCTCTCGGACCGAAAGACACCCAGCCGTGGGGTCCTTCCGTGATGGAACCTGAGCGGCGGGGGCCGCCGGCGGCGCTGTCGGAAGACCCGCATGCGAGCTACGCCGCGGACCCCGAGCGAACGGCCCCGAGCGCCTCGAACGGCGGGACCGGGATCCGGCGAGGCCGCGCCGGAGACCGAGATCGCCCGCACGATCGCGCTGGGTGTGCATCCCAAAGTGGCGCGAAGCCTACGGGCCCGGCAAGCGCGCGATCCCCAAGACCGCGGCCCTGACCTCACGGAGCGACTGCTCGCGGGTCTCGACCGACCGTCCCAACCCTCCGGACCCATGCCGATCCGCGCCACGTCCGACGGCGGTCATTACGTCCGGTACAGCGGCCAGGCCTCTCCCGTGCCGGCGCACGAGGCGAAGCCCGAACCGCCGAGTGTGGTGCTCGTCGGCGAGGCCCCAGCAGACGCCCGGCGCAACACGCGCACGGTCTTGATCCGCCGGCCCAAGGAACGTTGGCTCTCGTGGATCTTGCGTGGACTGCGACGCCGGCCCTCTTGAGGTTCGAGGGAGTACCGCCCGTGCTTCGAACGATCTCGGGGCGACTTCGGTGGACCGCGGCCGGGCTTGTCGTCGGGCCCTGGGCCGGTCCGTCGTCGGCAAGAGCCGAGGCCCCCAGCGCCTCCGCCGCCTCCGGGGGGGGACGACGGTCTCGCCCGTTGTGCCATGAAGGCGGGGGATCGTCCCGTCAGGATCGGGGGGCAGCGCGGACCAACGGAATCTGCAGATTGGTCGGCCGATTCGCTTCTGTATCGAAGCCCCGTCCGTCTATGTTGCGGGCGCCCCAGAAGAGCATGCCGTGGGCCACGTACGCGAGATCGTACTCCTTGAAGTTCTCCCCCTGCACCAGTCCGAATGGCCGGAACGCCTTGCCGAAGATGGACTGCTGCCGACCTACCTCCCACGGCTCGTAACCATCAGCCGCGACTTTCTTGAGAATGTCGGCGAATCCTGGGTGCAACGGCGTCACCGCATAGGCTGCATCGGCGATGAAGTCGACCTTGTGGGCTCCGGACACGATCGGGTGATCGCCCTGCCAGATCATGTGGCCACCGATGTCGATCTTCGCGAGGGCTGCCTTTCCGAACGGGTCGGCGTAGTTCGTCACGGTCAGCTCGAATCGGTCTTCGGAAAGGTAGACGAAGCTGCGCGTGAGGTAGAAGGGCTTCAAAGTACCATCCGGGTTCTTGCTCGGCCGGACCTCGGGCGCGATGCTCACCCAGCCACCCTGCATCATCTCCTTGAGCGTTTCGAGTTTCATGCCCGCGAGACGATAGGAAAGCCGAGGCGCTGTCTTGACGATCCTTGCGGCGCTTTGTCGATTCTTGCCGCGCTGCCGTGTGCCGAGCATGCGCGCGGTTCCTCGGTAATTAGCAGTGGATTGCGGTGCGCAAGAGGGTAGGGCCGCCGTGGTAAGCTCACGGCAGCGATGGCAAGCGCGGTTCTCGAGCCGTGGACGAACGCGATGCGTCTCGACGAGTCGTCGACGTTGCGCACGCACCGCTACGCCGATCGGTTCTCGGCGGTCCGCGTGGAGACGACTGGACCGCTGTCCGACGCCGTTCGAAAGTCGTCGTCCGTCCCCGCTCTGCTCGTTTCGATCTTCACGCGGCCGATCGCAGTATCGGACTACCGCCTTTGGGTGGGTGGCAAGATCGTTCCGACGGGACGGATCGCTGCCTTTCATTCGAATGTGATCGATCTTGCGGCGGAACCCGCGTCATGGGCCGATCGCGGGTTCGAGAACATCCACTTCCATGTACGGCGCGGCGCGATTGATGATGCAGCCACCGATCTGGGTTACGAGCGCATCGGCGACTTCCGGCTCTCGGTTGCCGAAGACGACATCGTCCTCGCGCAAATCGCGAAGAGCATCGTGGCGTCTCTCGGTCGGCCATCGCGCGTAGCCCCCCTCGCTCTCGACCATCTCGAGCTGATCATCGGCGCTCACATCGTCCAGCGCTACGGCGCCACGAGGTCACGGCGTAACGTCGTCGGAAAGGGGCTCGCCAAATGGCAACGAGCGAGAGCGACGGAGCTCTTGCAGGAAAATCTCGATGGGACCGTGCGGCTCGCGGACCTCGCACGCGAGTGTCAACTCTCGGTTGGTCACTTTGCGCGCTCCTTCAAGGCGAGCTTCGGCATCCCATGTCATCAGTGGCTGACGGAGCGAAGAATCGAGCGCGCCAAGCGGCTGCTGGCTCTCACGAACAGCTCGCTCGCAGACGTTGCGAGTCATTCAGGTTTCAGCGACCAGGCAGCCTTCACGCGGACCTTCCACCGCCGCGTGGGCGTGACGCCAGGCCGATGGCGTCGCGAGCACGGCACGCACCTTTGCGAGTGAACAGCTCCCGCGACGACAACGCGGGGCCCGCCAACAGCATCGGCTTCACCCCCTGGTTTCCGCGCGCGGCCGGGGCTTACCGCGTGGAGTATGCGCTCCGCGACGCAAGGGCCGCGTTTTGACGTTCATACATCCTCGGCAACGCCGGCTCAGGTATCCAGCATTTCGAACGGATGGTTCCCGAAGGACACCCACGCCTCGTCGCGCTTGCCCAGGGGCTGTCGGCCGCGGGCGGCGCACCCAAACGTCGCCCGCCGGCATCGTATTGCCGGGTCGATCGAATGTGGCACGCGCGCGTTAGCCAGCTAGCCGAGCGTTTGGTCCATGTGCAAGTGCGCTGCCCCTGGGTACCCCTCGGAATCGTGGCGGCCGTCACCGTGGCCTTCACGCGCAAGCAGATGATTCGCGAGGTGGCCCGCAATACGCAGCGCATCCAGAAAGCGCTCGAAGACGCCAACATCAAGCTGACCGGCGTCGTCAGCGACATTCTCGGCAAGCGGTCGTGCCGTGCTCGACGCCTTGGTCGGCGGCGAGACTGACCCGGAGAAGCTCGTCGAGCGAACCAAGGGCCGCCTGAAGACGCCGCGCTCAGCACTTGTCGAGGCGCTGCGTGGCAGCGTCCGAGAACACCACCGCTTCCTGATCAAGCTGCATCTTGAGCAAATCGATGCGCTGCACAAGGCCATCCGCGATCTGGAAGCGCGCGTGGATGAGCAGGTCGACCCTTTTCGTAAGAACATCGAGATCCTGATGACGATGCCGGGCATCAGTGATGTCGCAGCGAGCGTCATCGTCTCGGAGATCGGCCCCGATATGGCGCGCTTCGCCACGGCGGCGCATCTGGTGTCCTGGGCCGGACTGTGCCCTCGCTCCGACGAGAGCGCCGGCAAGCGGCGTTCCTCGCGCATCCGCCACGGCGCACCCTGGCTGAAGACCACCCTCGTGCAGTGCGCATGGGCCGCCATCCGGGTCAAGGACTCGTACTTGCGCGCTCAATATTACCGCCTCCGCGGTCGCGTCGGTCCGATGAAAGCGATCATCGCGGTGGCCGCCTCCATGCTCACCTCCGTCTTCCATATGCTGACCCAGGGCAGCGAATACAGGGAGCTCACGGGCGCTTACTTCGACCGTCGCGACCATGCCAAGCTTGCCAAACGGCTCGTACGCCGCCTCGAAGACCTCGGGCTCAAGGTCACCGTCTCCCAGGCGGCTTGAGCCTCGGGTTTCTTCCTAGATGGGTTGATTCGCTCGCGAAAAGCGCGCCCGATATCGACATTCCGTTCGCGCCACCCGAGCGAGTTCGTGGGCCCAATCGTTGCAGTGATGGGCGTTGTGTCAAAAGCCACACTGTCACTGGGTGGAGCCCGGTCGTCCGGTTTTTGGTCGACCTTCGACTCAGCCGTCGACCTCTCCACATGGCCGCGACGCGCCGCATAGTTCATCGCCATGTTGACCGGCGTCCGGTTGGTCATCATCTCATCCACCGGTCTGTCGGATACCGAGGCCTACTACTACGTATGGTCACGATTTCCGGCTCTGAGCTACTACGACCACCCTCCCATGGTGGCCTGGCTGGCGGCGGTCACCACCATCGCTTCCAAATCGGCGTTCTCGGCCCGAGCAGGCGCCGTGATCTGTTCCGCGCTCATGGGAGCGCTCGTCTACCGCCTCGCGGCGCGCCTTTTCGCTCCGCAAGCCGGGTTTCTGGCTTTGGTCGCGGTCACCACCCCACCGGTTTTTTTTCACAAGCTTTCTCGTTAATCCAGAGAGCCCGCTTGCTCCCTTGTGGGTCCTCTCGCTGCTTCTTCTGGACGACCTTCGCGAACACGACGAGCCCTGGCGGCCGGTGCTGCTCGGTCTTACCATCGGGGCTGCGTTCCTCGCGAAGTACACGGCGCTCCTGCTCGTTCCCGTGACGCTGATCTTTCTCGGCACTTCAGTGCAAACACGTCGTTGGCTTCGTCGCCCTTCCCTTTACGCCTCGGGCCTCTTGGCGCTGGCCGTCGCATCTCCTGTCATGGTTTGCAACTACCAGCATCACTGGCCGACCGTCACCTTGCACTTGGTCGAACGAATGTCGGCGCCTTCTGGCCAAACACTGGGGCGGCATGCGCTGCACATGGTCGTTGACCAGTTCGTTCTGTATCAACCGCTCGTATTTCCGGGTCTCCTGGCGATACTCGGGGCTGCAGTCGCGCGGGCGCACGCAGATGCGCGCTATCGGCTCCTGGCGGCCGCGAGCGCACCGGTCCTACTCTTCTGGTTCTTCCGGCAGACCTGTGGGCGCAAATTCCCGGTTTCGGGTGCGGTAGGGGGTCCCATCGCCGTCTCACCGAGCTTGCTCCTGAAAAGAAGGACTCGCTATTGCGACGGCTCGCCGCCGATACCGTGTTTTTCATCAGGCGATACAGGGTGAACCGATTCGCGACGCCCAGAGCGCGCGCCGCGAGTCGCCCAGGATGGGCGGATCCATCGAGGCAGCACGAGGTTTCGGCGACGGTCGGCGGGCCTCGACGTCTGCGGTTTCGACGTCGCGATCTCGGCAGGCACCCTGGCCGTGGCGAGCCGTGCGAGGGCAAGACACCGGGCCGCGGCGTGCGTGCACGCACGCCCGCACGTGCGGGCCGTTCGATCGCACGTTCGCCCGAGGCAGATTTCCCGGTGTTTCCGCGCGATCGACCGACCGGAGCGATTGGCCCCGACCTTGCGATGGCCGTCCTTGAAGGCGCAAACGGCGCCGGGAGGACATCATGCGAAAAGCGTTGGTCTTTGTGGGGATAGCCGCGATGGGTTTGGGCGGGTGCGCCACCACCTTGCGAGCTCCCGTGCCGGCGATTCATTCGGACGCCGAGGTCGGAGCCGGCTCCCCGGCAGGGTTTGGATGCACGGTCGAAGGGGTGCCACGCGTCGTGGCGAACCGGGTCGATCGCTCCGCCGGCGTCGTCGCCGAAGCCGGCGACTCGCGCGTGTGGCTGCACTTCTCGATGGAGCGTGGCGCGAAGTCTCCGGCTCTGGCGGTCGATCCGCTGTCGCTCGACGCGGTGGAGGGCGGCGAGTCCGCGCTGTCCGGTTTTGCGACCGCCGGCATCCGCCGGGAGCGTCTCGCCGTCGAGATCACGCCGGTGTGGTGGCAATCGACGGGCCCGTGGGCCGCCGACACGGGTCACGTTCGTCCCGCCGTCGCGGAAGTCCACGAGGCATCCGCGTTGCACGCGTTGCAACTGCGGCTTCGGAGCGCGCTGTCCGCTGCCCCGGTTTCGTCGATGTCCGGCGATGCTCGGGCCACCCATCCGGTCACCGCCCGAGTGGACTCGGAGAGCTCGGCGGCGGTGTGGAGCGAAGGGTCGATCTACAGGGGTCTCGACGTGCACGTCCAAAGGATGGACCGGCACGGTCGCCCGATCGGATCTTCAGTGACGCTGGCGACCGACGGCCGCGCCTTCGGCACGCCGACGGTGGCCGTCGGCCCCTCCGGTCGGGGCGTCGTAGCGTTCTTGCAGGCGACCGACCATGGCTTCGACCTCGCCGCTACGCCCATCGATTGCCATGTCCCCGCATCGCCCGACGCGGCGGCCGAATGGGCTATGCAGACCGCACGCCGATAACGCCGGCCGGCGATGGGCTCATCGGTTCCGAAATCGAAAGCGTCGAATGCCCACGATCCCTGGACGCACGACGCTCACGGTCTTGCGCGATGCGGCGACTTTGGCAGCGGCCGAAATGCGCGGGGGGTGTCCCGGGCGCGCTACCGCGCCGAGGACGCCGGGATTGGGGGCACGTCGCTCGATTGGTTGAGTGACGCGGCCATGGCGATCGTCATCGACCGCGGCGCGAAGCGAAGCGACTGGATCTGGAGCTTGTTCATGATTGCCGGGATGGCCATCGGGTGTCCACGCATCATGGCGCGGTACGCGTGCGCCGCGACCTCGGGCGCACCCATGACGGCTCGCTGAAATAGACGCGACCGGTCGTTTCCAGCGACGGCCGCAAACTCCGTGGCCGTCGCGCCCGGGCAGCTCACCGTCGCCGTCACCCCCGTCCCGCGTAGCTCGTAGCCAAGCGCTTGCGTGAACGAATTCACGAAAGCCTTCGAGGCATAGTAGCTCGCCATGAACGGCCCCGGCACAAAGCCGGCGGTCGACCCGATGTTCAGGATGCGGCCGCTCTTGCGCGCAATCATAGCGGGCAGCAGCAGCCGCGTTAGGTGCACGAGAGTTGTCACATTGACGGTCATCAGGGCGAGCTCGCGTCCGAGATCGGCGCCGGCGAAGGGCCCGGTGGTCGCGAAACCAGCGTTGTTGACGAGAAACTCGATAGGGATGCCGCGGTCGGCGAGCGCCTTCTCGATGCGCTCCGCTGCTCCCGCGACGGTGAGGTCCTCCGCGAGGACCGTCGCGCGGACGCTGTGCTGCTTCTCGATCTCGCGCGCGAGCGTCTCGAGCTTGTCGCGTCGCCGGGCGACGAGCACGACGTCGTGCCCGTCCGCCGCGAAGAGCTTCGTGAACTCGGCGCCGAGTCCCGCCGAAGCCCCGGTCACGAGTGCGGTCTTGTCCGTTGTGGCCATGGAGTCACCTCGCAAAGCTGCGTAGCCCGAGCGGGACTTTTCAGGAAGCACCGGCAAAGGGCCGGGATACCTGCCGGGGTACCCGGCAAGGGGCCCGGATACCCGCTGGGTACCCTGAAAAGACACTCGCGGATCGCGGTGCATGGCCCACGGCGGCGGCGCCACTCTCGAGGGGTTCGATGCGAGGGAAGCGAACGACACTCGCCGGGGTGAGAACCCTTGAGCGATATGCGACTTCGATCCAAGGGCTCTCCCGGTTTCCCACTCCGCCAACGAAGTGCGCTGAGGCTGAGCGCACGCCGAGCGCACGTGCGGGCGTGCGAACCGCACACGTCACAAGTGTGAATTTTCCCCGATTTTCGCAAGTGGGGCCTGCCGCGCCAGTGGCCTTCGCCTTGCTCTCACGGGTTCTCACGTGGTTCTCACAGGCGCGAAGTGCGCCGGGAGGTCGACATGCAAGCAGGGTTGGCGTACGTGGAAAAATCGAGGCTTGGGCCCTTTGCGGTGACGTGGCGAGACGCCGATGGTTTCGGCATCGAGGCCGGGAGGCGCCGCGCGATCGTGGCGGCGGCCCTGAGTTCCGGTCGGCGTCGAGCCGGCGCGCTACCCGGGGACTTGCGCCTGGTTACCCATGAAGTCTACTCAAGCCTGATCGTGGTGAGCTTCTCGTTGGGTCTCCTTAGATCGCTCAGCCCCGCGGAACTCGAGGTCGCCCGGTGGGCGAGCAACGGCCACTCGAACGCCGACATCGCCCGCAGGCGGCAAACCTCGAGGCACACGGTGGCGAGGCAAATGGCCAGCGTATTGTCCAAGCTCGGCGTCGACGCACGATTGGGGCTTGCCACGATCCCCGAGCTCTGCGCCTGGTCGCCGACCCGTTCGGGGCCTGACGCGCCGGAGGATTCGCCCGACCGCGCCTTTCCGTGGGCCAATGGCCCTGAGGTCGAGGCACCTGAGAAGGTCCGTATCTGGCGCGAGATCGTAGCGGGCCAGTGGAGCACTCTCGCCGGCGTCGATGCCGCGGGCACGCGCCACGCCGTCATGAGCCGACTGTCTGCGAATCCGGTCGACTGGCTCGCGCTGAGCAAGCTGCATGGGGCCGTGCTCGCTCTCTTGGCGCGCGGCGACAAGCTCAAGGTTGTCGCGATGAAACTCGGCCTGGCCCCCTCGACCGCGTCGTCCGCCTTGGGCTCGGCCCGCAGGCGGCTTGGCTTTGCTTCGTCGAGTCAGCTCCTTCGGGCCTACTGCGCGATCGCGGACGATCGCGAAACGTACTTTCGCTCGGAATAGAGGGAGAGCGGGGCCGAGGCCGAACAAGGCCATGGTGGGCCGGCTCATGCCGCCATGACTCACCGGAAGTCCATAGTCATTTGTTTACAAAGCGAACATGCCATGACGTTCCAAACGCTCTACCCGCCACGTAACCCCTTTTGGCATGGTGGGATCTTGACTGTGCCAGACGAGCGGAACTAAATGCGAACCGTTCGGAAGGAAGCAAGTGCGTGGCGCACGGCGGTTCCCAGCATCCTGCCGGTGTTCTCGAGGGCGACATCCTCGCGGGCAAGTACCGAGTCGAACGCGTGCTCGGCGTCGGCGGCATGGGCGTGGTGGTGGCCGCGCACCACATTCATCTGGACGAGCGGGTCGCCCTCAAGTTTCTGCTGCCCGCGATGTTGCATCATCCCGAGGCCATGTCGCGCTTCGCCCGGGAGGCGCGGGCTGCGGTCAAGATCAAGAGCGAGCACGTGGCCCGCGTCTTGGATGTCGGGACCCTCGAGACGGGTGCTCCGTACATGGTCATGGAGTACCTCGACGGCCAAGACCTCTCGACGTGGGTCCGGCGGCGCGGAAAGCTCCCGGTCGAGCAGGCCGTGGACTTTCTCATCCAGGCCTGCGTGGCGATCGCAGAGGCGCACGGCTTGGGGATCGTGCACCGAGACATCAAGCCATCGAACCTTTTTTGCGTGCGCGGTGCCGACGGGCATTGGGTCATTAAAGTTCTCGATTTCGGGATTTCCAAGATGACGAGCTTCAACGCGTCGGGAGCGGGCATCGCCACCCGCACGAGCGCGATCATGGGGTCGCCGCTGTACATGTCGCCCGAGCAAATGCGGTCCGCGAGGGACGCGGATGCGCGCGCCGACATCTGGGCGCTCGGCATTGTCCTCTATGAGCTTTTGACTGGAAGCGTTCCGTTCACAGGGGAGACGACGGCCGAGATCATCGTCCAGATTGCCACGCAGACGCCCCAGCCGCTGCGCAACCACCGCCCCGAGATCGCCGAAGGGCTCGAGACCGTGTTCCGCCGGTGCGTCGCGAAGGACCGCGAGCGCCGCTACGCCAACGTCGGCGAGCTCGCGCGGGCGCTATTGCCCTTCGCGCCGCGCTCTTCGAAGGGGGCCGTGGAAAAGATTGCGGGGATCGTTCGGTCGGCGGGGCTTTCGGCCGCAGCGCCGTCCGTCCCGCCGTCGCCCCTGGCCGCGGAGACGCAAGCGGTTCCGACGACCGAGGCGGGACTGGGCCATACCGCGCCGCCGTCCACGCGGAGGCGCGGCCGAACCGCGGTGGGGATCGCGGCCGCGACCGCGCTCGTCGCTCTGGGGGCGGGTTGGCGCCTCACGAGGCCATCGCAAGGGTCGGATGCCTCGACGGTCCATGCTTCCTCGAGCCTGACCGTTGCGACGGCGCCCCCCACGCTTGCGGCGCCGAGCCAGCCCATGCTCGTCCTGACGCCGGGGCCCGAGCGCACAAACAAAGGGCTCACCCGGCTCGAGGTCGGTTCCGAACCGAGCCATCCGGCGCCGAGCGCGCCCGGTCGCGCCGTGGGGGTTGCCAAGAACGCCGGCGCCCCTCCTCGGACGGCGCCGGCGGCATCGCACGAACCGGTAGCGGAGGTGCCCCCGACTTCTTCATCGCCGCCGGCGGTTGGACCCGCGCCAGCCCCGCCCGTTTTGGACCCTCTACAAAGCCTCAAGCCACGCCCATGAAGCGGCTCATGAACCGGTCTGCTGTTGCCCTGGGGCTCGTTTGCGTGATGACGGCGCCGCGCTCGGTCTTCGCCCAGTCGGCGTCCGGCCCGGCTGAAAGTACGAGCTCGCACGCAGAAAGCCCGTCACCGGCTCTCGCGCCTTTGTCCGAGTCGCTAACGGGGGCCGCGAAGACTGCCTTCGCGTCGGCGCAGGTCCTTCTGCACAACGGCGATCTCGCGGGGGCCTTTGCCAAGTTGCGGCAGGCCTATGACGAGTCCAAGGATCCCCGCCTCTTGTTCAACATGGCGATCTGCGCACGGGACCTGCACGACTACGCCCGCATGCGCACGTTGCTCGTTCGGTATCAGCGCGAAGGACAAGCGGTGATGCTGGCCGACGAACCGGAGCAGGTCGAAGCTGCCCTCAACGCCATTCGCGACCTGGTGGGGGCGGTCCATCTCGTCGTGAGCGAAGCGGGTGCCACGGTGGCACTCGACGGAGAGACCATCGGAACGACGCCGCTCGACGATGCGATCATCTTGAACCTCGGCAAACATGAGCTCACGGTGGCCAAGCGCGGGTTTGAGCGCACGCAAGAGACCGTGGACACGGCGGGCGGCTCGGTGACGACGCTGACCGTGACGCTTCGCGCGCAAGCCGAGGCCCCGCCAGCGCACCTCGTCGTCGCATCGGACGACAACGCGACGGTCGTCATCGACGGCAAGAACGCGGCGCGCGGTCGGTTCGACCGGGCGCTCCGGCCGGGCGTCCACGAAGTGAGTGTCACCGCACCCGGTCGGGTCGCCTACAAGGCGCAGGTCGACCTACGCGACGGCGAGACGCGAAGCGTGCAAGTCACGCTCGAACCCGAGAAGCACGCCGAGGCGTGGTGGGCGTGGGTCACGGGCGGCGTGGCTGTCGTCGCCGGGCTCGCCGTGGGCGGGTACTTTCTGCTCAAACCCGGGCTCGTGCAGTCGTCCCTGACGGGCGAATACGCCACCGTCAAGTTCAATTGAATTCCGATGATGCGGCGCACTGTACGTTGTGGCCTTCCGGTTGCGGTCGCCATCGCTGCGGTCAGCGCCGTTGATTGCTCGAAGAATCCCCCCGGACCCACGGGATTGATGCTCATCCTTCGCACCGACCTGATGGCCTCGGAGTACGACGCGATTCGGGTCGAAGTGAGCCAGCAGCAGTCCGCGAACTCGGGACAATGGCACAAGTGGCTCGACGAGACCAAATCGGTCCCGGACGAAGCCCAGTTGCCGACCACGGTGTTCATCCAGAGTGGAAGCAATCCCGATCAGGACGCGCTCATCGAGGTTACGGCGCTTCAAGACGAGTCGGTCGATGGCGGCCCCGAGCTTTCCGAGGAACCGGTTGTGCTTCGGGAGGCACAACTTCAGATTCCCACGGACCGCGTGGCCGAGCTGGTCCTGGTTCTCTCGGAGGCTTGCAAGGGTCAAGTCAGCGGCGGCGGCGGGGACGCCGGGACCGAAGGAGAGCCCCAGTCGACGTGCCCGAATCCCGCGCAGAGCTGTCAACCGAGCTTGAGTGGGATGTGCGGTGATACGGCGATTCCGACGGCGTCATTGCCGACGTACGTCCCGGGCGACGAGAAGATCGACTCGGGCGTAGGTCCAACCGGATCCGCGTCGAGCTCCCTCGTGGCGGTTTCAAGCAGCGCCACGTCAGGGAGTTTCGCCGACGCTTCGGCAGCAGCCGCATCGAGCACGTCCACCGGTTTCATGAGCTCAGCGGCTGCCAGCTCCGCGACCGCCAGCTCCGCGTCGAGCAGTTCGAGCACGCTCGATGCAAGCACCGGAATCTCAACGAGCACCATTTCTGCCAGCGTCTGTACCCCGATGGCCACGAGTTGTTCGGGCACCGGCATCCAGACGTGCGGGGCCGACGGACAGTGGGGGATCGCGATCGCATGCCCGGGCGCACACCAGAGCTGTACCGGGCCTTCCGGGACGGCTTCGTGCACGTGCAACGCGGATCCGACGTGCGCGGCCGTAGGAAACGTATGCGCGACGACGTCCACTCTGGCGACCTGCGTACTGGACCCGCAAGGATGCGTGTACGAATCGGAGTCGGCCCCGTGCACGAACGGCGCCTGCAGCGAAGGAGCTTGCTGCACCAATGCCTGTACGGTCGGCGCAAACCAGTGCGTTCCGGGCGGCGTCGAGACCTGTGCGATGCAATCGAATGGGTGCACAGGGTGGGGAAGTGCGGTGGCCTGTCCCGCCGCAACGCCGAATTGCACCGCGGGAGTCTGCGGCACGCCGCCGAGCTGCCAGGTCAGCACTGCTGGCACGACAAATTGCGGAGCGATCATGGAGAGTTGCTGCACGAGCCCGGAGGTGACCGGCGCGACCTACGACCGCACGTACACGAATGTCGGTCAGGGGCCGACGGACGAGGCCGACCCCGCGACGGTGAGTAATTTCCGGCTGGACAAGTACTTGGTGACGGTCGGTCGCTTTCGTCAATACCTGAATTACCTGACGAGCGACGCGGGTGCTCCGCCCGCGGAAGCCAGCGGCGTCCACACGCACCTAAATGAGGGCCAAGGGCTTGCGAACAGCGCGGATCCAGGCACGTTCGAGACCGGGTGGGACGCGACGGATTGGAACGCATTCATTGCGACGGGCTCGGGCGCAGTCAGCACTTGGAACACGAATCTGGCGTGCGGATCGCCTTACGACACGTGGACGAACACGCCCGGGACCGGGACGACCGCGACCGCGACCGCGACCGCGACCGCGACCTCGACCTCGACCACGACCGCGACCGCGACCGCGACGGGCACCCAGACCTCGACGGGCTCCCAAGAGAACCTCCCGATCAACTGCGTAAACTGGTTCGAGGCATACGCATTTTGCATCTGGGACGAGGGCTTTTTGCCGAGCGAGGCCGAATGGGAATACGTCGCAGCGGGTGGGAGCCAGCAGCTCGAATATCCGTGGGGTTCGGCGGATCCGGCGACTGGCAACAGCACGATGTACGCGATCTACAACGGCTGTTATGCGAGCCCTACCTGCGAGGACACGGGTGTTGAGAACATCGCGCCGGTGGGCTCGGCGACGCTGGGAGCGGCTATCTGGGGTCAATTCGATATGGCGGGGGAGGTCGCGGAGTGGAACCTGGATTGGTATGCCCTCTACGTCGATCCGTGCACGGATTGCGCGTACCTTGCGACGGCCTCGTACCGGATCTTTCGGGGCGGCAACTTCAACGACAATGCGGGCTTCATGCGGCCCGCCTACCGCAACTTTTTTGACCCGACAAAGCGGCTCGAGCTCATCGGCTTCCGCTGCGCGAGGAGCGCACCGTGAAATCAACGCCTGCCACGGTCCGAGGTTTGCAGTCCGCCGCACCCTGGGTCCGGGATTGCATTCCACGAGATCCGGGAGGATCGTTCTGTCGACGCGCGGTTCATCCTAACTCGAAGGTCCTGGAAGGAGCGTCTGAGCGATGAAGCGGATACCCTTCTTGCTGGCCTGGGCGCTCTCCCTTGCAGCGGTTGCGTGCGTCGGGAGCTCGTCGGCGCCCGAAGAGGATGCTTCTTCGGTCACGAACGCGAGTGGTGACGCGAACACGCCGGATGGAGCCAGGAGCTCCCCATCGGTCACGTCGAACGCCGTGCTGGACGCGACACAAACTGAAAATGAAAGCAGCTCTTCGCCGGACGCAAGCGTGGATGCGAGCCTAGGAGAGGGAGCGAGCGGATCCCTGCCAAGCCTCTCGGGCGGCCTCCTCGATGCGAGCGTGCCGCAGGATGGCAGCAGCGTGGATGCGAGCCTGGCGGACGGAATGACCACGGATGTCGGATCAACAGCCGCGGACGACAGCCAGGCTTTGATCGAGTCCGAACAGGGGACCGGCACGTCCGCAAACGTCGATGCGAGCACGCTGGACGGGACGACCGGCTCTGGATCCACCGGCACGGGCGACGGCCAGGAATCTACGATAGCCGAGGAAGACAGCAGCCCCTCTACGGGTGCGAGCGGTGATGAGAACGCGACGGAAGCAGCGCCGCCCGCCATTCCCATTGCGGACGCGGGCGCGACGACGACCGCGACCGCGACATCCACTTCGACGTCGACGACGGGCTCCAGCAGTTCGGTTGGTTCCGAAGGCGATGGGGCCGCGGCCGAAGGGGGCGAGGCAGGCACGGTAGGCTACGACGGCACGGTGGGCCTGCCCTGCCAATCGGATTCCGATTGCCGGCCGCCCGGGGGACCGGGCGTAAACATTTGCTCCTCGTCCTTGTCCGACCCCATCTTTCCGACGCCCGTATGCGTGCTCTTGACGTGCGATCCCTACGCGTCGCTTTTTTGTGATGCGCCCCCCAATCAATCGAGCAATACGCCAGGCGTTTGCCTGCAAACTGGCACGAACCCAGACGGGGGGGATCCTCCAGGCGTCTGCCTACCGCTTTGCGGGATTGATGGTACGGGGTCTGCTCCCGAGGGCTGCGTGGGGAACGACACTTGCGTGAACATGGGGCTGGCGGAGTTCTCTACTTCGCGTAATGCGGTCTGGGGGCCTGGATATTGTTGGGGTGGCTGCACGACAGACTCCGAGTGTCCCACGGGCAGTTCCTGCCAAACGAATGAGGGTATCTGCGTGCGCACTGTGACACCGCCGACCAAGGCTCTCGGGGCGCCATGCACAAGTGCGGATAACGGGTCCGCAACGACCCCGGCCGCCTGCAATTGTGTCGTCGATCCATGGACGAGCACGATGGCCGGAACCTGTACCCAGTTTTGCATCGTGGACTCGCCGGCGGCCGCGTGCCCGGCCGGCTATCTGTGCGATTCGTTCGAGACGACTGATGTTTTTCCCATCCAAAGTGTTGGAATCGCAGGGTCGTGCCTTCACGCATGCGATGGAGACGCGGGCACGTGTCCCGCCAACTTGACGTGCGTAACAAGCGACACGGCCGGGCCCGACTGTCTCCCATGAAGCGCGCTCTCGGTAACCAGCAACGGGCTCCTCACGGGCCGTGCCGCCGGACTGGAGCCTCGCCGTCTTATGAGCCCATATCCGATGGTGTGGCGTTCCGGGCTGGTGCGCCTGGCCGTCGGGCGACAAGGAACGGGCCGCTGGTCGGGCCCTTAGCGAGGTGTGCCTGTCGCGTGCCCGTGGGCGCGTTCATTCTGAAACACGCCGGACAGACGTTCACCCCGTCGTTCCAGGATAAGCGCTTTGCCGTGGACGAACGCCTGGCCAAGCTTGCTTTCGGCGATGTACCGCACCAAGGGCGTTCTGAGGAGGGAGGGTCGGAGCCTTGAAGCAATTTACTGTTTTGTTGATATGGGTACCGTGTCTTGCGGCGTTCGCGTGCGGTGGTGTGAACTCTGCGGAGCCTGAAGAGAGGGACAGTGCGGCCGTGGGCGCGAGTGTCGATGCGACCAGCCAGGATGGGGCGAGCACCCCGGACGCGGCGCTCACCTCGTCCGCAATGAGCGGCATTGAGGACGCGACGATACCCGAAGATGACAGTAGCTCCTCGGAGGCTGCAAGCATGGATGCAAGCACGCCCGACGGACTGACCGCCAACTTCGCATCAGACGCTGCGTTCGACGCCCAGGATTCGGCCGTGCTCGAGGAGGCCGGCGACTCCTCCGCGGGTGCAGACGTTGATGCGAGCCCAGCGGACGGAGCGACGGTCGGCGCCGACGGTTCCGTGGATTCCGGAGGCGACGGGGCCACGGCCGATGCCGGCGAAGTGAGCACGGAGGGCTACATAGCGTCGCCGCAAGCGCAAGGCTCCTTCTCCTTCCCGCTGCAGCTGCCGGGCTCGGTTTCCCCGGAGTATGATGGAACGGTTGGGCTCCCCTGCCAGTCGGATGCCGATTGCCGACCGCCCGGCGGTCCGGGCGTGAACAGCTGCTCGCTTTCGGCCTTCCCGGACCCCATCTTTCCGACGCCCGTATGCGTGCTGACGACGTGCAATCCCGGGACGGACGGCAATGTTCACTATTGCGATGGCTTCGATGACAGTCCAGTCTCGTCGTCCGGCGTCTGCATCCCCACAGGCGCAAGCGCCGAGGGCGGCATTCCTCAAGGTATCTGCCTCCCGCAGTGCTTTTGGTTCAGTGGCGGGTCTCCGCCTCTTCCCGAGTTGTTTCCTGTGCTCGTGGATTTAGACGGCGGCGGCTTCGGCTGTGCGGGCAATGATGCGTGCAATTTCTGGGCCTCCGTGGGAGGGGTTCTCGGCATTGGATATTGTTGGGGTGGCTGCACGATAGACTCGGAGTGTCCTGCGGGCAGTTCTTGCCAAATGAACGAGGGTATTTGCGTGGACACTCCGGTTCCGCCGAGCACGCTCGGCGCTCCGTGCACCAGTGCCGATAACGTGTTGGCGACGAACGCGGCCCCCTGCGATTGTCTCGCCAACCCGTCGACGATGGCTGGGGTGTGTTCCCAGTTTTGCGTCGTGGACTCGATGTCGGCCGTGTGCCCGGCCGGATATGTGTGCGATGCGCTCGAGCCGAGTCAGGTCTCCGATCCGGATGGCGGGGTCTCGCCGGCCTTTACCGTGCAAAATACGGGGCTCGCAGGATATTGCCTCGAGTCATGTGGCGAAGACGCCGGCAGTTGTCCTGCCAACTTGACATGCAGCACGGCCACCGCCGCGGGGCCCGACTGCACGCCGTGAAAGCGCCGTCGGGAACCCAAACGGGAGTCATCACCGATCCGTGCGGTCCGGTCAGCCTCCTCGAGGCTGGAGCAGGGGCGCACGGGTGACGAGCTCGAGGCGGGACTTCACGCCGAGCTTGCGAAACAGGCTGGTCACCTGGTTGGCGACGGTTCGCACGGCGGACCGGCGGAGCGCCGCGATTTCGGCGTTCGTGCGCCCGCACGCGATGAGAAGCGCGATTTCTGATTCGGCGGGGCTCAGTGGCAGTCCGGAGTCGCTGGGCAGGGGAACGCTCAGAATCGCAAAGTCCTCCCCCTCGCTGACCAGCGACTACAGATCCGGCGGCGGCGGGGGACATGGAGACCTCGACCGCGCACTTCTCGAAAGGCGCCTACCCATCCCACTTTCCTGCTGGGCTTCGTGACGCCTCGCGGTACGCGGTGACGAGCTGGAGACGGGATCGGACACCGACCTTGCGGGCCGCGCGGGCGAGGTGCACACTGACGCCCGGGAGCGAGATCCCCAGCTGGTAGCGATCTCCTTGTGAGATTGCCCGAGGGCAGCATACGCCACGACCTGCGCCTCGCGCGCGGTCAGTGTTGGCCAAGAACGCACTGGCGGGCTGTTTCGTTTCGCGAACAGGTACCGCCGCCCGTCGTGATCGACGTGGTCCACGAGCGTCCATCGCCCGGCGACGAGGCCCTTCCATATCGCCAGCGCCCGCTCGGGGTCCGTGCGACGCAGCCGCCCACGCGCTCGATCGAGGGCCCGGACCGAATCCGAAAGGGAAGCACGGTCCGATCGCGGCAGGGGCACCGCCGCGTGTTCAACGCGACCCCCTGGCTGGACGATGGCGTCGACCGCCGACGTCTGCCTTGCGCGGACAAGTCGATACCCAGCCGCCAGGTGGGCTGCCACCCGGACCCACATGCCCCTCTGACCCGGCCCGAGTCGAGGCGGCCCCCGCGTAAACGCGAGGAGCACGACCCCTTCGCCGGAAGGATTTCCGCCCATGATGCCGGTCGCCCATCGCCGACATGGTCCGCCCATTGCCGCTCATCGGTCACGTCGACGTACGCGGCTTCGAGGATCGAAAGAACGTCCTTGCCCAACGCTCGCGAGCCTCCCGATACGGCCCACCCACCAACCATAACTATGTTTGATGGAACAAGGCCGTCTTGCAACGCAAATCGTTGGCACTAGAGCCCCGTGTGCGAATCGAGCATCGAAATTCGTTGTCGCCACATCGTCGAACCGAAACAGAGTGGAAACGGGAGAAATCCGCTGCAATGTCCCGCCCGTGCGCACGCGCTGGTTCGCGCGCGTTGTACTCCCGGCGCGCGGGGCCGCGCCGCAGCCTGGATTCCACAATTTCACGAAGAAATGACTATGGATGCGCCCGCCGGAGCGGTGTACGGGAGACTTGCCTCAGCAGACTCGCCAGCGAACAGGAGAGTGTTCGTGAAGCTCTGAATATCACGAGTCCAACGCGCCTCTTGTTCGATATGGGGATCGGCGCACGTAACATGCACGACTATGCCCGCGTGCCCACGCTGCTCGTTCGGTATCTGTTCAAGCCCGGGATCGTGCAGCCGACCCTGACGGGCGAATACGTCACCGTCAAGTTCAACGAATTCCGATGATGCGGCACACTGCACGTTATGGCCTTCCGGTTGCGGTCGCCATCTCGGTGGCCAGCGCCGTTGGCTGCTCGAAGAGTGCCCCCGGGTCAACGGGATTGATGGTCATCCTTCGCACCGACCTGATGGCCTCGGAATACGACGCGATTCGCGTCGAAGTGAGTCAACAGCTGCCGGCGGACTCGGGACAATGGCACAAGTGGCTCGACGAAACGACGTACGTGCCGAGCGAAGCCCAGCTTCCCACCACGGTGTTCATTCAGAGTGGAAGCGCTGCTGATCAGGACGCGCTGATCGAGGTCACGGCGCTTCAAGACGAGTCCGTCGATGGCGGCCCCGAGCTTTCGGAGGAGCCGGTCGTGTTCCGGGAGGCGCAACTTCAGATCCCCACCGATCGGGTGGCCGAGCTTGTCCTGATTCTCGCCGAGGCTTGCAAAGGCCAAGTGTCGATCGCCGGCGGGGACGCCGGGACGGAAGGGGAACCGGAGTCGACGTGCCCGAATCCCGCGCAGAGCTGCCAGCCGAGTCTGAACGGGATGTGCGGCGACACAGCGATTCCGACGGCGTCACTGCCGACATACGTCGCAGGCGATGAAACGATGGACGCGGCGGTCGGTGCTGCAGAATCGGGGTCCAGCTCCAGCGCGTCGGTACGTTATGCGCCCGCGCCGCCGGTTTTCGTTTTCCTCCTTCCGTGCCAGGATGTGCGCCATGACCTCGTTTGCCCACTTGCCGGAGACGATCCGCCTCGGGGATCTGGAAGTGTTCCGCCTCGGCTTCGGCGCCATGCAGCTGCCGGGGCCCATGGTCTATGGGCCGCCCCGCGATCCCGCGGCGGCGCGCGCCGTCCTGCGCCGGGTGATCGACCTGGGCATCAACCTCATCGACACGTCCTGGTACTACGGCCCGTACGTCTCGAATGAGCTCATCAAGGAGGTCCTGCACCCATACAAGGCGGGGCTCGTACTCGCGACCAAGCTCGGCGGGCGACGGACGGAGGACAAGGGCTGGGTCTCGTACCTGCGGCCCGAGGAGCTCCGCCAGGGCTGCGAACACGACCTGCGCACGCTGGGGCGCGACCACCTCGATATCGTGCATCTGCGGTGGCTCCCGCACGGCGCGGCTGTGACGTTCGGCGAGGCGATCGACGCGATGATCACGCTCAAGAGCGAAGGCAAGATCCGCCACCTGGGCCTGAGCAACGTGACGCTCGCGCAGATCCAGGAGGCGATCCGCAAGACGCCGATCGTCACGGTCGAGAACCTGTACAACGCGGCAGCGAGCGGCGAGAAGCTGGGCCAGAGCTGGCTCGGCAACACGGCGGGGCAGGAGGAGATCGTCGCGTTCTGCACCGAGCAAGGGATCGCCTACCTGCCGTACTTCCCGCTGAATGTTCCGGGGCCAAACCCCGTCGAGCGCCCGGTCATCAGGAAGATCGCCGCCTCGCGCAGCGTGTCCGAAACGCAGATCGCGATCGCCTGGCTGCTCGCTCGCTCGCCCGTGATACTGCCCATCCCGGGCACGAGCACCTTGGCGCACCTGGAAGACAACTGGGCGGCACGCAAGCTCGCGCTGACCCGTGACGAGATCGCCGCGATCACCGAAGCGCGCTAGCACCGAGCTCGCTCCCGCAAAAAAGGGGAGACGCTATTGCGAGGGCTCGCCGCCGATACCGTGCTTTTTCATCAGGCGATACAGGGCGAACCGATTCGCGACGCCCAGAGCGCGCGCCGCCTTGCCGACGCTGCCACCGGCCGCAGCGAGTGCGGATCGGATGTCGTCGGCGGAAGGCTCCGCCACGACACGGGTCGGCACGGCCGCGGTGGCGGCCCTTCCCGCGGGCGGTTGGCTCGCCCCCTCGCCCGGGGCGACGATCTCACTGCCTGTCGCTTTCGAGATGCCCTTCCAGAGCAGCGCCTCGAGTTGCCGAGTGTTGCCCGGCAACGGCTGTCGCAGGACGTAATCGATGAAGCTCGGCGCGAAGCAGGCATAGGGCCGCCCCGCCGAGTCGCGGGCCACGAAGCGACCGGCTACCTCGGGACTTTGCTGGGCCGCGCGCACGAGCAAGTGCCGAGCGAGCAAGGCAATGTCTTCGCGCCGGGATGCCACTGGGCTCAACTCGATGAGCGATGCGAGCCGAGCGAGCACGTCGTGCTTGAGCGCGGAAGGGTCGCGGTTGGTCGCTCCGATCAGGCGAAAGTTCGACCGGCGCGTCGTCGCTTCGCCCAGGCGCTGGTATTCGCCTCCGCTGTCGAGCACCCGAAGCAGGTGCGCCTGTTGTTCGGCGGGCAGCTCTCCGATTTCGTCGAGAAAGAGTGTCCCGCCGTCCGCCTGGCCGATGAGCCCCGGCCGCTCGGGCAGCCCCGCGTTCGGATAGTTTCGCGCGCTACCAAAGAGCTCCGCATCGACGAGACCGGGCGGCAACGTGGCGGCGTTGCGCGCCACGAACGCTCTCGAGGCGCGCGCCGATAGGCCGTGAATGGCGCGCGCGGCAAGCTCCTTGCCCGTTCCGCTCTCGCCGACGAGAAGCGCGTGGGTCGCCGATTTGGCGACGAAAGCGAGCAGTTCACGCAGATGCCAGGTCGCCGGCGATTCTCCGAGAATGCCGTGAGCATCCGGCTCGCCGAAGTCGCCCCAGGAGTCCCTCGGAAAATAGCGAACCATCGGAATCAACGCCGCTCGTCGCGTGCAGAGAAGCAGGATTTGACGGCGCAGGTACATCGTGTCGCCGGGACGAACGAACGCCCTTTCGCACACAAGGTCGTTCACTCGCAGCTCGCAACGGCCCACACTCTCGACGACCAAGCCGTCGCCTTGCGCGGTGAGCACGAGTTGCCGACGCGACAGTCCGGCTCCGGCAAGCCCGGGGCCCGACCCCAGGGCGCCCGGTCGCTGGCGACAGAAGCGCAGCCGCGCCTCGTCGGTCTCGCCCTCGCCGCGGCCGAGTACCTGCGGGGGGCCGGAGGGCAGGATCACGGCGATTTCACCGACGCGATGCGGCTCCTCCGCGGACCATGCCAGAGCGAGCACGGTGGCGGTGCCGGGGTCAGCGCCTTCGCCGCCATGTCCGGAGCGCAAATCGCTGGATACGGGAAGGGTGGTGACACCAGGCATGGGACGCGAGGGGCGAGACAGGGGCCATGGCCGCCGTGGATGACCTGCCATGGAGCGGGCGCCGGGATCTTGCTCCTTCAAATCCTAGCTCACCCGCGATTCTCGTTGGCGCTCATTGCGCACTCGGATGGCAGCGTTCCGGGGCCCGCGGTCGTAGCCCCGGAGTCGCCCAGGATGGGCGGATCCATCGAGGCAGCACGAGGTTTCGGCGACAGTCGGCCGGCCTCGCGTCTGCGGTTTCGGCGTCGCGATCTCGACACGCACCTTCACCGTTGCGGGCCGGATGCCTACGAGGGCAAGACACGGGGCCGGTGTGCGTGCGTGCACCGCACGTGCGGGCCGTTCGGTCGCACGTTCGCCGACGCAGATTTCCCGGTGTTTCCGCGAGATCGATCGGCCGGAGCGATTGGCCCCGACCTTGCGATAGCCGTGTCTCGAAGGCGCGAACGGCGCCGGGAGGACAATCATGCGAAAAGCGCTGGTCTTTTTGGGGATAACCGCGGTGGGATTGGGGGGGTGCGCCACGACCTTGCGAGCTCCCGTGCCGGCGATTCATTCGGACGCCGAGGCCGGCTCGCCGGCAGGGTTGGGATGCACGGTCGAAGGGGCGCCACGTGTCATGGCGAACAAGGTCGATCGCTCCGCCGGCGTCGTCGCCGAGGCCGATGACGCGCGCGTCTGGCTGCACTTCTCGATGGAGCGTGGCGCGAAGTCTCGGGCTCTGGGGGTCGCCCCGGTGTCGTTCGACGCGGTGGAGGGCGGCGAGTCCGCGTTGCCCGGTTTCGCGAACGCCGGCACCCGCGGGGAGGGCCTCGCCGTCGAGATCACGCCGGTGCGCTGGCAATCGACGGGCCCGTGGGCCGCCGACGCAGGTCACGCTCGTCCCGCCGCCGCGGAAGGCCACGAGGCATCCACGTTGCACGCGTTGCAACTGCGGCTTCGGAGCGCGCTGTCCGCCGCCCCGGTTTCGTCGATGTCCGGCGATGCTCGCGCCACCCATCCGGTCGTCGCCCGCGTGGACTCGGAGAGCACGGCGGCGGTGTGGAGCGAAGGGTCGATTTACAGGGGTCTCGATGTGCATGTCCAAAGGATGGACCGGCACGGCCGCCCAATCGGATCTCCGGTTACGCTGGCGACCGACGGCCGCGCCTTCGGCACGCCGACGGTGGCCGTCGGCCCCTCCGGTCGGGGCGTCGTCGCGTTCTTGCAGGCGACCGACCATGGCTTCGATCTCGCCGCTACGCCGATCGATTGCCGTGTCCCCGCGTCGCCCGACGCGGCGGCCGAATGGGCCATGCAGACCGCACACCGATAACGCCGGGCGGCGATGGGCCCATGGTTCCGAATCGAGCGCGTCGAAATCGAGGCCGCCTTTCCCTCCGCCGGCATCCGGCGTGCGGTTGCTGGCTGGGCGGGCGCACCCGGGCGCTGTGTGATTCGTTTAGTCTGAAGCTCCTCGAGCGGATGTTGCCGCGCTCGACTCGGACGCGATCGCGGCGGCGGAGCGGGACTTCGCGCGAGAGCGGGGAAGAGGGGGACGGGCATGGGCTCGCTTCGAGGAGGGACTACTCGGTCTTGAAGCCGACCTTGGCGTGGGTGCCGTCGCAGAGCGGCTTCTTCGATGACTGACCGCAACGGCATAGCGCTGCGCGCTCCGTCCGCAGGACCGTGCGCCCGGTGCCAGAGCAGATCTCGAGCGGCCCCTTCACACCGAGCGGTCCGTTCGGAAACGGCGTGACCGTAAGCTCCCCGCCACGCACCGCGAGCGGCTCGCTCGGCTGCGTCGGCGGCTCGCCCGTCGCGTTGAACCCGGCGGCGACATGAGAGCCGTCACAGAACGGCTTGTTCTTAGAGGCGCCGCAGCGGCACAGGGTCGCGCGGATCATCTTGCCGTGTCCCTCGATGGTGAGCGTCGCCTGGATCGCGACGGGGCCGTTCTCGCGGACGTGGGCAACGTTCACGGACGGCAGCGCCTCTGGGGGACCGCCGTCGATCCGCTCGTAGGTGATCGCCCCCGAGGGGCACGCGCGGGCGATTGCCGCGAGCTCTTCGACCGGGATCCCGTCGGGCTCGAGCCACGGCCCCTGAACGTTCGCGCGGAACACCTCGGGAGCGCCGAGAACGCAGTGGCGCGAGTGGATGCAGCGCTTTCCCTCGAAGCGGATGAGAAGGTTCTTGCCGCGTGCCTCTTCGATGGCGGGAGTAAAGCTCGCGGCGGACGGATCGTTCGGACTGCTCATGCGTGGCTCCCTTTTCCGTGGTTTCCCTGCAGCCCCATCGTGCCCCGCGCGATGGGCGCCAGTAGGATGGATGCGAGCGCCTCCGTCGCGACCTTCTCGCGTTGGGAAACCAACCGCATCGTGAGGCCGTCCAGCATCCCCTGTCCAGGCCCGCGTGCACTCGACATGGGCCGCACCTTCTCACGATGGCGCTATTGGGGGAAACGTCTTCCGACGTACGGCATCTCGCGGCGTTGCGGGTGGCTCGTCCCGCGGAGAGGGGCTCCGAACGGGCTCGACACCGCCGCGCGTCGGGTGTGAGGTTTCGCCTATGGAACTTCAGCTCAACGGCAAGCGCGCCGTCGTGAGCGGCTCGACGGCTGGCATTGGATATGCCATTGCAGCCGCGCTCGCGAGAGAGGGCGCGGCGGTCGTCGTCAACGGGCGGACACCCCCGCTGATAGGCGGCGGGAAGCGGTGCTTCGTCGTGCTCTCGACGTTCTGCGCGGCGCCTTTGAAGATCCCTTGTGGACTCGTGGGCAGGTCGTGCTCAGGGTTCGCAAGCCTTGCGGCTGAAGTGACCGTCGACTGAGGCCAGGGGGAGCCTGAACCCAAATGGCTGCAGGAGCAGTTCGTTGTCGTCACCAACCAACCACGTTTCCCAGTCGGCGGCCACTTGAGCCACAAGACATTGGTTCATCGGCGCTCCGCCAGGAGGGCGCTCCGAATCGGTGCTTACCTCCCGGCGGAACGGTCCCGCGTTTGGCTATTCCGCGGGGGACGCCACGGCCGCCATGGGCTGCCGCGCTTCGGGTGCGGCGCTGGGTGCGGCCGCCGATCCGGCCCCGATGAGCTCGGGGTAAGCGGAACCGCCGTGCTCATGGAGGTCGAGACCCTGAAGCTCGCCTTCTCTCGACACGCGAAGCGTGCCGGTGAGTTTGACCAAGTAAAACATGACCATCGATACGCCGAACGTCGCGGCCGTAATGCTGGCGCTACCGATGATCTGCGCGACGAGCAGCTGTGTGCCGCCGCCGTAAAACAGGCCTGTGACCGGCGAAGAGTCATCCGCGCCGGTGGGTCCAGGGCTGCCGTATTTTCCGCATGCAAGCAGCCCGAGGCTCAAGGTTCCCCAGATTCCGCAAGCACCATGGACCGGCCATGCGCCGACAGGGTCATCGATGCGCAGCCATTCCAAGAGGTCGACGCCGTAGACGCAGACGACGCCGGCAACTGCACCGAGGATGACGGCGCCTGTAGGCGACACCCAGTAGCAGGGGCAGGTAATCGCGACGAGACCGGCAAGGAACCCATTCACTGTGATGCCGCAATCGAACACGTTCTTCCTGGGGTACAGCCAGAACATGGCGCTCAACCCGCCGGCGCACGCGGCGAGCGTCGTGTTCGCTGCGACGCGACCACAACCAGCGGCGTCCATTGCCGAAAGCGTGCTGCCGGGATTGAACCCGTACCATCCAAACCATAGG
>JBEKOY010000072.1:0-28375 GCA_049521295.1 Polyangiaceae bacterium | reverse complement strand
CCAGCCGGTCACCATCAGCGCTTCGCCGAAACTCCACCCGGCCACTGTTGGCCGGACGCGAAATACGATCACCAGCGGCAGGAGGGCCGTAGCCATCCAGAACACCTCGACGAAGCCGTCGAGCAAAAAATCGGCCCGATACTGCAGCCCGAGCAAGAGCGACGCGCGAAACTGCATCCCGAGCAAGCGCAGGTAGCGCACCGGCTCACCCGCCGTATGCCGCGAAACGCTTCAACCCCAGGCGCCAAGTCAAGACCGTCAGACCGAAGAGCGACGCTATCCAGACCCATTGGCACCCCAGAAGCCTGAGTGCGTCACTCCGACCGTGCGCGCCGGTCATCAGTTCGACCGGGAACCCGATCTGGAACCGGAACGGAAGCCAGTCGGCGACGACGCGCAATCCGTGAGGGAAGAGGTCGACGGGAATGAGGTAGCCGCTGAATGCGAAGAAGAAGAGGAGCCAGAGATCCATGAGTTTCAAACTGCTCTCGATGAAAAACGCCGCGCACCCGACGATGAAGTTGACCAGAAGCGTCATGAGCCAGGCCCCCGTGATTGCGCCCACCCAGCAGGCCCACAGCGCGGGATCGCGCGTGATGCCCCGGGATCCGAGCACCTCGAGGGCGACGGCTGCGACGGGAATCGACACGATGAGACGCATCGGCATGGACGCGAGGGCTTCGGCGCCGTACGCCCAAAGGGGGTCGATGGGGCGCAGCAGACGCAACGCGAGGGTCCCGTTGCGGATGGCGAAGGTCATCTCCCAGAACACCCAGCATCCGGTGAGCTGCCGGACGATGAACGTCGCCAGGAAATAGGCCACGAATTCCGGCTCGCCGTAGCGACCGACCGGGGCATCCCGGGCGACCGTCGTCCACAGGGCGAGCATCACGAGGGGCATCGTCGTCGACAGCACCCAGACCAACATCTCGGCGCGGTAGGCAACCGCGTCGGCGAAGCCCACGCGCAAGAGGGTTGGAAACGCGTGCATCGTCGTTCGCAAGCTCATGCGGGGGACCTGTCCAGCCGCCGCACTTCGCGCAGTCGGCCCTGGGTGAAGAGCTCACTCATCACCTCTTCGAGCGGCGGGTTTTCGACCGTGAGATCGCTCACCGGCAACTGCGCAAGCGCGCGTCCGACGACGGCGTTGACGGCGTCCTTATGGATCTGCAACGTACTTTGGCCTGCGTCGTGCTGAACGACGTGCCCGAGAGCGGCGAGATCGCGCTCGTCGACCGGCCGCGAGAAGCGAAAGATGACCCGCTTGTCGGGACGCGTCTTCGTCACGAGCGCTTCGAGCGATCCGTCGTACACGAGCGTGCCCCGGTCGATGACGATCACGCGCGGGCAGAGTTGCGCCACGTCCTCCATGTAGTGGCTGGTCAGGATCAGGGTGGCGCCGTTTCGCTCGTTGTACCGTTTGACGAAATCGCGCACGGTCGCCTGCATGGACACGTCGAGGCCGATGGTCGGCTCGTCGAGAAAAAGCAATTTCGGGCGATGGATGAGTGCCGCAGCGAGCTCGCATTTCATGCGCTCGCCGAGAGAAAGCGTTCGGGTGGGCTTTCGCACCAGGTCGCCGAGATCGAGCAGATCGGTCAGCTCACGCAGCGTGGCCACGTATTGATCTCGGGGGACTTCGTATACCGCGCGATTGAGCTCGAACGTTTCGCTTGGTGGAAGGTCCCAGAGCAGCTGCTGCTTTTGCCCGAGCACCAGCATGATTCGCTGCAAAAACGCATCCTGGCGGCGGCGCGGCTCGAAGCCGTCGACCGTCACCTCTCCGCTCGTCGGGTGCAACAGACCGGCGAGCACCTTGAGCGTGGTCGTTTTGCCCGCTCCGTTGGGCCCGAGAAAGCCCACGCGCGTACCGGCCGCGATATCGAAGTCGATTCCGTCGACCGCAAGGACGGTGGTTTTGGTTCGGCGGAAGATCGATCGAAATGCGGCGGCCATTCCCGGCGCCCGCTCGTGCACGGTGTAGTGCTTGCGCAAAGAGCGCACGCGAATCATGTCGCGTGGGCCAAGATCTCGTTGACCGTCGCGAGGAGATCGTCCGGCAAGCAGGGCTTTGCCAAGAACCTGTCGCAGCCGGTTTCGAGGGCACTATGCGGGCCGCTCGTCAGCGTATGACCCGAGAGAGCGATGATCGGAATGTGACCCGTGCGCGGGTCGCCTTTGAGCCGGCGCGTGGCCTCTCGCCCGTCGAGTATCGGCAGCGACAGGTCCATCACGACGACGCTCGGCCGGTGCTCGAGGGCCTTCGCGATTGCGCCGACGCCGTCGGCGGCTTCCAGGACGTCGAAGCCACAGGACGTCAAAAACTCGGCGTACATCTGCCGACTGTCGTCGAAGTCATCGACGAGGAGAATCGTGATCCGCTGCGGGTGGGCGTTGCCGGTGGCCATGGCAGGGTCAGACACGCTCCGCATCCGTCTTTACTCCATCGCGGCGCCCGCCGCCGCGCATTCGCCAGGTCCCCGAACCGGCCGCAACGCGCGCTTGGGGTCGAGCGCCCCGTGCCGCCTCGCCTCATCGGCATGGGCCGTCCCCCGTCCCGGTCGGGCGCGTGGCCTTCGTGCTCAGAAGTTCCACCAGAGGGCCGCCGACGGCGCCACGGTCAAGCCGTCGATATTCGCTTGGACCTGATTGTACTCGCCGGTGATTCGCGCGTAGCTCACGTCGAGTTCCGCCGCGACGTGGATATGACGGAACCCGACCGCCAAGCCGGCTACGCCGCCGCCCCACAATCGCGTTGCGGAAAGCGATGCAGGAGGGGCGCCGAGCGTGCCGTTGCCCGGCTCGGACGGCAGCGGGCCGATGTCGACGTGCTCCCACCCGGCGCGTGCGCCCGCCCAAGCCATGTACAGCCCGCCGGCGCTCTCGTAGCCGACCAGGACCGGAACGTCGGCGCCCCAGCCGAACATCGTGCCCAAGTCGACGTTTGGAAGGGGGCTCGCGCCCTGCTGGCCGTAGAGAGCCGCCGAGCCCCCGACACCCGCTCCGAGCGACACGCCCGGCGACAGGTTGAACGAGCGACGCGCGTCCACGCGGACGGCCCGGCCCGTGTACGCGAGGCCGGCCTCGAACTGAGCGCCGAGGCCCACCCGGGCGGCGCCGAACGGGCTGAGGCCCGGGGCGACGGACGCGGCGACGAGTGCGCCCTTGGCGAACGTCACGTCCGTGGCGGGCGGGCCGCTCGGATTCGCGGCCGCCTCGCCGGCGGCGTCATTCAATCCGCGCGAGAAGCTGCCGATCGCGACGTTTTCACTGAATCCCGCGGCGGCGCGCACTTCGCCGGACGGCAGCGTCCGCGCCGGATGAAGCAAGGGCAGACCGCCTCCGCAGCCGACCAGATGCAGCAGGCACGCAGAGCAAAGCCCGACGAGCGATTCCGTCTGGAGGCGTCGCCCAAGCTGGGCGGCTCGTCTACTTTCGAAAGCGAGAAGGAAACGATCCCGTGGCGACGCGCTTCTTGAGCTCTTCGTCCTCGGGGTGAAGACGGAGCGCCCGCTCGAGCAGCAGCGACTCCTCTTCGCGATGGCCTGGATCCGGGATGCAGCATTCGACGGGACATACCGCCTGGCACGCCTCGTGATCGTAGAACCCGACGCACTCGGTGCAGAGCTCCGGGTCGATAACGTAAATCTCATCACCTTCGCTGATCGCTTCGTTCGGGCACTCGGGCTCGCAGGCACCGCAGTTGATGCAGTCGGCAGTGATGTACGTGGACATAGACGAGGACCGCAACGTAGGAAGCAGTGCCGCCAAAGTCAAACCAACGACCGGCAGGCCTTGCAGCGGGATTGCGCCGTCGGCCGCTTGCGCGACCGAGGGGTGCGCGAGTAGGGTCCGCGACAATGTGGCTTCCGACCCGCACTGATGCCTCACGGCAATCTGCGGGCCGACCCGAGCGGTGGACACGAGCGGCTCAGGTGGCGCTTGCGGGCTTCGCGCTTGCGGTGGCCGGCTGCAAAGCCCATATCGGCAGTGCCTGCACGGTGTCGACGGACTGTTCGCCCCAGGGCAACCGCGTGTGCGATACGGCACAGCCGGAGGGGTACTGCACCGAACTCAACTGCACCGACAACACGTGTCCAGATAGCGCCGTGTGTGTCCTGTTTAACCCGAGTGTTCCGGGCTGCGCGTACAGCGACTATTCGGCGCCAGGCCGAATCGGACTGTCGTTCTGCATGGCTCATTGCGGCAGCGACTCGGATTGCCGGCAAGACGAGGGGTACGTGTGCGCCAATCCTCGCGGCCAACCCTGGTACGCCGCGATCCTCGACGACAATCAGAACCAGAGCGTGTGCATCGCGGCCTCACCGTCGCAGGTGTCCATCGCGCCGCCGTCGACGACGGGTGCATGCGGGCCGACTCTGCCCCCCATCCCGGAGGCGGGCGGCGAAGCGCCCATCGATGCGTCCGCGTCCGGCGAGGGATCGGCCGAAGGGGCATCCGCCGAGAGTTCGACCGACGCCGTGAGTAGCTCAGCCGATGGGGTCAGCGACGTGTCCATTGGCGAGAGCGACGGATCGAGCGATGCGATGAGCTCGAGCGATGCGGTAAGTAGCGGTGACGTCTCGAGCGGCGCCGAGAGCGAAGGGTCAAGCGATGCGCTGATGTCGATCGATGCCGAGAGCGACGAAACGGCTCCTTCCGGCGACGCTGGCGTCGGAGCGTCGCCGGACGCTTCGGCGGAAGCCTCCGTCGAGATGTTGACCGACGCGTCCGCCGATGCCGATGCGGGCGGCGGGTGACCTCGCTCGGGCTTGGGGCGTCGGCCGTTTGCTCGTCGCTCGTGCGGTCGAATCCCTGACGGTCGTCGTCGCGCTCGCGTCCCTGGTCTTTGTCGCTCTTCGCTGGTTGCCCGGCGATCCCGCGCGCCTGGTGCTCGGCGACGAGGCGAGCGCCGCCGACCTCGCTCGCGTCCGCTCGATCCTGCATCTGGATGAGCCGCTATGGGCTCAATACGCACGGTTTCTGCGTGGGCTCGCGACGCTCGACCTCGGGGATTCGTACCGCCGCCCCGGGACCCTTGCGATGGCGCGGGTCCTCGGGGCGCTCGTGCCGACCGCCGAACTCGCGATGGTCGCCGTCGGGTTGGGGGCGGTGTGCGGAATCGCGGCCGCCATCGCGGCGAGCGGTCCGTGGCTTGGACCGCGAGCCCGATCGTCGATTGAAAACGTTCTCGTGGGCATGGCTGCCGCTCCGTTGTTGGCGTTTGCGCCCGTCGCCACCTGGGCGCTGGCGGTGCGCGCGCGGGTCGTACCCCTGCCCGGAGACCCCGATGCGGGAGCGACGGGACTGCTCTTCGCCGCGTCGCTCCTCGCAATCCCGCTGGCCGCTCACGTGGGCCGCATCGCGCGAGTTGCGCTCGCGGACGTCGCGAAGCAGTCGTTTCTGACGGTCGCCGTGGCAAAAGGGGCGCGGCCCATCCGGGTCTGGTGCGTGCACGCATTGCCGACGGTGGCGGGGCCGATCGCGACGGTCGTCGCCGCGCAGCTCGGCGCGCTGCTGGGCGGCGCCGTCGTGCTCGAGCGCCTCTTCGAGCGGTGGGGCCTCGGCATGCTCATCATCGAGGCCTACTCGACGCGCGACTTGCCCGTGCTGGAAGGCGCCGTCGTCGCATCGGGCCTGCTGTTTGTCGCCGCGCAAGCGCTGGGAACTGCGGTGCACCTCGCTGTCGACCCCCGGGCACGTGCCGACCGATGAAGCGCAGAAGCGTCGCCACACTCGTCCCGCTCGCCGCCATTCTCGCAGCCAGCTCGATGGGCGCGTGGCTCGTGCGCGAGCCGCTCGGCCGCCTGGACCCGACGCGCGCTTGGTCGCCTCCGTCCTGGACGCGCCCGTTCGGGTGCGGCGAAGCCGGCATCGATTTGACGTCCGTCGTCCTGTCCGCGGAGCGACGCGCCATCGCACTTGCCGTGGCGGTCGCGCTCTCCGGCCTCCTCATCGGAACGCCCCTGGGTGCGGCGGCCGCGTTCGCCAGAGGACGGTTCGAGCGCCTGGTCGCGCGAGCATGCGATCTCGTCCAGGCGTTCCCCACGTTCATCTTGGCGCTCGCGGTGCTGAGCGCCGTGCCTCATCCGTCGCGTCTGCACATCGGAATCGTCTTTGCGCTCACCGCGTGGGTGCCGTTCGCACGGCTCGCGCTCGCGCAGACGCGCGTGCTTCGCGAGGCTTCGTTCGTGCACGCCGCCGTCGCGCTCGGGTGCGGGCGCACGGCCTTGCTCGTACGACACGTCGTGCCGAATCTCTTGAGCATCGCCTCCGTGCAGCTCGGCTCGAGCGGCGCCGCGGTCGTCGTGAGCGAAGCCGCGCTCGCATTCGTCGGGTTCGGCCCCCGTGACGGCGTGTCGCTCGGAGGCGTCCTCGATCAAGGCGTGGCGTCGATGATCCGAGCGCCGCACGTGCTGGCCGTGGGTGCCTTCGGCGTGTTCGCCACGAGCGCAGCGATGCTCGTCGCGGGCAAGTGGTTCGAGGGAACGCGCTAACGGTGCTACACGGATTCGCCCCCCGTGCTGACGCCGTCGCTCTTGCCGCGTAGCCTCGAAGCTAGCTTGCGCGACGTCGGGTCGGATCGGGCTCCGACCCGCGTAGCGGCCATTCGCGACCTGGTGCGCCATGCGCTGCGGAGCGACGCGACGCGCGCGCGCGCCATCCCGCTGCTCGAGAGAGCGTTGCGCGAAGACGGTGCGGCCGAAGTGCGCGCGGAGGCCGCGGTCGGTCTCGCGGACGTCCGCGCGGACGAAGCGCTACCCACGCTGCTGGTCGCGGTCGAGGACGACGACGCGTTCGTGCGCCAGATGGCCCTGTCGGCGCTCGGCGAGATCGCCGACCCACGCGCTACGCAGCGACTCGATCGCGCCTTGTCCGACCCTCGCCCGGAGGTGCGCTACCAGGCCGTCATCGCATTCGCGCGCGTGGCGAAGGACGATCCCCCGGCGGTCGCATCGGCACTGGCCGCTGCCCTCGACGATCCGGATGAGGCCATTCGCTACATCGCGATGCGTGTCGCCGAGGAGTACGGCGTGGACGGCGAACCGCTGCGCGACGCGCGTCTCGCCGCGCGTGCCGAGCAGCTCATCGATACGCCGGACGAGGCGGTGGCGATTGTGGCGGCGATCTATCTGGCTCGTGTCGGGAAGTTGATCGGACGGCAGGTCGTCCTCGAGGTCGTATCCGGACGCCGCAAGACGCCCGAAACCGAAGACGAGCAAGCTTGCGTCGAGCTCGCGGGCGAGCTCCGCTTGCGCGAGGCGATCCCGCACCTCGAGCAGCGCGTCTGGGGCACCCAGCGCGTGCTCCGATCCGTGCTCAGCTGGGGAGGCGGCGACGGCTCGAGCACGGCGTGGCACGCGCGCACGGCCCTGGCTCGCATGGGCCACGAAAAGGCGAGGGCCGACATCGTGTCGGACCTCTCGTCGTGGAAGCGTGCTACGCGCGAGGCCGCGGTCGTTGCGGCCGGTCGAGCACGGATCGGAGAGGCGCGTCCCGCACTCGAAAACCTCGGAGATGCCGTCGATGATGCCCTCGTTCGGGAAGCCCTCGTCCGTCTCGCCGTCGACTGAGTCCGCGCTGCCGGGCCGCACGCGCATCGTCGTGCAGCGGCTCGGCTCGGGGCTCGCGCTGGTCGCGGTCGCCGTATGGATGGGCGGCCTGGTCGCGCTCGGCGCCCTGGCGGCGCCTGTCATTTTCGCCAGGGTGCCCTTGCCGACCAGCGCGGATGCGATGACCGTCGTCTTCCGCCGCTTTGACACGGTGGCCATGGCGTGTGCGTCGGCCGTTCTGGCCACCGAAGCCGTGCGCGCCGCGCTGCGCATGCCCTTTCAACGATTCGACCACGCACGAGCGTTCGTCTCGGCCGCGGCCGCCGTCGTCGCCGTGTTCGAAGGGATTCACGTCTCGCCGCAGATCGCGCACCTGCACGCCCAGGGGGTTCTGCGCGGCCTCGGCGGCGCCGGACTCGAACTTTCGCGGCTCCACGATCTTGCCGAACTGTGCGGTCAGGTCGAGCTCGGACTTCTGGTCGTCGTCATCGCTCTGCACGTCGTGACGTTGTCGTCTGTGCCGGCGCATGGGCCGGCGCCTGCGCGCGATTCGAGCGAGGGGTCGGCCGACGGCGCGCATCGCGATCCCGCTCGCGAGGGGCCTGGGCCCCGCCGGTAGGCCCGCGAACCTCGGCTGGCCCGACGGGGCTCGATTCGGTCGAGCTTGGGTGGGCGTCGTCACGGCGTTGTCACGATGGTCCGCGTTCGCACGGGTTGCGCGATCGTGGCATACTTCGAGCCGATCCTTGACTTCCATTTGGCTTCGCGCGGTTTCGTGCGCCGCCGGCGCTTGCGCATCTGTGGGACGTCTCGCCGGCTGCGTGGCGATGCTTCCGCTCGCGGCTTGCGCCGCCGTGTCGAACACGAATTTCGCGTTCGTCGCCGGTGACGCCGGCTCCGTGCCTTCGGGCAACGCGCCGAGCGGGCTCGCCGCAAGCGCCGGCGACGCCGGCCTCATCGATGCGAGCGCGTGCCTTCCCGGTGACGTGCCCACGTTCGTCCCGGCCGAGTACCACCCGGCCGAGCGCAACCTGGGTGCGTGCTCCGCCGAAGCGCTCGATGCCTTGTACGACGCTTGCTTTGGATCGCGCGCGACGGTGCATCTCTGCAACGTTCAGCTTGCCCAGTATCCGACGTGTGCCAGCTGCCTGGAGACTCCACCCGACGCGGGCAGCGACGGACCCCTCATCGTCGACGTCTCCGGATGGATTCGGCTGAACGTCGCAGGATGCATCGAGTTGAGCGATCCGAGCAATCCGTCGGCGCTTTCCTGCGCGGAGGCGGTCCAGGAGCTTGCCGGCTGCGAGTTCGCCTCGTGCGCTGCAAATTGTCCGGTGACGCCGAACAACGGGAGCTCGATCGCGGCGTACGACACGTGCGCACAGCAAGCGGACGTCAGCGGATGCGAGCTCTACGTCGGCGCGGTCGCCTGCACCGGGGCCGACGCCGGGGGCTTGCCCGCCGACGCCGGCGCTGCGATAGCCGCGTGTCTGCAGTCGTCGCTGCAAGGTTTCTTTTTTGCCGCGGTTCCGCTCTTCTGCGGACCCCCCCCGGTTGACGCCGGCGCGTTCGAAGCCGATGCGGGGGCGACTTCAGCTGACGTGGCGGCCTCCACCGGACTCTCGGTCGATGGGGGCCACGACGAAGCTGACGCGACGGCGGCATCCGGCCCGGACGCAACCCCGGGTTCGATCGACGGGTCGGCTCGCGCGTTCGACGGGGGTTCCGAACCGATCGACGGGGCCCCGGCTCCGACCGATGGATCGCCGCGGGCGGACACGGGCGCGGACTGACGCCATGCCGAGCGATCCGCCGACCGACCTGGACCCACCTCGCGACGACGACCCGGACATCGCCCTGTTGCGGGTCTTGCGCGACGATGGCACCGCCGATCCGGCGACCGATCCGCATGTGCGTCCCGAGATTCTCGAGCGCGCGTACCGCGAGATGCACCGCGTGCGCATCCTGGACGCGCGGATGACGGCGCTGCAGCGGCAGGGGCGCGTCGGCTTCTACGGCGCGGCCCACGGGCAAGAAGCCGTGCCGATCGCTACGGCGCTTGCGATGCGCGACGACGACTGGGTGTTCCCGGCGCTGCGCGAGCAGAGCGTCATGTTGGTCCGCGGCTTTCCGTTGCGCACGTTCGTGGCGCAGATCTTCGGCAACTCGGGCGACGTGCTCAAAGGGCGGCAGATGCCGAGCCACATGTCTGGGCGCGCCGTGCACCAGGTGAGCTGGTCGTCGTGCATCGGCACGCAGCTGCCGCACGCGATCGGCGCGGCGTGGGCGATGCTCGCCCGCAAAACGGGTGCCGTGGCAGTGGCGTTCCTCGGAGACGGCGCGACCAGCCATGGCGACTTCCACGCGGCGATGACCTTCGCGGCCGCATGGAAGGCTCCCTCGGTGCTCGTTTGCCAGAATAACCAGTGGTCCATCAGCGTACCGGTCGAGCGCCAGACCGCCGCCCGCACGCTGGCGATCAAGGCACGCGCCTATGGGATCCCGGGGGTTCGCGTCGACGGCAACGACCTGCTCGCGGTGTATGCCGCCGTTCGAACCGCAATCGACCGGGCGCGCGCCGGGCACGGAACGACGTTCATCGAAGCGGTCACGTACCGGATGGGACCCCATTCGACGAGCGACGACCCGACCCTGTACCGCTCCGAGTCCGACATGCAGGCCTGGGCGGCCAAGGATCCCCTGGACCGGCTGCGCCGCCACCTCGTGGGGCTCGGCCTCGTCTCCGACGCGAGCGATGCGGCGCTATGTGCCGAAGTGGCCGCCGAAATCGCCAGCGCGATCGACGCCTCGGAAGCGTTGCCACCACCCGCCCTCGAGACGCTCATCGAGGACGTCTATGCAGCGGTGCCGCCCGCCCTCCGGCAGGAGCTCGATCGGTTGAAAAAAGTGCGATTTATCCCTACCTGAGAGATGATTACATTCTTGAGGGCGTCCGTGGTGACGTTCGAGCCGCCCTCTTCGGGGTGGCCGCGAGGAGACAGGGCATGGCGAGCAAGACGTACGACGCAATCGTCATCGGCGGCGGTCCCGGTGGTTACGTTTGCGCGATCCGACTCGGGCAGTTGAAGCAGAAGGTGCTCTGCATCGAAAAGGAAGAAGTGGGCGGCGTGTGCCTGAATTGGGGCTGCGTTCCCAGCAAGGCCATCATCGCCACGAGCCACACCTACGAGAAGGTGAAGAGCGGCGCGTCGTATGGCCTTTTGGTCGACAACCCTCGCATCGACGCGAACAAGCTCCAGGATTGGAAAGAGGGGATCGTCAAGAAGCTGACCGGCGGCGTGCGCAGTCTTCTGCGCGGCAATGGCGCCGACCTGCTCTACGGCGAGGCGCGGCTGACGGGCCCGAAGACCGTCACGGTACGGACGCGCGAGGGCGCGACCGAGACGTTCGAAGCGACGAAAGGAATCGTCGTCGCGACCGGGTCGTCGACCATCGAGATTCCGACGTTCAAGTTCGACGGCAAGAGGATCATCGGCGCGAAGGAAGGCGTCAGTCTGCGGGAGGTTCCTCGGCGGCTGCTCGTCATCGGTGGCGGCATCATCGGCATGGAGCTCGGCGGCGCGTATCAGCGGCTCGGCAGCGACATCACGATCGTGGAGGCCTTGCCCAACCTTCTGACCGGCGTGGATCCCGACGTCGCAGCCGTGGTCGAACGACTCTACACGAAGCGGGGTGCCAAGATTCTGAAGGGAGCCAAGGCTCTCGGTTACGAGCCGCAGAAGGACGGATCGATCGCGGTTCGGCTCGATGTGGGTGGCAAGACCGATACCGTCGTCACCGACGTCGTACTCGTGGCTGTGGGCATGCGGCCGAACGGCGCGGGTATCGGGCTCGAAGAGCTCGGCGTCAAAGTCGAAAGAGGGTTCGTGCCCACGGACCTGACGGGCAGCACGAGCGTGGCGGGGATCTACGCCATCGGCGATTGCTCGAGCGTTCCGATGTTGGCGCACAAGGCCAGCAAAGAGGGCGAGGTGGTCGCCGAGGTCATCGCCGGACACAAGGCGGCCAAGGACTGGGTTGCCGTTCCGGCGGCGATCTTCACGGATCCCGAGATCGCCACGGTTGGCCTCGGCGAGGTGCAGGCCAAGGAGAAGGGGCTCGATGTGCGCATCGGGAAATTCCCGTTCAGTATCCTCGGTCGGGCCATGGCCGTGAACGAAACCGAGGGGTTCATCAAAGTCGTTGCAGACAAGGCTTCGCACGAAATCCTGGGCATCCACATCGTCGGTCCCGAGGCCACGGACCTCATCAGCGAGGGCGCCCTCGCGCTCGAAATGCACGCGTTTCTCGAGGACGTCGGTTTGACGATGCATCCGCACCCCACCCTTGGCGAAGGGCTGATGGAGGCGAGCCTCAACGGCCTCGGGCAGGCCATCCACACGATGAATCGGTGACGCGCATGGCCGACACCCCCTCCCGTATGCTGGCGCTCGGCACGCCGCTGCCGACCATCCGACTCACCAACGCCGTCGACGGCGCGCCGGTCGACGTCGGCGCACTGGCAGACGGCAAACGCGGGACGGTCGTGTTGGTCATCTGCAACCATTGCCCGTTCGTGGTCCACGTTCGGAGCGAGCTCGTTCGCGTGGCGCACGAGGCGATCGACCTCGGGCTCGCCGTCGTGGCGATCAACTCGAACGACCTTGCCACGTATCCGCAGGACGGTCCGGTCGCGATGGCGCGCCTCGCGCGCGCCGAGCACTGGCGCTTTCCCTTCTTGTTCGACGACACGCAAGCGGTTGCGCGGGCCTTGCACGCAGAGTGCACACCCGATCTCTTCGTCTTCGACGCGCAGAAGAAACTCGCGTACCGAGGGCAACTCGACGACAGCCGTCCGTCGAACGGCAAACCGGTGACCGGCCGCGATTTGCGTGCGGCCATTGAGGCCGTGGCGGCCGGCCGGTCGCCCTCGGCGGACCAACGCCCGAGCGTCGGCTGCAGCATCAAGTGGCGACGGCCGATCTCCTGACCGGCGTGGACTCGCCGGCGGCCGTCAAGGCCTTCGTGGACAAGCCAATCACCCCTTCGTCGGCTCGTCGTCGTGTTCCGGATCGGGCTGAGGCGGGACGCTCGACAGGAGCGCGACGGTGGGACTGGACCTCCATTCGCTGACGATCGCATCCAACGTGCTCCGGGCCGCGGCCTGCAGATCGGCCAAGGTCCCGGTCGCGTCGACGATCGCGTTCCTCGCGTCGTCCCACTGCAAGTGCTTCTCGTCGCCGCGTGCGCGCACGATCACGCGCGCCTCGCGTCGATTCAGAGTGAACCGCGCACGCGCTTCGCCGAGCTGAATCCACAGGTCGTCGCCCGCGACGTTTCCGGTCGCGACGATGCGGTGCGCACGCGCGAACTCCAGCGTGAACGCGACGGCGGCGCGCGCATCCCCGAACGCGACCTCGAGCGCAGTGGCTCGCTCGTCGGATGTGACAGCGGGTGTGCGTGCGACCAGAGCGCGGGCAAGCTTACGGTGCCATTCGTCCATAACCCGTAACTGTAACTGGTTTCAGAGGTTTCGAGCCGGGGCTCGGATTGTGTCTCGAGGTTGGGGTCTCGAGTCGGGACTTGGATTGGGTCTCGAGTCGGGACTTGGATCACCCTGAGCCTCGGTCGGGTCTCGAGTCGGGACTCGGATCACCCTGAGCCTCGGTCGGGTCTCGAGTCGGGACTCGGATCACCCTGAGCCTCGGTCCGCCCCTCGGCCGTCCTTGGCATCCGCGTGGAGTCGAGGGGAGAGGCTCTCCCCTCGAGCTCTCCAGCCGGACGCGCGCGATCGCCTTTGGGCTCTCCAGCCCGGACTCGCGTTTACTCCGAGCGTCAGACCCGGATTCGCTTTTTTAGCGCGGCGAGTTCGTCTTCGATGTCCGAGGACGTACCGCTACCCACACGCGCTTCCAGTTCGCGGAACTTCGCCTCGACGTCGTCGGCGCTCGACCCCCGGCCGAGGGCGCTGTCGACTTCGGCCATCGCCGCCCCTTCGGCTTCGCGCCCCTCGATTTTCTCTTCCATTCGCCGAAAGTTGTCGAAAGCACTCGATCCCGTTTTCTTCGCGCCGAGCTGATCGCTCCCAAGGCCGCCGTGCGCCTGCGCGGCGCGCGCGACGATGGTCCCTTTTCGCAACCGCAGCTCGGCGAGTCTCGACTTCATGCGCTCGAGCTCCCCCTTCATCCGCAGCGCCGCGTCGCGCTGTTCTGTGCGCACGCGATCGGCCGTCTCAAGCTCGCCCGACACGCGCTTCTTCTGCTTGAGCGCCTCGCGTGCGAGAGCCTCGTCGCCGCTCTTCAGAGCGAGCTCGGCGCGCTTGTCCCAACGCGCCACGTCCGCCGAAAGGTCATCGCATTTCTTCCGTAGCTGTTTCTCTGCGGCGACGGCTTGAACGACCTCTTGATGGCCCGCCTTAATCTGAGCGTCCATGTCGTCGAGGTTGAGCTCGATGAGCTTTTTGTCGTCCTCCGCCCGGTCGAGAAGTGAATTCAGATTGCTCTGAATCACCTTTCCCATGCGATCGAAGATGCCCATGGCAGGACCTCCAACGTAGCACGCGGGTGCGAGGTATCACCTCTAGACCTCCAGCGGCCACCTGAAGGCGAGACGCGTCGCCGGCGAGAGAGCCGGTGGCTTAAGACAAACGCAGTTGGTTCCGTACGCATCGATTGGTGTCATGAAGAAATCCGGCGCCGCCCAGTTGTCGAGCGCCACGGGTCCGCGCCCGCTCGATGGCGCCAAGGGTTCCGAGCATCCGGGGATGCCGATGCCCGGCGATACGATCGCGGGCAAGTACCAGGTGGCGCGCTGGCTCGGAGAGGGCGGCATGGCCGTCGTGTACGAGGCCGTGCACCTGAGACTTCGCCAGCGGCTCGCCATCAAAGTGCTTCGCGCCGGCATCCCCGATTTCGAGGAAGTCCTCACCCGCTTCGAGCGCGAGGCGCGCGCGACGGCGCAACTGCGGTCGATTCACACGGCACGCATTGTCGATGTCGACACCCTGCCGAGCGGCCTTCCTTACATCGTCATGGAGTTTCTGGAGGGCGCCGATCTCGATGCGACCCTTCCGACGGTCGGAACGATGTCCGTCGAGCGCGCCGTCGACATCGTCGTACAGGTCGCCGATGCCATGCAGGAGGCGCACGCGCTCGGCATCGTTCATCGTGACCTGAAGCCCGCAAACCTTTTCGTCTGCCGGGTCGGAGACCGCGAGCTCGTCAAGGTCCTCGATTTTGGCATCTCGAAGACCGCGGAGGACGACGACGCTAGGAACTCGCGGCTCACCCAAGCAGGTCAATACTTCGGAACGCCGTGCTACGCCTCGCCCGAGCAGCTTCGCTCCGCCGACGAGGCGGATCAGCGCAGCGACATCTGGTCGCTCGGGATCGTTTTCTACGAGCTCTTGACGGGCCATCCACCTTTTATCGGTACCCTGACGTCGGTCATCGCCCGGGTAATGACCGACCCCATTCCCTGGCCCGTCGACGTGCGTCCCGACCTGCCGCCGGAGGTCGCGCGTATCGTGATGCGGGCGCTCAAACGCAACCCGGACGAACGCTTTCAGAGCATGCGCGAGCTGTCCGAAGCACTCGCACCGTTCGGTCCCGCCCAAAAGGCCTCGTGGGCCGCCGAGGGGCAGCGTCCACGCAGTCGCCTTGGAGAGATTCTCGTCGCGGATGGCCTGCTCACCCAAGAAAGCCTGCAGCGCGCGCTCAAGGAACAGCGCAACGGCGATAAGTTGCTGGGTCGCGTCTTGCTCGACCTCGGTCTCGTCGCGCATGCCGACCTACTGACCGCTCTTGCCAAGCAGCAAGGCATTGCGATGGCGCCGGCGGGGGTGGATCGCGAGCGAACGGAACGGGAAGCCACGACGCTCGTGCCGCGGCGACCCAAATCCCGAATCGCCGTCCTCGTGGCGGTCTCGCTCGCCCTTCTTGGCGCGGTGGCCCTCACCGTCACGCTTTACGAGTCGCGGGCTCATCCGAGTCTCCCGCCAACCTCAGCGCACTAGGTCAGACGCCGACCCTCGACCTCGACCCCGACCCCCTCGACCCCGACCCTCGACCCTCGACCGCGACTACCGCGACCGCGACCCCCGACCGCGACCCTCGACCCCGACCTCGACCCCGACCCCGACCCCGACCCCGACCTCGACCCTCGACCGCGACCCTCGACCCCCGAATCCCCCCTCCCCGTTGACCAGGGCGGAGGCCGGACGCACACTGTCGAGTACGCGGCGCGTAGAGCCCGCGTCCACGCGCGGCACGTCGCCGCGTGCGGAAGCGCCCGCTGGGAGCGATGAGCCCTGGCGAGGAGGTCTGTGATGCATCCTGGAATGTTTGGTTGGTGGCATGGTCGCGGGTGTGGGTCTCATGGGTCGTGCGCTCCGCGCGAACCCGGCCACGACGGTCCGCACTGGGGCTGGCATGGCGGCCCTTTCGGCGGTGGCGACGGCTCCGGTGCCGGAAGTGACGAGTTTGGAGGCGGTGGCTTCGGCGTCAGGCGCCCGCTGCGCTTTCTCGCGTTCAAGCTGGGCCTCGACGAAGCGCAGGTGACCGGCCTCGCGGGAATTTTGGACGAGCTCAAGACCGAGCGTGCCCAAGCCGCGGTCGATCATCGCAGGACGACGTCGTCCTTCGCGGACGCCGTATCGGGCGACGCGTTCGACGAGGCGAAGGCGAAGGCCGCTGCCGACGAGCGCGTGAAGAGCACCGAGCGCGTGCAATCCGCCGTCGCCCGCGCGCTCGCGCGCATCCACGCGTTGCTCAAGCCCGATCAGCGCGCCAAGCTCGCCTATCTGCTGCGGACGGGCGCTCTGAGCATGTGATGGGCCGCCCCGGGAAGCCGCCTTCCCGGGGCTTCGTTCCCCGGTCGCGATCCGGGGCCTTCGTGGGTGTGTGCTACAGAGCGGCGCCACCGAACCGTGAAATTTGTCGACTCGTGCCAGGTCAAGGTCGTCGCTGGCAACGGGGGCAACGGCTGTGTCGCCTTTCGACGCGAGAAATACATACCGCACGGAGGGCCCGCGGGCGGCGACGGGGGAAAGGGCGGCGACGTCGTCTTCGTCGGCGATCCCGGCAAGGCGACGCTGCTCGACGTAGCGATGTCGCACCGGCTGGTCGCCGAGCGCGGCGAGCACGGCCGGGGCAAGGACCAGTACGGCAAGGCCGGCAAAGACCTCGTCGTGCGCGTTCCCATCGGAACCCAGGGCTTCGACGCCGAATCGAACGCCCTTCGGTTCGACGTCGTGGCCGCCGACGTGCCGGTCGTCGTGGTGCGCGGCGGCCGGGGCGGCCGCGGCAACATTCACTTCGCCACGTCGTTCGATCGAGCCCCCCGCCGCGCGGAGCCGGGCGGGGCGGGCGAAGAGATGACCCTGAGGCTTGAGCTCAAAGTCATGGCCGACGTTGGCTTATTGGGCTTTCCGAACGTCGGCAAGAGCACGTTCATCCGCGCCGTTTCGCGAGCTCGCCCGATCGTCGCGGACTACCCGTTCACGACGCTCGTTCCGCATCTGGGCGTCGTCGCCTTCGACGCCGACGCGAGCTTCGTCATCGCGGATATCCCCGGTCTCATCCCGGGCGCGGCGGAAGGGGCCGGCCTCGGCGCGCGCTTTCTCAAGCACGTCGAGCGAACCCGCGTGCTGCTGCACCTGATCACCGTGGACCCCGGCGAGGGGCGCGACCCCATTCGCGACTTCGACACGATCAATGCCGAGCTGGAGCGCTTCGATCCGGGTCTCGCGAAGCGGCCGCAGGTCGTCGCCATGAGCAAAGCCGACTTGCCGGACGTGCGCGAGCAGTGGGTCAAAGCCAAGCGCAAGCTGGCGCGCCGCGGCATCGACCTGAAACGGGTCTCGGCGGCGACGGGCGAGGGGGTGCGCGAAGTGCTCGAGGCCTTGTACGCTGTCGTCGGCAAGCGGTGAGCGACAAGACCGAGCCTCCGACCCCACGGCGTTTGCGAAGAGCGCGCGAGCGGGGCGACTCCGGCGCGAGTGCCTATGCCGGGCAGGCCGTCGCGTTCGTCGTCGCCGTCGCCATGGCCCCTTCCGTCGTTCGCTCGTTGGCCGCGTTTGCGACGACCGACCTACGCGCCGCCATCGCGCGCGCCGCATCGGTTCAAGGCGTCGTCGACCTCGAGGTCGATGCGGCGGGTCTCGGGTCCCGAATTTTATCGCTGTCGTTGCCGATGCTTGTCGCGGTCGGCGCCACGGCCGTCGTCGTGCAAGTCCTCCAGACCGGAGGCGTCGTCGCGACGAGCCGGATCGCGCCTCAGATCGGCCGCCTCGATCCGCTGGCGGGGGCTCGCGCCCTTGTGTCGGTGCCGCGCCTGTTCGCCGTCGCGCGATCGCTTGTGGCCTGCCTCGTCGTCGGATGGCTCACCGTCGACGCCGTGCGCAGCCATGTCGTCGACTGGGCCCGTGTTGCGGGTCGCCCGTCATGGATTCCGTTCGTGGTCTCGGATTCGGCCGGGGGATTGGCGCGACGGGCGGCGATGGTCGGGCTGCTTCTGGCCGTCGTCGACGTCGTCGTGACGAGACGCGCCTGGTGGCAACGGCTTCGGATGACCCCGAGCGAGGCACGCCGCGAGCAGCGGGACGCCGAGGGCGATCCCCAGGTGAAGGCCGCGCGTAAACGCGCCCACCAGGAGATGCTGGCCAAAGCGACGGTCGCAAGCGCGAGGCACGCCACCGTCGTCGTCGTCGCGGACCTGCCGCAGCTCGCTTGCGCGCTGCGCTACGATGTCGCCCGAGGCGACGAGGTGCCGGTCGTCCTGGCGACCGGGCAGGGGAACCTTGCCGAGCGCATCGCGCAAGTGGCCCGCGACGCGGGTGTGCCGGTCGTCCTCGAGGCGCCGCTCGCCGGGACGCTCGTCGAAATCGAGGCCGGCGACCCGATTCCCGAAAGCCTCTACGCCGCCGTCGCCCGGATCCTGAAGGATCTCGACGTGAGCGCCCAGACCGCCTGACCCGGCAGCCAGCGACGGTCGGTCATGGGGCGCCGCCGCCGAACGGCATGTGCTCGCGTGTCAGGTTGCGCACGGGGGCGCCAGCGGCAAGGACGTGGATGTCGTCTTCGATCCGCACCCCCCCGAGCGGAGCGAGCAACTCGACCGTCTTCCAGTTCACGATGCCGCCGTGCGCCGACCCGCGCAGCGGATCGAGCAACGCGCCGATGAAGTACACGCCCGGTTCAATCGTGAAGACCTGGCCCGGCGCGATGTCGGTCGTATTGCGCAGAAACTGGTTGTCGCTGCGGGGCCGACGAAGCGCGCAGCCCACGTCGTGGGTCTGCAACCCGAGCGAATGCCCCAGTCCGTGGGGCAAGAAGGCTCGCGTGACGCCGCGGCCGACCGCCTCGTCCGCCGATCCGACGACAAGGCCGATGTCGCACAGAATCGTCGCCAACCGCACGTGCGCTTCGTCGTGCAATCGCTCATAGGGCAGTCCCACTTGGACCGCGTCGCACAGCGCGCGCTGCATGGCATCGACGGCTTTCACGAGCTCGGCAAAAAGCTCAGCGGCGGACCCGCGGCCCTTGATCCACGTCCGCGTCACGTCGGCGCCGTACCCTCGGCAGCTTGCGCCCGCGTCCACGAGCAGCGACTCGGCGTCGCGTCGGATCGGGCTGCGCGCGTACGCGACGTGGTGCAACGTCGCCGCGTGGGGTCCCATCGCCACGATGTTCTTGTAGGGTGTTTCCGGGTCGTCTTGCGCCGTGGCCCGCAAATACGAAAGATGCAAGTCGAGCTCCGAAGCGTCGGAGGTGCCGAAGGCGTGGCGCAGCGCCTCGTGTCCCGCCTGGGCGCGCCGGTTGGCCTCCGAGAGGCAGGCCACCTCGTACGGCGTCTTGACCACCCGCAACGCATCGAGGGCTCCTACGAGCGGCGCCGGGCAGACGGCGTCGCCGCCAATCCCCCAGATCGTCGCGCGCGCCGCTGGGTCGCCGATGAAGGCGACGCGCCCGGCCGGAACATGCCGGGCCATCTGCTCGAGGGACGCGACGTGGAGGGTGTCCATGACGTCGAGGAACGCCTCGGTCTCCGGCCGGGCCGATTGTTCCCAAAAGCTGGCCGCCGCGAGCCGCAAAAGTGTCGGCCTGGCTCCGGCCCGCACGACGAGTGCGAGGTCGGGCTCGGTCAGCGGAAGCCAATGATGCCAGTGCGGGACGGCCCGGAGCGGCCAAACCTGGTCGTCGAACGCGCTTCGGGGCACGAGGGCACCCGAGTGGATCACCACCGCATCCCACCCCTGTGTCTCGAGCACGTCGGCGTACCGGCGTCCAAGGTCGTCTACGTGATCGACGTACATGCGGTCGAGCGTCCGCGCATCCACGGAAGGCATTGTAACGGATGGGAGCCGCTTCGCGTCGCCGACGGTTTGGATCGCGTTTACAGGGCGCGATAACCCTGCTAAAGGTCCCGCGCTCGTTCGTCCGGTGAGTTCGGGACGTCACGAGACGAGGCGTGCTGAAGCGTCTGCGCCATGCAGGCGGCCAACCACTCGGAATCGCGGGCGTAGCCGTTCACGGGGAAACGCTGCCCATACGAAAACTCGAGGGTTCGCATGAAGTCCATCTCGTCACAGAGCGCGCGGAGAGCCCGTTATATACGGCCTATTCTTGCGTCCGCGACGCTCCTGTTCTTGTTGCTCCTCGGCGTCTCGGCATTTGCCCAGCGTCTGGCGGCGGGCACCGTGCCCGCCGTCGCTCACCACGGGGGCGGCGAGGACTCGCTCGTCGTGCCCGCCCAGATGGACACGCTGGAGTTCTTCGGTCTGCCCGCGAGCCACCTGCTCATGCTCGGGTTGATCGTCTCCGCGCTCGGGGTGGTCTTCGGCATGGTCATCTTCTTTCAGCTGAAGAACGCGCCCGTGCACAAGGCGATGCTCGAAGTGAGCGAGCTCATTTACGAGACCTGCAAGACGTACTTGATTACGCAGGCGAAATTTCTCGGCCTGTTGTGGCTTTTCATCGGCGCCGTCATCGTCGTGTATTACGCCGTCCTGAAGGGCGAGGCGCCCGGCGTCGTTCTCCTCATCCTGCTTTTCAGCATCATCGGAATCGCCGGCAGCGCCACCGTCGCGCTCTTCGGCATCCGCGTGAACACGTTCGCCAACTCGCGGACGGCGTTCGCCAGCCTGCGGGGCAAGCCGTACCCCGTGTACGCCATCCCGCTCAAGGCGGGCATGAGCATCGGTATGCTGCTCATCAGCATCGAGCTCGCGTTCATGCTCGCCATCTTGACGATGGTGCCGCACGAGTACGCCGGCAAATGCTTCATCGGCTTCGCCATCGGTGAGTCGCTCGGCGCCGCCGCGCTGCGCGTGGCGGGCGGAATCTTCACGAAGATCGCCGACATCGGCTCGGACTTGATGAAAATCGTCTTCAAAATCAAAGAAGACGACGCGAGAAACCCCGGCGTCATCGCCGATTGCACGGGCGACAACGCCGGCGACTCGGTGGGCCCGAGCGCCGACGGCTTCGAGACCTACGGCGTCACGGGCGTCGCCCTCATCGTGTTCATCTTGCTTGCGGTAGGGAGTCCCGTCGTCCAGGTGCAGCTTCTGACCTGGATCTTCGTCATGCGGATCCTCATGATCATCTCGAGCGCCATCAGCTACTTCGTCAACGAGGCGATCACGAAGGCGCGCTACGGCGACGCCGACAGGATGAACTTCGAGGCGCCGCTGACGCAGCTCGTGTGGATCACCTCCATCGTGTCGGTGCTCTTCACGTTTGCCGCCTCGTATGCGCTCATCCCCATGCTGAGCGGCGACGACAGCCAGTGGTGGAAGCTCTCGGTCATCATCACGTGCGGCACGCTCGCCGGCGCCATCATCCCGGAGCTCATCAAGGTCTTCACTTCGACCGAGAGCGCTCACGTCCGCGAGATCGTGACGTCCTCGCGCGAAGGCGGCGCTTCGCTCAACATCTTGTCCGGACTGACCGCCGGCAACTTCAGCGCGTTCTGGATGGGCATCGTCCTTCTGGTGTTGATGGGCGTCGCGTACCTGGTCAGCCAGCTCGGCCTCGGCGCGACGATGACCATCGGCGGCACCGACGTCTCGCCCGTATTCGCCTTCGGTCTGGTCGCCTTCGGCTTCCTCGGAATGGGGCCCGTGACGCTGGCGGTCGATTCCTACGGTCCGGTGACCGACAACGCTCAGAGCATCTACGAGCTGTCGGTCATCGAGAGCGTGCCGAACGTGAGAGAGGACATCAAGAAGGAGTTCGGCTTCGACGTCAACTTCGAGCGCGCCAAGCATTTGCTCGAAGAGAACGACGGTGCCGGCAACACGTTCAAGGCGACGGCCAAACCGGTTCTCATCGGCACGGCGGTCGTCGGCGCGACCACGATGATCTTCGCCATCATCGTCCTGCTCACCGACGGGCTGACGAGCGCCGAGAAGATCCAGAAGCTGTCACTCTTGTATCCGCCGTTTTTGCTCGGCCTGATTGCCGGCGGGTCGGTCATCTACTGGTTCACAGGTGCGAGCATCCAGGCGGTGACGACCGGCGCCTACCGCGCCGTCGAGTTCATCAAAGCGAACATCAAGCTCGAGGGAGTCGAGAAAGCCTCGATCACCGACAGCAAGAAGGTCGTCGAGATCTGCACGACGTACGCGCAAAAGGGCATGTTCAACATCTTCCTGGTCGTCTTCTTCTGCACTCTGGCGTTCGCGTTTCTCGATCCATTTTTCTTCGTCGGCTATCTCATCTCGATCGCTCTCTTCGGCCTGTTCCAGGCCCTGTTCATGGCCAACGCCGGGGGCGCGTGGGACAACGCCAAAAAGGTGGTCGAGGTCGAGCTGAAGGAGAAAGGCTCGCCGCTGCACGACGCCTGCGTCGTCGGAGATACCGTCGGCGATCCGTTCAAGGACACGAGCAGCGTCGCGATGAACCCCATCATCAAGTTCACGACGCTCTTCGGCCTGCTGGCCGTCGAGCTCGCGAACGACGAGGCGCATCCCATCGCCCGTGAGACCACCGCCGTCGTCTCCGCCGTGTGCTTCGCCATTGCCCTGTACTTCGTGTGGCGCAGCTTCTACGGCATGCGAATCGACGCGCACGTCCGGGCGGAGTCGACCGCGGTCGCGCCGAAGGCCGACCCCGCCGAGTAAGTGCGAGCGCCCAATCAGAGACCGGGTGGCGAGCGATCGTTTTCGAGATCGCGCACCCGGTCGATCTGGCGACGGTTCCACTCGTCGTCGGACCACGGCGTCGCGAACCACGCGTCGAGAATCTCCTTTGCGACCGCCGGCGAGGTCGCCCGCAGGCTCAATGCGAGCACGTTGGCGTGATTCCAGATGCGCGCCCCTTTGGCCGTCTCCGCGTCGCCGCACAGCGCGGCTCGAATTCCGCCCACCTTGTTGGCCGCAATCGACGCCCCGGTACCTGTCCAACAGCAAACGATGCCTTGATCGGCCTGGCCGCCAGCTACAGCGTGGGCCACCTTGCCGCTCGTCAAGGGCCAGTCGACTTGCGGATCGCCTTCGGCGACGGCGCCGAAGAGCAGCAAGCCATGTCCGCGGGCGCGCAAATCGCGGATCAGCTCTTCGGTCAGCGCGGTCTTCTCGTCGGCGCCGAGCGCGATCTTCATGGCACCCTTTCGCAGAGCGTAGCCTAGCGTCGCTCCGGGCGGCCGGCCACGGCCTCGCCTCGACGCGTGGCCGGAGCCGGAGCTAAGTTCGGCTCGTCATGAAAGTGACGGATCTCGTCGAGGCTATGGAGGCGATCGCGCCCACGCGGTTCGCCGCGTCGTGGGACAACGTCGGCCTGCTCGTCGGCGACGGCGCGGCCGCGCTTTCACGCGTCCTGCTCACGGTCGATTGCACGCAGCCGGTCGTCGAGGAGGCGCGCCGCGATGGCTGCGACGCGATCGTGACCTATCACCCGATTCTGTTCGCCGCCCAAAAGTCGTTCGTCGCCGGGTCGATGGCCTACGAGGTGGCGCGCGCCGGCGTCGCCGTGTTCTCGCCCCACACGGCGCTCGACGCCGCCTGCGGGGGCACCAACGACGTTCTGGCCGACGCGATCGCGATGACGCATCGGGCGCCGCTACGCGCCGCGCCGGCGTCCGGAGCGAGCGTCGCGGCCGACGCGGCCGCCAACGCGTCGCGATCGCCCGATCCGGCCCCGGGCTTCGGGCGTGTGGGGGCCGTTGCGGCCTCGTCGGTACGGGCGTTGGTCGCCGGCATCAAGCGATCGCTCGGAGTGTCGCACGTGCTCGTGGCGGGGCCTTCCGACCGCACGGTCACGCGTGCGGCAGTGTGCGCCGGCAGCGGCGGAGACCTTTTGCCCGACGCCATCGAGGCGGGCGTCGAGCTCATGCTGACCGGAGAGTTGCGACACCACGACGCGCTCCGGGCCGTCGCAGCGGGGCTCACCGTCGTCTGTACGCTGCATTCGGCCAGCGAGCGGTGCGTGCTGGCGGCTCTGCAGCGACGCCTCATGAGTCACCTGCCGGGGGTGGCGGTCGCGTGCAGCACGGCCGACCGGGAGCCTTTCGCGTTCACTTGACGGCTTGACCCGGGCGGCCTGCCCGTTCGAGACCCTTCGCCTTTCGGCGACTGATTCCAGGAGACTCATGACGGATACCGAGACGACGCTGCGCGAGGTGATGGAACGGCGAATCTTGCTGCTCGACGGAGCGATGGGAACGCTCATCCAGCGTCGTGGCTTGACCGAAGCCGACTTCCGGGGTGCGCGCTTCGAACGGCATTCGCGCGATCTGAAGGGCAACTACGACGTCCTGGTGCTGACGAAGCCGGAGGTGGTGCGATCCGTGCACGATGCCTACTTCGACGCCGGGTCGGACCTGGTCGAGACCGACACGTTCAGCGCGACCCCGATCGCGCTGGCCGAATACGACCTCGGCCCGTTCGCTTACGAGATGAACGTAGCCGCCGCGCGCATCGCCAAGCAGAGCGCGCGCGAGTGGACCGAGCGCACGCCGAAAAAGCCCCGCTTCGTGGCCGGTGCGATGGGCCCCATGAACAAGTCCCTGTCGTTGCCGGCCAACGTGTCGGACCCGGGCTACCGGCCGGTCACGTTCGACCAGGTCCGCGACGGCTACGCCGAGCAGGTCCGCGGCCTGATCGACGGCGGCGCCGACGTGCTGCTCATCGAAACCATCATCGATACGTTGAATACCAAGGCCGCGCTCGTCGCGATCGAGGACGTCTTCGAAGAGAGGGGCGTCCGGCTGCCGGTCATGATTTCGGTGACGATCGTCGACAAGAGCGGCCGCACCCTGTCCGGTCAAACCGTCGAGGCCTTCTGGATCTCGGTGGCGCACGCGCGACCGCTGTCGGTGGGGCTCAACTGCTCGCTCGGGGCGCGCGAGATGCGGCCGTACGTCGAAGAGCTCTCGCGTGTATCAAACGCGCTCGTCAGCTGCTACCCGAACGCCGGGTTGCCGAACGTCTTCGGTGAGTTCGACGAGACCGCGGAGGTGACCTCGTCGCTGTTGCGCGGCTTCGCCGAGGACGGACTGGTCAACGCCGTGGGCGGCTGCTGCGGGACCGTGCCCGAACACATCCGTGCGATCGGCGCGCGCGTCGAAGGCATCCGGCCGCGCGTTCCGCCGCGCATCGAGCGGCTGACGCGCTTCGCAGGACTGGAGCCTTTGGTGATCCGGCCCGAGTCGAACTTCATCATGATCGGCGAACGGACCAACGTCACCGGGTCCAAAAGGTTTGCCGAGCTCGTGAAGGCCGGCGATTTCCCGAAGGCCGTCGAAGTCGCACTCGACCAGGTGAGAGGCGGAGCGAACATCCTCGACGTCAACATGGACGAGGGGATGCTCGATGGGGTCGCCGCCATGACGACGTTTCTCAACTTGCTCGGCGCCGAGCCGGAAGTCATTCGGATTCCGGTGATGGTCGACAGCTCGAAGTGGAGCGTCATCGAGGCGGGGCTCAAGTGCCTTCAGGGCAAAGGCATCGCCAACTCGATCAGCCTCAAGGAAGGGGCCGATGATTTCCTGTCCAAGGCGAAGAAGATCCGGCGCTACGGGGCCGGCGCCGTGGTCATGGCCTTCGACGAGCAAGGCCAGGCCGACTCGGTCGATCGCAAGGTGTCGATCTGCCGTCGCGCCTTCGACATCCTCACGCGCGACGGCGGTTGGGACCCGACCGACGTCGTCTTCGACCCCAACGTTCTGGCGATCGGGACGGGCATCGAGGAGCACGCCGCGTTCGCGAAGAACTACATCGAGGCCACGCGGATGATCAAATCCACTTGCCCGGGAGCCAAGATCTCGGGCGGCGTGAGCAACCTGTCGTTTTCGTTTCGCGGAAATAATGCCGTGCGCGAGGCCATGCACTCGTCGTTTCTCTTCCACGCCATCCATGCGGGGATGGACATGGGAATCGTCAACGCCGGGCAGATCGGTGTCTACGAAGAGATTCCGAAGGATCTGCTCGAACACGTCGAGGATGTCATCTTCGACCGTCGCCCCGACGCAACCGAGCGACTGGTGGCCTTCGCCGATTCGGTCAAGGGCCACGGACGCAAGAAAGAGCACGACCTCGGCTGGCGCGACGCTCCCGTCGAGCAGCGGCTGAGCCACTCGCTCGTGCATGGGATCGTCGACTTCATCGAGGCCGACGTGGAGGAGGCGCGCGCCAAGCTGCCGGTGCCGCTCGACGTCATCGAAGGGCCGTTGATGGACGGGATGCGCGTCGTGGGGGATCTGTTCGGGGCCGGCAAGATGTTTCTGCCCCAGGTCGTCAAGAGTGCGCGCGCCATGAAGCGCGCCGTCGCGTACCTCTTGCCGTTCATGGAGGAGGAGAAAAAGCGGGTGGGCGGCGCGGAGCGCAAGAACGGCAAGGTGTTGCTCGCGACCGTCAAGGGCGACGTGCACGACATCGGCAAGAACATCGTCGGCGTCGTGCTCGGCTGCAACCGCTACGACGTCGTCGACCTGGGCGTCATGGTGGCCGCCGACACGATCCTGAACACAGCCGTGGAGCAGGGCTGCGACATCGTGGGCCTATCCGGCCTCATCACGCCGTCGCTCGACGAGATGGTCCATGTGGCCAAAGAGATGACCCGCCGCGGCATGACCGTGCCGTTGCTCATCGGCGGCGCCACGACGAGTCGTCAACACACGGCGGTCAAGATCGCGCCCGAGTACCACGACGCTACGGTGCACGTGCTCGACGCGTCGCGCGCGGTCTCAACGGTGGCCGCGCTGCTCGACCCCAAGCAGAAAGGCGATTTTGTCGCAAAAAACCGGGAAGACCACGAACAGCTTCGGCGGCTGCATGCCACCAAGCGGGCCAAGCCGATGGCGTCGTTCGCGGCGGCCAACGAGCGCCGGGTGCGGCTGCGGTTCGACGACGATCGGGTCGTCAAGCCCGATTTCTTGGGACGGCGCGTGCTCGTCGACCTGCCGTTGTCCGACATTGCCCGGTTCATCGACTGGACGTTTTTTTTCACGGCTTGGGAGTTGCCCGGCAAGTTTCCGGCCGTTCTGGACGACCCGCGTCACGGCGAAGCAGCGCGCGACCTTTACGAGAACGGCCGCGCGCTGCTCGGCCGCATCGTGCGCGAGCGGCTTCTGGTCGCGCGGGCGGCGTACGGCCTCTGGCCCGCGCAAAGCGAGGGAAACGACGTCGTGCTGTATCGCGACGAGACGCGCCGGGACCCTCTTGTGCGCTTCTGCATGCTCCGACAGCAGCAGCACAAGCCCGATGGCGAGCCCTACCGGTGTCTGGCCGACTTCGTCGCTCCCCGCGAAGCCGGCGTCGGAGACTGGGTGGGGGCGTTCGTTGTTACGGCCGGAATCGGGGTCCAGGACCTGGCCTCCTCGTTCGAGCGCGATCTGGACGACTATCACGCGATCATGGCCAAGGCGCTCGCCGATCGGCTCGCCGAGGCCGCCACCGAAATGCTGCACGAGCGCGTCCGGCGCGCGTGGTACGCCCCGGCGGAGAGCCAGTCGACCGCGGAGCTCATCGCGGAACAGTACCGCGGAATCCGGCCCGCGATCGGCTACCCAGCATGCCCCGACCACTCCGAGAAGCCGAAGCTCTTCGCCCTGCTCGGCGCGGATGAAATCGGTGTGTCGCTCACCGAGAACGGTGCGATGCTGCCGGCCGCGAGCGTCGCCGGCCTGTACTTCGGACACCCCGAGTCGCGTTACTTCGCCGTCGGTCGCGTGGGCCGCGACCAGGTCGAGGATTACGCACGGCGCAAGGAAGTGACTGTGGGCGAGGCCGAGCGGTGGCTCGCCCAGAATTTGGCCTACGAGCCTGCGTAGCGTACGTCGCGGCTCGGTGCGGGTCCGATCCGCGTCGATTTCATTAATATAACGCAGCGCACAACCGTTACCTTTCTTTCGAGAGCGAGCGGCTCGCGCTAGATCCATGGCTGTGGCTCAAGGAAGCTCCGACGTGACGACGCTGCTTTCTCGCGAGCCCGCTTGCACGCCCGCCGACGGCGAATCCGGGGCGATTGCGCCGGAGCTGCTCGTGCGCATTCACGAGGTGATGCTGCGTTCCCGCTGCCTCGAAGAACGTCTCATTTTCATGAACAAGCAGGGCGACGGCTTCTTTTGGGTCGGCGGTCCCGGCGAAGAAGCGCTCAATGCGAGTCTCGGCCTGCTCGTGCACAAAGGGCAGGGGCCCGATTTCGACTACCTGCACTTGCATTATCGGTCGACGGCGACCCTGCTCGCGATGGGCGCCGATCCGATGGATGCCCTGCGGCAAATGAAAAATACCGCTACCGATCCGTACTCGGCCGGCCGAAATTTCGTCAACCACTATTCGGTGCGCCGCTGGAATGTGGTCCCGGTGTCGTCGCCCATCG
>JBEKOY010000071.1:0-28523 GCA_049521295.1 Polyangiaceae bacterium | reverse complement strand
ACTCGACCCGCGGCTTCCGCCGCGTTGAGACACGCGCTCTTGGCCGCGCGCATCGCCTGATCCCGCAAGTGACTGTCGCGAATCCGAGCCTCACGAACCGCCGCGAGAAGCTTCATCGCGACACCGTACGCTTCGAGTTTGTGGTGGGGGAGCCGAATGTCCTGCATGGGCCGTGTTCCTTTCGCCCCGTCGAAGGAACACGGCCCATGCATCCGAAGAGCACCCATCGAGCGAGCGCCTCAAGGTTGCAAACTCAGTGACGCCGCAACGCGGCGGCACGAGGTTGCACGTAGCGAGACGCGGCACCGAAGTGGTGCAAGGGGGCATTTCCATTCCTCGCTGCTCGGGCCCCCCTCCGCTGTCGCGATGCTGGGAACGCAGGCGCTCCACGACTGTCGGTCGACGAAGACGCTCACCTGGTCGGCCTCCCCGGAGGCGAATCCGACGTTGATGTCCAGCAGCGGCAGCGTGGTCAGCGTGGCCGCGGCTTCTACTACCGGAACGGTGACCGAGCTGTTCGGAGGCAGCGCCACCGAGGTCGGGGCTGCGAACCAAGAGGCCATTGTCTGGACTGGGGGGTTCTGAAGGTCACTGCCGGGTTCGAGCTTCGCCGCGCGGGTAAGGGCACATCCAACCGTGGATGCGCACGCCGCCAGGAGGTCGGCGAATTGGCACGCGGGTTCCTCGGCGCACGCGCCGCACCCGGACGTCAACAAGGGCCGTAGCGTCATCGCAAGGAGAAACGCGCCCATGAGAACCATGCGGAAGCGCATGCGGCCCGTCGTGTAAAGCGCGTACCGTCGACAATGTCTCGCAGAGGGCCGCCTCAGTTAGCCCGCAACCCGCGACAACGCTGTCCCCGGCTTGCGGAGGGGCACCGGAATGGCTCGAGGAACTCTGGGGTGTCCCCGCTGCTTGCCCTTGCGCGAAACGGATGACAAGCAAACTTGTCGTCGAGGGCGAACACATCGGGTTGGGCGAGGTAAATCACTGCTCAACGGGCGCTTGGTGCGCTCGCGCTGAACCGGAGCGGGCAAGTCGACGTCCGGGCCGGCACGATGGCAAGAGCCGGTCATGCCGTCCGATTTCTGCAAGACGGCGGCGCCGCGCTCATCTACACCCGTCTGTCATGACGGAAAATCTGAGGTTCGAGGGTCTGACGCTTACGGTGGAGACCGTGGAACGATCCATCGAGTTCTACAGCGGCAAGCTAGGGCTGAAGGTCGCGTGGAACGCGCTTCCAGCCTTCGCCATGATGCGCCACGGCGCGGTCACGCTCGGCTTGCTCGCCGCCGCGGAAGCGCGAAAACAGGGGGTTGCCGACTCGAGTCCCTCGCAGAAGGCCGCCATTCACGTGGAGTTCACGACGGACGACCTCGACGGCCTCTACGAGCAGCTCAAGGCGAAGGGCGTGACGTTTCATCAGCCTCCACACGACGAGCCCTGGGAGCGTTCGATGACGGCGTTCGATCCCGACGGCTACGCCGTCGAGTTTGCCCAAGGCAAGCGCGGGCACAACCAGACGAAGCCCTGACCGCCCCCAGGTCGACGTGACGGCGCCGTTTTCGGTGGTACCGATACAGCCCGAGGCGCCGCTCGCGTCTCGCAAGCACCTTGTTCACGCTCCTACGGCTCTCCGTCAGCGTCCTTGCAAATTCAAAGTTCTAACGTTCAATATACAAGGATGATAGCGCGCCGTGCGCTTCAGACCCAGATTGGCGGGCAACTCGGGACGCGAGTAAGATATTCGTATGCATAAGGCGCGCGTGACGGTCACCGTGAGACCGGAAGTGCTAGCGAAAGCCGAGCGGCAGGTCCGGCGTGGTCGGGCCACGTCGGTCAGCGCCTGGGTGGATGCGGCGATGGAGGAAAAGGCGCGGCGCGAGGATCTCGCAGCGCTGCTGACGGAGATGAAGGCCGAAAACGGTCCGGCAACCTCCGAGGAGCAAGCGTGGGCGCGCGCCGTGCTCGGTCTTTAGTGCTCGATGCGGGGGCGCGCATCGCGTTCGAGCGAAACGATCGGAAGGTCCGCACGCTTGTCGAGCTCGCGCTGGCTCATGGCGCCGCGATCCATGTTCCGGGCGGCGTCGTCGCGCAGGTCTGGCGGGACGGCAGCCGGCAAGCTCGCCTCGCGCGCCTGCTCGGCTCGGGCCTCTTGCAGGTGCAGTCTCTCGATCGAGAAGAAGCGCAGGGGACCGGCGCGCTCTGCGGCAAGGCAGGCGTGAGCGACGTCGTGGACGCGAGCGTCGTCCTTCTGGCCCGTCGTCAACACGCGACCGTCGTGACGAGCGACCCCGCGGATCTGGCCCGCATCGACGCGACGCTGACCCTCGTGACGTGTTGACCGCTGTCTGTGCATGGGAATTATAAGTGGGCGCCGGTCGAGACGCCGCCTCTGGGGCTGCCCGTACGAAATCCGCCCCGCCGGATGCCGGGCATGCGGGCTTTAACTTCTCCCCCTGTTTGCCCCATCCTTCGCCCCACTTTCTCGAGAGGGCCCGCGCCACCGGAGTCGCGGAGGCGACGACGCCCGGATGCTCTCGGCCGGCGCGAGCGATCAAACACGCGCTCAGATAACGCGGGCGCTCGGTGTAGAGTACACATCGAGTGACGTGGCAGGTGCCGTCTTGTCGTGCATCGTACATGCCGTCGGAGACTCACATGCGACAACCATCCATCTCGTGGACCGCTTGTGGGTACAGAGATGCCCGGACGAGGTTCAAGCCACTCCATTTGCGACGAAATGCCTCAACGACTCGATGGCGTACATGCTGCACACTCATTTTTTCGATCAACCGGTCGGGATAATCGATTTTGGCAGCTCGCCCCGATCGGCAAAGAGAGCAGCGGGCGTCTGACCTCGGCTTTCGCGCCAAGCACCCTGACACCCGACGTTCGGCTCGTTGTCACGAGCGGGGCTGACGGTTCCGACGCGTCGCCGAGGACGGACATCGCCACGACGATTCGCGGGGCGTTCCTTACCGAAGCCGGTCCCGTTGTGCTCCCCTTCCTGCGGTTGCACGGCTCGTTCGGCTACGTTCGGGACGGCGACGTTCAGGTCGTCGAAGTGCCGCTTGAGGGCGGCCTGACTCTCCTCGTCGCGCTGCCGGATTCGGAGCGCGGACTGCCGGACGTCGAGGTTCACCTGAGCAGCCTCTACGCTCGATGGCGATCGGAGATCGTGAACAAGATCGCAATACTGGAGGTCCCGCCGTTCAAGATTACCTCGTCGATCGTGCTCGAGAACGCGCTTCGGGCGGCTGGCCTGCCCCTCATGTTCGAGACCGAGACCGACTTTGCGCGATTGTTCGCGCATGCCCAAGATCCACGTGGACCATTTCGGTCATTCTGTACGATTCATGTGGGGCGAGCGCTCAGGCGCGCCAGGGGTCGCGCAAGCCTTTGGGCGGACGGCACCCCTGGTGATCCGCGCGGATCATCCCTTCTTGTTCATCGCTCGTGAGCCCGAGACGGGCGCCATCGTGTTTATCGGACGAGTCCGCCGCACGCCTCGAGTCCGAGCGTCCTGCACGGGCCGTCTTCCTTTCGCCCCGTCGAAGGAACACGGCGTCCAATCACTTGAGCGGGCGGGAGCGCTCGTCCGGGCGCGTCTTGCGCCGTGAGCGTTACAGACAGGACTTGGGAACGTCCACGCACGTGAGCCGGAACAATGCGCCGCTCTTTGCGGTCGTCGCTAAGGAGAGGAACCCCGAGGGCTCCGGCGAGCGCGATGCAGAACGCGTGGCCTTCGTGCAGCGTAGACGAAGCCGGCGCATCCTCGGCGCGAACGCTCTGTGACCGGAGCGTCGGCGTCGCTGCGAGGGGGAGCGGAGCTGAGGCCGACGCAGCGGAAATGACCGAGATCCGCTGAGCGGCATGGGCCCCGCCCGACTCGGGCAATTGGCACGGCTCGCGATTGATCCCACGAGCTCCGCCCGGACGTCGCTCTCACTGATGCAGTTTCTCTCCCTTCGCCAACATCGCGACGAACTGGGCGATGCGACGGGCTCGCGTTTCCGCCTTCTTCGCGTTGTGAACTCGCCACAAGATTGCGTATCGGTTGTGAGCCTCCAGCGTGGCGAAAAATCTCTGCGCGCGAGGGTTGTTCGCGAGTGCCATTGCGAGATCCTCGGGCACCGACGCGTCTCTCTGCGATGGGTAGGCTCGATCCCACCGACCGTCCCTCTTGGCTCGTTCGACCTCCGCAAGCCCGAAGGGCATCATCTTGCCGGCCGCCATGAGCGCCATTGCCTTGTCGCGATTGATCTTCGACCACACGCTCTTGGAGCCACGTAGCGTGAATTTCTGAAGCCACCATGCTTCGTCGAACGCCTTCTTCTGCCCATCGATCCATCCCCAAACGAGTGCGACCTCGATCGCTTCGGCGTAGGTGACCGAGGCACTTGTCGACGTCTTCTTGGCGATCTTCAGCCATACCCCACGCGACGAGGCATGGTTCGACGCCAGCCATGCGGACCACTCTTCGGCATCCGCGAACGAGACCACCGGAATTTCCGTCTCGATCGCCTTTCTTGCGGCGACGAAGCGCTTTTTATTCGTCCTGTTCAGCGTCGCCCTCACTTTCGCATAGGCCGGAATTGAGCCCGTATCCAACTCACCACGTTCTTCGCGATCTGGTCAGCCGCCGGAGCTGTCCGCAAAATGATACAGCGACCGCCGTCGCCTCGGTCGCGAAGTTGGCTATCGCGACGTCCGCTGCAGCGTCCGAAGCCTCCGAGTCAAGCGCAGCGGCGTCGGCCGGAGCGGCATTTTCGGAACCGGCATCCGGAGATAGCGGGTATTTAGCGGGTATTGAGCGCATTCTCGAGGAGTCGACAAAGGATGTCGAGCCGGAACGGCTTGCATAAATAGTGGTATGCCCCGTCGCCTGTGGCCTCCGCCGCGGTCTCGAGCGAGCTGTACGCGGTCATCACGATGACGGGCCGCGAGGGGTCGAGCTTGAGGGAAGCCCGTAGGAGCGCGAGGCCGTTGACTTCCGGCATTCCGAGGTCGGTGATGAGGGCATCGACTCGTTCGGCGGCAAGCCGCCGCAACGCCTCGCGACCCTCGCTCAACGCGTTCCCCTCGTAGCCGCGGTGACATAGGCTTTCGGCTATCACTTCCGCCATATCGACTTGGTCGTCGACGACGAACACCCGTGGGACGTCAGCCGTGGGCATGGATCTTTGCCTTCATCGCAACCGGGATCTCGATGCAAGCGCGGGTGCCTCGCTCGCCGTTGGGTGAGATGGTGAGTTCGCCTCGATGGCTCTTGGCGATCTCCGATGTGATGGCCAGGCCCAAGCCGGTTCCGCTGCCGGCGGCTTTGGTCGTGAAGAACGATTCCTTGGCGCGCGCCGCAACCTCGGGGCTGATCCCTACGCCGTCATCGGTCACAACGAACACGACCTCTTGCGCGTCGGACCGAGTCGAGATCTCGACATGCCCTCCGGGTGCGCAGGCATCGCAGGCGTTGAGCAGCAGGTTGACCATGGCCTGTTCGAGCAGCGCGCGGTCGCACAAGATTTCAGCCGCGTTCGCGACCACGTCGATGGACAGCGCGACGCCTGCCTTGGCGAACCTGTGTTCGACCGAGGCGGCGGCCGACCGAACCACGTCGCCGGGATGGGTTCGGGCGAGCGAGGGCGGACCGCCTCGCGCCATATCGAGAAAACGCCGAATGACATTCCGGATCCGGTCCACCTGCCCAATGATGGCTTGCGCGGCACGCACGTCCCGGTCGTCTTGATCGGGCCGCCCGCCAATCTGCTCGGCCCGACCGATGATGACCCCGAGCGGCGTGGAGACCTCATGCACGACGCCCATCGCGAACGTTCCCATCGTGGCCATCCGCTCGGCCCGCGCGAGTCGGTCTTCGCTCTCGCGTTCCACGTGGGCGATCGCAAGTTGTTGCTGCGCCTCGAGCTCGCTTCGCTGGTTTCGCAAAGCGACTCCGCCGAAGGTCAGCACCAGGCCTGTGGCCATAGCCACGCCGAGCAGGAAACGCCAAAACGCCCGCGTTTCGCGATCGCGCTGGGGAGCCGCAGTAGCGACCGCCACGACTCCCCATCGACCGAGAGGTCCGGCATCGACGTGAGTCAAGCCAGCCATCGCCGTTCGGGGCATCAACCCGAGCGCGGCCGCTTCGCTTCGATTGAGCCGGACCGTCGCTTCCCCTCGATCGAGCGCTTCGCGAATGGGTGCGGATGCCAGCACTCGGCCATCGCCGGCATGCAGCGCGGTCTCGCTGGGAAGTCGGACGAGAAGAAGCTGGGTTGCATCGGATGGCTGCACGGGTGGCGAACCCAAAAGCTCGGAAGCACCGAGCGTCACGTCGACCCAGCGACCGTCGGCGATCGGGACCGTCAGCAGCAGTCTGGACGGGTCCGGCGCCCTCGGCGCTCCCGACGTGCGGACGTTGAGCGTACGGTAACGACCTTCGCTCCACCCCGGGCCCCGTTCGGAGGCGAGGACGGCGTCGCGCTCCACAGTCGCGAGGTGAGCCCGGAGATCGGGCGCGACCACGGACGCGACGACCGCTTGTTGCCGACCGAGATCGGCAAGGATCGCCTCCGACTCACGTCGTGAATCCCACCAGGCGAACCCCGTGACGGCGCCGATGGCCAAAAACATCCACGCCAGGAGGTGGGAGCGTCGCCGCGCGCGAAGCGGGCCATCACGAGCCGATCGGAGCGCGTCGAGCATACGGGGCACAGCTCTGAGCAAGTCGCAGGCCATCCCAACGTACCCGCCCAGCGGCCACGGGGATTGCGATCGAAGACGGCGATCGGGAATTTTTCCCGGTTGGGAGGGAAAAGATCCGATCGCCCAGGTGGAAGGACTCGGGTGCCAGGGCCAGGCTCGGCTACGCGATCAGGGGCTGGCGCGCGCGCCAGTGCCACCGTGGGCGGCCTGAGTGCGGACGAGCCTTGACCGTTCGATCGCCACGGACCGCAGTTTTCCCGGCGAGGCGCCAGTTTTTGGATGAGCTCATGGGTTTCTGCGGAGACGCGGAGGACGGACAGCGCTACGAGTACTTGGGCCGTTGCCATGTTGCCGCGCGTTCTCTTGGTCGATGACGACCTCGATCTAGCCGTCACTCTGTCGGAGAGTCTTCGCGAACGGGGCTACGAGGCCGAGCCGTGCGCTTCGAGCGAGGGGGCGGCAAAGCGGCTTGAAACCGAACCGATCGACGCCTTGGTCACGGATCTGCGCATGCCGGGCATCGACGGCATGGGCTTGCTCGCTCGGTCGCGTGCAGCCAATCGAGAACGTCCTGTCATCGTCATGACGGCCTATGGGGCCGTGGAGACCGCCATCGAAGCCATTCGGCAAGGCGCCTACCACTACCTTACCAAGCCCTTTGCCATCGGCGAGTTGGTTCTCTTTCTCGGCCGCGCGATGGACGACAGGCGTTTGCGGGGCGAAGCGCGCGCGCTCCGCACGACACTTCGCGCGGAGTCTGCGCTCGGCAGTCTCATCGGGACGAGTGCGGCCATGCGCGAGGTCTTCGAGGTCGTGACACGCGTTGCCGCTGTGGCGACGCCCGTGCTGCTGGTGGGCGAAACCGGAACCGGCAAGTCGGCCCTGGCTCGCGCCATTCACTCGAACAGCCCTCGGGTCGACGGCCCATTTGTCGCGGTGAATTGCGCGGCCCTTCCAGAGACGTTGCTCGAAAGCGAGCTCTTCGGGCACGTCAGGGGTGCGTTTACGGGCGCGACGTCGGCGCGCGACGGTTTATTCGCCGAAGCGAGCGGGGGCACACTTCTGCTCGACGAGATCGGCGAGATGTCCGCGGCCCTGCAGGCGAAGCTTCTGCATGTTCTCGAAAGTGAGACCGTGCGAGCGGTCGGTGCCAGCAAGGAACGGCGAATCGACGTTCGGATCGTCGCGGCCACGCACCGCGATCTGCGCCAACGCGTCGGCCTCGGCACCTTTCGAGAAGACCTATTCTATCGCCTCGACGTCGTGACGATCGAGATTCCCCCGCTGAGGCATCGCCCCGAAGACATTCCGCTGCTTGCCCACAGGATGCTCACGCGTGCGAAAGAGAAACATCCGCAGTCGCCCGTCGAACGCTTCTCGCGTGAAGCGATGGCGAGGCTCGTCGAACATCCTTGGCCGGGCAATGTCCGGGAACTCGCGCATGCGATCGAGCGGGTCGTCGTCCTTGCGCGCACCTCCGAGGTGACCCCGCCCGACTTGCCCGCGACCGTCACGGGCCCAACGCCGATCCCGATGCCCAGCGGCTCGGGCGCCGGAGTCCTTCCGATTCGGGAGATCCAGAAGCGTTACGCGGTATGGGCGCTCGAGCGATTGGGCGGGCACAGGAGGCGAACCGCCGAAGCCCTGGAGGTCGACAGCAAGACACTGGCCAAATGGCTCAACGGCGACGGTGAAAGCTAGCCCGGAGAGCGTCAGCACCCGAAATTCGACCTCGAGCGGGCGCGCGCGTCCTTTGGACGTTTCCCTGTGCCGAAAGCGAGAGCGGGGAAAGAGTGTGCTCATCTTTCGTTGGGTCACTTCTGTTCAGCCCGGAAGCTTCCATCCCAATCCTGCGGGGGTGGCTCTGCCAAATACCGTCGGCACCGCGCCGCAAGGACCTCGGCTGGGCCGTCGCCCTCGCATGCTTGGAGAAGCGTTAAGGCCGCCGCGAAGTCGCGTCTCACGTACGCGGCGTGCGCAGCTTCGTACGTGCGCATCCGCTCCCGATCTCTCAAATCCTCGCTCGAGACCCCCAGCAGCTCGTAAACCCCGACGGCCTTGGTCTTGCCTTTGACGGCCACGACGTCGACCAAACGAAAAGCAAAGGCCTGACGCGCACGGCGCTCGACCGACTCGCTGACAAGCACCGCGACATTGTAGAGCTTGCACAGAGTTTCGAGTCGGGCGGCGATTCACTCCGTCCCCCAATGCCGTCTAGCTGAGACTCGCTGGAGCGCCGAAATGACCCACCATGACCGTATCCGTGTTGATCCCAAAGCGCGTGCTCGTGCATCGGTTCGACGGTGCGGGTGAGTACGGCGTCTGCCGGACCGGCAGAAGAACGGAACACCGAGAGCTGCCAGCGATCGCGTGGCTCGGTGCCCATGCTGCCGTTGGCCCCGAAACCGAGCCGATCGGCGTGTGTGAAGGTCACCTCGGCGACTTCCTCGTCATTGAGCAGTTCCGTGGTCAGAAGCATCTCGAGAGCTGGCCCGAGCGAGACGTCGACGACGCCCGCCCGTATCACTCGCTCGATGTTCTGGAGAGTGTGCGCGCCCTGGTGAAGTTCGGTATGGACCTCCGCTTCGACGCGCATCGCGGCCGACTCGCGTACGCGCTGAGCTCCGCTCAGCATGGATCGCTTCGAGCTTTCGAAAAAAATGACGAACAATCCCGCGACAAGTACGGACACACGGCGATCGTTGCCGAGCTTAGCGAGCGTAAGCTGCTGCCCAAAGGCAGGGAGCCGATGCAATCCCCAGTTCCCGCTCTGCCGCCTGTGTTCCACCGCGGGCGTGCCCTCACTTTGCGGGAGCCAAGTCGCCCGCAGGATGCCCGTGTTCCTTCTCTTCGTCGTCATCCTTTTCGGGATGCTCCTTCGCGAACAGCATGAACATGACGGGGACGAGAAAGAGCGACAAGAAGGTGGACGAGGTGAGCCCGCCGACGACGGAGAGCGCCAGCGGCTGGTTCGCTTCGGACCCCTTTTCCAGGCCGAGTGCGGTTGGCACGAGCCCGATCACGGTGGCTAGACTCGTCATCAGGATGGGAACGAATCTCGATCTGGCGGCCTCGACGATGGCCACGGCCTTCTCCTTGCCCTCTCCGAGGCGTCTATTCGCGTCGTCGACGAGAAGAATGCCGTTCGATACGGCAATGCCGATGACCATCAAGATTCCCATGAGCGCAGTGATCGAGAATCCTTGCCCCTCCGACAGGAGGGCAAGGACGATCCCCACGAGTGCCACGGGGATGGTGAAGAGCATGACGAACGGCAGACGCAGAGACTTGAACTGAGAGGCCATGATCATGAATACGACCATGACCGCGAGACCCAGTGCGAGCCCGAGCCCGGAGAACGTCGTCCTCATCAGATCCGTTTCACCAACCCAGTCGTACTTCAGGTCACGGGTCGCGTGCGTTTTGGCGAGCGCTGCATCCAAGTCTTTCGAGACGCTGCCGATGTCGCGTCCCTCCGTTTGCATATACACGTGGAGCGCCCGCTCCAGGTGGTTTCGCTCGACGGCGATCGGTCCGGTTTCGCGAACGATGTCGCCGTACGCGCCCAATAGGACAGGGCGCCCCTCGGGGTCGACGCGCACGGGCAGCTCCGCGAGTTGTTGCGTTTCGGTCACGCTGTGCGGGTCGTAATAGGTGACGACGTAATAGGATTGGCCATTGTGCGGGTCGATCCATACGCTCGGAAGGTTGATGTTCCCGAGGGTTCCATCGAGCGTCGTCTGCGCGGCAGCGCGAGCGTCGATGCCCACGAAGCCCGCCGTCTGACGATTGGTATTGACGTGAATTTCGGGGTAGTTCAGTTGCACGGAGAGTCGGACGTCGCGCACGCCGGCGATGGTCCTCGCAACGTCGGCGATCGCGCTGGCCGATTCATGCAACTGCTGCAGGCTGTTGCCGCGCACCTCGATGGCGAGCGGCGCCGTGTACCCGTTGGCGAATACGCTTGCCACGAGCCCGCCCGGGTAGACGAGCACCTCGACACCCGGGAACTCGCGATTGAGAATCTCTCGCGCTTTCGCCCCGAGCTCATCCTGCGAAAATTTCCGATGGTCGGGGTCGTTGAACTGCAGGCGCAAGTATCCTGTATTCGGCGCGACGTTGGGACTGACCAGAGCGCTCCGGGCGTTTTGCGGGGCGCCGAGGTTCTCGATGACCATCTCGACCGCGCCCTTGGGCAGACCCGTCTTGAGCGCGTTGCCCATCGCTTTGATCTCCCGCGTTGCGTCGTCGAGTGATGTCCCGGCGGCGAAGCGCACGTAGATCTGCGCCATCGACTCGTCGATCGCGGGAAAGAACGTCGTGGGCAGGCGCGACGCAGCCACAACCGACGCCACGACGAGCACGGCGGCCGCACCGATCACCGTCGTGCGGAACGGCAACACGTGCGAGAGAAGGATCGAGTATGTTTCCGCGGTTCGGTCGACGAAGGCTTCGATCTTTTTCCAGAAGCCCTTGTGTTCGGCATGGCCCAGAAAGTAGCGGCACGCGACCGGTGTCACAGCCATGCTGACGAAGTAGGACGCGACCATGGCGACCGCGACCGTGAGGGCCAAGGGTGCAAACAGCTTCTTGGCAAGGCCCGCCAGAAGCAGAACCGGAAGGAGCACGGCCATGGTCGTCAACGTCGAAGCGAGCACGGGCAGCGCGACGGCGTTGGTGCCCTCGAGAGCCGCTTGCCGCGCACTCATGCCACCGCGTTGATGCCGGTGGATCGACTCGAGCACCACGACCGCATCGTCGACGAGCCGTCCCATCGCCAGCGTGAGTCCGCCGAGCGTGAAGGCGTTCAACGTCTCGCCGGAGGCGTACAGAATGATCAGGGTGATGGCGAACGAGAGCGGGATCGCCGCTGAGACGATGAGTGTGCCCCGAAGGCTCTGAAGAAATAACAAGATCACGATGCTGATGAGGACAAGCGCCTGGACGATCTCGCGTTTGAGACCGCTGAAGGTCGTTTTCACGAAGGTCGACTGATCGAACGCGGCAGTCACCTTCATACCGGGCGGCAAGTTGGGCAGATTCTTGACGATCTTGTAGACCGCCTCGACGATCTTGAGTGTATTGCCGCCGGGGATGCGCAAAACATTCAAATAGACCGCTTCCTTGCCGTCTACGGAGACCGACTGGACCGGCGGAGTGCCCCCGTCCTCGACCCTCGCAACGTCTTGGATGAGGACGGATTTATCGCCCACCATTTTCATGGGCGCTTCACCGATCGTCTTGACGCGCTTGGGCACGGCGTCCGTGTAGACGTTGGCATCGAAAAATTTCGAGATGAGCTCACCGGATGGCAGGAGCGCATTCGACAGGGCCACCGCGCTCGAGACGTCCTGTGCGGTGACGCGTCTGCCTTGCGCCTTGACGGGGTCGACGATCACGTTGATCTGGCGCATGCGACCGCCGTCGGGGGCCGCGCTGGCGACGCCCGAAATGCCTTCGATGAGGGGCTCGATGTAGTTGAAGGCATAGTCGTAGAGCTGCGGCCCCGTGTAGCTCTCGCCGGTGACCACGACCTGGACGACCGGCGCGTTGGACGGATCGTACTGAAGAACGAATGGAGGCAAGACGCCGAGACTCTTTGGGACGGCCGCCATCGCAAAGCCGACCGAGGATTGAACCAGGGTCTGCGACGAATTCAGGTCGGTGCCCCACTGCAGCCACACGTAGATGATGGAGAAGCCGTTGCGGGAGACGCTCTGCACGTGGTCGACGCCCGGCGTCGAACTCACATATTTCTCGAGGCGCCACGAGATCGTGCTCTCGACGTCTTCCGGACCGAGACCGGGGCAAAGCGTACCGATGACGAGTACGGGCGGCGTCAACTCCGGGAACGTGTCGATGCTCATGCGCGGAGTCACGACCGCGGCGAAGACCATGAGGCCGATGCAAAGCATCAGGATGGCAATCGGGTTTCGAAGCGCGAGCCCGGTCATGGGTTCTTCCCCGCTGACGGGGAACTCTGCGTGACATTGCTTGCAGCGCCGGTCGGCTCCGTTTGGGCTGTCTTCGAAACGACAGGATCCCCGTCTTTGAGGAGGGCGCGGCCCTCGACGACGATCAGGCTTCCGGGCCTCAAGGCGTCAGGGTGAAAGAAGACGTTCGGCCCGACCTCACCCATCTCGATGAGCGTGCGGGCGTGGGCCAGGCCGCCATCGACGGTATAGAACGTTGCCTTCTGGTCACTGATACTGACGGCCGAGAGCGGAACGGCCGTAGCGGGCACGGGGTGGCCTACGGGAAGATGGACCTCGCCGGTGGTGTCGACCGGAATGTGTCGGTCGGAATCGTCGAGGTCGATCTCGAAGTGAACCGTCCGTGTACCGGGGTCCGCACTGGGGGCGCGCCGCGTGATGCTGGCGGGAATATCGAGATTGAGCGCGACGACGCGGACCGTGACTTTGGCGCCCGGGGCAATGGCGTCAAAGTCGCTCTCCGGGGCGTCGGCGGTCATTCGGACGGTATTCCGATCGACGACGCCGATCATCTCCGTGCTGGGACGGACGAAGGATCCGGGGTCGACGAGTCGAAGCGAGACCTCCCCGTCGAACGGCGCCCGCAAGATGCAGTCATTGACGTCGAGGCCACTCTTCATGAGGGTCGCTTGCTCGGCGGCGAGCTCGCTGGCCTCGGCGGTGCTCCTGGCCGTAATCAGTTCCGACTCGTTGGGGGAGACAAAGCCTCCGTCCAAAAGGGATTGCGTGCGCGTCGCTTCGTGCGCAATGGCCTGCTGTCGGGCGGCAATGGCCTTCGCTTGCGAAGAGATCGCGGAGGTCTGAGCGTTGGCATACCGGCAGTCGAGAGTGGCGAGGACTTCCCCTTTTTTGACGACCGCCCCTGGACGCACGAGTACGGTCTCCACATAGGCCGAGATGAACTGGGGTCCAACCTTCGCGTCGACCCAAGGGCGGAGGGTCCCCACATAAATGTGCACCGCACGATACGGCTCGCCTTTCGCCGCCAACACGGTGACCGGCTTTGGCGCGGACGCGAGTGCTACCTTGTTGACCCTTGAGTCCGCACGATGCACGAGCGCCCAACCTCCAGCAAGCACCACCAGGACCCCTGCGCCGATCGCGAGGGGTACGAACCGATACCGACTTTTGACCTTCGGCCCGGCCACCGGGCTGCCCGAATCACGCACCGTCGAAACGACCGGCATGTCCATGGGCAAGATCATAATCCTTGTGCGATAGCCAGTTGGGGCGCGGCGCGATTGGGGAGCGAGCGCGAATGGGCCGGCTGGCGAGCGGCTGAGCGCGGTTCCTTCATGAGCGCGGAACGAGCGAGCATGGGACGTGCCAGCCTGCAGCGCGGGCCAAACGTGGCGATCTCGAGGAGGACGCTCGCGGGGGCCATAGGAAATTTTCCCGATCCGGCACTGGGAAATTCTCCCGATCGCCATTCGCCTGCGGCACAGTACCGAGCCGACTCGGTCGCTGGCGCCGTTCCTGTGTTCGGTATTGGCACGGCAATTGCTTGATTTGGCGCTATGATCGTCCAATCGGCCGTTCGGTGGGGCCTCGCCGTTTTCCTGCTGATTGTCCTGTTCGCATGTTCGGAGTCCACCACCTCGGGCCCGGGGGTTATCAATCCGCCGGGCATGGGCGTATGCCGAGACATTGGCGCGAGGTGTGTTAAGGCCAGCGATTGCTGCACGCTCGTATGTGACGACGGGATCTGTGCGCCCAAGCATCCTTGAAGGGCCCACGGTCGGCGTGGAGTGGGGCGAACCGTGGATCGGCCGGGACCGTTGCGAGAGGGTGCGTCACCGCATAGGCGACGAGCGAACACGGGGGCACCTTGTCGAGCTCGGTCGCCTGCTCCGCGTAGCGCTTGCTCCGCGCAGCGCACGGTCGAGGGCCAGGGGCTCCCGCTCCGCCACCACCACAGCGGACCGACCCTTGCATGTCGGTTCGCATGCCTCGTTTCAGCACCATCCTCCCGCTTCTCATCGCTGCCGGGTGCGCTTCCCGATATGACTATGTGCCGACGACGAACGCGACGGCGAGCATGCAGGGCCGAGTTGCGGCCGACTACCCCATCCCTCCGAATGCGCCGCAGGGTGACGTGCGGATCGCATCCTATGGAATCACCGACGTCTCACCGAAGAATTCGCCCAATGAGATCCATCGCGCCCTTCACTTGCGCCTCGTCGTGGCCGACAACAGCCCCACACCTTGGACGTTCGACACGCGAGAGCAGCGGCTCGACCTCAGCGGTCACGGTCCCATCGCACCCGCATTCGCCTCGGCGAACCCCGGGGCGCCGCCCCCTTTAGTCACCGTGGATCCGAACGCGAAGCGAATCGTCGATCTCTTCTTTTTGCTTCCCTCGGACGTCCAGCACGCCGATGTGCTTCCCGAGTTTGACGCTTTATGGCAGGTGACCACACCCTCGGGTGTCGTCGTCGAGCGGACGCCGTTCGAGCGGCTCTTGGTCGAGCCCGACTACGGTGGATACGACGATTGGGACTACGGTCCAAACTACTACTGGGGAGGTCCGTTCTGGATGAATGGCGACTGGTCCTACGGCGGCGCTCCCTATCAAAATTTCGGCGCGGGCGTCCTGATTCATCGGTCTGGGGCCTTCGGACGCGGTGGGTTCCACGGCGGCGGTCGTGGCGGTGGCGGCGGGGGCGGTCATGGCGGCGGCGGACACCGGTAGATCCGCTCGATCGCGGACTCGGAACGCGCGCTCACCACACTCCGACGCTCTGCGTCGCGCCCGCCCTCCCTTTCTTTTGGTTCATCGCTGCCACAGGATTCGTGCGTCCTCCAGTGGAATCGCCACGCCCTCGCAGTGCGGTATCACGCGCGCCGTGTAGTCCGCAGACGGGCGGACCGTTGCGACGCTCGCGCCGTAGAGGTATCCGCCGACCACGCCGTCAAGCGGACGCAGGCGCTTCATCTCCTGGCGGACAGGCACACTGCCGTTGATACCGTCCGCGTAGAGTTCCACACGTGCCGCATCCGGGTCGAGATCGTTGAAACCGACCTGAACCTCGAAGACGTGGTGCTCCCCACGAGTCTCGACGCTCACTTCGCGGAAGTGCACTGTGCCCCACTTTTCGTCCAGACTGTGCCGCCAGTCGACGATTGGCTTGCCGCGTGCGCCTTGATTGGCAACGCGGGCACGGTACGCAGCCGCAGCGGGAAGGTAGTGCCGATCCGTGTATTCGTGCACCGTGCGGTTGGTGGAGAACCGCGGCGTCAACTGCGCCATGCTTTCCCGTACTCGTTTGACCCATGCGGTCGGAATGCCGGTGTTGTCTCGAGTGTAAAACTCCGGGATCACCTCTTGCTCGAGCCGATCGTAGAGCGCGTTGGCTTCAACGGCATCCCACGCGGGATCTTCGCCGTGCTCCCGCCCGTCGCCCAAAGCCCACCCGACTTCTGGCGTGTACGCTTCCGCCCACCAACCGTCCAGCTCCGAAAGATTGAGGCCGCCATTCACGAGCACCTTCATCCCGCTCGTTCCGCTGGCCTCCCAGGGTCGTCGGGGTGTGTTGATCCAGACGTCCACCCCGTGCACCAGGCGCTCCGACAAGAGCATATCGTAGTCGCTCAGGAAGACGACGTGAGGTCGGGTTTTTGGTTGGCGGATGAAACGTATCCACTCCTGAATCAAGGCCTGTCCCGCCTGGTCCTCCGGATGCGCTTTGCCGGCGATGATGAGTTGGACGGGGCGCTCGGGCTGGGTCAGAAGGCGCAGCAATCGCGCCGGATCGTGCAGCAAGAGGTTCGGCCTCTTGTAGGTCGCGAAGCGGCGTGCGAATCCCAGGGTCAAGACGTGGGGGGCAAATATGTCCTTCGCCGCGTCAACCGCCTCGCGTGAGGCGCCCGAGGCGGCCAGTTCCCGCGACAATCGCTCGCGAGCGAATTCGACCAGCGCTTGACGGACCACGCCACGAAACTGCCAGAGTCTCGTGTCGGAGACGTGGCGAATGTCCTGCTCCAGGGTCTTCGCCGTGCCCAGCCACCGGTCCTTTCCGCAGGCTTCCGCCCAAAGGTCATCGGCCGGGGCCGAATCCCATGTCCTCATGTGCACTCCGTTGGTCACATGCCCGATCGGCACTTCGTCCTCCGGCCAGTGCGGAAAGAGCGGCTGGAAGATGTGGCGGCTGACCTGTCCGTGCAGGCGACTCACGGCGTTGACCGCTCCGCTCCCGTGGACCGCAAGATAGGCCATGTTGAACGGTTCCGTTGCATCGTTGGCGTTCGCACGGCCCAGGGCGAGCAGGTCTTGGAGTGCGATGCCGAGCTTCTGCTCGGCGTAACCGCCGAGGTATTGCTCGATGAGGAGCGGATCGAACCGGTCAAAGCCGGCAGCGACGGCCGTGTGGGTGGTGAAGAGATTTCCTGCTCGAGTGACCGCCAGCGCCACGTCGAAGGGCACCGCGGCCTCCTCCATGAAGCTGCGAGCTCGTTCCAACACCGCAAAGGCCGCGTGTCCTTCATTCAGATGGCAGACCTCCGGCCGGATGCCGAGCGCATGAAGCAGTCGCCACCCGCCAATGCCGAGCAGCAGTTCTTGCTTGAGGCGCAGGTCCGGCCCGCCGCCGTAAAGCTCGCTGGTAATCGCTCGATGAGCGGGGAGGTTCGCGGGGTCATTGCTGTCCAGCAGGTAAAGTTTCACTCGGCCGACCTGGACCTGCCACGCCCGCAGCCAGACCGCGTAACCGGGCAGGGCAATCTCCAAGCGCAACCACTCACCATTGGCTTGGCGTAGCGGCGTGATCGGTAACTGACCGGGATCATTATACGGGAAAAGGGCCTGTTGCGCACCGTTCTTGTCAATCAACTGGCGAAAATAGCCTTGCTGGTACAGTAAGCCGACGCCGACGACGGGCACCCCCAGGTCGCTGGTGGCTTTGAGCTGATCGCCGGCCACATTGCCAAGGCCGCCCGAGTAGATGGGCAACGCTTCGCTCAACATGAATTCCATGCTGAAATACGCGACGCAGGTCAGGCAGGGGTGCGAATAGTGTTGCTGGAACCACGCCGGCGCCTCGACCTCTTGCCGCCTCGTCTGAACGAGGCGATCGACGTTTTTGCGGAACACGGGATCCGCCAGGACGCGCTCGATCCGGTCGCGGGACACCGTCTGCAGGACAACCCACGGGTTATGCGTGAGATCCCACAATACGGGGTCGAGCTGTCGCCACACGTTGTCGGTCGCGTGATTCCAGGACCAGCGCATGTCCAGCGCAAGCTCCGCCAGAGCGTCGACTCCATCGACCTGCGTCGCGAGAAGGCTATATCTCAGGTGCCCGACGTCGGCTTGTTGGCGCATGGACGTTTCCTAATTGGGTTCTTGGCCGAGGTCCTTAAGTATCTTCGTTCGCATTCAACGGATCGCGCGTGGACATGTTCGAACGCAAGCTTCGAATCGCCGCGCCGGGCTCGCCCAGGTCGAGGCCGGCACCGCCCACGTCGTAACGGCGGCGCTGGTCAGAAGGCGGTTCTCGCGCCGGAGCCGTTTGTCACTCCTTGGTTCGGGCGGCGCGGTCGGCGTACGTAGCGGCGAACGGCACACGGTATCGTTCGCCCGAATAGGCCTTCAACATGAGGACGATCGCGGCGGCGATCCAGGTCAACTCCACGACGCGGCGCAAGATCGACCAGAGGGCGGCCCCGCGGCTGGCTGCGGCTGCGGCTCTTGCTTTGCGGCAGCCGGACCTGGAGCGTCTTCTGCGACCGCAGGTGGCGGCGGGGGGCGTGTCCCGGCTGGCTTCGCTTCGGATGGGTTCTGGTTTGCGTCGTTCATGGCTGTTCGCCCAGGTGCACCTCCCATGCCAGGGAGCTGCGCCGGCACTTGGGATGCCATGTGCTTTCGGACTTGGCGGACCCATAGGGTGCCAAAGTCGGCCGACCCGAAGTGAGCTATCACGCGGCCTGTCGGTAGTAGAACTTGATCCTTCCGCTCCAATCGGTTCGCCGTTCCGGTGATAACGAACGCCGCAAAGGGATCTTCATAAGTGGGTACTCAGGGATTCGGGATCCGGCGCGCTGCCGGGCAAGTGCGATTGGCTCGATGCCCATACCGGGAGTCCGCTCCGTCGAGCGGTCATCCGGACACGGTGTGCGACGCGAAGACGCGTATGCTCGAAGCGGTCGCGCCGCTGGATCCCAAAAGCGTCGTGTGCGGCAGCTCCGCGGCTATTGCGTCAACCCGGGGGCATTCCCCGCGAACGACTCCGGGGCGCTTCGTCGTGCCTTCACCTGCTCGTCCGTCAGGCGTGCGTCGTAGATCGAGCGCGGCTCGATGGTCCGTGAGACCAGTGTTGCGGTTGCCACCGCGAGCAGCAGCGGCACGATGAATGATCGATCGCGGCCCGTCAGTTCCATCATGAGCACGACAGCCGAGATGGGTCCCTGCGTCGTGGCGGCCAGTACCGCCGCTGCGCCAACCACGCCGAACAACCCGGGCTGCACGCCGGGCCAGAGGGACGACCAAGCATGGCCGAGGGCGTCCCCCAAGAGCGCCCCCAGCGCCAGGGATGGCGTGAACAACCCACCCGGAGCGCCGCAGCCCAGGCAAAGGATCGTTGCGGCCGGCTTGAGAAGCAGCAGCGCCAGGAGAAGCGGAATCGCGATATCGTCTTTGAAAGCCAACTCGGCTATGTCTTTGCCATTGCCGAGTAGTTGCGGGAACCGGATCGAGACCAGCCCGAACAGCCCCAGCACCAGCACGGGTGCGGCGATGCGCCCCCACCCTCTCGGCTTATTTCGGTCCGCCCAGGCGATCCCCCTCACGTACACCACCGAGACGAGGCCCGCGATCGGGCCGGCAAGCAGTGCCCAGCAGCTGATCGAAGCGGAGTTCTGGTACGCCGGGATGGGGTAGGTGGGCGCATCCGGCAAGACGATCCACGACACCGCCGTAGCGATCAGCGAGGTCAGCAGCGCGGGAAGGACCATCCGGAGTGCGAGAGCCCCCCGCATCACCTCGAGCGCGAACAGCGCGCCGCCCAGCGGCACGCCATAAGCCGCCGCCATGCCGGCTCCCGCGCCGCATGCGACGAGCAGTCGACGCGGCTCGTCGGCCAGCCCCACCTTGTCCGCCAGGACGTTCGCAAAAACGGCCCCGACCTGTTTCGGTGCGGCTTCGCGTCCGAGCGAGACGCCCATGCCGACGACGACGACGGAAAGCGCGGCTGTGGCTAGCGTCCGCAGCGAAGGCATGCGGCCAGCGGAGAACCAGATCGCCTCCGTGATGTCGATGCCATTGCCGCTGGACAGGCGCACGAGCACGATCCGGGCTGCGCCGGTCAGCAATCCTGCCCCCAAGAGCACCCAGAAATGCCGCCAAGCTCCCGCATGCATCGCCGCGTCCAACAGGGTGACGCCAGGACCAGGCCACATCCAGTGCTGCACGACATCGAGGAGGCGCGTCAGCGCCGCACCCCCCGCCCCCGTGCCCACACCGATAAGGAAAACCGCCAGCCAGAACCTCGCCGCGCCGGGTTGCGCAAGCGTCGCGGGTATCCTTTCTCGAGCCGAACCGGTGGCTGGCACTCACACTCAGTCGCTCATACTGCGAGGCCAGGGTCAAGCGGCTCGGCGCCCTCGGTGATCCCGAGCAGCCGACGGATGGGCGTAGACCGATCGGGTGGTCGACGACTGCCGTACGTCGTCGCGCAGAGCGCGCCGTCATGGCCCCGAACGCTTCGGCTCTGTTCCCACGCGGATGGACGAACCGCGGCCCCTCCCTGCTCGATTTGTCCTGCCAAAATGTCGATTGCAGAACGCCAATCAACAAACCGTCGATCGCGCAGAGCCGCGGCGAAGTCAGGCCGCCTAGCGACTCTCGACTTTGTGGCCGGTGCACGGATTCCCGCACGATCTGGAGCGGCTATGTCGGCCCTTGGGCAGCGCGCACGGCGACGAAGTCATGGCTCCGGCTCACCCATGGCACCCATCGTGCTCACGGCGTCGAATATGCGGTTCACCCACGTTTCGATCCTGCTGTCCGTGGTCTTGTTCGGTCTGACGATGGGCTACGAAATGAACCCTGGCGCCGCTGGGGCTATGACGGCTTTGCCCGAGCAGATGCCGTCGCCGGCTCCCGGACCGCCGACACCAAGTCCCACGCCGTCGCCAACCCCCGGGCCATCGCCCAGACCCACTCCCACGCCATCGCCGACGCCCAGCCCCGGACCGTCGCCTGCACCGAACCCGAGTCCGACGATGTAAGACGCCCATCTCGATCTGGCAATGTGTATGAACGGGCTGCGAGCGGGACTCGCTTCGGTGTGACCAAGCTGGTCCGTGTCCTCGAGCGCCTGTCGTGATGCCAGAGACCCGGGAGAGCGCCATCAGCCCCGTTTCACCGTCGACCTGACCACGGCGACCTTCTTTCCCACTGTGAAACGCGCGGGGCGAGGTGGCAGTGTGACGATCTGTAGAGGAAGGCTCTTGCGCGTGTTTCCTTTCCGAACGATAGGAATCTCGATGGAAGCGCGGGTCCGAATCGAAGATGGCATTCGGAATCAGGTCACCGGTCAAACGACCTTTCGGAGGACGACGGCGTTCCGATCGAAGATGGAGATCTGGAATTTTTCCGGGTCGGAGGGAAAAACTCCGGATCCGCACGTTACCCTCCGCCGGACCCGTTCGGTATTCTCGGCGGGCACCGGATGTGGCATGAGCAGTGCTTGGCGAGGGCGCGACTCATGATGGCTCACCGCGCCCTATGGGGATGTGTTTTCGGACTTGGCGCTGTTCTGGTCTCGCCGGGGGCAAGCGCCCAGGAATCGGCTTCGAATGCCCCGGCGCTGCCACCCCCCGGCCCGACATGGACCCTGACCATCGCCGATGCCCTTGCGTTCGCACGTGCGCATCAGCCGGCCATCCACGCGGCGCTGTCGCGAGTCGCGGCCCGCGTCGCCGAAGCGAGAGTTCCGAGCGCTCAATGGCTTCCGAAGGTTACGGCGACCGCCCAGCTTTTCGCGATGACGGCCAACAACTCGACCGCGACCTACGTGGTCCCCGACTTCTTGGACGTACCGAGAATTGGCGCGACTCCTTCGACCGCGACGGGCACGTGGTCGCCGTATGCATCGACTTTCGTCGGAGCCGGTGTGCTGCAAGAGCTCTTCGACTTCGGGCGCATCGGCGCCCAACGCGCCGCCGCGGACGCGCTCGTCACGGTCGAGAGGCACGTGGCCGACGGGGTTCGCTTGGACATCGAGTTCGGGGTTGAAGAAGCCTTCTTTTCTGTGCTTTCCGCCAAGGGCATCGTGCGCGCCGCCGACGAAGCCTACGCCCGTGCGCTCGTGCACCGCGATCTCGCCAAGCGTGGGGTGGAATCGGGACTTCGCTCCCCGATCGATCTGACGCGGGCCGAAGCGGACCTGGATCGCTACGATGTGGGCCGGCTCAGGGCTCGGGGGGGGCTTATCGTCGCCCAGACGGTGCTTGCCGCAGCCATTGGCGCGCCGAACGCCGCCGTCGATGCGGCCGACGTCGCCCTCCTGGCTTCGGACATGCCGGCGCTGCGCGACGCGTTGTCGCTTGCCGAGCAGCAAGATCCGCAGCTTGCCGCGGCCTTGGCCCACTTGAAGCGGACGGAAGAGCGGGCCCGAGCGATCGGGGCTGAGCTTCGCCCCGACGTTTCCTTGACTGCGACGCTCTCGGGACGAGCGGGCGGTGCGGCTCCCTCGTCGGGGCCGATCCCGACCGGAGAGGGATGGGTTCCGAGTGTTCCGAACTGGGACGCAGGCCTTCTTTTCATCTGGCCAGTGTTCGACGGTGTCGTTGTGGCCCGCCAAGACGCGGCCTTCGCCGAGGAACAGGTGCGCCGGGATGAGATTGACGCCGTGCGCCTTCAGGTGGTCGCGCGGGTTCGAGAAACGTTCGAGCAAGTGCAAGTGGCTCGGTCGACCATCGTCGCCCTTCAAAACTCCGTGGTGGCGGCGCGCGCGAACTGGCGGCAGGCCGATGCGCGCTTCGGGGCCGGGATTGGCAACGCCGTCGAGCTCGCGGACGCGGAAGCCGTGCGTACGGATGCCGAGATCCAGCTTGCGCTCGGGGAGTTCGACCTCGAGCGGGCTCGCGCGGCCTTTGGCCGTGCCATCGCAGAGAGACTTTGACGAGCGCACGTGGGCCGAGCCGACGTATCGCACGGGTGTCCGCGTGACCGCTTCGCTGGCCGAGAGTCTTGCGATAACGGCCTTCTGGGTAAACGGTTGGAACGCGAACATCCTCGAAGGCAATGGCATGCGCGCGTTTGCGGCGGCCGTGTCCACCTATCCCGTGAAGGGGCTCGAAGTGGACATGACGTACATGGGCGATCTCGAGCGAGCTCCCTTACGCCTCAACGAGCCGGTGTTCGCGCTTCGCAACGAGGTCAACGTCACCGGAACCTATTCGCTCCCCAGCGCGTGGTCCTTCGCCGTCGCGACGCCGCGGACAGCGGCGTTACCTGGTGGGGCGTCGCGGGCTACGTGCATTGCCGCGTGCTCCCGTGGCTCGCGGGCACGCTCCGGGGCGACCACTTCGCCGACCCCGACGGATTCATGACCGGAGCGAAGCAGAGAGTGGCCGAACTGACCGCCACCCTGGAGGTGAAGACGAAATGGCCGGTTTCACCCTGATAGGGCGTCTGGAGTACCGTCGTGACCCGTCGGACGCTCGCGTGTTCGAGGCGGCTCCTTCGGATTTGACTCACCAGGATACGCTCGGGTTCGGGCTCATGACCGTCTACTGACGTGCAAACGGTCGGGGGTATGGATCATCCACGCTTGGGTTTCTTGGCCCGCACCGCCGCGATCGCCTGATCCATCTGGCGCGACGTAAGCTTGTCCGTTCCCTTCCGCTTCGATTCCTCGCCGATCGCGCGGATCACTTCAGGCTCGGGGGCGGCCAGGCGCACATAGTCGCGGATGCTAAGGCGTCGTCCATGAATTACGGACCAGTAATCTCGCGCTCCCATATCGAGGAAAGGCCTATTGGCGCGCGCCCAATCCGTTCCATTATTTACGGACGGCGCCTAAGCAGCACCGCCTTGGGAGTGCCTCGCTTCTCGATCACGAGCGAGCGGTGCTCGTCCTCCACCCGCCGCAACAGCTTGCCGAAGCCGGTGCGCACGGCGAGGGCCGATACCACAATGGCGCTGCTGCTCTTTCCTGATTGCATTGGAGACCGCACAATTAAGCTCTCTGAACTGTACAGTGCTTCCCATCCCGGTCCAGCGCCTCCATGCCCGTGGATCGCGGTATCCCCCTGAGCCCGACAACCTCGACATACCCCGACCCCGACCCCGACCCCAGAGGCAGTAGGTCTTGGGATGGGACCGGCTTGAAAGCAGATCTTCCTCGCCGGGCACACGCCGTTGGGCACACCGGGGGGCCACGGAAAGGCTGAACGTTTGACGTAAAGACACGCCGTATTTACAGTAAGGTCATGTCCTTGCTCAACGTTCGCTTGGGCCCAGAAGAGGAACGGATGGCGGCCGGTGCGTCCGGTCCCAATCGCCGACGAAGCGGGGGTATGGCGAGACGCGTTTCTCTGGATGCAGCGTTACGCCAACCACGAGCCCGACTGGGCGGACGCGTATCTCGTGGTTCTCTCTGACCGCGACACCAGGTTTCCTTGAACGGCCGCGCCTCCACCTCGAACGACCACGCCGACGGGGGCTGGACCGTCAGGTGGAACGCAACATCGGCCAACGCGTCGGGGGCGATGAAAAAGTCGTCCGGTTTGTCCTTCAAGAGCGCACGCGTGCGCGGCAGGTCGACCACGCCATCGACGATGATGAGCGAGACGTGGATCTTCTGCGGCCAGAGGTGGCGCGCCATCGACTCGGCGAGGCTCCTCTGCGCCGCCTTGGCGGGCGCGAACCCCGCCGTGCGCGCGACGCCGCGCCGCGAGGCGGTGGCGCCGATGACAACGACGTTGCCGCCGCCCTGCGCCTTCATCTGCGGGATAACCTTCTGAGCGACGAGGAGCAGCCCGAGTGCGCTCACGCGGAACGCTGCCTCGAGCGCAGTGGGCTCGATTTCTTCCACCGTCCCCCACGGAGGTCCCTTTCCAGAACCCGGGTTATAGACGAGCGTGGCGACGGGCCCCATCTCGTGCTCGATCGCCGCGAACACACCGGCCACCTGTTCCGCGTCCGACACGTCGCAGGCGTAGGCGCGCGCGTCCGGCAGGCTCCTCGCGAGCGACTCGCTCATCGCCGTCGTCCTCGCGAGCAGCGCGACCGCGTACCCCTCCTTCGCGAACCGCCGCCCGAGCGCCGCGCCGTTGCCCGGGCCCACGCCGACCACCGCGCACACCTTCTTCTGCGTCGTCATCGTGGACCTCCTCGACTCACGCAGACGGTGCCGGCTTGGATGCGCAGCGCGACGACCGCGTTCCGCGCGGGGGGCGCCCGCGCTAGTACGCTCCCTGGCTGCATCACGGCGCCCCGAAGCGTGCGGCGAGCCCAGCGCGGCCCCCCCCGCAGCTTCAGGGGCGCTGACGCCGGCGGAGTGCCCCGCTCACCGCCCGACCGTCCGCGCCAGCATGACCGCCATCACCAGTGAACTGCGAGTCGTCTGCCATGCTGGGTTTCAACAGACACGAGCCGGCGCTGCGCCGCAAGCGCCTGCCCGGCGTGTCGAAGCCAGGCTGGCTAGCCTTCGCCAAGAGCTCCGCGTGCGCCTCAGCGCGGCAAGTCCATCTGGCGCGCGAGGCCCAGAGTCTCGGGCGGTCAGGTCGTTGGCGTAAGCCCTCCCCTCATCATCGCCACCGCTTGTTCTTGCGCCGCTGCGATAACCCCGACCGTGACCGCGACCGCGACCCCGACCCGTCAGCGATTGAGCCGCGTCGTCAAGCGGAGTCCCGCTTGCGCTGTCGACTTAAGCCCGCGAGCCCACGACCAAAGGCGCTCGGATGGGCCCTCATTAAGGCGTCAGTGGCCGTACGTCGTCGCTGGAACGACGGACGCTTTCGGCTCGAATTCGTCACCCCCAACCCACGTCGGTGCGCGGTCGGCGTTGGCGATCTCCAGCACGAAGAGGAAGCCGAATTGAGCGTCTTCGACCATGCCGTCGAAGTTCCATTCGGGCCGCAGTTCGTCGCTCGGCTGGTGATAGGTGTGCGCCTCGTAAGAGAGAATCTGCTCCTTTCCCCATCCTTCCGGCCTGCCGATGAAGTCCGTGCCGGTCTTTAGATACACTGCCGGGACGCCGACTTTTGCGAAGCTGAACTGGTCCGAACGGTAGAACGACCCGCGGTCCGGGAACTGGTCGGGCTTCACCGTACGCCCCTGACGAGCGGCGACACGCGCGACGACCGCGTCAAGCGACGATTTGCCTATTCCGACTTGAGTGATGTCGCGCGTTCTTCCCCAGATATTGCCGCAATCGTAGTTGAGATCAGCAACGAGTTTGCCCGCCGGCATGGGTGGGTGCTCGGCGAAGAACTGCGAGCCCAAAAGGCCTTGCTCTTCGGCAGCCACAAATAGGATGACGATCGACCGGCGCGGCGGGGTTGGAAGCGCTTTGACGGCTTTGGCGATCGCGAGCACCTGGGCGACTCCGGCCCCGTTGTCCACCGCTCCGTTGTAGATTGCGTCGCCCATGGCGTCCGGCTTGCCGATGCCCAGGTGATCGTGGTGTGCGCTCACGGCGACGAATTCGTCGGCCAAGCGCGGATCTCCGCCCCGGATGATTCCGTACACATTGCCGGAACGCACTCTCTCGACTTGGCTTTCAAAGCGCAGCGATGTCTTGACGCCGAGTGACACGGGGACGAACGACCTGCTCCGAGCCGACTCCACAAGCGCGGCGAGATCCTTGCCGGCGAGTCCGACCATCGCTCGGGCGGCTTCTTCGGTGACCCAGCCTTTCACAACCAGGGCGGCCCCACCCTTGCTCGGGAGCTCGAACCGCGCTCCGCCCCAGGACGCCTGCACCACCTGGAATGGATAACCCGCGGACGCCGTCGTATGAATGAGGATGGCCCCCGCGGCGCCGTGCCGGGCAGCGCTCTCGAACTTGTAGGTCCAGCGACCATAGTAAAGACGCGTCTTGCCGCCGAAGAGGTCTGGATCCCAATCCGGATCGTTGTTCATCATGAGCAGGACTTTGCCCCGGACGTCGCGCCCCTTGAAATCGTCCCACCCGTACTCCGGCGCCTCGATGCCGTAGCCGACGAAGACGACCTCGGCGTCCTCGATCGCGCCCCGCGCCGTTTGCGTGCCGCTTCCCGCAATGTACTGGTCCCACAAAGACAGGGACAGGCGCTTGGCGCCGTGCTCGAAGGTCCACACCTTCGGCATCTTCGCATTCACCGCGATGAGTTCGACGGGCTGTTCCCACCCTTCGCTCCCGTGGCGTGGTTCGAACCCAAGGCCCCCGAGCTGCGCCGCGAGATAGGCGCGGGCAGCGCTATCGCCGCGCGTGCCCGGACCTCGGCCCTCGAAGTCATCCGCAGAGATTCGTGCGATTTGTGTGCGCAAGAAGCTCGGCGTAATCACCTTGCCGGCAGCTTCCGCGCCATCGGGCGAAAATGCGCTCGGTGTTGACGACGCCCCCGGGACAGGTGCGCGCGCTCCGCGGCAGCCGAAGAACGCGAGACACGGCAGAAGGACGAGGGCGCAGATCACGATCTTCAAGCGTGGCACCGCTCACCACTCTAAGGCGCTCACGGCCCGTGTGTCTCATATAAAGGACATCGACGCCCGCGGCCGCCACCGACCTAGCCGCCTCGTCGACGGCGGACGGGCTTGTCGAAGACCGGGGTCTCGGCTTCCACGACGACGGTGCCGTCCTCACGCGCCCGAAACGCCAGTCGGGTCGCCGGCGGACTTCGTGACCTCTCTCGTCGCTCACAACGAGGGGGCGCCACGCTGAGGCGATCTAAAAATAGTGCCTCAGCGTAAGTAACTGACGAGCGGAGTGATGTTGAGCTGCTGAATGGCAGTACGGATGAAGCCCACGTTGATGGCAGCCCCCTGTGCGTTGGTGTGAGTTGCGTCGGCGCCAGGACCGGGACCGCCGGCGTGATACGCCTGCCAGCCGTTCGGGCCCACCTGCTCAAGCCAGGCCGAAGTGGAGGCCGTAAGGTCGATGAGCGGTACGTTCATTTGTTGGGCGATCATCCGGGTGATCTCGGGGATGTTGGCGCCCGCACTGCTGATAAATTGCGGCTGCAGAGTCGTCCCCATGAACGTCGCGCGCGCGATCGGCGTCAGGAGCACCGGATTGGCCTTTGCCGCGAGCGTGTCCGTCACGTATTTTGTCATATTCGTCTGGAAATCCGCGGCGGATATCGTCTTGTCGTTGTGGCCAAACTCGATAAAAACGAAGTCGTTTGGCTTTACGACTTTCATGATCGCCGGCCACAGCCCTTCGTTGCCCACAAAGCTTGCAGAGCTCTCGCCCGAGTCCGCGTAGTTGGCCACGGACACGCCCAGGTGAAAAATTTGCGGCAGAACCTGTCCGTAACCAGCAAAATCCGGATACCCGTACTGGTCGCAGACGGTCGAATCGCCCGCCACGTAAAGGACGATGTCCGACGCGGCCGCGGGGGCAAAGCCAATCGACGTGATGACCGGTGCCGGACCATTGAACAACAGATCGAGGCCTTGCTCGCCATACTGCGGCGAGCCGGGCGCCAGATTATGCTGGAAGTCTTCCTGCGGCTCGCCCTCCGGCCAGCGGACGTTGATCGAAAATGCGTAACGTTTCGTTTGGCCCGCCGTGGTGTCCTCCTCGGGCACGATGGGGCGATGCATTTCGGCTTCCACGGAGGTCTGTCCAGCAGTCGGGCCTCCTAACTCGAAAGTCACGTCATAGTTGCCCACGG
>JBEKOY010000070.1:0-28919 GCA_049521295.1 Polyangiaceae bacterium | reverse complement strand
CTGCAGTCGCATACGAAAGAGTCTTGGATCTGGCGCCGGGTCACGCCGAGGCGGCGACGTTCTTGGCAGACCACTTCACGGCCGCCGCTCGATGGGAGCATCTCGTGGCGCTCTACGAGGAGCAACTCGCCGCGGGAGTGCTCCGCGGCAGGGACGAGGAGTTCGGCGCGACCTTGCAGATCGCCATGGTCCACTGGCGGATGCGGGGCCGGCCCGACGCGGCGGAGCCGTGGTTCGAGAAGCTGCGCAAACTCGATCCGGCTCACCCGGGCATGGTGTCGTTCTTTCGCGACTGGTGCTCCGCGCGGGGCGAGACCCCGCGCCTTGCGGCCATCCTGACGGACGCGCAGCGCGCGCTGCCCGACGGGCCGGAGCGGTCGTCGCTGGTGGCGGAGGTGGCCAAGCTCGCGGAAGAGGGATCCAACGCACAAAAGGCCATTGAGCACTGGCGCTCGCTCTTGCGGCAAGAACCACGGAATAAAGAAGCGCGCGACGCGCTCAAGCGGCTTTACCGTCAGACGGTTAGCTGGAACGCGCTGACCGACCTCCTCCGGCAGGAACTCGAGCGTGTCGGCTCCGACGATCCCGCCGGGCGTCTCGTCGTGTTGCGCGAGATCGCCGGCATCTATCGCGACCACATCAAGAGCGATTCCGCGCTCGTCACCGTGTTGACGCAGATCGTACAGCTCGACCCGAACGATCGGGTGAGCGTGCGCGAGCTCGCGCGCGTCTACGAAGCCTTACAGCGATGGCGCGATCTGTTGGCGACGCAGGCGCGACAAGCGGAGCTGGAACTCGAACCGACCATCAAGGCCGAGCTCTGGCGGACGGTCGCGCGTCGCTGGCTCGATCAGTTCTCCAACGTCCAGAACGCGATCGAGGCCTACGAGAAGCTGCACGCGCTCGACCCCAAGGACCGTGAAGCGGTCGATCGGCTGCGGGAACTCTACGCGAAACGTCGCGCGTACGCGCCGCTTTACGATCTGCTCCGCGAGCAGGCCGAGGCCATGCCCGCTGGACCGGAACGGCGAGAACGTTGGATGGAGATGGCGAAGCTTGGGGCGGAGCGTCTCGACCTCGGCTCGCAAGCGGTGGTGCTCTATAAGCGCGTTCTGGAAGAGGAGCCGGCATCGGCAGCCGCCCTCGATGCGCTCGAGAAACAGGCGGAACGTGACAAAGACTTCGCGACCGTGGCCGAGGCATTGGAGCGGCGGGCGGCGCTTGCGGTCGATCCGGCGACGCGGCTCGCGGTGCTGCAGAAGCTCGGCTCGATTTACGCCGATCGCCTTCATGACCCGCCGATGGCCATGAGCGCCTGGCGGCGCGTACTGTCCATCCAGCCCGGGCACGCCAAGGCGCTGCGGGTGCTGCGCGACAGCTATCTCGGCATCGGCGACTACGATGGGCTGACGGAGCTGTATGCCCAAAATGGGGACTGGGAGGGACTTGCTGAAGTCCTGTCCGGGGCGGCGGACAAGGCGAACGATGCGGCATTGAAGGTGGACCTGAGCTTTCGGTGCGCGAGGATTTACGTCGACGAGCTCAACGTCGCGGAGCGCGCGTTTCGGGCCTACGAGCGGGTGCTCTCCGTCGTACCGAACGACGAGCGTGCGGCGGCGGCATTAGTGCCGCTTTACGAGAAGGACGAAAAGTGGGGACGGCTGCCCACGCTGTATGCCGTGCTCCTCGGGCACGAGACAGACACCGTGCAAAAGCTCGCGTGGCTCGACAAGTTGGTACACGTCACGGGCGAGAAATTGCAGGACCGAGCGACCGCCTTCGGCTGGGCCCGGCGAGCGTACGAACTCGTGCCGGAGCGTCCAGAGGCGCTTGAGGCGTTCGAGCGAGCGGCGCGCGGGGCGGGCGAGTGGGCCGGTTTCGTCGATGCCCTCTCCACGCGGCTTCGGGCGTTTGACGCATCGGGGGGTACCCCGCGATCGAAGAGAAGAAAAAGGAGGGACCAAGACAACGGCTACGCGAGAAGCGAGGAACGGCGAGCGCTCCGTGCAAAGTTGGCGGAGGTCTACGCGCGCGAGATGGGGCGCATCGATGAGTCCGTCGAAACGTATCGATCGCTCGTCGAAGAGGACGAGGGCGACGACCTTGCGGTCCAGACGCTGGATCGCATTTTGCGCGAATCCGACCGGCGTGACGATCTGCGTTGGCTCTTCGAAGTGCGCGTCGAGCGCGGCAACACGGCCCTCAAGATCGATCTCTTGTCGGAGTGGGCGATGCTCGAGGAGGAGGCGTTCGGGGCGCCGGAGCGGGCGATTGTCTTGTACCGCCGAATGCTGCAAATCCTGCCTCACCACGGCGGCGCGCTCCGGGCCCTCGCGCGCTTGCTCCGCGGTCAAGGCGACGCTCAGGGAGCCGCCGAGGTCATCGAGGTCGATCGCAATCAGCGCGAGGGCGCGGAGCGCGCCGCGCGCGAGATCGAGCTTGCAAAGCTTTACGTCGATCCGCTGCGCCGAAACGAGGACGCCCTTGCGGCGTGCGAGCGTGCGCTCCAGCTGTCTCCGAACGATCCGCGAGCCATCGCCGTAGTCGAACGGCTGCTCGTGATCCCGGAAACGCGCGCGCGCTCTGCCGCGATCCTCGAGAGGGTGTACGAAGAGACGGGGGCGCCCCGCCAGCAAGCCGATGTGCTCGAGGTGCTCATCGGTACGACCGCAGCCCGCGACGATCGGCTCGCGTTGTACGGCCGTCTCGCAGGCGTCCATGAAAGCAAACTGAGCGATGCGGGTGCCGCGTTCGACGTCGTCGCGCGAGCGGCGAGCGAGTATCCCGCGGACCTCGCTTTGTGGGACCGGCTGGCGGGGCTCGCCGCGAGGACGGGGCGCATTCAGGCGCTGGTGGACGCGATCGTGGTCGCGGTTCCCGCAGAAGGACCGACTGGGTTGCCCGAGGCCGTCGAACTCGATCTGGCGGAGCGCGTCGCGACGCTCTTCGATGAGAAGCTAGACGATACGGACCGCGCCAGTCCGTACCTTGAAAGAATGCTGGCGCGCCAGCCTGGAAACGAACGCGCGTTCCAACGCCTCAAGCAGATTTTGACCACCCGCGAGCTGTGGCCGGAACTGGGGCATCTCTACGAGCGCGCCATAGCCGCGGCGACCGATCTCGCTCGCCGCGTCGAACTCTTGGCCGAAGTGGCGCTCGTGGCGGAAGAAATCACCGGAGACCGTCCGAGGGCGATTGGCTACTACGAGAGGATCGCCGAAATCGAGCCGGCCCATGAGCAGGCGAGCCGGTCGCTCGACGCACTGTATGCCGCAGAGCAGAGGTGGCCGCGGTTGGCCGAGCTCCTCGAGCGACGGCTGCATCGATCGCGGGGCGAAGACCGCCTCGACGTGCAGCAGCGGCTCGGCACTCTTCTGTACACGCGTCTGAACGATCCGGCCGGAGCGCTGTCGTACCTGGAGGCCGTTCTGCGCGACCGACCGGCCAATGCCGAGGCGCGCCAATGGGTCGAAAAAATCCTCGACGTCCCCGAGCTGCGGGCGCGTGCCGCCGTAATCCTGGAGGCGGTTTATGCGAACCGCGACGAAGTTCCTGACCTCGTCCGCGTTCTCGAAATTCACCTCGAGTTCGCGGCGGACGCCGATGAGAGACGCGGACTGCTGCGGCGGTTGGCTCAGCTGCGCGACGAGCGGTTGCGCGACGACGTCGGCGCGCTCGAGACGTTCGCTCGCCTGTTGCCGCTCGACCCCGATGATTCGCTGGCCAGGCAGCGCATGCTCGAGATCGCTCGACGAATCGGCGCGCACGAGCGGGCTGCCGGCGTTCTGACGGCGACGGCTGCCGCGTCGCATTCGCCCCTGCCGCGCGCGAACATTCTCATGGACGTCGCGCGCATCTACGAAGGCAACCTCGAGGACGTGGCGAGAGCCGAGGGCACGTACCGCGAGGTTCTGCAGCTGGCGCCGGACGACGCGGCCATTGCGTTGCCGGCTTGCCGCGCCCTCGAGCGCATCTATGCCCGCGGCGACAGCCGGCAGCTCTGCGAGATTCTTCGAGCCGAAGTCGGGCTCGAAGACGACGCGGCGGTGCGTCGCGAGCTTCGCGGTCGGCTGGGTGAATTGTGCGAGACGGTGCTCGACGATGCGCGCGGTGCGATCGAGGCCTGGCGGGCACGGTTGGACGAGGCCCCGACCGATCTGGAGGCGCTCTCTGCGCTCGATCGCCTCTACGAGCGAACCCACGCCTGGCGGGAGTTGGTCGAAGTGCTTCGCGCCCGCGAGCAGCAGACCGAGGGCAAGAGCGCCCGCCGGGAGATCAAAGTACGGATCGCGACGACATTTGCAGACAAGCTGAACGACGCGGATAAGGCGATTGGGGCGTATCGGGACGTGATCGACGAGTTTGGCGCCGATCGCGGATCGCTCTCCGCGCTTGCGAGCCTTTACCAGCAAGGCGAGCGTTGGTCCGACCTCGCCGAAACCCTTGAGGCGGACCTTGCGCTCGCAGAATGGCCGGCGGACAAGTTGGTGCTCCTGGCGCGGCTCGGCGAGGTGCGTCAATCCAAGCTCGGCGACACGACCTCGGCCATCGACGCGTATCGCCGCGCCCTCGCGCTCGATCCCTCTCAGTCGCGTTGTCGAAGCGCGCTCGAAGTGTTGCTCGACGAGCCGACGGCGCGGCGCGAGGCAGCTTCGATCTTGCGCCCTTTGTACGAGATCGATGGGCTGCACGATCGACTGCTTCGCGTGCTCGAGATCGAAGCCGAGTACGCCGATTCGATCACCGAGAAATTGGCGACCATTGCGCGAGCCGTGAGTGTCGCCGAGGGGCCTTTGGCGGACCCTGCGCGGGCGCTCTCGTACGCCGCGCGGGGATTGCGCGAGGCCGTGGCCGAGCCGGATCTTCCAGCATGGATCGAGCGGGCCGAGCGACTCGCTTCGGCCACACATAAGCACGCCGAGCTGGTCGCGCTTTTGCAGTCGGCCGTGGAGGACATCGTTGACGGCGGATTGCAGCTCGAGGTCACGCTGCGAATCGCGGACCTGGCGCGCCAGTGGATGGGCGATTCGGCTCTGGCCAAACGGTACTACTCGCGCGCGCTCGAGCTGCAAAGCGACGAAGGCCGAGCGCTCGCGGCTCTGGAGGCGCTGTACGAGGAAACGGGTGATTACGCGGCGCTGCTCGAGGTCGTGAAACGTCGCGCCGGTCTCGCCGCGACCGAGGCGGAGCGCCGCCGTCTGCTGTTCAAGCAGGCGCACCTCTCGGACGAAAGGATCGGCGACGCCCCCGCGGCCATAGGGGTTTACGAGCAAATTCTCGATCTCGGCCTCGATCCGGAGGCGATCCAGGCGCTCGAGCGCCTCTACGCGAGGGAGGGGCGGTGGAGCGCGCTCGTCTCGCTGCATGAGCGACAGATTGGAGCCCCCGGGCTGTCGAACGAGCGAAAGGCGGCGCTGCACCACGCTCTCGGCAAGGTGCTCGAGACCGGCACGCTGGACGTCGACCGCGCGTTCGACGAGTACGCCCTGGCGCTGAACATCGATCCCAGGCACCCGCACACCGTCGCCTCGCTCGAATCGCTGATGAGTCAACGCGAGCACTCCGCGCGGGCGGCCGCGATGCTTGAGCCGGTTTATCTGGCGCGCCTCGATTGGCGACGGGTAATGGCGACGCTCGAGGCGCGTCTCGCGGTAAGCCAGGATGCGTACGAGCGCCGGCAGCTGTTGCGAAGGTTGTCGAAGCTGCACGAAGAGCAGGAGGAGAACTACGCGTCCGCGCTCGAGACCACCGCACAGCTGCTCGCGGAAGAACTGACCGACGAAAGCACGTGGGTGGAACTCGAGCGCCTCGCGCGGGTGGCCGGCGCTCAGGGGCGCTTGGCGGAGGTCTACGCCTCCGAGCTCGAGAAGATTACGTCCGACGAGCCAGCGACCGCGCGGCTATCCAAGCGCACGGGAGAGCTCTTTGAAGCGCAGAAGGACATCGATCGCGCTCTCGTCTTCTACCGGCGCGCCTACGCGTTCGATCCCGAGGCCGACGCCGAACGCTTTGCAGCGATCGATCGCCTTCTCCGCGAAGCGAGTCGCTTTGCAGAGCGCGTGCGGCTCCACAGAGAGGCGCTCGACTACAAGAACGATCCGGCAGAGCGCCTGCGAGCGCTGCAGACGATGGCCCAGATTCAGCAGGCCGATCTTCATGACGAAGCCGCCGCCATCGAGACCTACCGCGCGGCACTCGAAGTCGATGACGCCGATCTGGCTGTTCTCGATGCGCTGTCGGCTCTCTACGAGCGCGGAGGACGGTGGCGTGAGCTCGCCGATCTGATGCGCCGCCGGGGCGAGCAGAGCGCATTTCCCGAAGACGAAGCCCGTTTTCGAATGGACCTGGCGAGACTGCTCGTCCATAGGCTCGATGAGCCGTACGCGGGACTCGACGAGCTGCAGGCGGTCGTCGAGCTCGCGGCCGCCCAGGATACCGGGCTCACGGCGGAGGCCGTGGCCGAACTCGAGTCGTTGTTGCGCGTCCCGCAACACAAGGCTCGCGCCATCGAGATCTTGCGCCCCATTTACGAGCGTGCGGACGACTGGCGGCGTTTGATCGCGCTCAACGAGGAGCGTCTCGCGATTACGTTCGAGGACTCCGAGCGCATCGGCGTCTGGTTGGAAAACGCTTCCCTCTGGGAGCACCGAGGCAACGATTTGCGAAAGGCGTTCGATGCGACCCGCGAGGCGTGGACGCTCGGTCCGGAGGACGGCGACGCGCGCGGGCAGCTGGATCGTCTCGGTATCACGACGCGCCGGTGGGACGATCTCGCGCTGGCCTACGAGGCCGCGATCGCCAGAGCGGACGGTCTTACGAAACGGGAGCTGCTCTCTGCGCTCGCTCACTTGCACGATCGCCGTCGCGACGATCCGCGCCGGGCGCTCGATGCTTGGGAGCGCCTCTTCGCGCTCGACGAGACGGATCTGCAGCCGCTCGAGGAAATGGACGCGCTCGCCACGCTGCTGAGCGATTGGGAAGCGCTGGTGCGAGTTCTGTCGAAGAAGACTGAGCTTCTGGCCGACGACGAGTCTCGTGCGACGACGTGGCGCCGAATCGGCGAGGCCCGTCGCGATATGTTGGATGATGCCGAAGGTGCGATCGCCGCGTACGAGCGTGCGCTGGAGTTGGAGCCCGCCAACACCCTGACGATCGACGAGCTCATTGCGCTTTACCAGCAGCGAAACGACGCGGCCCGACTGGTCGATCTGTACCGCCGTCGAGTCGACCTTTGCGCGGGGGGTGACCAAGACCTGGCGTTCCAGTTGCTGGTGACGGCGTCGAGCCGTTACGAAGTCGACTTGGTGAACCGCCGCGCGGCGATCGAGTGCCTCACCGAGGCGCTCGTCGTGCGACCGGGTGACGCGGACGTATTGCGCCGCTTGGACACGCTCTACACCGCGGAGCGGTTGTGGCCCGATCTGCTCGAAAATCTGAAAGTTCAGGTCAACGGCGCCCACGACGAAGCGGCGCGCCGTGCGCTCAAGAAGCGTATCGCCGCACTGTATGCGGTGGAGCTGCAAGATCCGCAGTCTGCCTTGGAGAGTTATCGGGGCGTGCTCGAGGCAGGTTTCGATGAAGAATCGGCGGCTGCGATTCGTGGAATTGGCGAGTCGCGTGACGACCTTCGGATGGAAGCCGCGGACGCGCTCGAGCCGGTGTTGCGCGCCGCCGGCCGGTACGCCGAGGTCGCGTCCGTGCTCTCGCTTCGCCTTCTGGCACAAACGGAGCCGGACGAGCGGGCTCGAACGTTACGGGCCCTGGCGGTCGTGGCCGAGTCGTCGTTGGGCGATCTGGATCGCGCGCAATCCGCGCTCATTCGAGCTCTGGCCGAGGATCCGAGCGACTCGACGCTTCACGCCGACATCGAGCGGCTCGCGGAGCGCGCCGGGATCCTCGGTTGGCAGAAGTACGCCGACGCGCTGCAAGAGCGTGCGAGCGGAATCTTCGATGCGGCCGTCGCTGCCGACTTGTTCGTGCGATTGGGTCGGATCAGCGAGGGCAATCTCGACGATCCTCAGCGCGCCGCGAAGGCCTACGTTGCGGCGGTGGAGCGGACGGGAGACGACGCCTCCCTGCTCGCCGCCCTGGACCGGCTATTTACCCGCCTGGGTGAGACGGAACGACTGGCCCACGTGCTCGAGCGGCGGATTGCCATCGAATCGGGCGCCGTGACCAAGGCCGACCTCGCCTACCGTTTGGGGTCGCTGCAGCTGCGCGATTTTGGCGAGAAGGCCCAAGCGCTTGCGACATTTCGCCAGGCGCTCGAAGGCGTCCCCGCGCATGCGCCGAGCCAAGAGGCGGTCGTGTCGCTGCTCGAAGACGACACGCTGTTCGAGGACGCGTTCGATACCCTCGAGGTCGTCTACCGAGCCACCGCACGGGTCGAAGACGTCGCGAAGCTGTACGAAAAGCGCATCGCTCGCGCGCAAACGACGCGCGCTCGGACGAGCGCCGGCTTGGATCTCGCTCGTGTGCTCGAAAACACGGTCAGAGACAGCGCCCGTGCTCAGCGCGCCGTAGAGGCCGCGGTCTCCGGTGATCCGTCGGAGGAAGACGCGCTGCGCGAGCTCGAGAGGCTTGCGGCCGCCAACTCGTCGTGGGCGCGTGCGGCCGAGACGCTGGCGTTGGCGCTGCAAGGCGCTCACGATCTTCCGGCCGCGACGCGGATGGAGCTTTGGGTCAGGCTCGCGCAATGGCGCCTCGACAAGCTCGGCGACACCGAGCTCGCCGAGCAAGCCTACGCCAAGGCGCTGGCGATTGAGCCCGAGAACCTGGACGTCTTGCGAGCCGTCGAGGACATTCGCCGCGCGCCGGGGCGTGAACGCGAGCTGGTGCATACGCTCCGTACACGCGCGCATCTGGAGACCAATGTGGCCATCAAGCGCGACCTGCTCCGGGAGGCCAAGGCGCTCGCGGAGGTTCCCGTGGGCGATCGCGACTTGGCGGAATCGACGTTGCGCGACCTGATCGCCGAGGACGAGCGCGACTTGTGGGCTCTGGAAGAGCTCACCAAACTCCGTGGCGAGGCCGGCGACGACCTTGAAGTCGTCAAACTTCTGCTCGAGCGGGCGGAGATCCTCGGCGACGGATCCGACGCTCATGCACTCAAGCACCAAGCGGCGCGCGTGCTGGTGGACAAGCTCAAGGACATCGGTCGGGCCACGACCCTCTACGAAGAGATCCTCGACGCCGATCCTTCGGACGCGCAGGCCGCAACGGTGCTGCGCCAGCTCTACGAGCAAGCGGGGCGGGACCGAGACCTCGGAAGGCTGTTGCTCCGGCTCATCGACGCGGCCACGACGACGTCGGACAGGACGTATCTCCGACTGGATCTCGCCCGTCTGCAGGCCTCTCGCTTCCGAGCGCCCGAAGATGCGATCGAAACGCTCCGAGCGATCCTCGAAGAGGATCCGACCCACAACGACGCGGTGCTCGTGCTCTCGCAGTTGTACGAATTGACCGCGCGCGACAGCGAACTCGCGGACCTTCTCAAGGCGCAACTCGACGCAGCACGGGAGCGCAAGGATGTTCCGGCGGAGCTGGCTCTGCTTGTCCGCTTGGGGGAGGTTCAGGAGCGTCGCCTAGGCGACATTTCGGCCGCGCAATTGTCCTACGATCGGGTCATCGCGACCGATCCCAACAACCGTCTCGCCTTGGAGGCAGTGGCTCGTCTTGCCGATCGGCGCGCCGATTGGGATCGGGCAGCGTCCGCGCTCTCCAAACTGCTCGACCTTGCGACCGACCAAAGCGGTGTGGTCTGGGCCTTGCGTCTGGCGGAGGCCCGAGAGAAGACCGGCGACGCCGGTGCGGTCGAGGACGCCCTTCAACGCGGGCTCAAACTCGATCCGTCCAACGTGAACCTCCGCGCGATGCTCCGAATTCGCTGGGAAAGGGCCGGCAAATGGCAGGATCTTGCCGAGTTGCTCGTGGGCGACGCGGATCTCGTCCGGCGTTCTCCGGGCGACCCCCCGGCGTCCGATTCGGTCGCCAAGGGCCCCGCGGATGCGTCGGTCGTGGCGTCCGGTCCGGACGTTCCGGCCTCGATCGCAGAGCAGGTCAATTTGCTCAAAGCGGCGGCGGATATTTATCTCACACGTCTTCACCTCCCGGAGCGAGCGATCCCCGTTCTTGAACGCGCCACCGAGCTCGTGCCCCACGATCGGCCGCTGCTTCTGGTGCTCTGCGACGCGTACAACGCGGCCCAGCGAGCTCGAGAGGCCGCGCAGGTGCTTGAAAAGGTGATCGCGTCGTTCGGCACTCGGCGGACCAAGGAGCTCGCCCTCTACCACCATCGTCTCGCGCGCGCGCTGGCCCAATTGGGAGACACCGACGTCGCTCTGGCGCAACTCGACATGGCGTTCAAAATCGATCGGGGCTCGGTCGGCGTACTCCGCGACCTCGGGGTCCTCGCATTTGAGACCAATGACCTCGACCGCGCCCAAAAAACGTTCCGAGCGCTGCTCTTGCAGCGGCTGGACCCCAGTGCGGGCATCTCGAAGGGCGAGGTTTTCTATTACCTGGGCGAGATCAGCGCAAAACAGGGAGATCGAGCGAAGGCGGTTCAGATGTTCGAGCGGGCGATCGAAAACGACCCCGCTCTCGAGCGCGCTCGCGCGAAGCTGACGGAGCTGAAGCGGTGATGGGCGGAGCGGTTCGCGGTCTCGCTGGCTGGATCGTCGGCGTGGTCGCGTACATGTGGCTATCGACGCTACGCGTTCGCGTGACGGCGGATCCGGCCCTCGCAGACGTTCGCGATCGGCCGTGGGTGCTCGCCTTTTGGCACGGGACCCAATGGCCCCTTCTCGCGTGGAAGCGCAGAAAGCCCACAGTCGTCCTTGTCAGTTGGTCGCTCGATGGAGCCCTTCAATCGCGCGCTCTGCGCGTGCAGGGCTTACGCGTCGTGCGCGGGTCGAACTCGCGCGGAGCCGTGAGGGGACTCGCCGCGCTCGTGAGGGCAATGCGCCGCGAGCGAATCGACGCAGCCTTTGCGGTCGATGGACCCCGGGGGCCGATGGGCGTGGTCAAGCCCGGAGCCATCGTCGCGGCGCGGGCGACGGGCGCGGTCGTGATTCCGATGGCCGGATCGGTGAGCGCAGGGATTGTCTTGCGCGGATCCTGGGACCGCTTCGCGATTGCCTGGCCGTTCACTCGGGTGGACGTCGCCCTCGGCCCGCCGATCGATCCGCGCGCCCACGATGCCCGCGGAGAGCTTGAGCGTGTGCTGGTTCGCCTCAACGCCGCACGGGCATGACGGCGACGGCATCGATTTCGACAAGCGCGCCACGCGGCAGCGCCGCGACCTGCACGGTCGCACGCGCCGGATAGGGCGATTGGAACCAGCGCCCATACGTCTCGTTCACGGCCGCGAAGTGCGCGAGGTCGACGACGTAGATCGTCGTGCGGACGACGTCGGCCAAACGGCATCCTGACGCAGCCAGCACCGCCGCCAGATTCTTCATGACGCGATCCGTCTGGGCGACGATGTCACCGCTGACGATCTGCCCGCTCGAGGGATCGAGGGGTATTTGGCCGCTGAGGAACACCAGATCCCCTGCCCGGATGGCTTGCGAGTAGGGCCCGATGGCGGCGGGCGCGTCTTCGGTCGTGATGGCGTCAGTCATGGCGAGTCTCCATCGCTTTCGTCTCCGGCAGGCGGCTGGGACAAGACGGCTCCTCGCCGCGGCTGGCGCGCTTCTCCAGTCTATCCCTGTCGCGCGAATCGTACCTGCCCGGTAACATCGTGGGATGTCCATTCAGTCTAAAGCGCGCGCCGTCCGGCCAGCGCGCGGCCCATCGTGATAGGGTCGGCGAACTCGAGATCACCGCCGTGAGGTACGCCGCTGGCGATGCGAGTGACCACCACGGGCAACGGCGCGATCTCGCGCTTGATGAGCAGTGCGGTCGCTTCCCCGTCGACGCTCGGGGGAGTCGCCACGATGACCTCGGCGACCTGGCCCTCGTGAATTCGCTGAATGAGTCTCTGCAAGGGTAGGTCGTCCGGGCCCACTCCCTCGAGAGGAGACAGCAACTTGCCGAGGACGAAGTATCGTCCCCGCATCGATCCAGCGCGCTCGATGGCCATCAGGTCGTGGACGCGCGCGACGACGCAGAGCACGCGAGGGTCCCGATTCGAATCCGCGCACACGTCGCAGATCGCTTCACCGTCGCGAATCTCGGCTACGTTGCCGCAGATCTGGCAGGGGCCGAGTTCGTCGCGCAACGACATCAGCTCCGCACCGAGCGATGGGGCGACGGCCGAGTCGGCCGTAAGAAGCCAAAGCACATACCTGTGCGCCGTCTTCTCTCCCACGCCGGGAAGTCGGGAGAAGAGCTTTACGAGGCGACGGACTTTGTCGATCAGACGACACCCGGAATCTTGACGCCGCCGGTCACCTTGTCGACTTCGGCCTCCATCTGCTTGTCGACCTCCTCGATGGCGCGATTGATCGCTGCGCACACACCGTCGAGAACGAGCTCGACATCTTCCGTTTGCAAGAGTTCCTTGTCGATCTGGATGCGCTTGAGGGCGCGGCCGAGCGTCATCACGATCGTGACCTTGCCGCCGACGCCGTCGATCGTGATCTCACGCTCCTTGAGCTCGCTCTTCGCTTGCTCGATCTTGCGCTGCATGCGCGCGGCTTGGCGCATGAGCTCGTTCATTCCGCCGCGAAATTGCATGGTCCTTTCCTTAGCGTATCATTCTACGTGGGGTAGTTTCACGTCGCGGAGCTGCGCGTCGAACAAGCGAATGGCCTCTCGGACGACGGGGTGCGACTCGACGGCCGCGCGAGCTGTGGCGAGTGCCGTGCGTCGGCATTCTGCGTCGACGGCGGCAACCGAACGCAGAGCATTCCGTGGCTTGAGCGAGGCGTCGATCACGACCTCGGTGGAGGCACCGAAGTGGTCCCGCGCCGCAGCGCGGATCGCCTCGATGAATTCGGTTTCGCTCGCACGAGCAGCCAGAAACGATGCGTTGGGATCGAAGCCGACGACGATGAGACAGGGGCCGACCTCGACGGGTAGCGCATGTTCGAACGTGGAAGCGACGGAAGGTCGCACGGCACGTACGCGATCGAGGATTCGGCGCCAATCGTCGGCGTCGCCGGAGGGGACGTGCGCCAGGGGCGGGGGTGGCGGGGGGACGGGCCGTGGGGCCGGCATCGGGCTGGGCGAGGGCGATGCCAAACGCGTCGCCGGCTCCCCGCGAGGTTCGGCCAGGGCGAGCGACCCATGGGTTCTGGTCGGTCGGGCATCGGGGCTCAACGCCGATGCAGGGATGGCGGAGGGAGGCGCGTGCGCGCCGCGTGAAGCGCCAGGATGGGTGCCTCCGGCTCCGCCACCCCGCGGAACGGGACCACCCGGGGGGGGTGAATCGCCGAGCCTGCGTTCGAGATCGCCGACGCGTCCCAGCAGTTCGTCGAGGGGCAGCAGGGCGGGACGCTTCGCCAAACGCACAAGGGCCATCTCGAGCGCCATTCGGGGCTGAATGCTGCGCGCGATCTCGTCGTATGCCCGCGAGAAGCCCTGGAAGAGGCGCGAAAGATCGTCGGTCTCTGCCTTCGCGGCCAGATCGACGACGTCGCGAGCTTCCTCGTCGGCGAGATCCAATAGCTCGCGCAACGAGGCTCGCCCGGAAGGCTGCGCGACACAGACCTTGGCTACGACGAGATTGCGCAGATGGCGCAGAACATCCTTTGCGACGTGCCCCAGATCGAACCCCTGCTCGGCGACTCGTTGCACCACGTCGATGCACGTCGCGGCGTCACCGGTTGTGAGAGCGGTCGCCAGCTCGTGAAGGATCTTGCGGTCGGCGACACCGAGCACACGTGTGACGTCGTCGCTCGTCAAGTGAGTGCCGCTGAAGGCGATCACTTGATCGAGAAGGCTCATCGCATCGCGCATCGATCCGGCGGCTTCGCGGGCGAGTACCTGAATCGCGGCGGCCTCGGACACGATCGCTTCAAGAGCCAGCACGTGCTGAAGACGGGAAGCGATCGCCTGGGTGGGAATCAACTTGAAGTCGTAGCGCTGACACCGGGACACGATCGTGCCCGGGATCTTGTGCACCTCGGTCGTTGCGAAGATGAATTTGACGTGCGGCGGTGGTTCCTCCAGCGTCTTGAGAAAGGCGTTCCACGCTGCTGTCGACAGCATGTGCACCTCGTCGACGATGTAGATCTTGAATCGATCGCGGGCCGGCCGAAAGCTCATTCCTTCCTGCAGCCGGCGAACTTCGTCGACTCCGTTGTAGCTCGCGCCGTCGATCTCCTGAACGTCGAGGTCGCGGCCGGCGGTGATCTCGCTGCACGGTGCGCACACGTTGCAAGGCGTCGCCGTCGGCGCGCGGACCGAGCCGTCGAGTCCGATGCAATTCAGGCACTTGGCGAGAAGACGGGCACTCGTCGTCTTGCCCACCCCGCGAACGCCCGTAAAAAGGAACGCATGGGCAACCCGTCCCGTGGCGATGGCGTTGGCCAACGTTTGATGGACGTGTTCCTGGCCGACCAGATCGCGGAAATTTTGGGGACGGTACTTCCGGGCGAGGACGAGATAACTCACCCAACCCGATTACAACGTGCGCGCACGAAAGGCGAGTGTGGGCCGAGTGGCGCCGGTCAGCTCTGGGCCTTCAACTCAGCCACGAGATCCGGCACGGCGACGAACAGATCTTGAACGAGACCGTAATCGGCGATCTGAAAGATGGGGGCGTCGGGATCCTTGTTGATGGCGACGATGACCTTCGACCCCTTCATGCCCGCGATGTGCTGGATCGCTCCGGAGATTCCGATTGCAACGTAGAGCTGCGGCGCGACGGTGCGTCCGGTCTGCCCGACCTGGAGCTCGGGCGGAGCATAGCCTGCATCGCACGCTGCGCGACTCGCCCCGATGGCCGCGCCCAGCGCGTCGGCCAGAGGTCCGAGGACTTGCGCGAAGTGCTCCTTGAGCGCGCGCCCGCCGGACACGACGACTCGGGCTTCGCCCAGATCGGGCCGTTCGCTCGTCGCCGCCTCGAGTCGCACGAACTCGATGCGCGATGCGGGTGCCTCGTCCGGAACGCGGGCAACTGGCTCGATCGGGCTGGCGCCTCCCGACGGTTCCGCCGCGGCGAACTCGGTCTGACGCACGCTGACGACGTGCACGCCGGTTGAGATTTGGAGCCAGCCGTACGCGTTGCCGGCGTACATCGGTCGGCGGTAGAGACGGTTCACCCCATCCACCCGGACCTTGTTGATGTCGGGCGCATAACCTGCGCCAATCTCTGCCGCGACGCGCGGAGCCAGGTCCTTGCCGAAGGCGGTCGCCGTTACGGCGAGGGTGTCCCAGCTGCCCTCTTTCACGATCGTCGCGACCGTGGGAGCATACCGTTCGCAAACGTAATCTCGGAGGCTCGAGTCGTCGACCACGATGACCTTCTGCGCTCCGAACCCGGTGAGGCCGTGCGCGGCTTTGCCGACTCCCGCACCCATCGCGAGGATGGCAAAGGGTGCGCCCAACTGTCGAGCGAACGCGATGGCGCTGTACGTCGCTTTGCGGACATCTCCGTGGTGAACCTCCGCGACGACGAGAGTGCCGCTCATCACACCACCTTCGCTTCGGTCTTGAGTTTCGTAACGAGCTCGCGGACGTCCTTGACTTTCACGCCCGCGCCACGGGCGGGGGGCAACTCGACCGCCGTGTACCTCACCTTGACCGCAGGGTCAGAGACGAGGTCGCGGAGCTTCATCTCGACGAGCGGTTTTTTCTTCGCGGCCATGATCGCCATCAGGGCGGCGAATCGAACGCCATCCGGGTAGACGTGCGTCGCGAGCGTGAATTTCGACTGAACGCTCTTGGGATGCACGATCTTGTCGATGGCGGTCACGACACCGGGCAAAGTCAGCCTCACGAATGCCGTTGCGCCGTCGACCTCGCGTCCGATCACGAGCGCCTTGTCGTCCTCGCTCTGGATGCTGCCGGCGGATGTCGCCTGAGGCCAACCGAGGTATTGCGCGAGCATCGCGCCGACTTCGCCAGATTCGTGCTCGGCTTGTTGGTATCCCAGAAGCACGAGATCCGGCTTCTCGGCTTGTACCACTGCCTTGAGGCCGCGCGCGACGAGATCTCCGTCGAGCTCCTCGTCGGTGGCGTCCACCCGAATCGCCCGGTCAGCTCCCGTGCCGAGCATCGCCCGAAGCATGGACTCCGAGTTCTTCGGACCGAACGTCACGACCACGACCTCACCTTGCCGCTGTTTGGGATTCGCTCCGTTCTCGGTCAAACGGAGCGCCGCCTCGAGCGCATATTCGTCGTAAGGGCTCGCCTTATGTTCGAGGCTCGCCGTGTCGATTTCTCCACGTGCCGACAGCTTGATCCGGTTGAGATGGTCGGGGTCGGCCACCCGCTTGACGGCGACGAGAATCTTCACGGCGCTTCCTCCGAGTGAACGGCGATTCAGTGATCGTTCGGGCAAGCTCGATAGAAGCAGAGCGTCCTCATGTCAACCGAGCGCGAAGAGCGCTAATGTCGGTTCGATGCCTCTCTGCGTTGACTATCTCGTCGTCGGCAGCGGTGTGGCGGGCTTGTCGTTTGCTCTCGAGGCCTCCTCGGATGGTGATGTCGTCGTGCTCACGAAGCGAAGCGCGGACGAATCGAACACGAAGTACGCGCAGGGCGGGATCGCCGCCGTCCTCAGCGCGGACGATTCGTTCGAAGCGCACATCGTCGATACGGTCCGCGCGGGGGCGGGCCTCTGCCACGATCGTGCCGTCGAAGTGTCGGTAAGGGACGGGCCGGCGCGAATCCAGATGCTGCGCGACATCGGCGCGCATTTCGACAAGGTCGAGAGGGCGAAGGACGATGCCGATCTCGACCTGCACCTCGAGGGGGGCCACAGCGCGCGCCGGGTGGCGCACGCCGCGGACATGACGGGCCGTGAGGTCGAGCGCGCACTGCTCGAAGCCGTCGGCCGCTCACGGCGTGTGCGGATGCTCGAATCGCACATGGTCGTCGACCTCATCACGCTCGCCAAGTATGGCGGCCCGGAGGTCTGCGCGGGCGCCTACGTCCTCGACGAGGCGAGCGGCACCGTCACCACCATTCTCGCGCGCGCGGTCGTGCTCGCTACGGGCGGGGCGGGCAAGGTGTACGTGTACACGACGAATCCGGACGTCGCCACGGGCGACGGCGTCGCGATGGCGTATCGCGCAGGCGCTGAAATCGCAAACATGGAATTTTATCAATTCCATCCGACGTGTCTCTATCACCCTCAAGCCCGGCGGTTTCTCATCACCGAGGCGATGCGCGGCGAAGGTGCCGTTCTCCGAAGGCTCGACGGGGCGCCGTTCATGACAGACTACGATACGCGCGGCGATCTGGCGCCTCGCGACATCACGGCTCGCGCGATCGACTTTGAAATGAAAAGGAGTGGCGCCGACCACGTGCTGCTCGACATCACCCAAAAGCCACCGGGCCTTGTCAAAGAGCGTTTTCCGAACATCTATGAAGAGTGCCTCCGCTGGGGCATTGACATCACGATGCAGCCGATTCCCGTCGTGCCTGCGGCCCATTTCATGTGCGGAGGTGTGACGACCAACCTCGACGGCCGCACGACCATTCCCGGCTTGTGGGCCATCGGCGAGTGCGCGTGTACGGGCCTCCACGGGGCGAATCGTCTGGCTTCCAATTCGCTCCTTGAGGGGCTCGTGTTCGCGCATCGCGCGGCCCTGGCGTTGAAAGATTCGCTCGATCGCGGGCGGCTCTGGCCCGAGGTACCCGAGTGGGAGGTCGGCGGTGCGGTGTCGAGCGACGAGGCCGTCATCATCACACAAAATTGGGACGAGCTCAGGCGCTTGATGTGGAACTACGTCGGCATCGTGCGATCGAGTTCGCGCCTGCGCCGCGCGGCGCGCCGCATCGCGCTTCTGCAAGAAGAGATCAACGAATACTATTGGAAGTATTTCGTAACGCGCGATTTACTCGAGCTTCGGAACATCGCGACCGTCGCGCAACTGATCGTAGAGTGCGCGGCGAGTCGTCGCGAGAGCCGAGGCCTTCACTTCACGATCGACTTTCCCTCGCTCGATCCGAAGTTCGCGCGTGACACGGTCATCAAGCGCGGCGTTCCGGCGCACTTTCGCGGCCGATGAAGCGTTCGGGCGTCAAAGGGTCGAGCGATCTGCCGATGTCGCCGCTGGCTGCGGCCATGTGGACCATGGCCCTGTCGCTCCTCGAACAAGTGTGTGTGGCGACGACGGAAGCGTTGCGGCCGGGAGGCTTGACGGACGTCGTTAACCTGACGGCGTGCGATGTATTGGCGACGTCGATCGTCGCAGTGGCCATCATCGGCCTCCAACCTCACGATCTGCCCGTGCGGACCGCGTTCGGCCTGCGCCCCTGCGCGCGACTCGCTCTGGTCGTCGGGGCCGTGGCGGGTGCGGGATCGAGCCCTGTTCTTTCTGCGCTCGACGATCGGATCCTGCGGATGTGGCCGTACGACGACCCCACCGCTCTGGAGAACATGGAGAAATTGCTCGCTCGGTCTTCGCGGGCCGCGCTCGTCGTCGGGATCTTTGTGGTCATTCCTCTCGCGCGTGAGCTGTTCTTCCGCGGCCTTTTGTATGGACGGCTCCGACGCTCCGCTCCTGCAACGCTGACGGTCGCGGTGACCGCTGTGCTGTTCGCCGGCTCATCGCTCGACTGGCGAGCCATGCCGAGCGCGTTGCTTCTCGGCCTCGCGCTCGGCTGGGTGCGAGAGAGGACCGGCAGCGTCGTGCCCGCAGTCGCGGCGCATCTGGGCTTTTGGGCCGTCGCGGGCGTTCCGATCTTGAGGGGGCGCAACCCCGCCGCGGACGTATCGTACCCTGCGACGTGGATTGTCGTCGGCGCGGCGATCGCACTGGTGGCCCTGGGGCTCATCGGTCGCCTGGGACGGGCCGACGCCGCGGAGGCGTGACGGCGTGCGCTTCGACGCGCAAGAGCTCCACCGACGGGCACCTCGCAATCGGTCGCGGGCCGAGGCGGTCTTCGGAAACGAGGCCGCTCGGAATCGACCCGATCTCAATGGGGGGCGGAGCTGAACAGCGGCTCGACGAGCGCAAAGCGAAGAGTGGCGGCGAGCCGGTACCTGGTTCGACCGTGCTCTCCGGCGTCTCGGACGCGCTCGATGGCCGCCGGATCGCCGAGCAGGTCGCGAACCCGAGAAATGAGCACGCGCACCCGGTGCTCGGCGTCGGCGCTCTCGGGCCCGGGGCCCCCTGCAGCACGCAAAATCTCGTCCGCGCTCAGGCCCTCGCGCGCGCGCCGCAGCAGTTGGACGACGAGCGGCTCGAGGGCCCGCCGACGCTCGAGCGACACCTCGCGATCGTTGACGCGCAGAGCATGCGTCAGGGTATCGACCACAAGCGTGGCGCCGGCGGTGGCCCGCGCGAGGTCGGGCATCGGAATGCGCGCGACGCCTTGCGGGGTCGTCACGTAAATGAGCGTTTCGCCGTCGTTCGCATCCGTCAGGCCGTCCAGCGCGTCCGACGACGGCGGGGCGACCATCGGCGCAGACGAGGGTCGCCGCGGAGCAGGGGTGGGTGCGTCGACCGTCGAATTCGTCTGGGCGAGTGCGATGGTGCATTCCGCGTAGCGAACGACTCGACTGTCCCCGCATTTGAGAGCGAGACGCCAGAGCGCGAGCGACGCGCGCCGATCGGGAAATACCCAGCCATGACGATCGCCGGACAGCGCCGCTCGCTCGACCGCCGCTCGCGCGACCGGTTCGTCGCCGAGCGCCAGCGCGCATCGACCCACGATCAGGTTGAGTGACCCGCTGACGAATGCGTCCGCAAGCGGCCCGACGTGTTCCAATGCGCAATGCAGCGCGCCGCGCAGCTCGCCTCCCGCTTCGAGCGTGCGCGCGCGGGTGACGGCGAGGTCGAGATCGTCGATGGCTTCGATCGACCCGAAGTCTGCGCGGAGGGTCTCGGCCTTGGCGAGCCAATTCCTCGCGCTCTCCGCGCGTCCAAGCATGGCGAGTGCCCACGTACGGTGCTCGGTGAGTTGCAGGCGCAGCAGCCGTTGATCGATGTCGCCGAGCACGGCGAGCCCTTCGTCGATGGCGGTCAGCGCGGCGAGAGGCCGGTCCGCGGCGATCTCGACGATGGCCGAGACGTCGTAGGCGTCCGCGTGGCGCCAACCCGAGGCGACCTCGCCGGAAATGGCGACAGCCTGCGACGCGTGATGCCGGCCCTCGTCGAATCGACCGATGCTACCGAGCGCGATCGCTGCGTTTCCGTGCGCGCTCATGGCGACGGCACCGCGGGCAGGAGCCTTGAGCAGAGCCTCGGTATAGTGGCGGGCGGCGGTGCGAGGGTCGGCCAAGCGCATCGAGAGATGTCCGAGCGTCATGGCCACGGAGGCGCGCCAAGCGCCGTTCTCGATCCGCTCCGAAACGTGCTCGGCCAGTCGCAGCGCCTGGAGCGCGTTGGCGTTTCGGTCGAGCTTCAGTTCAAGCTGTGCCTGAGCGAGGTGAAAGTCGAGCTGCTCGCGCAGCCCCGTGCCCTTGGGTGCGGCGGCGAGGGCGTGCGACGCCAGACGAAGCTCGGCTTCGGCGTGATCGCAGCGCCCGTCGATGGTCGCTAGGATAGAACGTTCGATGGCGACCCGCGCGGCGTCGAGCGCCTGCCAGGACGAGGGGGCGCTCGGCAGCGATGCGGCCAGATCGCGGGCCCGATCGATGCGGCCGGTTTCACGGTAGGCGCGCAGAAGGCGGACGGCTAAGGTCGGCTCCGTGCGACCACGCCCGGCAAGGGTGCTCTCGATCCAGGACGCCAGAAACGGAGCCTCATCGGCCGCAGCCAGCCGATCGAGAAGCTGGGCGCAGGCGACGATCGGCACGCCCTCCGCGCGAGAGGGCGCCTGAATCGGCCGACGCGAATCCGCGTGCGCGCCGGGGGCAGTGGCGGACGCGACCGACGAGCGGGGTGCGGGCGCGCTCGGGCGAAGCCCCATCGAATCCGGGCGCGAGGGTGGACCGGCCCCGGTCGACCCATGCGGCCGGCGGGATGTGTCCGTGGCGAGGCTCGGGGGCGGTACGAATGCGCGCCGCGCCATGGGCATCACCATAGCCGAAAACGCGTTGTCCGTCCTGTCCGCCTGAACGGCGGCAACGGTGCTAGGCTCGCATCGCCGATGCAGAGCGTCTCTCCGCCGGGGACTGCGCCGCGCCCGCTTGTCGACGACCGCGCGCGCAGCCATAACGGCGCGCCACCGATCTCGGACGACCTCGCGATGGCCCTGTATGAGCACATGGTGGCGGCTCGGGTGATCGACGAGCGCTTGGCGGCGCTTCAGCTCAGCGGTCGCGTCCTGCAACACGCGAGTGCACTCGGCCAAGAGGCCGCCGTCATCGGCGCGGTGGCGGCAGTGCGCGATGACGATTGGGTATTTCTCGGGTCCCCCGAGTTCGGCGCGGCACTCTGGCGAGGGATGCCCGTGGCGCTGTACGCCCATCGTGCGTTCGGGACGGCGACGGACGTCGTCTTGGGGCGGTCGCGTATCCCGAGTCCGAGTCCTCGGGTGGGCAGGAACATCACCCACGCCGTGGGCGTCGCCTGGGCGGCTCGTCTTCGTCGCCACGACCTGGCCGTGCTGCTCCTCTTCGGAGAGAGCGCCACGAGCGGCCATGACTTTCATGCCGGACTCAACTTCGCCGGAGTCGCGCGGGTTCCGCTCATTGCCCTTTGTTGGAACGGCGGCCCGGCCGCGTCGAGTCGGACGGCGGTGGCCGGCGTCGCCGCGAAGGCGGTCGCGTACGGACTGCCGGCAGTTCGCGTCGACGGGTGCGACGTCATCGCCGTATGGAGCGCCGTCCGCGAGGCACGCGCTCGCGCGTCGGCGGGTGGAGGGGCCACGCTGATCGAAGCGGTCGGTGCGCCGCCGGGGGATGGCGAAAATCCTGAGTTGGGGGCCGCGCGCGATCCCGTTGCCCGCTTCAGGAGAACGCTCGAGGAGCGGGGGTGCTGGGGCGAAGATCGCGAAAGGCAGCTGCGTGAGGGTGTGAACGCCGACGTACAGCGAGCGATCGCCGAAGCCGAGATGTCGCCGGTGCCTGCCCCCGATACGCTGTTCGACAACGTGTACGCGGACGTCCCGAGACACCTGCGCGAGCAGCGCGACGAATGGGCACGCGTCACCGGAGCGTTCGCGTGACGGAAAAAACGATGGTTCAAGCCCTCAACGACGCGCTTCGCCACGAGATGCGGCGCGACGATCGCGTCGTCGTCCTGGGTGAAGACGTCGGACGCATCGGAGGCGTTTTCCGTGTCACCCAGGGCCTGTGGGACGAGTTCGGCGAAGACAGGGTCATCGATACGCCCCTCTCCGAGGGGGGCATCGTCGGTACCGCGATCGGCATGGCTCTCTACGGGCTCGTTCCGGTACCGGAAATCCAGTTCGCCGATTTCATCTATCCGGCCTACGATCAACTCGTAAGCGAGCTCGCAAAGCTTCGGTATCGCTCGGGTGGCGAGTACACGGCCAAGATGGTTCTACGTGCGCCGGTCGGCGGGGGCATCCGCGGAGGGATGTACCATTCGCAGTCCCCCGAATCGCTATTCATCCACGTGGCCGGTCTCAAAGTGGTCTGTCCATCGAATGCGTATGACGCAAAGGGGCTTCTGCTCGCAGCCATCCGAGATCCGGACCCAGTCATTTTCTTCGAACCAAAACGGATTTACCGTGCCGCGAGAGGCGACGTCCCTGACGAGGACTATACGGTAGCCCTGGCGAGCGCCGCGGTGGTCCGCGCGGGACGCGACCTCACGGTCTTGACGTGGGGAGCGATGCTCTACGAGGCACTTGCGGCTGCCGATGAGGCCAGCAAACACGGGATCCAATGCGAGATCGTCGATCTGCGCACCTTATGGCCGGTCGACATCGACGCGATCGTCGCGAGCGTCGAGAAGACGGGCCGCGTCGTCATCGTGCACGAGGCGCCGAAGACGTGCGGCTTCGGGGCCGAGCTCGTCGCGTTGGTGAGCGAGCGAGCGTTCGTGCACCTGCAGGCGCCACCGGCGCGCGTGTGCGGGTTCGATACGCCTTTCCCGTACGCTTTGGAAATGGAGTACTTGCCGCTGGCTCGCCGGATCCTCCCGGCGCTCCTCGAAACAGCTCGATTTTAGTTCGACAAGAGAAAGGCGAGGAAAGCAAATTGCCCCGTTGGGAATTCAAGCTGCCGGACATCGGCGAGGGCGTTACCGAAGGAGAAATCGTGGCCTGGCGGGTCGAGGCGGGCGATGTCGTCGCCGAGGATCAGTCGGTGGTTGAGGTCATGACCGACAAGGCGACGGTCACGATCACCGCACCCAAAGCCGGCACGGTGCTCGAGACCCGCGGCCGTGTCGGTGAGACCGTTCCCGTGCATGGCGTCCTCGTTGTGTTCGATCTGCAGACTCCGGTGCCGACCGTCGACGCCCTGGGCCCGGCAAGCCGTAGCGAGAGCCCGACGACGCACCCGAACGGCGCGACGTCGCACCGCGTTCGGGAGGAAGAACCCGCCGCCACGGCGGTTGGCGACCTTCGCGAGTCGCTGCCGGGAATGCCCGCGCGCAGAGGTCTCGGCTCCTCGTCCGCGTCGTCCGCGCCAGCCTATTTCAATGAAAGGCCGCTTGCGACGCCGGCCACGCGAAAGCTCGCGCGCGACATGAGCATCGACCTTCGGGGGGTGCCCCCAACGGGCCCCCAAGGCCGTGTCACCAAGGAAGACGTCGAGGGGTTCGTCCCTGTGCACGCCGCACCGTCCGCGCGAGTGGCCGGTCGAGCCGTGCGCGGGCCGGGGCGCGTCGTTGCGCCGCCCGGCGACGCCGGGCGCCGTGCCGGCATCGAGGAGCGCATTCCTCTCGCCGGGTTGCGTAAGAAGATCGCGCAAAAGATGGCGCTTGCAACCTCCACCGCGGCTCACTTCACCTTCGTAGAGGAATGCGATGCGACGGAGCTGAAGAGGCTTCGCGAGCGCCTGGTGAGCACCGCGCACGACCAAGGCGTTCGCCTGAATTTTCTGCCTTTCGTGGTGAAAGCCGTCGTCGCCTCGCTCAAAAGGCACCCCATGCTCAACGCGGTCGTGGACGAGACGACGCAGGAAATCGTACTCCGCAAATACTACAACATCGGCATCGCTACGGCGACCGACGCGGGGCTCGTCGTCCCGGTCGTGAAGGACGCCGACAAGAAGAGCGTTTTGGGAATCGCACGAGAAATCGAACGGCTTGCGGACGAAGCCCGGACGGGAAAGGCGAGGCTCGAGGATTTGCAGGGCTCCACGTTCACCATTACTTCGCTGGGGGCGCAAGGAGGATTGCTCGCAACGCCGATTATCAATTTTCCAGAGGTCGCCATTTTGGGTGTGCATCGGATCAAGTCACGTCCGGTGGTGAAGGCGGGACAGATCGTCGTCGGCGACGTGATGCTCCTGTCGCTGTCGTTCGATCACCGTGTCGTCGATGGGCACGTTGGCGCTGCATTTGCGTACGACGTCATCGGCACGCTCGAGCAGCCGGAACGTTTGCTGCTCGACTTGGTGTAGGCACGGTTCGAGCGGGTGGGCCCTAGCGTGATGTCGCGCGCTCGGCGCTTCTTGCGGTTCGGCGCCTTCGTTGCACTGAGCGGTTCTGCGTCCTCGGTGGCCTGCACCGTTTCGCGAGGGCGCAACGGTCCGCTCGATCCGAGATTCGTGGCCGTGCACAACACGCTATCCGCCATGGGCCTCGGGCAAGTGGGACCGATTCTTGAGGGCAGCTTGCGCGAAGGAGGGGAGACGCGGAAGCTGGTGACGCTGCCCGCCGGGTGCGTCACGATCGTCGCGATCGGCGGTGAGGGCCTTCGCAACCTCGACACGAGGCTTCTGGACCCACGAGGAGCGCCTTTGGCCCACGATACGACCGACGAGCCAGAGGCGGCTCTTCGCGTGTGTCTCGACTCGGCCGACACGTACACACTTGTCGTGAGGGCCGCGGCCGGCGCCGGCTCGTGGGTGGTTGCGACGTGGGCCGGTGGCGACGGGGCCACGGCATCGGCCGCGCGCGCCGAAGCCGCATCGCCACAGGAGGCAAACGGCACGTGCGATGCGCCCATCCCGCTGTCGCCCGGCGTCGTCACGGGGTCCACCACCCACGGTCAGCACGAGCATGCGGGCTCGTGCGGACCGAGCGATTCGCGGGAGCTCGTCTACGAGCTCGACATCGTGCGGCGACAACGGGTGACGATCGAAGTCGAAGCCCACTTTGACTCGGTGCTCTACATTCGAAAAGACGACTGCACGGACGCGAACGCCGAAGTCGATTGCAACGACGACGCGCCCGATCGAACCAGGTCACGTATCGAACGGGTGCTCGAGCCCGGCCGATACTTCGTGTTCGTCGACGGGTACGGTCACGAAGCGGGCGCGTTCAAGCTGACCGTGTCCGAGACCGAGGTCCTGTCACTCGTCGACATGTGCGCCGGCGCGCCACGGCTGGTCGAGGGGACGACTCAAACCGGAACGACTTCGGCGATGGCGGATGACGCGGAAGCGAGTTGCGGAGGCGGCGCGGGGGGCGCGGAGGCCGTGTGGCGCGCCGAGCTGTCAGACCGATCGCGCGTGCGCGTCGTCGAGCACTCGGACGACATGGCGCCGGTGGTGCACCTGCGTAGGGCCTGTGCAGACGAGGAGAGCGAGGTTGCGTGCAGCGAGTCCGGTGCGGTCGCCGGCGATGCGACCGCGACGGGCGTGATGGATCCGGGCGACTACGCCGTCTTCGCCGATGCGCGTGAGCATGGGACGGCGGGGCGCTTCACACTCCTTCTGCAGACTGCGCCGCTCACCGGAACGGGCACGAACAACGACGGGTGCGGGGACGCCGCCCCGCTCGCCGGCAATGGCTCGGGCGTCGTCGAAGGGGACACGTTCACCGCTCGCGACGACGTTGCCGGCAGTTGCGGAGGGACCGGTGCGCCCGACGTCGTCTATCGTCTCGACGTGCCGCATAAGTCGCGCGTCGTCGCGTCTCTGGACGGCGAGGAGGCGCCGCACGTTCTGGTCGCCTGGCGCCACTGCGGGGATCGCACCACCGAGCTTGCGTGCGGCCGATCGATCGACGAAGTGGTGGCACCGGGGACGCTGTACGTCGCGGTGGACGGCGAGAGCCCGAACGCGCTCGGACGCTTCACGATGCACTGGGCGTTGCACGATCTATCCGGACAGGCCGTGGCGTGTTCGCACGCGCCCAGGCTCTTCGCAGGTCGCCCGGTCGTCGCAACCACCGTGGGGGCTTCGGACGACTTTACGACGGCATGCGTCGCGGGCGATGGGGGGGGCAGCGGTCCGGATCGGGTGTTCGAGTTCGTGGTTCCGACACCCTCCAAGATTCGCATCACGGCGACCTCCAGCACGTTCGACGCCGTCGTCGCTCTTCGCAAGGCGTGCTCCGACCTCGTCAGGTCGCCTCCGCTGGAAATAGCGTGCGCGTCGGACGCGGACGCGAAGCATCGCATCTCGATCGTACGGGGGCTCGAGGCGGGCACCTACTGGGTTGTCGTCGACGCTCAGTCCTCGAACGACCAGGGCGAGTTCCGGCTCGAATACGATGTCGTGCGTTGAGCCTCGGAAGTTGGACCGCGCCCTCGTGCGCATTCTGCAAGCCCGTCTCGTCGCATGGTACGTCGAATCCCGGCGACCGCTGCCGTGGCGACAAACACGCGACCCGTACGCCGTGTGGCTCAGCGAGGTCATGCTGCAGCAGACTCGCGTCGACACGGTTATCCCCTACTATCAGCGCTTTCTCCGCGAGTTTCCAACCATCCTGGCGCTCGCCGAGGCGCCGGAAGAGCGGGTGCTCACGCTGTGGAGCGGGCTTGGCTACTACCGTCGTGCGCGCATGTTGCATGCCGCGGCAAAGCAGGTGGCGAGCGAACACGCAGGCCGCCTTCCGGCAGAGGCCGAGCAGCTACGGCGCTTGAACGGAGTGGGTGCGTACACGGCAGGAGCCATTGCGAGCATCGCATTTGGACGAAGGGCGGCCGTCGTGGACGGCAATGTCGCCCGCGTGCTCACGCGCATCTACGCCATCGAGGGCGACGTCAAGAGTTCTGCGGTGCGCGCGCAACTATGGCAAATCGCGGAAGGCCTGATTTCGGAAGGCCGTTGCGATCCAGGCGATTGGAACCAGGCGTTGATGGAGCTCGGCGCGACGGTTTGCCTTCCGCGCGCCCCCAAGTGCGGCGACTGCCCGGTTCGCGACGCATGCATGGCGCGAACGCAGGATGTCGTCCACGAACTTCCGGGCCGAGTCCGTGCCAAGCAGCGGCCTCGTACGGTGGAGCGGGTGTCCATCGTACTCGCATCCAAAGGAGCCGTGCTCCTTGCGCGCCGACGCGTGGACACGCTGTTCGGTGGCCTCTGGGAACCGCCGACGACCGACGGCAAGGCCGGTCCGCTGGCCGCTCGGCTTGGACGGACCGCAGACGACCTCGAATGGGCCGGTGAGGTTGTGCACGTACTTTCTCATCGCCGAATGAAGGTGCAGGTGCACAAGGGGACGCTTGGCCGACAGACCCGATTCGCGGTTCCGTCGTCCGACTACGACGCCATCGAACCGGTGGCGTGGAGCCGCCTTTCCGAGCGCGCGCAGGCGGCCCTCACGCGCAAAATTCTCGAGGTGGCCAACGTTGCCCCGCGCGGTTTACGCTCTGCTTAAAGTGACAGCCCCCGCCCCTGCGCCATCTCCGGTTCTCACGATCAGTGCTGCGCCGCCTCCTCTCACGGAGGATGCGGGCGTCGTTCACGTCTTGGTCGTGGACGACGAGCCTGCACTGCGCAGAAGTCTCGCGCGCGTGCTCGATGCACGCGGCATGAGAGTCGGTGTCGCCGAGGATGGTGAACATGCACTCGAGTATGTCGAGCGATCTCCGCCGGATGTGGCCCTCGTCGACATGATGATGCCGGGGCTCGGTGGTTTGGAATTGCTCGCCCGCATCAAGGCCAGTGGCGCCGCAGTCGAGGTGATTCTCATGACGGCCTTTGCCGACGTCGATGCGGCCGTTTCCGCGATGAAGGCGGGTGCCTACCACTTCCTCACGAAGCCATTTCACTCGAACGACGCGGTGGCTCATGCGGTACAACGTGCGGCCGAGCACCGACGGTTGGCCGATCGGGCGCGTCAACTCGAGCAAGTCCTTCTCTCGAAGGAGCGCTTCGGGGAGATTATCGGCGATTCACCGAAGATGCTCGAGATGTATCGGCTGCTCGAGGGCGTCGCCCCGACGGCGTCGACCGTGCTGATTCTAGGAGAAAGCGGCACGGGCAAGGAACTCGTCGCTCGCGCCATTCATCAACAGAGCCCTCGCGCCAAGAAGCCGTTTGTCGCCGTCAACTGCGGCGGTATCCCCAGGGAGCTTGTCGAATCGGAGCTCTTTGGGCACGTGCGCGGCGCGTTTACAGGTGCACAGTCGGCGCGCGCGGGTCTGTTCGAAACGGCCGATGGCGGCACCATCCTGCTCGACGAGATTGGGGATTTGCCGCTCGCGGCACAGGTCAAGCTGCTCCGAGTGCTTCAGGAAGGTGAGATCAAGCGTGTCGGTGCCGACGAGACGCGAACGGTCGACGTCCGTGTTCTCGCGGCCACCAACGTCGATCTTCTGAGTCGCATTCAGGCGGGGCAGTTTCGGACGGATCTGTACTACCGCCTGAACGTCATCGCGATTGAGCTGCCGCCTCTTCGGGAGCGGGGTCACGACGTCCTCTTGCTCGCGAATCACTATCTGCAGAAATTCGCACGGAGTATGGGGCGCGAACCCAAGCGTCTGGCGCCCGATGCCGTTCGTGCGCTCGACGAATACGAGTGGCCCGGCAATGTCCGCGAGCTGGAGCACGCGATCGAGCACGCGATGGTGCTCGCGCAAAGGGAAGTCATCTCGGCCAG
>JBEKOY010000069.1:0-30202 GCA_049521295.1 Polyangiaceae bacterium | reverse complement strand
CGCCGACGGCGTCGCGTACCACGCCGGCGATACCGCGTTCAGCGAGCAGGTCTTCCGCGCCATCGCGACCGCTTCCCGCGCATCGACTGGGCCATGCTGCCCATCGGCGCCTACGACCCGACGTGGTTCATGGCGGCGCAGCACATGGGCCCCGAAGACGCCGGGCGAGCATGGGCAATCCTCGGGGCGCACAACCTCGTTGCGATGCACTGGGGCACCTTCAAGCTGACCGACGAGCCCGTGGGCGAGCCTCCGGTCCGGATGCGCCGCTGGTTCGCGGACCACGGCCACCCCGAAGACCGCCTCTGGGTGCTCGACGTCGGAGAGACGCGCGATCTCCGGCAGGCCTAGCAGCTGCTGAAAAAAACGGGGGGGAGATAGATCCGCCACCTTCGCTCGCAGCGCAGGCGCGAGCGCGCGACCGCCTCCGATCGGTGGCCGACTGTCGGCGTGGACAAACCGCCGGATCGTGAAGACGGGCACCCGCGTCGCGCGCTCCAGCGCTGGCATCCACGCCGGCCGTGACGTTCGAGATGGCGCCTGCGGTGAAACCGCCATACCAGGCCGATAGACGCAGATCGCCCAAACCGAGCTGGGGCCGAATCGTCACTCGGGAAATTTTGAAGTTGTAACCGCCTTCGAACCCGTAGAGCAGCGCGCTCCGCCACTGCTCGACTGGCATCGCTCCCGACGGCCAGGAGCAGCCTCCGCACGTGGCAGTCGCGCCCAGATAGTCGATCACATCGATCCCGGCGTAGAGACGACCCAGAATGGATACGCCCCCGCGCCCTCCAATGCCGACGCCGAGACGACCGAGAGGGCCCGGAGTGACGCCAGCCCTTGCGCCGATCTCGACGTCCACCGGTCCGAGGGCGTCGGCCTTCCCAGGGAACGCGACGATGGCGACGGTGAGACCCGCTGTCGCGAGAAGGAGAGAGAGACGCACCATTCGCACCATGGCTCAACGGTAGCACTCGGGCCGGTGATAGCCGTTTCCGCGAGGACCACGGAAGCTTGCGGGGGCCGCGTCACACAATGGCCCGGCCTTGCGAGGCTTGTCGCGCTCACCGGCTCGGGTCATCGTGAGCCGCATGCGCCGACGCGAATGGGCCCTTCTCCTGACGTCATCGGGCGCGCTCGCGGCGTGCGGCAGTCGTGTCGGCCGCGGTAGGTGAGCCGTCGGAACTCCCGAGCGCAGCCACTCAGCACACACTCTATCGAACCTCACAAAGGGTCACGAGCGGCTAGCTAGACCCGGTCTCGCTTGAGACTGCTATGCATGAAGCTCGACAACTTGGGGTACCGGAACCAAACCGGGCGCTTTGGTGCGCACGTGCTCCGTCGACCGCACAAGAAGCGGGGAGCGCGGCGTTCGAACCCAGCAATACATCTGGGATATAACCCCCTCGACGGCGTGTTCGGGCGTGTCCGCCTCGGCCAACAGCGCATGCGGATGTCCGTCGGGAACGCCGTCCGGACTAGCCGTGATGTCGTAGCCAGCGACGTAGGGCAGGCCGTGTTTTGACCGCTGCGCCCACACCACGATCTCGCGCGCCATTCGGCGAACAATTGCGTCGAAAACATGGTCGAGGTTAACTCTCATGATGGTCCTCCTCAGCGAGTGCAGAACGGTCCGATGAGATCTTTGTTTGACCTCTTGATCGGATCGACAACGGGTTACACTGGCGGATTTCTCTAACACACGGGCACACGTTCTTTTGCCCGGAAAGGCGGGGCGGAACGGGGCTATTTCAAAACCTACCCCGCCCCCCCCTACTTCACTGCGTGGCTACCGAGGCAGTCAGGCGTTCGCGAATTCGAGCGGCGAGTACGGTTTTCGTTTCTCCGTCTTGATATTCAAACTCGATCCACGAGTTCGTTGCCGGATCCTTACATAAGCCGAACCACCCGTCGGATCCATGAAAGCACGGGACCAAAATTGCGCTGACGACCCTGGCCGGACCCGTTTCGTCGTCGTCGGTAACAAATTGATAAAGCTCAGCGGAGAGCTTTTTCGAATAACTTTCGCTCATGACTTTTTTCTCCTGGTGGCTACAGTCTCGTTTGCATTTGGGGGGCAATGGGGCCGGCAAAGCGCCGACCTCATGAAAGCGAAGCAAGAGAACGACGCCGTCCAGTAAGAGGTCACCGAGTGGTCTTCGCCTGGCGGCAAGCCTACCGGCTTCACGCCGGTAAGGATGGCGCGCATGTTCGGTCGGAGAGGCCCAGTCTGGTTTTGCGAGTGCCGGAGACTGGTCATGCACCATCATGGATGGAGCTCCGTGACGGTGCCGACGATGCCGGTTGGCGTCACGACGTAAACCCTTCGCTCTATGTCGCCGAATCGGTGACCATTATTTACCCACATATGAATCTCTCGCCCAATGGGGAGATGCACTGCGTAAAGGTCCATCCGCCCTGTAGTGCGCCGTTTCCTCCAAGTAGTTTGAAAGGGTTTGGCTGTCGCGACGGCGGTGCCGTTCTGGTGCACGCGCACGTCGTCGCCCGCCGCAAAGATCGCAATCCTGCTTCCGCGCACTTTGCCGCTAATGGAGTAGTTGCCATCGTCGCCGTCCATACGGAATCGAGCGGTCACAACGAGTCCGACGTCTTTCGGGTTTGCGAAACCCAGCAACATTATGAACTCCCCGTCGGGATCGAAAGGTGATGCGAGGCGCTCGGTAATCCGCTGCATCCGTGCGGCAAGCGGCGAGAGGGGCACTGTAAAAACAAATCTTGGGCGGACCAGGACATCCTGATCGCTTCGGCCGTTCGCGGAACACTCGAACCCGGTTTCGTGATGATTGATGGACTCGAGTGAGTCGGGGGCGCCACAAGCTCTGTTTGTGCCCGTATGCGTTGTTGCTTGCTCGATGAATTGTTGATCTGTGATTGCATTTTGCATGGCTTGATCTCCCTCGTTGCGTTGTGCAGATCGGAAGGAAGTTCATCATTGCGCCTTGAGAGCATTTGATTGCGACGGGCGTCTACTGCCGCTGATCTCGCGCGCTTTCGTTAGCGGCAGGTCGTCGAGCGATGTGTGGACCGGTGTGCATTGCTCACCGGACTCGCGCCGTGACAGTTGCCGAGTCTTCTTTGCCAAAGGAGACGCTCATCGCACGCCTCCGGCGTCAACATATCGCTCCAACAACTCGACCGCCCACGAGATGACCGCCGCGTTTGCCATGTCTCGCGTCACGGCGATCGTGCGTACCAGTCGATATTGCGCCAGCGGGAGTCGGACGCAAAGCGCCCGGGCCTCGCCACTGTCCTGCCTCTGCCCGTCGTCACTTTCGGTGCCCATTCTTGGCCTCCTGTCACAAGGAGGTGGCTTATAAAAAGTTTATCGATCAATTCGACCGATTCGGTTCCGAATAATTTCTTTATCGATGCGGCAAGCTCGAGATGAGCATGGCAGCTAGTAACCACGACCCTCCGATTACATCGACCGGGTCCGACGACCCCAATAGGAGACGTTTTGAGCGCGTTTTCTGCACCCCGCACGAATCTCGCCCTCCCTCACATGCTCGTTTTTCGAGGTTTTATCGTGCTTGATGACTTGACGATTGCGGCTCGGGTGGAGGGCATTCTCGACGTTCCTCACGGAATGTGGCCTTTACCGCCGATCCCGGGCCGACCCGACGTGTTCGGCGTGTCCCACCGGGGCGGGGTCCTTTTTGTCACGTACTGCCCGGCGACCTGCGTGGTGTCCCTCCGGATCTCGGTTCCGCGTTGGGTGGGGGGCTACGCCGTGAACTACCCTCTGATTCCGATTCGATCGGTTGAGGATCTGCGGCCCGATTACCTGGCGCTCGAACTCGCGCGCGCACTTCACCTTGGGATTCTTTTGTCTCGGGAGGCCGGGGAGCGCTTTCCACTCGCCTCCTGGGCTGTCATTCGCTCGAGTCACGCAATCGATCTTGAGGTTCGCGACCCGATTCAGAGCATTTTTGGATTGATGGGGCTGCGGCGCCGGTACGAGGGAAAGTTCAACTGCTTCGGCTCACCAATTTCAACTGTCCAGTGGTCGTCCCGAGCTTTGCGCGTGAAGTTCTATTGCAAGGGACGCGAGCTTGGATCTCGCCGCGTTCGTAGGGAGGCTGCTGAGGATCTCTTGAGCCTTGCGGAACGCGCGCGGAACGTCTTGAGGTTCGAGGTCAGCTTTCTACAAGTGCGCGGTCTCCGAAACCTTTTCGCGTTGACGGACACACGCCTTCCGAATTTCGCCGTCATGTGCGATCCGCGAGTGAATGCTTGGATCCTCACCCGGGAGGCCGATCGGCTCCGGCTTCTCGACGACCAAGATGACAAGCGCGTTCTCTTTCCAGCACGCGTTCGTGACGTCACTACCAAGTTGCTCGAGGCGCAGCGGGAGCTGGCAGCGGGTGGCGTAACGCTCGGGCGACGAAAGTCTCTTACGCCCGAACGGCTTTGGGACCTGGCGGCCACGTTTTTTCTGGCCTCGGGCTACCGGCTCGACGAGTTGTCGGCGATCACTGGGCGCTCCATGTCGGCCTTGGCCGAGCTCGTCACGGATCTTCGAACGTTGGGGATTCCCCCTGACGGCTCGCCGGGCGGCACGATGGGCTCGGCCGTAGCCGAGGTCGCCGATCGCCTCAAGCCGCATTTGCTTGAAATGTACCCTCCAAACCTCCGTGATTGGCGGTCTCGTGCGCTCGCCGAGGCGCCGTGGGAGACTGACGAGACGGACGAGACCGACGAGGACCAACGGGACCGAACGGGCGAAGAGGACGGGAACGGCGTGGTTGAAGATGTCGGGATTGGGGGCGAGTGAACGTCGAATGGCTCGACCGTAGACACCGACGGGGGGGTCGGCGGCCGCTTCGAAGAGTTCATAGCCAGGGCCTTTCAGGTAGCGGATTGGAGCTTCGGCCAGACGCAACCCCTTCAGCGCAAGACCGCCGAGCGGCAGATTCAGGCAGGGGTCGAGCCTCCGCACCCTGCCCACTGCCGGCCTTTGCCTCAAAAGCCTAGAGAATCCCCGATGCCTTTGACTATCCAATTCGTGCACTATGCACGTAAGTGATCGAGATCACTCGGGAAATAAAGATCCTACCTATGAAGATTCCCTAAGAACTCCCTAGCTTTGTACCGGGAGTCTTCGTTCACATCCCTGCTATGAGTTGGCCACGGGGGATCTCGCGAAGCTCTCGGTGTCGATCCCTGCTCGCCGATGGGAGCGGCTTCGCCTGGACCACGACCATGAACACCGTGACGCCCTCGACCAGCAATCGCGGTGGGCTTGCGTCGGCGGGTTCGTCGCTCGGGAGCTGAAGGCGCTCGTCCGACAAGTTGAAGATGACGAGATGCGCTGATGCCTTGCCGTAGTCGTGGGCGTAGCGGATTGCTTGGCCAACACCCTGCTGAAGGTATGGAACGCCGTACCTCCGGGCATCGTAGAGCTTGATCTCGCACACGAGGGGGTCTTTCGTATCGAGCCGCCCCACCACGTCGGGCTTTCCCGACGGGCCAGACGGCTGAGAAAACGGGAAGTCGATCCCCTCGGAAAAAAGGAACTCACGGACGCGACGGTCATAAAGACCCTCGCCCTTCGAAGGGTCAACACTGAACTGCTCGTAGAGCCGCTCCTGCTCAAACCATTCAACCTGCCGCCTCATACGTTCTAGGTGGTGAAGAATCTCGGATTCAGTTCCCAAGCAAGTCTGCAGGTATTCGACCAGCGGCACGAGAACGTGGCGCGTAAACGCTTGCACCTGGTGATCGAGGTTCGAGCTATAGCCGAGCAAGCGTCCAACATCGACGGGGTTGACGTTCTCCAAGGTCGCACTGACGACCGCGATTCGATGCAGTACTCGAAGCCGTTGCCCTTCCGACGCTGGCCATTCATGACACGTTTGTTTTGCCGAAAAGACGCGGTTCTGCACCCATCCATCCACGTCGAAGTCGGCGGTGTTGGCGACCAGCAACCCAAAAACGGCTCGGAAACGTGGGCTCTTCTCAAGCAAGTCGTGCACGTAACGAAGATGCGTCTTGTATTGCTGGTGACCGGCACGGCTGACACCGTCTAAGAGACGCTTCAATTCGCGGAGATCGCTGTTCGTCGACATAGTCTTCGTCAGAAGAACGCTCCAGGCTGCTTGACAAACACCCTCTGCCCCGTGATCGCCTCCAAAAACTGTTCAGGCAAAACTCGCTCAACAACCGCGAGGAACGCCTCAATCAAAACGCGCATGTGGTCGAGGTCACCCTCTTGAACTCGGCGCCACACACTCGGTCGGTACCGAACCACGATCGAAAGCGCGTAAAGGAGCACGACGCAGATCGCCCGATACTCTCCGACAACTTCGAAGAGAGGGCGGATCATGGCGCGGCGTTCAAACGGGCTGTCATGAAGTGAGAGAGCCTCCCACCAAATTTTCTTGCCCGCGTGATTGACGGCGACGCGGAAGTGGCGCCCGCCTCCCTCAGCAGCAACCTCCGTGATCTCGCTGATTGCCTCAGCAAATTCGGCGATGTCATCTCGCATAAGACGCGCTGAATCGTCCACCAGCAACGCATACGTCGTGTTCGGTTGCTCTCTATTTCCGTGGAGGGACGGCATCTTGTTCGCACTCTGGTCATACGCGACCGTGACCCAGGCGGGCTTGCTCTCGAAAATGTCCGTGAAGAGATCAGCCACCTCAGGAATCCGCGCGAAGAGCTGCTCGATCGTGACCCATGTTGTCGCGGCCTGCTTCGAAAGGTCGCCATAGACTTTTGGTTTCTGTCTTGGAAAGGCATCTGTAGGTAAGCCCAAGAACTTGATCCAGGTTGGAAAGAAGCCCGTCGCGATGGCATTCACGACGATATGTTCGAGCCCCTCTTTCTCGCCGTCGACCGTACCGAGACCGTGACCCTGCTTCGTGCTTTCCTCGATCTGAGAGAGAGCGCCCGGACCGCTGGGGGCCGCAAGCATTTCCGCAAACGCGAACGACATGCTTCCGTAGTAGAGGTTCAGCACTCGCTGGCTGACGTTCTGGCCGTCCCGCACGTTGAAGTAATCGATGGCGTTGCGCAGGGAGAATGCCATCCCCTGCGCTTTGGTGTTCAAGGCATCAGCATCTAGAGCGATCTTCGCCTCGCGTGCGCGGGCCTCTACAAGCTTGCGGGCTAACGTGACGCTTGCGAGCTGGCGGAGTCGTAACCAGATCGCTTCTATGGGCGCCTCCGCGAGGAGCCTACGATCTTTAGGTGGCTTGGCGTCAATCGAAATCTGAGGGCCAGGCGCGAACTTCCCATCCGCGCTGGCGCTATTCCAGCCGATGAGAACCTGTTGAAAATCGTCCGCCGTGCTCACGGGCTTGTCGATCCCATAGGCGTACGATGCAAGCTGCCACAACTGTCCGTTGACAAAAATGTGTTCGACCTCCGTCGCGAGGCGACGATAAACTGGATTCGCGGTCGCCGACGATTTGAGAACCGCGATCTTATGGTGGTGACCGCCTCGCTCAACCTCGATAAGTAGGTACTCACCTTCTGGAATCGAGCGCACACTCGAAATCGACCATCCGTGTGTGCGTAACGGTTCAAGGAATTTACGGTCAACATCTTGTTCGAGCATTCCCAGACGCATTTCCCATCCAGGGCTTCCAGTGTGAGGAGCATTTGCCGCTCGCTTCTCGGTCATATCACAGCTCTGGCCGGCCACTCCAAATCGTAAAGCCACCACATCCCCTTCGACTCGGGGTCGGGTTCGTCGTGCCAGTAACAGATGGTAAATCCAGCCTCGCCCGACTGCGCGTCTTCGTCCGGCTCTGAAGTTCGTGACCAAGGTACGGGTACATGAAGGCAAGCATCCTTTGACTTGCGGGTGGAGTCCCTTCGTGAAAGTCACACCCGCCGAGGAAGACCGCAGTCGGCGAATCCGCGCCCGCCGCTTGCGGGATGATATTCGTCGTGAGGACGAGTAAATGACCTCGAAGGGGGAAGCCTTCCGGCTGTCCGATTACGAGACCCGACTGCGTAAAGCCATCACTCCGACGAGTCAACGTTATGTCAGGACCGATAGTCGTGCCCTCCATGTTGTCGCCAACGTCCTTCTTGCGATACCACATGCCAGAGACGATGACACTTGTCGGATGCACGGGAAAGCGGAGAAGCACTCGGTAGTCATTCGTCGCAACCGCCAGGTCGACTGGCTCAAAACCTTCGAGTCCGTAAGCCCGAAACTCGAAGAGCTTACCCATGGACTCCCTCAGCGGGAAGCCGTTGCGACGGGGTAATAGATCACACTCACCTGACTTCGAAAACTGCACGATCCCTGAAGTGTGGAACGAGCACTTCAACATCGTAATCTACGACTATCCCGCTTCGACCAAGGTTGATGGCTTTGGGGTTCGGTTCAGTCCCGGGGTCACCTTCCAACAGAATCCCGCGCATCTCTCCTAAGTAAGGGGAAGGCACGTACAGGCTGCCGTCGTTTTTCATGAAGACGACCTTCAAGAGGTTGAACGATCCCTTCGGCGTGGCCGCTACGACCGTCACCTTCTCTGCGGCGTGAAACCGCAGCCGCCGATCTGTTTCGATCTTGCCCTTGGGCTTTTTCGCTTCCACGGGCAACTCCTACGCCGATGACGTGGTCAGGGCTCGAAGCCACTGGATGACGGGATGACTCGCGTACTTGTGCGCGGGATCCGCGGCGGCCTCGTTCACGAGAAGCACCGCACGCGGTCGGTCAGTCTTGCGTGCAACGTAAAGCACAAAGGAGAGCGCTTGCGCTATGGGAAGCGACAGTACAACCCCAGAGTGGCCGGGGGACGGCTCACCAGTCATGACCTCGCGCATGATTGTGTCCATCGCGCTCTGACCAAGGTGGTGTGTGATGCCGAACGCCCGATCGAGTATCGTAGGGGCTTGGTATCCCGCGATGACAGGCCCGACTTTTTGATTTCCTGTCATCGTGAAGTACATCGCGAGTCCCAACATTGGTGTGCTGTCCCGAAAGCCAACGTACTTGGTCAGTTTCTCGTTCATCCGCTTGAGGAGCTGCTCGGCTGTGTCACCCAATTCGCCAAGGTTGAACGAGCCCCTCTCCGCGACTGCACGAAGAACCGCGACCGCTGCTTGAGGGTTTCCCGCCAGGGGGTTCACGAAGCGGTCGCCTTGCGGCGCGAACACCTCGACATAAAAGTCAGAGGGGTCGCCTCCGCCCACTAGCGGCCCCGCAACCAGATCGGGGCTGAATCGGTATGTGCCTTGGCACTGCCGCCACTCGTCCGTGCCCTCAGCACGACGAACATTGGGGCACCGAAGAGCGTCAAGCACCGCGCAAACGGTCTCGACGCTCACAGTGTCAGGATCATTCTTGGGCATGCGCCACCTCCTTCGACACCTGAACGTTAGCGCAGGTCTGGCTAAACGCAAACGGCGCCGTCCCCCTATAACGAGCTGCTTCTTTTCCGAGCATGCGGTTGAGCCCTTTCGGATGTTTTGGGCAACGAGCGTCCTGGGCATGGCCACCGCCGAGAGGGCCCTTGGGGCCGGGGTGGAGGCGGACCCGGATAGCGGCGCTGACAATCATCGCCACGCTCATCACGGCGGACGCCGACGAGTCGAGCCGCCCCCGGGTGGCGCTCGACGACCGTCACACGCAGGGACGCAAGGCTGAGGATGGGCTGCATGGACCGGAAGGCTGACCCGGGCGTACAGGTCCGGGCATTCGCGCCACCAAACGGTTATCGATCAAACTCGCCCTACGCGGTCGCGCGGATGGGCCAGCGCCACGCACTGTAAATGTCCCGTCACCCGACCGAATCGCGAACAAGGAAGGTGCGGATGCGGATCTGCGACTCGAATCGCGTGCAGAAACTACTGATGAAAGGCCTATGTCAGAGCACCATGGCCAAAGCCGCATTGAGTGAAACCCTCGTCGAACGCGTTACCGCCGTCACGAAACTGATGCCAGTCCACGATCTCCCGAAGAGAGAGCGGCTGCGCCTGGGACTCGGCGTCGTGAGAGGTCGCGGCAGACCTCGAACAATCGAGGTCCCCGTCGCCGATGCGGACGACTATCAGCTTGCTATCGACGAAGAACGCCAACGATGGATCGAAGCGGACCCGGGCGTTCGTGCCGTCCGTGATGGGGCCGACCCCGCGGCGGTCGTTGACACCGCGGCGGTAGCCATCAGCGAGGAAATCGCGTCCCTAAAGTGGGAGCGCGCAAAAGCTGACCGCGCGGGCAAAGACACCACGGGGCTCATTCATCGACGCGTCGAGGCTTTGGCCAAGCTCGCGACGATCCAACTGGCACGGGCCAAGCTCGGCCTTCACGAGCCGACCGACGGCGCGCGTCTCAAGATAGTAGTGGACTGTTTCGTTGCCGAGGTGCGCTCCGTGTTGGACGCCGTGCTCGACCGCGAGACGGCGCAGCGCCTCGGGGACCAGCTCGACGCAGAGTTGCGAGCGTGGATGGCGGCGGGGGCTCCACCGTGATCCTCGTGTCGATCCTCTCCGCGGGAGGCGCTTGTTCCGAAACATGTCGGACGCCGCGTGGACCGGTGTCACCGCTGCTCACCCAGCTCCCTACCGAACCGTCCCAGACCGAAAACAGCGGACGGCGATGCCGCAGCGTCGATCACCTGGGCGCCGGAAGCGGTGGCCGACGCGTTGAGGCTCGAGCGGCCAGTGCGAAAACACCCCCTCCCCGGCGCCTCCGGTCGCTGCGTGTGGGTCCCCCCGAGCTGGCGAACGGCGCATGATATTCTACACGGGCATGGCATCCCGTCGCGTTCACGCCAATCCCACGCGGCCTGTGGAAGCGCCTGCGGCGCTCGGCCCGAAGCGACCTCACGGGCCGTCGCAACGCTGCACAAGGTCAGGGCGCTCATCGACGCCCAAATGAAGCGAGATGGCCAACCTGCTGACCTTCTGGCACCGCACAGCGACTTGGGGACGAACTTGTGGCGCGGCTTCAGAATTGGTCGACGGGGGCGGAGACTTGAGGATTGGGTCCCGCCGGAGGAACCGGCAGCCGGATCGTCGAGCGCGTTATCGAACGGAGAGACGGCGCGCCGCTCGCCCGCCGTTGGCCGCGCGAATCTGGAGTCGTAGCGTCTGGGACGAACGTGACGGCGCGGACAATTGCATTTTCATTGCGCGAGGGCTCGAACCCAAGTGATCTGAATTCGCGTACCATCCACCTCCACGCGGATCCGGCGGCTAGCCAGCGAGCCCTCCGCGCAAAGGACGCCGTCCCTCTTGATCCCTTCGAGGGCGACCGTGACATCTTCTTGGTCCTTGTGAGCCGGACGCGCGGGTCGGCCGAGGATCTTGCGGACCTCTTCCTCAATGCGATCGCGGGCAGATCGGACGGTCGGCTCTTGGTCGAGTCGCTCCTGAGACCAGCCTCGAACTGTGGCCTCCTCAAGTACCGCCGCAACCTCCGGAGTTTGGGCTTCGCGAATGAGACGCGCGCCCACGCTGCGAGAGATCTTGCTCTGGTCGACGCCCACGCGAAGCACGGGGCGGGACAGCGAAGAGCCAAAAATCTTCCGTCGATCGGCGACTGCATTGCGCGGCTCGCGAACCTCGTGGGCCACGCGCGCTACTGTGTCGCCCACAATACGACATCCGTTGGCGTCAACGGATGTCCGCGTGCCGCGTCGGCGCGCGTAGATCCGGTACAAGCGGTCCTCCAGTGCCGCGAGCCGTGACTCCGGCAGCCGGCGGACGTGCTGACTCGCGAGGAGTGCTTTGATAATGAGGATTTCCTGCGCCTCGGTGGAGAGGTCCGTGCGTCGAATCACGGGTACCCACTTGACTCGCGCCCCCACGCACGCGTTGCGGTGGCGGTGACCGTCAATGATGACGTCTGGTCCCGATGCGCACCCATTGCCCGTGACCACGATCACGCGCACTCCGTGATCGTCGCGTACGAAGTCGGTCAATTCCTCCTCCGTTTCGGGCGATTCGGGGCCCGCCAACTCGCGCCACAGAGGGTGATCGCGCAGCGCGCCCGGGTCGACCCACTCGATGGCGGAGCTCCAGGTGGGAGGGGCTTCAGCGTTCGGGTCGATACCCTCTTCGGTGCGGAGGCCCACGTTCCTGGGGCTCCCGGGACGGGAACGGAGGGGGACCGATGATGGCGTCCCGGCTTCTGAGGTCGTTTCGGCGGCCGACGGAGGCACGGCGTCACCTCCGCGATCGGCCGGTGCGGTCGCTCCGAGCGTCTGCCCCGACGTGGAGACATCCTGCTCGACCGAGGCCGGCTCGGTCGGGGTGCTCCCGGTCGCCCTCGGGGCAGTCGGGAGGGGCTGCGTTCCGTCGTCGAACCCCCAGGCGTGTGCGACCTCGGCCATACGCGCGGCGATTACCTGCGGGTCTACGGCTGGGGTCAGGTCGGCCAGGGGCCATGCCTCCCATGCCACGTCGCCCTCGGGCCGTTTCGCAACTCGCTCGCCAACTTTTGATCTAGTTTTCAACTTTATTTTCCTTTGGTCGCCGCGCGCGCATGGAGTGCGGTACACCGGCGCCCAGCCTTCCCGGACCGATTTGTCGCACTTAGGCGCACACCGCCCTCGAGTCGCTTGCGGGTCGGCCCTTTGTCGCTGCAGCACTGAGGCCGGTCGGCGTCGTCAAGACGTGATCGAAAGCTCAACTCGAAGCTCGGCGGGAGATCTAGATCTAGAGCCGTGGTGCACGGCCGAAGAGCTTGCGGCGCCGTACGATCCGGCAGTGGGGCCAAACCGGGCGAAACGGATCCAGTGAGCTAGGGACCGGCGCGGACGCTGTTTCGCCCGCCAGCTCAGCTTTTTCTTACAAGCGACGACGGGTGGTCCGCTATCTTGAAAGAACCGATGCCTGACATGTTCGACAATGTGCGCCTGTTTGGCACACCTATGCAGGGTCTCGCGCTCGAAACTCGGGCGAAAAATGTTGTTCGGAATGTAGTCGGCCTGGAGAAAGTTACGTGGGGTCAGAAGAAAAAATTCGAGGATATGTGCGCCAAATTTCACTGGGAGGTTAGACGCCCCCCAACGGGCGCGTACAACTGCGCCGGCCACGTTTGGGCTTCACGGCGAGCAGGTCTGCACGAAACGGCCGACTATGAGATGATCTTGACAGACGACGGATACCGTGAGCTGGATCAGAATGAAACTCCTCGACCGGGTGATCTCGTTCTATACCGCCTGGTCGGCTCGGGTGAGCCCATCCACGTCGGGGAGGTCATCCAAATGCGTGCGCTCGCGGGAGTGGTGGGCGCGCGTGGAATCCCTTGGGTTTTGAGCAAGTTTGACTCGACCTCAGGGGAAGCAATGCACACGGTGGAGAACGTACCCTATGCAAGCCAGGGTCTCCAATACCAGTACGAATATCGCACCGATAGGCCACGCGAAGGGACTACAACATGATTCCGCTACTTTCGGAGCTGACCTCGCAAGAGTTTGAAGACGCGGTCGGGCCACTCCTGCCACCTGCGGTCTTGCGGATGGTTTTGCTGAAAAATCTTCTAGTCAACAAGATCGCTGATGCGTTCCAAACTGGAACAGTGACCAAGCAGAACCTGCGAGACTTCATCCGAAGTGAAGTTGCGGAGCTTCGTCGGGGTGAGCCGTTATCGCATGACTTGGCGCTGGCCGCTCTTGCGGTCGCACTCGAGGGCTCGCCATCGTCCTTCGCGTCTGAATTCATATCGGGACTCGCTACTCTCGACATTGTCGAGATGCAACAGAGCGTTTTCATGGCGAAGGAGTGTATGAAGAACCGCAGAGCGGCTCCTCGGACCGAGGGAAGGTCCTTCCAAATCTCTCCCCCGCCGCCGCTCGGCGACCCGCTTGTGGAAACTCGCGTCAACTACGGCGACAAACGGCAGCCTGCGGGAACGTTCGGCTACGCACATCAACCTGCGTGTGCACATGCCTCGCCTTGAATATTTCCTTGTTGCCGAGTCGCTCGCGATCGACGCCTTGACCAATCGAGTGAGCATTTTCAACGTTCTTGAAGAAGTAGTGATGCCGAGCTTTCCTTCGGCGCTCCCAACCGTCACCGCAATCGCGTGCTGGTACGCCGAACCGGGGGAGAACCCAGAACGGGACTTTCAGGCAAGTTACGTAGCCCACGTACAAGGTGAGCTGGACAGACAGTACGACGTCAATTTCCGACTCCCCCAGCGGCGGGCTCGAACTTACATCCAGTTGCAAGGGTTTCCCGCACAGAGGCCTGGAGAACTGATCTTCGAACTCCGTCTCAACGGAGAACATGTCGCGGAACACCGCATCACCGTGGCACTGGCCCTCACCGCCGAAGCTCCAATAGTCGGGCGGTCCAATTCGTAACTCAATCCTCTACGTCACCCGTCGGACCCGCAACGAAGACGGTCCGCGGCGGGACGGGCGATGCTCGCACGCGTGGCTGGAGATTCGCATAGTTACCCTTCGCCGCCTCCGTTCCCGTCCCGCCCGTCTGGCGCCACGGGAAGGGAACGGGGAACGGCTACCCACCCTCGACCGTCCCGTACGATCAGACCGCTCGCCCTAAGCTCTTCGAGGACTTCGCCCACGCGCTCGCTGCGAACGCCAAGGTGGCGTCGCAGCTCCTCCCGACCGATGCGACCACACTGTTGGATGAATGCAACGGCCCGTCCACGCGTGTCGTCGAGGTCGTTGCGACTTGTACCTGTATCCCCCGCCTTTTCGGCGTGGTCGAGGGCGAGATGCGCGTCGGGCTCACCGGTGAGTTTCAGAAAGATCGGATCCGGGGAAGCCGCCATACGGTGTTCAACACGCAGCACAAGCTGGTCTTGACGGCGCCGCCTCAAGAGAAATGACGCGTCACCCCAGGCATGGAAATCACTGCTACCGCGGATGTTGGCGCCGCCGTTGTCCGGCGTATCCCGCTTGCGGACGTGGTGTGCGACGAGAATGGCGACGTTGCATTGGCGCTGCAGCAGCCGTAGCTGACTCAGCACCCGCGAAACGATACCCGCGTCATTTTCACTTCCCCTGAACATGCGAACAAAGGGATCTAGAATGAGCAACTTGGGGCAGAACTGCCTCACCGTTGCGGCGAGGCGCACAAAATCTGAGGGCCGGATCAAAACGACGGTAGGTGAATCGATGATGTACAAATTGAGATGCGCGAGCTTGAGCTGTCGCGCACGGCAGATGCCGGCGAGGCGCATTTTCAAGTCGGCAAGCCGGTCCTCCGCATTGTATATGAGGACGGGGCCGGAGTCGGGCACCCGATAGTGGCCCAAGAACGGCTGCCCGCTGGCGACGGCGAAACCAATTTCAAGAGTGATCCACGTTTTGCCGACTTTAGGGGACGACGCCACAATACCAACACCCTCGGTCGGCCAAATGTTTTCGACGAGCCATCGACGGTTCTCGTCGCGATCTTGTACATCTGCGATCTTCAAGGCTGCGAACGGTTGCACCTCCTCGGCGCGCTGACGCCTAAGTTCCGGTACGTCGTCCGCCGTGACAGTCACCACGTTTTTCATATTGCACGTCCATTTGTAGTTGGTTCGCCAAACTCGCTGCGACATGGTTTGGTACACCGCGCGGATGTTGGTCTTTTCGTTATTGATCTTGTCTTGCACTTGTTGATGTAGCCGCCCGCCGTTGGAATAGATCTACTTAGGAAGCACGCTGGCGTGGTGGGCGCTCGCCGCGTACCGCGGTAGATGGGGCCGCCCCCATCACCACGGCGATCGTTGAGGGTGATCGCTTGGAAATCACAACGTTAGCCAACGGAAGCGGTCGGCTACTTCGGACCCAATGGTCCGAAGCTGCCCCCTCGGGTCTCCGGGTCCGAGGCCGGGTTGTCCGCGGTGTAACAGTCAGCATGGCCCACTATTCTTCCCACCCCGTGCCTGTGCTGATCTCTATTATCGACCGCCATCCAGACAACCCTCGGCTTGGCACTTACAACCAAACCGTCGCTTCGTTCGCCCAGAAACTGAAGAACGCTGCCGGCGTCTACCCGCCCGAAGCCGCAGTGCGGCTGCGGCGCTTGCCGAACAGGCGCTACCAAATGATCGACGGCAATCACCGACTCGACGGTGCGCTCGGTGCAGGTATGGACTACGTTCTGGCTTTCCTCGCCGAGATGACCGACGACGAGGCGCTCGAACAAGTGCTTCTTGCGAACATCCAACGCGGGTTGACCCCACTCGAGATAGGCTTACATCTACTGAAGATCAAATCCGCCCAAGGGCGTGCCGGGGAGGGCTTGGTGGCGCTTGCGCGCCAACTGGGGCTCAGTCCAGCGCGCGTCCGGCGGTACCGCCATGCGGCCCGTGCTTTCGCCGCGGCGCGGACGCAATTGACACCCGACCAGGTCAACGTGTGCCGGAAGCGTGCCGAGGCGTTGACCGAAATCGCAACGGGCGCGACACCGGACCGCTGGCCCGCGCTCGTCGTACGATGTGCCGTCGAAGGATGGACGGCCGCACGAGCACGAGTTGAGGTCGCGTCCTCGGCCGCGTCAGGTGGCTCGCCGGCGGGCGAGCGACCCTCCCCCAAAGAACGCCCCACATCGAAGCAGGGCAAGGCCAAGGCCAAGCCCGCAGTCAATAGCAAAACACAACTCATCAGCATTCGCGTGCCCCACGAGTTACTCGCGGCATTGAGGAAGGGGGCACGCGCCCGACGCATGCCGTACCAGGCGCTACTGAAGGACGCTCTCCGGGCGGGGCTCCCGCTTGTCGTAAACGGCGTCGGAGACGTAGCGCCCGACCATGTGGACGATTGACGCGGGCGCTGGATAGCGGAACGGACCCCACCCTTATCATTGGCCGCACCCGCACCCGTGAAACCTGGGCGTCGGGCCGACGATGTTTTGGTCGTCGCCTTCGCACTTGCGGCCGGGCACGTGCGCCGACTTGCCGCCTGCATATTCTCGTATTCCAAAGTTTCACCGATGGGTTCATCTTGTCTTGATGATCTTGGTCTTGATGATCTTGGTCTTGATGATCTCGGTTTTGATGATGTAGCCGCGCGCTGCGGTTCGCCTGTGTGCCCGCATCTTGACGGCGCGCAAGCAAATAAAAGAGGATGCCAGTTCGTCGAGGACCGGCGCGTCGTAAGCCTCTCAGGCGAGGCTCATGATTGAAGAGAGGCGGCCTTCTCGCGGACCGGTAGCCCTGGGAAAAGCCCATTTGGGGGCGCCGCCGCCGAAATCATGGCCACCCTCGAGCGCGAAGCGCGTAAATTGGCCCGGCCGAGCCCGCGCTGGCGTCGGGTGGCACACTCGAGGCTCACTGCGTGAAGGTGCCGGTATTTCGGGGCGATTTGGGCACTCGCAACAGATCCGCACTTTCGTTCCCTGTTGCGGCCCCGATCGTGATCCTCAAATATTGTGGTGCCGGCCCCTGGATCCGCTTTAGCCCGGCGTCCCAACTTGTGAGGATCCTGGTGTACACCGTTCGAGGGGTGCCAAGATTCGGCAGCTTACGGGGTGCTGCCCCCTTCTTTCGCGTTTCCTATACATCAAACGGAAACATACAAAGCCGATGAGGCTTTATATTCGTCTTGATCTTGCCCCTCGATCTTGATCTGCCTTTCGGTACTTTCGTTTTCCGCCGCCGACTCGACCGGCGACCCTCGTGGTTGGGCGGCGGCGCTCGGCAAATGCCTCGGACCCATTAGGGAATTTCCGTCGCTCCTGGCGTCTCGACCGGGAGGGTCCCACAAATCGCGTCGCGACCGATTGATTTTCCAGGCTTCGCCCAAGCCGCGCGGTGTGTTTAACGACCAAGGCAAACGCGCCCAGCGATCAACTAAAAGGAGGACCCCGAACATGACCTTCGCCTACATCGATATGTCCAAAGCTTTCGCGTGGCCCGACAAGCCGTTCGTGCACGAGATCGTTATCGTCCAGAATTGCGACGCCAACACCGATGCCGAAGAGAAGTACGGTCACGACGATCACCCCGAGGCGCGAGCGTGGCTCAAGCGCTATCGCAACAGCGAAGTGTGGTTCATCGGGGTCACAGTCGAAGCCGAGGTTCGATTTCGCGTCCCCCGGGAGAAAGCCGGCCGCCGGCAGTGGTTCTCGTCCCCTGGACTCTGGGGTCTCGAGTCGGACGACGATATCTACATCGAGCAGGTCGCCCGCGAGGAGTACGCCTCGCTCCTCGAGACCTTGGCCGTGTTCGGTGTAACAAACACATTCACGTTCGAGCAAGTTCGAACGGCCACACGGTCCCTCGTCTTCAGCGCTCCGTCAGTTTCGGAATTCACGCATCGGACAAGAAAATCAAATCGTAGAACTGGACGGTTATGAGTTCCATGTCCAACTCTGCCCACGAAGGGCTCGCTCAGTAGGCGCACGGACCTCGCACGGTAAGACGCCGTAAATGCGTTTAATAGACTACGGCGATCACTTCACCCTCGACTTTCCCAATCGACGAGCGGCCCCCGACGACCCACCCCCTTGATCGAATCGGGTCCCTCAAAAAGTGAATCTCAAATTATTTTGGTCGGGATATTTTTCAGAATGACGTGAACGATACGCCCGAGGTATCATGGCGTCGTGTGGGCTTCTTGCGCGATTTGCACGAGCCCCGCGACGAGGTCGACCACAGAGATTTGCGGGTTTTTCTGGATGTTGTTGATGAGCGCACGGGTGAGCCGCTCGACGTGGCGCAACCTCACCGTCGGATCGGCACCGCCGAGAATGGCTCGATCGCCATCGGGTAACTGACGCCCTTGCGGGTCGATGAAAACTTCAGCCCAAGAGACCACTTCGTCATCACGGACGCCAGCGTGCAATTCGAGTTTCCCGGAGACAAGTTCGGCCCGCTCGTTCAACGCCTCCCATGCGACTGTGTTGGGAGTGCCCACGAGCGAGCGCCGGAATCGCATCGTGACCAAGGGTCCCAATTCGCGCTCAAGCATGCGCGATAGCGCGACCGCCGAGATCCGTCCGGAGTCGCTGTATTCGATCCGGATGTCCTCGGTCGGAACGTCGCGGAAAACGACGGCTGCATGACGCCGGGCGACGCGGACGGCGAGAGGGTCGAGGGACATGGCTTTCTCCTTCTCGGATCGTATATCGAAGGAATCTCTCCTACCCTTGCTTTTCGTGTCGCCGGAATCTGCACCGTGTCTACCGGCAGTCGGATCACCGTCGCCGCCCGCTCGGCTCGATGACCTTCGTTTGGAGCCCGCCCGAGCCCCGACGCAGTGCCCCTCGATGAGGCTCAGCCATGGGGTCCGGCGAGCAGACTTACAAGATGCCGTTCCTCCGCGTCGTACGTGTGCAGCTCGGCGAGTGCCTTGGTGTGGTTGTTGCTCTGAGCGGCACCGGCGACAGTCCGGCGTTGTACGGTTCGGCGCCAACGCCGAATCTTCATGCGCACGGTCTCTAGCCTTGCGGTCAATGGCTCGTCGGTCATCGCCATCCCCATCCTTCCGGGGGCGGGTCACCCGGCACGTCGCCTTGGCCCCAGCGGGAAGGAGCCCCCTGGTGCCGCTACACCGGCGCGATGACCGTACCGCCGAAATCGTTTGCGACACTCGTGGCGCTGCGCGCTTGCCAGCACCTCGACAAACCTCGCTGGCCCGGATCGCGGCCCCTGTTTTCGTTGATGCCTTGAGCTGCTCGACAAACCTGGTAAGCGCCTCGTTCTCCTCGGCCGTTCGGACGTGCGCCTTCTCGGGTTAAGCCTTGAGCTGCTCGACGAACCGCATGAGCGCGGCGCTCACCGCCCGACAGCACGGGTGACGAGGGCCGCGGTCGCGCTGCCGTCCAGCCGGGGGTCTGGCTCGCCTCCACCGGCGCCCCAAGGCTTCGTAGCCCTGCCAGTGCAACCACTCGATATACGCGCCGGGCATGCCCAGTGGTCCGAAAGGCCTAAACCGGACCGAGAGCAAGACTAGCGCGGCCGGTCAACGGACGAGGCACCGGCGCTCTTCTAGCCTTCGGCGGACCTATTCCTGCGCGGCTTTCGTGTCCGGAGCGTCGCGCTCGAATCCGCGCGTTGGCCGACCAGGGGCACGCCAGCGACGCGGCCGGGCGATGGGCGGCTCGCTGGCCCCTAGCGACCATCTTGCTATTCATTCAAATCCAAATCCGCATCTGATCACGTGCGACACGCCAGCGGGCATCATGCACTCTGCAAGGTAGCAGTTAGCCGTCTCCGGCAAGCCAGCGGGTGAAACTCTCGTGCCTGTGCACGCCGAGGCCGGCCGTAACGGTATCGAGCACGCGGCGCGCGCGCTCTCGCATCGGCAGCGCCACCGCGGCCGCGAGCTCCTGCTCGACCAGGCGCGGCGACGCGAACAGGAACCTCGATCGGTGAAACGTCGTCGTCCAGTACGAAACAAGCCAGCGGGTAGTAACCGTCTGAAGTGCAGCAACGCTGCCCGTCCACAGCCGCGCGATCAGTTGAGACTGGATCGACGCCGCGTCTCGTGGCGGCGCGTCTTCGCTCGTCGCACAGAGCAGGTAGGCACAGTCCCGAAGGATGCCCGGTTCCGCTGCAGCTGAAGCGAAGAGATCAGAGTGAGAAGCCCGAGCGACAAAGGTGCGTTCAAGCAGCTGGGCCCCGCGTTCCCACCCTCCTGCCGAGCGCTCAATCGCCGTCAGGGTTCGAAGTCGTTGCGCAAGTATCACTGCGGTGGTGGACGCATACGCAGGGTCGAGAATGGCCACCTCGGCGAGCCAGATAACGATCGGGACGAGCAATGCGACGCCGAGGGGACCCTCGGGAGAACCGAAATCGACCTCGGTTCCCTCCGGGCGTACCGTCATCCCAAACTGCCTCGCCACGTCGATCGCGCGAACAAGGGCGTCGTCGCGACCGCTCCCAACGAGGTGCGGTAACACAAGAATGCCGATGGATGCAGTCAACGAGCCATCGCTAACGAGCTTCGCGTCGAGGAAACGATTCAACCACCGATTTGCGGCCTCATCGTTCTGAATCGCCGTCGATGCTTCCCACATTTGAAACGCGAACAGGGCTGGAAAGTCTGGGCGCCAGAATTTATGGAGGTTGTCGTTGGACAAGAAATAGCCGCGCTGGGGTGTAGGTGCTTGCACGGCGCGTTTGCGGTTACCGCGTAAACGGGCGGACGCAAGAGCGATCATCGTGATCTGTCCGACGCCGACCATGAGCTCCTTCCACCACTGCCCATCATGGCGATTTTGGGCAATCGCATCTCCGGCTTCCAGCAACACCGCGCACGCGCGATCTGATTGTTGGTGGAGGACTAACGCGATCGCCAGCTCGCCACGGCTGCGGACGCCCTCGACCTCGCTGACCTCGTCGCTCGAGCAGTCGGCAATCTCTACGGCGCGTTCCGCAAAACGGAGCGCTGTTGCGTCGTCTGGAGGACTGAGCAGCGCGGCGGCTCGGCTTGCGTAGTTTGCGGCAAGCCCGCGAACATGGGACTCTTGCGGGGAGCCGGTCTCGATTACTAGCCCGAGTACCGCCAGTGCCTCAGCGAAGCGACGTGCATGGAAGAGCTGCCTGCCGACAACATCGCGAATGAGGGTCACGCAGTGTTGGTCGACAGGTCGGGCAAGGAACTCATCCGCAACGGCCCTTCCTTCCTCGAACTTGCCTGCGAATTCGCAGAGGATGGTGATCACACCCCGGAGTGCGCAGGCCTCTAGGTAGGTGAATCCCATGGCACCCGCGCGTCGCGCGATCTCTTTGAGGTCGTCGTAGCGCTCCGCAAAGCGCCTTTCCTCCACCGGTTTCATCGATTCGTTGACCCAGCAACCATTGGTCACCAGATGGCACGCTGTGCGAGCGCGTTCGCCCGCATCGCCTTCCCAGCATCGTTCGACCGGAGAAAGATGTTCGATTAGGCCGAGCCACGCACGGATGTGGGCACGCGAGGTGACATCGGGAACGATCGTCCAAATGAGAGGAAGGAGATCTGGAACCGCATCAACATAGACGCGACGCAAGTCTAGATTGGACAGCGCGTCAAAGCCGGCACGCATCCACTTGGCCGCCTCGTCCGGCTTTGCCTTGAAGAGCTGGCGGAATCGACGGACGGCGACGAGGACGAGACTCCAACCATCGACCCCATCTACATTCGGAGCGATTCTGTCGATCTCCATCTCAATGTGGCTAGTATCGCGCGCATAGCGAGGCCCTGCTCGTGCCTGGGCGTCACGAACGAAAAGTTGCATCCCGCGTGACATGGCAGCCGGCAAAGGGCTGCTCCACCACAGGTCCAAGAGGAGGCCAGCGGCTGGAGCCTCTCTGGCGTCAACGAGGCGAGTGAGTACCAGCGCGAGCGACATGCCAGCCGCGTCGAAGTCCTCCGCCTGGACGTAGTGCGTTACGACGGAGACGGCGGTGTGCTCGTCGAGCGGTCGACGACGTAGGCTCTGCGCGAGCACACGATGGCATTTGCGACGAACGTCCGGGTTCAATTGGTCCTTTGGGAGGACGGCGAGCATCGGCGACAGTTCGAGACGGTCCTGCCCAACCGGCTGCAACCAAACCCCGCGCAAGGCGTTCACTCGCGCGTCTACGTCGTCGATCGCTGGCGGAACAAGCCCCAGCGCCCGTGCGTCGGTGAGGTCCACTGAGTAACCGGCGAGTTGAACGCGATGCAGCATTTCCCGCGTTCGGGCGTCAGCCGTGAGACGGAACAGCGCAGACAGAGTCTCCTCGTGGGTTACGGAAGCGTAGGAGCCGGAGATGAGCGCAGTGAGTGTTTCGTCATCGAATCGCCATGAGCGCTCTCGCAGCGAGTTGGCCATGGCTGCCAGCAGAGTGGCGTGCCCGCGTGCGACCGCATTGAGTGAAGACACCGTCGTGGCGGCTCGAGCGATTTCCTCGCCACCGTAGGAGCGCAGAATCTCCGCGCATTCCTCATCCGTGAAGGGCGGCGCCTGCACGGTCGCAATGCTCGCCACCTCGCGCACACCTCGAGGCGTCTCGTAGCAGCTCGTTGTGACCAACAAGGACCCTTTCCCTTCAAGGAGCCTCGAAAAGGCGACAAGTGCGTTTGCGAGAGCGTCGCCGACGCTTATGCGCGGCAGATCGTCTGCGACCACGACGCTACCTCGCGGAAGCGCTTGCGCCAGCGCGTCGAGGGAGAGCGACGTCGGAACGATGCCGAGGCCGCGAAACGCCGTCGCAAGCCCAAGTCGTAGGCGCATCACGCCCTGAGAGATGGGTAAGTCGGTGAATCGAAGCCAAGCGAATGCTTTTCCGAATGACACGAGTACGAGCTGCGCAAGGTGCGTCTTGCCTATTCCCACGGGTCCGTAGATCGCGATCCATCCCGCCCCGCCGCGCGTCGCCAGTATAGTCTCGACCGTCCGCGGTCGACGGGACATATGCTCGACCATCGGCGGAGGAGCCACCTCAGGATCGGCATCGGATACGAGTGAACTTGTCGGCATACCGAGCCGTTGCGCAATGACTGCAACCACTTGCCCGACGGCTTGCAATTGCTGCTCGAGTGCGTCGACGCGGACGTCGAAGCCGAGCAACTTGCGCCGGAGCTCTGTCAAGGCAGCTCTGTCCGTCGCGTCCAGACCGTCGCGCCGAAGTTCGACCTGAAGATCAGGCGCAGAGAGGATCTTACGGCCATCCCGTGCAAGCAGTCTGAAGACCCGGAGAAAAAGCTGCTCGTAGAGACGCGTCGCCGCATCGGCGGTCGTGACGAAGCCGGCCACCAGGAGATCTTGAACGACGGTCTCGGAGAGGCGGTCAGGCGGCGGCTGGCCCGTGCTCCATTCGAAGCGCGAAACGACATCTGACCATCGGGCGTGATTCGCGAGCCGCGCTTCGAGGGCGGCCCACGGCTCACTGGGCAGGTCACGCGGGCGCCCTGCGCTTCGCACGATCTCGCGCAGAACGGCGAGAGCTTCTTTCGGTGGAGCTTCTGGCGCGACCCGAGCCTGTTCCCACAGCACGATCCCATGCGGAAGGTCAGCCCGCGGATGTCTGCGCTCTCGTCCGATCGTCGCTGTTGTCGTGAACAGGAAACGCAGATTCAAGTCTGGATTCGTTTCGCAATGGTGAGCAGCGTTCGCGATCGCCTCGAGCGCATCATCGCTGCGAAGGGTGATCGGCTTCCGTCGTGCCTTTACCTGCTCAAGTGTTCGCACGGTCGCCTGGGCCTCAAGGGTCTGCGCGATGTGATCGATGTCTTCCCCGCACTCCAGCTCGAGGTGTCCATCTGCACCGATGGCAAGCCACCGCGCGATGGTCAAGTCCACTTGGTAGACGAAGCCTCGAACGGCGGCCGTCGCGTCGCGATCGCGCGGAGGAACGAATTCGGTCACGGCCCGATTCTATCCGCGTCTGCCGCGTGCGGCCCGTCCGAACCGCCGTCGGTCGCTTGCACATTGCAGGCAGTCGACTTTTCGCAGACAGTCGGCGAAGTAACGCAAAGCCCGTCGGCCGACGAAGAGACGCGGAAACCGCCGCGATCACAAAATCCCTTTGGGGCGTCCGTTGTCACTGGAGATGGTCGGACGGATTTGAGCTTCTTGACCCTTGCGGGCCCGTCCGGATCGATGCGAGTGTGCGACGATGTCGCTTCGGCTCCCGCGCCACGCCTACCGGGATGGGTTCTTTAGCGGACTCGATACGTTTGCACGCCCGAAGGCCGGCGATCTATCGAAGCGCGGACGCTCCCTTCGGGCTCCAAGTTGGGGATTCGAGCCAGGGTGTGGGCCGTGAATTCATGTGCGCCGCAATGCGCCCAATCGAGAAGGCGCCGACTTGGCGACGCTCGCCTCTGGGCGGGGCACGGGGCGCCGCCGTGCGAACCGGTCGAGGACCCGGCGCTCCACGTTCAACTCTCACCGCGCGTGACTTGCGGCAAACAACGCTCTTGAGCTTCGGGAGGCGGCAATGAAACGGACCATCGACGACGGAATGACAGGAAGACGCGCCGGGATGCATCTAAGCGCCGCGCCCTCACCACGGTGGCTCGGCGCCGCGCTCATCGCGCTCGGGCACTCGCCGCCGCAGAGACCTTCGCGCAGACCAGGGTCCAAGGGGGCGTCGGATATTCGTTCGACACAGCCAATTATTGGGGAACAGAGCTCCAGATTCTGAGCATGACCGACCCCCAGGCGTGCGCTTCGGCGTGCGACCGAGAGCCACGTTGCGTGGTCGCCAGCTTTCACGACGCGACCGTCGGCGGGAAGTACAACCTCAAGTGCGTACTGCGCTCCGAGCGGGGATCTCCGCACCCGGAGAACTCCGGCGTTCACTCCTGGTTGAAAGGCAGTGCGCCAGGCGCGCCGGGACTCGGCGCTTCTGAGGCCAAGGCCGATGCGGCCAGGAGTCCCGAGAGGGTTGACCGGGCGGCGCTGAGGGCAGCCTCTGTTCCGGTGAGCACGCCGCTACCGACGGCACAGGTGACCGCACGCTATGGCGCGACCATAGAGGAAACGTTCAAGAAGTTTCCTAATCTCAAGCCGGCCATCCTGTCGCTGGACCCCGCCTTCTTCAATTGGCCCGGCGTACCGGCTCGGAACACGGTGCTCCGCCTTGCCGACGGCAGCGAGGTGCTTCTGATGTCGGGGTGCCGGAACATGGTTCTGTGCAGCTCCACTGGCTATGTTCTGACCGGTGACTTCTCGCACAGCCAGCTGGCTCTCATCGAGGTAGAGAGTGCGTCACCGCCGCAGAGCTATCTGATATTCGGCGGCCCGGCTCCAGCGCTTCGAAGCGTTCTTCTCAGCCAGGCCGCCATCGCATTCGCGAAGGCAGCACCGGACTCCGACGCTGCGCTCCTGAAGGGAGTCACCATGTTGCCCGCTGCGAACGTACCGGACTATGGCGATCCGGGCGGCTTGCCACAATCCCAACCCGAGCTCGCGTCTGCGATCCAGCGTGTTTACGGCGGCGATGTCATGCTCGTCATCGACGGCTACTGCGGCGTCCGCATGGGTGACGGTCGGGAGTTTGTTTTACTGCCTGCCGTGACTCCTGGCGCACAGGGCCGAGTCCCGCACACTATCGCCTACGACAAGACGAGCAAGGTTGCGTTCGTATATCGCTCCGAAGGAGAGCTCGGAAAGGAAGCATGGTTTGGGAATCCCGATAACGCCCTGCGTGGCTTGCTCTCCGTGGCGTCTAACGGGTGCTACAACTTCAGGGCCAAGATGGGGGTTGTCCCAAACGGCCACTATTAAACTAATTGCGGTCAGCCGCCTCCGGCGGAATGCCTTTGTTCACTTTGGGGGTCGCTGGAGGAGTGCTGCCGTCTGCCGCTTCGGGGACTGGCGCGGCGGGCACGTCGAGCGTTGCTACGGCCAGCTTTGTCTCCCCCGCGTCCACGGTCACCGAGACGGTCTTGGTGTGCTGCTGGGCGAAGTCCACGAACGTCACCACGTGCGTTCCCGGGGTCACCGAAACGTTCGTGATGGGCGTGCTGCCGAGCTGGCGTCCGTCGAGGAAGCAAGTCGATGGCGGGATCGAGTTGATCTTGAGAAAGCCCTCGCCGCCCTGAGTCGGAGTCGGCGTCGCGGTTGGCCGAGAAGCGGTACTCGCAGGTAACCGCGCCGCGATGTTCGGGGGCGTCGGAGCCATGCGTTCAGCCACCGATGGCAGAGAGCCGACATCGAACTCAGCCGGAAGGGGCATAAGACGTTCAGGCACACTCGCCGGATCTGCGAAGTGCGTGGCCGCATCAACGTCAGAGGCATGCGGAACTTGGTGAACCAGCACCGGTACGGCGTTGGGCATGCCCTCTTCGATCCAAGGCTTTCGAAGCATAAGCAACCCGCCTATCGCGCCGAGGACGCCGACCACTGCGACGCCTCCAGCAAAGGCCTTGCCTTTCACTAGGTTAGGCAAGCTCGACCAGGGACCCACGGAGCCCGGCGCCAACAGCGTACCCCGCGCTCGCGCCGACGAGTGCAACCCAGGAGCGCTCGTCGAAAGACGCTCGGCGCCGACGATCGCCGAGATCCGCTCCACCAAAGCCCTAGCTCTGACGGATCCAAAGGGCAGCAGCCCGACGGCCAAGTCTGCAACGTGGGCGTATCGCTTTCCGCGCTGCTTCTCGAGACACTTGAAGATTACCGCCTCGAGTCCCGGCGGAGCGTCCGGTCGAAGGCTGCGAATAGGCGGCGGCTGCTTGCGACGTGGATGGCGACTTCGGTGACGGTTTCACCGAGAAAGGGCGCCCGCCCCGTGAGTAACTCGAACAAGATGACGCCCAGCGCCCAAACGTCGGTTTGCGCGTTGACGTCCTTGGACGAGCGCATTTGCTCGGGGGACATGTAGAGCGGCGAGCCCATCAAGGCGCTGGTCTTCGTGACCGACATCCCGGAGGCTCGATCCCCTTCGGGCGTCCTTCTCAGCTTGGAGATCCCGAAGTCAAGAACCTTGACCACGAATTGCCCGTCGGTCCGACGGATGCAGAAGAGATTTGCGGGCTTCAGGTCTCTATGAATGATCCCCAAGCGATGGGCGTCTGCTACCGCGACGCACGCCTGCAAGATGAACTCAACCGCTTGCTCGACGGGCAGGGGTCCTCGCTGCTCCAGCCACGTCGACAGATCCCTGCCCTCGAGGAACTCCATCACCATGTACGGAGCACCGTTATCGAGAGTGCCGACGTCGAGGACCCGGGCTACGTGCTCGTTCTGGATCTGAACAGCTGCTCGTGCCTCGCCGGCGAATCGCGCGACGGCTTCCGGGCTGGCGACCAACTCGGGAAGCAGAAACTTGAGAGCCACCCGACTGTCGAGCTCGATGTGGCGAGCCGCGACGACGACGCCCATGCCCCCTACACCGAGGACACGCTCGATGCGGTACTTGCCACCGAGCACGTCGCCTTGCCGAACACCCGCTGCTAGCTCAAGAACCTGACTCATTGGTGCCCGCCCCGGCCGGCCGGAGGCCGCTGCCCACACTCGCTCCGACGATCGCCCACCTCACCCGCTTTTGCGGACGGCGTCAAGTCGGGGCAGGGCTCAATACGGCGACAGTCGCGTCGGGTGTCATCCTGAGCGCGGAGGGCGTCATCCGATCAACGATCATCCGAACGATATCGATCGCGCCCGACACCACCACGAAAAAGCGCGTGTTCTGGTCGCCCACGTGGACGTCGGCGTGAGCTGGGCGAACATCTGCGCCGCGCGGTCCATGATTGCGCTGGCCATGCCCAAAGTTCTAAGCCCAATCCAGTCGAGTATGGAAGTGGCGGCTGTTGCCGTCGCGCACCGAGCAGCGGACGAATAGGCGTAATCTGGGTAATCCGGCAGAGTCCGGACGCTCGTTCCGCGGCACGGCGCGAGGTCCTCTCAAGGCACAAGGGCCTGGCACGCCCAAGCTGCACGACGGCTCCCGTCGACTACTCCGGAAGCGGAATGAACTCGACGTCGTCCCCGGGCACCTTCGGGAAGGCGCCTTCCTTCCACTCTCGCTTCGCCCGCTCGATGCGCTCCTCGGAGCTCGAGACGAAGTTCCACCAGACGTGCCGCGGTCCGTCGAGGGGCGCGCCGCCGACGAGCAACACGTTTGCTGCGGTCCGGGCGCGTACGATCGTCCGAGTCCCCGACCGGAGTACGACAAGCTGGCCGGGCAAGCGCAGCGCGCCGCCCAACTCGACCTCGCCGTCGACGGCGTACACGGCTCGCTCGGCATGGCCGTCGTCCACGGCGAGCTCGGCGCCGGCATCGAGCCGGACGTGAACGTAGAGTGTGGGCGAGAAGACGCGCACCGGCGACTCCATGCCGTACGCCGTGCCTGCGATGACGCGCAGAAGAGCGCCCGGCTGCTCCTTCACGGGGACGCTGCTTGCTGGGTGATGGTGGAAGCCGGGCTCGACCTCTTCGTCTGCGAGCGGAAGCGCGACCCAGGTCTGGAGGCCGTGGGTACGGCCGCCGCGGACGCGAGCCGCGGCGGGGGTTCGCTCGGAGTGCACGATGCCGCGCCCTGCGGTCATCCAGTTCACGTCGCCGGTGCGGATCACCTGATTGGAGCCAAGGTTGTCGCGGTGCAGAATCTCTCCGTCGAACAGGTAGGTAACGGTCGCGAGGCCGATGTGCGGATGCGGGCGCACATCCAGGCCATCGCCCGGGGCGAGGTCGGCCGGTCCCATGTGATCGAAGAACACGAACGGGCCGACCCCGCGGCGCTGTAGCGACGGCAGGGCGCGACGCACGGGGAAGCCGTCCACGTCGCGCGGGCGAACCTCGATAGCGACGTCGACAAGGGCCGAGTCCGGAGAGGTCATGGCGGCCTCCTCAAGGCAACGCGCGCTGCTTGATGAACGTTCCGCGATCCCGCTCCTCGAACGCCGCGCGCAGCTCCTCCTGCGTGTTCATCCCGATGGGACCACGCCAAGCGATGGCCTCGCCGATGGGCTTTCCCGAGACGAGCAAGAAACGCCCGGTTCGGTGCCGGCGGTGACCACCACGGCGTTTCCGTCGGCGAAGAGCACAACGTGGCGGTCGTCGATGAGTCGATCGCGCTCCTGGTCGAAGTCCATGTCGCCTTCCGCCTCGTAACATGGTTCCGGCATGCACATGAACGCCGATGCCTCCGCGAGAAGACCGAGGCCGTCGAGCTTGGCTTAGGCTCGTTTGCGTCTCAGGGTGAACGAGGGATGCATGGCCTGGCCCTGGGGCCCCGGTACGACCTTTACGCGAACGATCGACTCGGGGATGCTGTTGGGCACAAACCGACAGACCGTATCGATCAGGGCCTGTCGTCGGATCGGGGTTCGAAGCACGGCGTCGCAGCCCGCGGACCGCCCGTCGCAATCCCGCGTCTTTGCAGCGCTGCCGGTCAAGGCGACAACGTGGATCTCGCGAAGCCACGGATCGCGGCGAAGCACGCGAGTCGCCTCCCAGCCGTCCAGTCCCGGAAGGTCCAGATTCATCAGCACGAGCAGAGGCTGATGCATCCGCGTAAGTTCCAGCGCCTCCAGACCATTTGCTGCAACGAAGACTCGGTAGCCTTCCTCGGCGAGCCAGTTGCAATAGTCCGAGCGCAGGCGGGCTTCGCTCTCAACAACAAGAACCAGAGGCGCTTCCTCCCCCATGGTCTCCGCACCGTCGACCGTGCTGCGACGAATGGCAAGATCATCCATGATCGCTGCCGCTGGGTGAGGCCAGATAGTCGCCTGGGGCTCGCTTTTTCCGCGCGCTTTATGTCACGAGCGTTTCCGGACACGGTTGCGGCACTCATAACGGTGCGTGCGATGTGTTCGGCCACGGAGCCTACAGCGTGCTCGTCCCTACGTTCGGGATGGCCGCAACCAGTGCGTGCGGAAACCGTTCTTCGCGGTGA
>JBEKOY010000068.1:0-30910 GCA_049521295.1 Polyangiaceae bacterium | reverse complement strand
GGAGTCGGAGGAGTCGGGGCCCGGCTCGGGCGGCGAAACCAGCGTGTCGGCCCGGGACGCCGTCGCGTCGACCGGTTCGGCCCGGAGCAGAAGCGCGCCGATGCGAAATTCATGACCCACCGTGGCCAGATCGATCGGCTGGTGGCGCTCGAGCCGCCGTGTGCCCTCGCGGACCCAAGTGCCCTGACGGCTGCCCTCGTCGGTTAACAGAAGCCGGCCTTCGCGCAGGTCGATGCGTGCGTGGCGACGCGAAACAAATCGGAACTCCAGTCTGCAATCGTTGGACAGATCCCGACCGATGCGGATCGGAGTCGTGTTGAACACGATGACGTTTTTGTGTCCGGAATACTCGACACACAAGCGGATGAGGGTCACCGGCGCCTCAGTACGGCAGCGTGCACGCCAGTGGGATAGCTCAGGAGGTCCCGAGTTGGCGACCGAAATTCGGTCTCTTCGTCGCGCTTGCGGTCGAGCCCGGCGGCCGGCAAGAACGCCGCAAACCACCTGGCTTATCGACCTCGAAAGGTCACGCGGGCCCAACCAATCGCCCGAGCCACGCTCCCGCGGCTCCAGCGACGAGCATCATCGCCCCGTGACCGACGAGCACGTGGTAGGCACTGTCGTCGGGACACACGAGGTTCATCATCACGGCAGCGAGCGCGCCGCACGCGACGCCGAGGGCGGAGACTTTCACAGCGGACCCCGTGGCGAACGCGTGCCGGAACGCCCATGCCGCGAGGGCGAGCGGGCCGCCGGCAAAGATGGCGCTACGCACCAGGCAGCTCGCGGTGCGGAGCCAGAAGCCCTCGCTCCACTCGACCGGAAAAACGGCCCATGTCGCCGACACGAACAGGCCGACAGCGCCGATTGTCAGGGCGATGACGCGGCCGGGCGTCTCGCCGAGGCCGCGCGATCCCTGCCGGGCGGCGGCTGCCAGGGCGATCGCCGCGGCAGCGAGCGGGATGAGGACGCCGAGCACAACGATACCGGTAGGGCGTCCGCCGCCGTGGATTCGGAAGAGGGCGAGCCAGCACGCGTCGTATGCGAGCGCGGCCGCGAGAGCAGCCGCCCGCATTGCGCGCACGCCCGAGCGGGTCGGCGAGACACGGCGGGGCGGTACGCCGATCGAGGGCAACGGCTGCCGGGCGGCGTCCGCAAATGGATCGGGGATGTCCCTGAGAAGCTGAAGGTCGAGATCGGGCTTCACGACGTCAACGCCCCGCCCTGGCGGGATGATCGAGTGCGGCGCGTAGTGCTTCGTACGCACGGAACGCTCGGATCTTGACGGCGCCGACGCTTGCGCCCACCACCTCTGCGGCCTCGCTCACGCTCAATCCCTCGAAGCGCAGCAAGAGGAACGCTTCGCGCTGCACGGTGGGCAGCTCGCTCAGGGTGCGCCGGACGACGTCGAGCATTTCCTGTGCAGCGAGCGCTTCGTCTCCGCGCGTGTCGACGGCGGCCTCCGGCTGCGCACGCTCGTCCTCCGTCGTCGAGCCCGCGGTCGTCGCGGGTCGCGCCCGTACTCGCCGGACATGGTCACGAAAAACGTTGCGTCCGATCGCGAGAATCCACGGAACGGCCGGCGCGCCGGCGCCGAAGCTTCCTCGGGCGCGGTGCACGCGAAGAAACGCCTCCTGAACCAGGTCCTCGGCGAGCGCGCGATCCCCGCCGAGGCGGAGGAGAAAGCCACGCAAACGTGGCGCACCTCGCCGATAGAGCTCGTCGAACGCAGCGTCATCACCCCGGGCGTAGCGATCCATCGCTTCGTCGAGCGCTCGGTCGGACGAATCCGATAGCCGGCTCCTTTCGCCGGGGATGAGCGGCAATGGCCGCGAGAGATTATCGGTCGGCTCGACCATGGACCGTGCCCGGGACGGATCGGCACTCTCCCCGATGGACACCCACATCGTCAACTGTCCCCGCACGCTACCTGGGACCGTCATCGCAGTCGCGACAGAATGCACGCCGAGCACGCCCGGGTTACGCACGCGGAGCCGCAACGTTATCCGAACGACACGCCCGAAAAGAGCCCGCTCGACACCCAGTCACGAAACCAAGCCATCACGCGCGCCACCGCGACGTCCTCGCCGAGGTCGCCAAAGCCCGCCGCCGCCCGCTCCAACGCGGCCCCGAGGGTGGCGCCGCCCAGAAGACCGTTCAAAAGGTCGAACATCGGGTCGGACAAATCCATACGCCAGACCGTGGGCCCGGATCGATACACCGCCGCAGCGGAAGCGGAACGATCCGGGATCGCTTGGTTTTTGCCCTCGCGAAACGCCTGAAAGTATGTGTTGACGGGGTAAGCGAAACGCAGGAGCCGAAATGCCGGCGTCGTCGTCATTCGGGCGTCTGCCCACCGCTCGACGGGCACGTCCCGCAGCCCCGACAGCGTCAGGGGTTCGGTGCTTGCGGCGTGGATCACTTCGACGATCGACCATTCGAGTGTGGCGAGGTCCGAGAGGAACGCGCGAGGCGCAATCGCTTCGAACGACTCCTGCACCCGGCACAATTCCGACATCCGGCGGCCGTAGGCGTTCAGATTCGGGGAGGTCGACGGGTGCCGCGCGATGTACGCGCGAGCGATTCGGTCGAACGCCGGCTCGCCCACAGCCGCCTGCAGAGCGGGGTAGTCGTCCGCGAGGCATTCGATCAGCCGCAGGTGGTAGGCGTGCCGGTAGACTTCGAGACGTTCGAGGCAAGACAGCCGCGGTCCAGGCGTCAGCACGCGCTCGGCGTCGGAGGGCGACGGAGCCGCCACCGTCTCGGGCGACATCACCGCGCGCGCAAACCACTCCTGCCGAGAGCGCAGCGAGCCGTCGTCGGGCGGCGCGTCCGGAGCCACCGCCGGTGCGCCCGCGGTGCCGGGCAGGCGCGATCGAATGACGGGGGTGGCACTGGCGCGCTCGCGTTCGACGACGGTCTCGACGATCGCGCGGCGAGTCACGATCCGCCTCCCGTGAAATGCCGGGCACGGAGCGCTTCGGCGTGGGTCTGCTCGAACGACGGAATCTCCGCGTCCCACTCGAGCAGAACCGAAGTGCCGCCCGCGAGCCGATAGGCATCGCCGAACAGCCGCCACACGTCGTCCACTACGGGACCGATATGCGAATCGATGATGTGGGTTCCGTGATTCGTGTGTCCGGCCACGTGCATTTGAACGACACGATCGAAGGGGACCGCCGCCAAGTAGACGCGCGGGTCGAACCCGTGATTGAACGCGGAGACGTAAATATTATTGACGTCGAGCAGAATGGCGCAATCGGATTCTTCCGCAAGTCGGCCCAGAAATTCCCACTCGCGCATGGATGCGCCCGCGAACTCGACGTACGTCGACGGGTTCTCGAGCGCCAAGGGTGCGCCGAGGAAGTCTTGAACGTAACGGACCCGCGCCGTGACGTGCGCGAGCGCTTCTTCGGTGTACGGCATAGGCAGCAAGTCGTGCGTGTTCTTGCCCGAGACACCCGTCCAGCACAGATGATCGGAGACCCAGCGAGCGCCCGTGCGGTCGCGCAGGGCGCGGAGATCGGCCAGGTAGCCGCGGTCGATGGGATCGGTCGATCCGATCGATAGCGACACGCCATGCATCGCAATCGGGTATCGCGCGGCGATTGCATCCAGGTAATCGAGCGGCCGTCCCGCCGTCTGCAGGTAATTGTCGCTGATGATTTCGAACCAGTCGACGGCGGGCCGATGCTCGAGAATGTGCCGATAATGCGCGGTACGCAAGCCGACGCCAATTCCGAGATTCGGAAGGCCGAAACGGTTGGCCACTATCACGCCATGCTCCTCGCGGCGGCCGACGTCCAAGCGGCGCGGAGCGCCGGCGCGTTCGTCGCCGGCGCTCGCGAGCGTCGACTCAAGCCGTCTTGCAGCCCCCTTGACCCTTGCAGTCGTTCTGACCCTTGCAGCCGTGCTTGTCGGTCTTGCAGCCGCCCTGACCCTTGCAATCGTTCTGGCCCTTGCAGGCGTGCTTGGCGGGGGCCGCTGCCGTTTGGGGCGCGGCGCTGCCCGACGCGGCGGGCGCCGCCGCGCTTCCGGACGCCGCCGCGGCCGGCTGCTGCGCCGGGGGCGTTTCACCGGCACAGCCGGCGGCGCCAAAGAGAATTCCACCCACAGCCGCTGCAATCAACGAATGCGATATTTTCATGATATTCCTCGTGAGTTTGACCGTGATTGATCGTGCCCCGCCTCGCTGGGCCGCGATTCGAATACGCGCCCGGTGCTTTTTCGTTTCGGTCGTTCTTTTCCCAGGCGGGCGGCGGCGAGGGTTGCCCCATCTGCCCGCACCCGTCAATCACCTCGAGATGGGGGGTGTCGTGATCGCTCGGCGAATCGAAGCTCGCGGAGCCTGATCGTCGAAGCGGATTGCCGTGCCAACGACCCGGACGCCGAGATCGGACCATAGCGCGGCCAGATCGACCGAGCCGGGCGCGAGAGCCAGGGCCCGGTACATTTCGGAGACCACGTTCGTGCCCGTCTCGCGGTCAGCGGCTTCGAGAAAGCGCGCGATGTCGACGGTCGCCGCGCCGTCGTCCCGGGTGGCGATCAAGCCGCGGAGCACGTCATCGAAGGACCGATCCCCGTGCGTCGCTTCGCGGATCCGAACGTCGGCGACGAAGCAGAAGAGGGCTCCGCCCCAATACGTGCGGCCCCAGGTTCGCGTTCGATCGAGACCCTGGTCGCCCGCCTCGGGGAGCCCTTGGGGGAGGCCTTGCGCGAGCTCGCGCCAGTATCGTTCGGCGGTCACCAGCCCGGCGCGCGCCCGCACGATCGGCTCGACGTACGTCGCAATCCCCTCGTCCAACCAGGCATGCGCGTGCCCGAGAGACGGCAAGGTGGCGTGGATCAGTTCGTGCGTAACGACCCAGTCGTCCCGCGCTGCCGCGGCCGTCAGTCCGTCGGCCGGTCGAATCACGACCGCCGGGCCGCCCTGGCTGATCGTTTCGCCGCGTGTGCTTTGGCCCGACCCCGGCACGATGATCACCAGCACTCTCGGGACCGGCAACGCGCCGTAGTAGGCGGCCAGGCTCGAGGCACCGCGGGCAACCCATGCGACGAGTTCGGGGCGCGTGAGCGGCAGGCTACGCGGTGCAAGTGCGACGTCGATCCGCGCGGCGCCGACGGGGATTGTGTCGAGTCGAAGGGAGCCGAACACGGCGAAGCTCGCGTTTGCCATATCGGCCGTGGCGGCCTCGAACGTATCGGCGGAACCATCGACCGCACGGATGCCGGTGACGAAATGCGTCGTGCCCGTCGTGGTCACTCGAAATCGAAAGCGATCGCGGCCGGCCGGTTCGGTGGGGCGCAGCAGCCACGTGGAGGGCGGCGCGACGATCGAATCGCCGGCAGCCAGCGCCGACTCCGCGTCGTTCAGACGTTCCGCCGCCTCGACGAGCGCAAAGCCGTAACGGATTCGGCATCCCCCACGGCATGGCGCGACCCATGTGCCGCCGTCGCTCGACAGCGGCTTCCAGCCGTCGGCCACGGCGTACTGGGGGTCGCGCACGAAAGGCGCGCCGTCCGGGTCGACTTCGAGAGTCTCCGCTTCGGTGGGTGCAAAGTCGGCGTCGATGCGCAAGAGGTTTCCGGCTGGCCCGGCGGCTTCGACGGCGTACGTCCAGACGACGGAGGGGCCGGGAGGCTGTGCGCGAGGCGTCCGAGGCATTCCGGAGGCCTGTGGCGTAGAACCCGTGCAACCGGCCAAGGCGAGCGTCGAGCCGAGCGTCCAGGCGGACCACGCATGCGAGTCGCCCTGTAACCGGGCCGGCGTTCTGCCGTACGCTGGGACTGAAGCACCACCTCGGCCTTGGAGGCTTGTTCGATGACGAACGCTTCGACCTTCATTCTGTCTCTGCGCACGCGTTTGCTCGACGCGATCGATCCTGTTCGATGGTTGGCACCTCTGCTCGGGCGGCTCGCCGTGGGTCTTTTGTTCATGAGCACCGGGTGGGGCAAAGTTCATGATCTGGCAAAAGTCACGGCCTTTTTCGAGAAGCTCGGCATCCCAGCTCCTGGTTTCAATGCGGTTCTCGTGGGCACCAGTGAGCTCGTCTGCGGCACGCTGCTCGTGATCGGTCTGCTGACCCGGTTGGCGACGATTCCGCTTGTCGTCAGCATGTTCGTCGCCATCGTGACCGCGAAGAGCAGCGAGATTCATGGGCTGTTCGATCTGGTGGGCACGGACGAGTTCACGTACCTTGTCGTTCTGGTCATGATCGCGATCATCGGGCCCGGCTCGATCGCGCTCGACCGGCTGCTCGTGGATGGCTTAACAAGTCGCGAAGCGAAACCAGGATCGCCCTGAGCGCTTCGCTCCGCCTCGACTCGCTTCGCTCGCTCGGCTCCACCCGAGCAGACGCTGCCCTCGAGCACCCCAGCAGGATGGGGCGAGACGCTGCGCCTCACTCTGTGCTCCGCTCTCGCTGAACCGGCACCGGAGAGCTGCTGGGCTGAGAAGCCGGTGAGGGACAACGTGAGTCGCTTATTAAATTCATTCGCATGACAAATGGCCGTTGTACCTGAACCAACCGGGGGTTATGGTCGTTGCTCTTTGATGCGAAGGTCGCCGCGCGTCCTGCACCCCGACATCGCCATGGGCGTCGCGCCGCCGCGACCCGCCCGCGAGGAGGCCCTGGACATGTCGAAATTCACGAACGCGCGCCGCATGGCGGATTCCGACGAGCGACGTAGCTCTTCGGTGCGCGCACAGACAGCCATCGTCCGGACGCTAGCCGATGCACTGAGGCATCACACCGCCTCAGGCGAGGCGGCGCAGAGTCTGCGGCAGCAGTTGGTCGAAGAAGTGTCACGGCTGCGTCTTAACATCCTGGGCCCGGCGCTCGGCGGGCGCTGATCCGCTCCCGCAAGACTGCGCTGCAGTGGCGGCGGAGCGGAAGGGGACTCACAAGCGCGTCTCACGTGCGTCACGCGAAACACGGCCGACACGATTTGATAAGCCGAAGCGGCGTGGGCGTGTCACGTAGATACACCTGCAGCATTTGAGCGATTCGGCTGGTTCGCTATCATCTTCGGCGCCGAGCGAGCCGTTCGTCCAAGAGGTCCCGTGGCTCAACGCGGCGTTCCTTGCGCCCCGGACGGTTGGCGTTTTAACCAGCCGAGTTTGCCCACGAAAGGCTTCATTCCGTGATCACACGTGCGACGAGCACATTCGGGGGGTCCCTCAAGAAAGCGGGGCGATTCTTTTCGCGCACCTTGGCGGCCCTTTGCGTTCTGGCGGTACCGATCGCGGGGCTCGCCGGGTCCGGCGCCGGCTGCGTGAAGAGTGGCGACGCGCCGCCGCCGCCGGCGCAAACCGGCACATCCGCATCCAGCGCGACGGCAAGCGCAAGCGCAAGCGTTCCGATCTCGCTCAGCGACGCAGGCATTGCAGTGGCCGGCCCGGTCTACTCCGTCAGCCTCATCAGCAACACGTCGGAATGCCAGCCGGGTAAAACGAGCGTCGGTCCCTCTCCGTTGCGACGCATTTCGCGCGTCGAATACGACGACATGGTTCGGGATCTGTTGAACGATCAGACTCAGCCTGCGCTTCAATTCGTCGCGGAAAGTCCGATGGCCACCGGCGTCAACTTCGATACGAACACCTACACGACTGTCCAGGACACGATCATCCCCCAGGAATACTTGGAGGCCGCAGAGACGCTCGCCGCAACCGCCGTCGGCGCGGGCCCCATGACGGCAACCGACGCGGGCGACGATGTGGGCGCATCCTCCGCGCTCAGCAATCTGGTCGGCTGCAGCGGTGCCCAGCAAAACGATACCTGCGCGCAGCAGTTCATCGACAGTTTCGCGAACCGAGCATTCCGCGGCCAATACGATAGTACCGAATCGCAAAGCCTATTTGGCATCTATTCGACCGTCAAGGGCACATTCGATTTTGCGACCGGGATTCAAGCCGTCATCGTGGCCGTCTTGACCTCGCCGCGATTCTTATTCGTCCTCGAATTTGGCCAGCCGGGCGTCGCGGGCAACGCCGTGTTGCTGACCCCCAACGAGCTTGCAACCCGGCTTTCGTTATTTCTGTGGCGATCAATTCCCGACGCGACGCTCCTGAGCGACGCTCAGTCGGGCACCCTCTCGACGGCGAGCGGTATGCAGGCCGAAGTCCAGCGCATGCTCCAGGATGGGAAGGCGAAGGCGGCACTCGAGGATTTTGCGACGCAATGGATGGAGCTGCAGAACACCCCGTCGGTGACGAAGGACACGCAGTTCACGAAATGGACTTCGCTTCTTGCCCAGGAGTTGCAGACCGAGACGCTCGAAACGTTCTACAACGAGGTGGCCACCGAGAACTCCCAGACGGGTGCGACGCTCACCGAGCTGCTCACGTCCGCAGACTCCTACATCAATACGGATCTGGCGAGCTTCTACGGCGTTGGCGGCGGTGACAACAGCTGGGCGACCAAAACGAACGTCAACCCGAGCGGTCTCACGATCCGGGCTGGCCTACTCACCCAGGGTAGCGTCATGGCGACGCAGGCGCACACATCGCTGCCGTCGCCGGTGCTGCGCGGCAAGCTCGTGCGCGAACAGGTCCTATGTGACGTTGTGCCGGACCCTCCCGCGGCGATCGATGGGGTGCCCATTTCGCCGCCCCCCGCCACCATTCCACCGGGGCAGACGACGAACGAGCAATATGTTCAGCACTTGAACAATTCCGCATGCAGTGGGTGCCATACGATGATGGACCCGATCGGGTTCGGGTTTGCCAACTTCGACGCCACCGGTGCGTATCAAGCCAACGACTCGAACGGGCAACCGGATGCCGGCAGCTATCCGCCGATCGACGCGGGGGGCAGCGTCGCGCAGGGTGGCGCTGGCCAACTGAGCATACCTTCGTTCTACGGGCCGGTGGCCTTGGCCACGCAGCTCGCCTCGGCCCCAGAGGTTCAAGAATGCTACACGCTCCAGCAGTTCCGTTACGCGCTCGGCCGACTCGAAAGTCTCGCCGACGCCTGTTCGCTGCAGCAAGCGTTTCAAAGTTTCTCGGCGTCGTCTTCTCCAGGGCCGTTCAGCCTGCAACAGGCCCTGGTCGCCATTGCACAGAGCGACTCATTCCGTTACCGGAATGCCGAGACGGCCGGGAGTGAGTGCCAATGATGACCCGACTTCAATTGAACCGCCGGCGCTTTTTGAAGGCGGTCGGAGCGAGCGCACTGACCTACCCGTTCCTGCGGTCGCTTCCGAGCTACGCGTCGCCCACGAGCGATCCGCAATACCTCATTCTCATCTTTACCCCCTGCGGCGTCGTCCGGTACGCGTGGGGCGCGAACGGGCCCGCGGGCCCTCTGCCTTCTAACGCTGGAACGACGACGGCCGCCATCGCCAGTCCGCTCACCACGTTCCGGGCGACCCTGGCTCCGCTGGCGTCGGGAACGACCGATCTGACGAATCAAACCATCGTTCTCGACGGCCTCAATGTCGGGACGGCGAACGGCTCTCATGAGGCCGGAATGGCGGCCCTTTGGACCGGCTGTTACAACAGCGGCCCGTCGACGGGTGCGACGAGCGTCAGCATCGATCAGCAGATCGCCACGCAGCTCGCCGCGGCGACCACGTATCCTTCCGTCCAGTTGATGGTGCGGAGCAGCGCCGACTTCTCCGACCGTGAAGTGAAGACGCGCATGATCTATGGCAACGCCGGTGGGACGGTCGGGTTCCTCGACCCGATCGACAGTCCCGTGGTCGCTCGCAGCACGCTGTTCCCGAGCATGCCGAGCACCTCTTCGTCGTCGGGTCCGAACAAGACGACCTTCATCCGCAAGCAAATCTTCGCGCAGACCAACAGCGAGCTCAATGCGCTGCAGAACCGGATGTGCACCGAGGACCGCGTCCAGCTCCAGAATTACCAGGCGATGTGGAACGATCTCGACACGCAGCTGGCAGCGGCGGCTACGGCGAGCCAGGGGTGTCAGGCGCCGGAAGCGATTCCGGCCGGATATACGTCGCCGTCCATCGATTTCCCGTTGAGTGCGACGCTTCAAATGGACATTCTCGCGTTCGCGCTGGCATGCGATCTGACGCGCGTCGCGAGTTTGCAGTTTTCGACAGCCACGAGCCAAGTGACCCACAGTTGGATCGGCTCGAACCAGACCGATATCCACCACAACTATTCCCACGGCGGCCCCTCGTCGCTCTACAGCCTCGTTCCGTACGGCTGTAGCGGCAACCTCTACGACACGACCCAGTATCAGCCCGCGTTTTCGCAATATCCCACGACTTACCCGGAATATATGACTCAGTTGCCTGCCATTGATTTGTGGTATGCGAATCAAGTAACGTACCTCGCGCAGAAGCTCGCCAGCCTGACCACGGCGAGTGGCAAGAACTTGCTGGGTCAGTCGGTCATCTGCTGGGGCAGCGAGCTCGACATGGGCTCGGCGCACAACCACGACGATACTCCGTTCGTTCTCATCGGTGGGGGCGGAGGCAAACTCAAGACCGGCCAGCTCGTGCAATTCCCGCTCAATCTGGCGAACGGAGTGGCCAACAACCCCCCGACGAGCAATCGCTACCACAACGACCTGCTCATCACTCTCGCTCAGGTCATGGGTGTCAGCCTGTCGACGTTCGGATCGACGTCCGGCGTCCCGCCCGGCGGTAGCAAAGCGATGGTCAACTTCTGTACCGGACCGATCAAAGAGATTCTCACGGCGACCTAGATCGGACGCCGGGCTTCGCGGTGGCAGAGCTTCACCGATCCCTTTGCGTCGAGGCCTTGCGTCCGGTACGTCGCGCGGTGAAAATGGACTCGGCATGGCGCCCTCGGGGATCATCCGGCTGCGGCGATCGGCTGAGTGCGGTCGGGAATCTGCGATAGAGTGCGCGCACGATCTACGACGCTGCGGCACTTGCCCGTCATGGTCGGGGTCGTGACTTGACCGGACGACAGCGAGAGCCGAGTCCATCGCGACGGCGCGACGCGATGAACGGCTCGGTCCGCTGCGCGTGCGGGTTGGTGCTGCTCTTGGCGGCCGCTTCGAGCGCGAGGACGGCTCGCGGCGACGGCAACCGGTCCGAGGTTCGCCTCGACGTCATCCGGTGGCAGGTGATCGCGCGCCGGTCGGGGCCGGTCAATTATTACCAAGCCGTCAATGACCCCGCGATGCCGTTCGTGCGCGCACAATACCGTCCGCCCGAGTCCACGACGGTCTTGGGCTTCCAGGTTGCGGACGCGGATCGCAAGACGGCTGCGCGGTTGCGCTGGCAGTGGCGCGCGCTCGCGCTGCCCCGGGGCGGCGACGAGTGCGTCCACGGCAAACGGGACTCGGCGGCGGTCGTCTATGCGACGTGGAAGGCTCTGATTCGCTGGTACACGCTCAAATTTGTCTGGAGCTCGGTCGGCGTGCGGGGTGCGGTGTGCGATCGGAAGCGCAATCCATTTCTGGCTCAAGAAACCGTGGCACTCGAGTCGGGCGGCCCCACCGGGGTGTGGCGCCAGGAGGACGTCGATCTCAAAGCCGAATTTCGTCGTCACTTCGACGACGGGGATCCGCGTGGCGACGTGCCCGACTTCGTCGGGGTCGGGATCATGACCGACGGAGACGATACCCAGACGGACAGCGCGGCGGACTACGCCGATTTCGTACTCGTGCGATGATCGCGGTGTGAACGCGCGGGGATCGGATGCTTATCGAGGGGTCGCGGGCTACCGAGCGCGAGACCTTCTGCGGGTTCCGGGTCTTCTGAGTTTGTGTCGAGCCCCTCTTGCTGCAGCATTTCCCTTCGTGTTTCGGACCCCTGCTCACGCGATCGGACTGCTCGTCGCGGCGGCGCTCAGCGACGTCCTGGACGGCTGGTACGCGCGTCGCTTTCACCAGCAGACGATCACCGGTGCGGCCCTCGATGGTGCGATGGACAAGCTATTTGCTCTGTCGGTGCTCGTGACATTGGTGCACAACCGATCGCTGTCGCTATTGGAGGCCTTCGTGTTGAGCACGCGTGAATTCGGCGAAGGACTGATCCTGGGCCTGTCGTTGGTCTTTCGGACGCGGGCCACCGACTCCGCGCGGTCCGCCAACGTCCTCGGCAAGGTCGCGACGGGACTGCAGTTTGCGACCGCCGTCTTCGTGATCCTGGGACAGGGTCCGCGAACCATGTGCCTCTACGCGACCGGGCTGTGCGGTGCCCTGGCCGCGATCGGATACGGCGTTCGCGAGTTCGGTCAGGCGCCCGAAAGCCCCTAACGCTCGACCCGCGCCCTCGGGCGCATGCCCTCTTCGACCCGGCGGCTTCCGAGGGTCGAACCGACGGTTTAGGTCCCCCAAGGGCGCTCCGGTCCGGTGCCCCGAGACGCAAACTCCGCCTCGCCGAGGTCGACGCGAACGAGCTCCGTCGGAGACCGCAGCGTGGCGACGTCCTCGATGGCTTGCATGAGGCGACCGTCGGCGGCTCGGACCACGTCCGCCTCCGCCGGATCGTGCTCGAGCACGACCGCGCCGACGACGGCGGGCGTGACGCCGAGCGCGAGGCTCTCGTAGATGGCGTGACCGAAGACCACGGCGTGGGCGTTGCCCGACGCGATGTGCGACCGGAGCGCTCCCTTGCCCGGCATCCGCAGCTGCAATCGCATCTGCTCGGGATGGCGCGCCAGCACGGCGACCCCACCCTCGTCGAGCAACGCGAGCGCATCGAGCTCCCGGGATCGATGGGTAGGCAGCGTCCGATCGCCGGGCGCCACGCGGCGGGCGATCGCCCGATGCTGGCGCGCATGGAGCGCGCGCTTTGCGCGTGGGAAGGTTCCCCAGACGAGCGCGTTCATGAAGTCGTGCCAGCAATTCCGTCTCGTCGGGACTTCGCCGTCGAGCGTCACTCGCGCGTCGTAGAGCTGGCGCAGGTCGACGGCGTGCCCGCGTCGCCGGCGAGGTGCGGCAGGCACGAATCGCACGGGGGCGTCCCGCTGGAACACCCGATTGAGAGCCTGGACGGTCGGAAAGTCTTCGCTTCTTCCGAGAGCATCGCCGGCGCGGCGCAGGGGCCAAAACAGCCCGCTGCCTTCGAGGAAGTCCGGATCGAACGGAGCGGCGCGGCGAACGGCAACGAGCGGCCTCACGGCGACGATCATGACCGAATGCTAGAGTCTTCGTCGGGACAAAATCGCCCGGCCAGCCGACCCATGCGCATCCGCAGCAACGGTCTGTGCCGAGCCGCATCGAACAGACCCCACGTTCGGAGCCTGAAATGACCGCGCAAACGAGGCCGCTCTCCGCCGGATCGGACGCCGAGACACCTCGTCGTTCGGCCTTCGCCAGAGCGTTGCCGCCGTTCATTGTCGTCGTGGTGTTGGGCGGCGCCCTTTTGGGTTGGCAGGCCTGGGAGCGGTCCAGGCCTTACGAGTGGAGCGGCACGGTGGAGGCGCGGACGATTTCCGTCGGCTCCCGGGTAGGCGGACGTGTTTTGGCCGTCCGCGCCAAGGAGGGCGACCGAGTGACGGCGGGACAGGCTCTCGTCGAGTTCGAACCGGGCGATGTCCCCGCTCAGCGGTTGATCGCACAGGGCCAGCTCGACGAGGCCAAGGCGACGCTCGACAAGTTGAAGCGTGGAGCGAGGCCGGAAGAGATCGAGCAGGCCAAGGCACGCGCGCAGACGGCCGGCGCGGCGTTCGAGGAGGCTCGTGTCGGGGCGCGGGCCGAGCAGATCGCCGCCGCGAAGGCGCGACTGGTCGCGGCCCAGGTGGCGGTCGACAAGGCCAAACTCGACGCGGATCGTGCAGAGAGGCTGTTGGCTACGCAGGCGATTTCGCAGTCCCAGCTCGACGACGCGCACACGACCCTCAAAGGGGCCCGCGCGCAGCGCGACGCCGCGACGCAGGAGCTCGAGGAGCTCGAGAACGGATCGCGCCGGGAAGACATTGCTCAAGCGGCTGCTCGTGCCGCCGAAGCTCGTGCCAATGCTCGATTGGTCGAAGCTGGCTCGCGCGTCGAGGACATCGCCGCGGCGCAGGCTTCGGTCGAAGCCGCACAGGGCAAACTCGATCAAATGGAAGTGATGTTGAGCGAGTTGGTCATCCGATCGCCTCGCCCCGCACGCGTCGAATCGCTCGATCTGCGTCCCGGCGACATCGTCGCGCCCAACGCGACGGCCGCTTCGCTGATCGAGGACGATCAGCTTTACGTGCGGATTTACGTCCCCGAGACTCAGATCGGCCATATCCGCCCCGGGCAGGAGGTGCCGATCAACGTGGATTCGTTTCCCGATCGGAAATTTGCCGGTGTGGTCGAGCACATCAATTCGGTCGGCGAGTACTCGCCTCGGAACTTGCAGACTGCGGACGAACGCGCGGATCAGGTGTTTGCCGTCCGGGTCGGAGTGCCCGAGGGCCCGGGTGACCTGCGTGCAGGCATGGCCGCGTTCATTCACGTTCCGAAGTGACCTCGACGACGATGATCGCAAACGACGTTCACGCCGGTGCCGCGATCCTCACCCGCGCGTTGACGCGTCGCTTTGGGGACTTCACTGCCTTGGAACAAGTCGATCTATCGGTTCGCACCGGGACGATCTACGGACTGCTCGGTCCCAACGGATCGGGGAAATCGACGCTCATTCGCATTCTCTGCGGGCTTCTTGCTCCGAGCTCGGGTTCGGCAAGTGTGCTGGGTCTCGACGTGGCGACCCAGGGCGAAGCCATTCGGCGGTCGATCGGCTACATGAGCCAGAAGTTCGCTTTGTACGACGACCTGACCGTGCGCGAGAACCTCGACTTCTACGCGCGCGTCTACGGACTCACCGGGGCGAGGTTGCGTGCGCGCCGCGAGGCCGCGATCGAGCTTACGCACATTGGGCCCTACGTGTCGCGTCGCGCTGGGTTGCTCTCGGGTGGATGGAAGCAGCGCCTGGCGCTGGGAGCGGCGCTTTTGCACGAGCCCCGGGTGGTATTTCTCGACGAGCCGACGGCAGGGATCGATCCGGTGGCGCGTCGCGAGCTGTGGGATTTGCTCTTCAAGCTGGCCGCCCAAGGGATCTCGCTTCTGGTCACGACCCATTACATGGACGAGGCGGAGCGCTGCAGCGAAGTCGGATACTTGTACCTATCCCGAATGATCGCCACCGGCACTCCCGCGCAGCTCAAGCGACTGGCGTCGGTGAACGAGCCTGGGATGCGTCGGATCGAAATCGAGACGCACGCGGACCCGGCGCGTGCGCTGCTTTGGATGCAAACGCAGAGCTATGTCGCGAGCGCAACTCTCTTCGGGCAATCCGTCCACGCCGTCGTCGCGGCGCACGTGACCGACGAGCAGATCATCGATCGCGTTCGTCACGCCGGCTTCGATCTCGCGACCGTTCGCGAGGTCGAACCGTCGCTCGAGGACGTCTTCGTGGCCTTGACCGAACGAGCGGCGTCGGAGACGGATGCGAAGGCTGCGGCGCCGCCGGCCGCAAACCCCGGATCGGCATCGGTGGGCTGAGTCATGCGAGCCGGTTTCATCAACTCGTTCGTCGCAATCTTCATGAAGGAGTTCGTGCATATGCGGCGTGACCGGGCGACGCTCGTCATTGCGCTGGCGATTCCGGTCTTTCAGTTGATTCTCTTCGGCTTCATCGACCAGACCGTCTCGAATCTTCCGACTGTTGTCGTCGATCAAGACGAGTCTCATTACTCGCGCGAGCTGATGGACAAGCTGCGGGCGACGCACACGTTCGAGATCCGGCGCATCACCCTCGATCCGCACGCCGCGCGCGAAGACATCGTGTCGGGCCGCGCGCGGGTCGGGATCATCATTCCGCCCGACTTCCACGACAAGCGTGCACGGGGCGAAGAGGCCAAGCTGCTCGTGCTCATCGACGGCGGCGACGCGAACGTCAGCGCCCAGGCACTCGCGTCGGTCAACGGGGTGGCCTCGGACGAGAACCTGCGTGCGGTCACCGACAAGATCCAAGTGGGTGTGACACCGACCCAGAACGCGCTCAGCGTCCAGCCCATCGTCTTATTCAACCCCGACGGGCGAACGGCCAACTTCATCATCCCCGGGCTCATCGCGATCCTGCTTCAGATTGTCGCGATCGTACTGACGGCCATCTCGATCGTGCGGGAGCGCGAAAAAGGAACGCTCGAGCAGCTGCTGGTGACCCCGATCGACCCGCTCGGTCTGATGCTCGGAAAACTCGCCCCCTACCTGTTCGTGGGCCTCGTCGAAATGGCGCTGATTCTGGTCGCGATGCGCTTCGGTTTCGCCGTACCGATTCGCGGCGATCTGACATTTCTCTTCGTCATGGCGCTCATTTATTTGTTTGCGCTGTTGTCGATCGGGCTCGCCATCAGCACGCGGGCCCAGACGCAGGCCCAGGCCCAGCAAATGGCCCAAATGTTTCTTCTCCCGTCGATCTTTTTATCCGGGTACATCTTCCCGACGCCCGGACTGCCGTTCGTTTTGAGATGGATTGGCCGACTCCTGCCGGCCACCCACATGATTGAGATCGTGCGCGGCGTCGTGCTGCGCGGTGCGGGTCCCACGCAGCTGTGGCCGAACGTCGTCGCGCTCGTGGTGATCAGTATCGCGATGGTCTCGCTCAGCGTTCGGAACTTCCGTAAGAGGGCTCTTTAATAAGTCACCCGGATCACCCTGAGCGCTTCGCTCCGCCTCGACTCGCTTCGCTCGCTCGGCTCCGCTCCCGCCGCCCCGGTGTCCACGACACGTCGAGGGGAGCGGATGCCGCTCCCCTCGAGCACCCCAGCAGGAGTGGGGTGATGGGTCCGCGCGAGCGCTTCGCTCCGCCTCGACTCGCTTCGCTCGCTCGGCTCCGCTCGCGCCGACTCGGTATCAGCGACCGTCACCGGCCGTGCTTCGACGGCGCCGAGGCGTGAGCCGGGGCGCGCGCTGGAGCCGGGGTGCGCGCTGGAGCTGGGGCGGGCGCGTGTCGGGCTTCGCCCGGGCGATTTTCTTGCCCGCGATTGGGGGGTGACTCACCATGGGGTCGTTCCACCTCACCATGCTCACCGTGCGCTCGGTCCGTCGGCGCGCCTCGCTCTCCGGCTCTCATTTCCGCATGCTCCGGAGGGCGCGCCCCATAGCGCACAGCGACCGAAGGACGTCCGAAGTCGCGCGCGTGAGCGAGCCCTGGCTCGTTGCCTGTGACGCGAACGACGTGTCCGGGTTCGATGCCGATGCGCGCCGGAGGCGGTCCGAAGAAGCGGCCACCCTCGCCGCGTCGCTCTTCGAACGGGTGCATATGGACTGCGATTGCGTCCCGTTGCGGCCCCCGCACGAAACGCTCGAACACATGGGGATGAAACAGCTCGCCCGATCCGCAGTAGACGAAGCGCGGAGACACCCCAAAGCCGATCTCTACGGCCACTCCGCCGCGCCAAGCGAAAGCCGGGGGCGCCGGCGCCCACCCGACGAACCCTACGCCGGGCTCTCCAACTCGCCAGGAAACCCACGCGGGCGCGTATTCGCGTCCCGGAATCCATGACCAGCCCAGACCGACAGCATTGACCCAACGCCCGTAATGGAACGGCGCCCATCCCCAATCGTAATCGCTGACCCACGTGTAGTCGTCGCCATAGGCCCAATGGCCCGAGGAGCCGTAAGGAACGAAGTCGGTTCCGACCGTCTCGGGATTGGGCACCCACACGGTGCCGTACGTCGTATCGTCGACCCAGCTCCCGTTCGGATCGAGGGCGGCATGGAAGTCGACGAGCGCGGTCGGATCCGTCTCTTCGTAGCGGTCGGCAGCACTTGGATCTTGGGCGTCGGCGAGACGTGGAAAGAAGAGGACTGGAGCCGTCAGGGCTATCACCAACCATCGAGGGCGAATGTTCATCGTCACCGAGTCGACACGATAGCATCGTGTCTCCGCGGGCGTCGCGGCCCGCTCGGCTAGGTCGCCAGTTCCGACGCCGACCGGCCCTGGCCGACCGCGACCCGCGCCCGCGATAACCGCGATCCCGACCCGCGACCCTGGCCGACCGCGACCGCGATCCGCGACCCCAACCCGCGACCCGCGCGCGGTCCTGGCCGACCGCGACCGCGACGACCGCGACCCGCGACCCTGGCCGACCGCGACCGCGATACCGCGAATCCCGACCCTGTCGCGCATACGCAGCGAACCATCACATGCAGCACACTGAGTAGGCGTTCGCCGCCGTTACATTCCCGGTCGGCTGGGGCTGTTTCGTGATGGAACACGTGCCGGCCGTCAAGGTGAAGTTCGCCTCGGCGGAGCCTGGAGAGTTGCTATACCCTTCGCACGTCGCTGAGCTGGCCAGAGCGGCGCCTGCGCACAACGACCCATTGTAGAGGCTGACGCCTCCCGAACAGCTGCTCGCGGTAGGCGTCGGACTGCATGTGCATGCCCCGCACCCGCGTCCGTCGGCGAAGCTCTTGTAGACGACGACGGGCTGGGCGCTCGCATTGTAGGGGGCCGGGCATGTCGTCAGCGCGCCCGGTTGATAGACGCACAGCTCGCTGCCAAACGGCGCGGTCGGCTTCGGAAGGCACTGATTGGTGGGGTTCGTGCAGCCGCCCGGGACGTCGACGCGCCCCGCGTACGCGCAGATCCGAGCCGTGGTTTGCCAGGTCGGAGGCGCGCCGCTCGGCGTCACTGTCGAGGCGCACGTCCCGGCGGAAGCGACCGGTGCTGTCACCTTCCAAGTCCCGTCGATACCGCCGTTGGTGCACGTAAAGGCCGTGCATGCGTTCGACGACAGGGTGACCGTCGCGCACAAGTTGGCGCAGGCTTGATCCGTATAGACCGTCGCGGTGCCCGAACATTTCTGGCCGGTCGGCGTGCACTGGCAGGTGCACGTGTCCGGCGCAGCGCTCAGCCCTCCGAATGCGTCGACGGCGGTCGCGTATCCCGCCGGGCAGCTCGGCACCGAAGCGGCCGGATAGCCGCCGGTCCACAGCAGGACTGGACCGATCCACGTGTTGGGCACCGGCGGGGCACATGCGTAGGCGGCGCAAGCCGGCTGATCGGCGCAGTCGATATGGCCATCGCATGCGTTGTCGATGCCGTCGGTGCAGTTCTCGGGGGTCGGCACGCAGCCCGAGTCCGGCGCAGGCCCGGTCGAGCCGTCCGAGCCGTCCTGAAGGGTCGATCCGCCGCCGGCATCGAGCGACCCATCCGCCGCATCCACGAATGCGGTCGCATCGCTGCCGGCACCGGTGTCGTCCAGCTCGGCAGCGTCGGCGTCGGCGACGGTCACATCGAGCGGCGGGCTCGCTTCGGACGCGTCGATCCCTTGGGTCGCGTCTCCATCGGCATTGGCCATCGCACTCGCATCTTCGGGTTCGGCGCACGTCGAGGTCTCGATGCAATCGGTAGTACCGCATCCGTCGACGACGAGCGCCATGCCGCACATGACCCCTGCACCCGCGATCCGCGCCGACATCCTCCGTGAAAATCCCATAAGGCTCCGATACAGTCTGACCGCGCTAGATGGCTGCGGAGCAAATTTCGCGGCCGCTTGGTGTGGATACGCGCATGCGGTCGTCTTTGGGATAATGTGGGAGTCTGGGGGCACTTGATGACCCGACCGTTGCGTTTGCTTCTTATCGAAGATAGCCCAGATGACGCGGAGCTTCTTCTCCGCGAGCTCCGCGGCGCAGGATTCGACCCTCAATCTCGAAGGGTCGCCACCCGCCAGGATCTCGAGCGCGCGCTCGACGTGGCGTGGGACATCATTCTTTGCGATTATCGCTTGTCCGGGTTCGATGCGCCGGCGGTTCTCGCCATCGTTCGCGAGCGGCAGATCAGCACGCCCTGCATCGTCGTCTCCGGGACGGTGAGCGAAGAGCATGCTGTGACGGCCATGCGGCACGGCGCGCAGGACTTCATCTCGAAGGACCGACTCGGCCGTCTGGTCCCCGCCATCGAGCGCGAGCTGCGGGATTCGGAGGTCCGGATCAAGCAAGCGATCACCGAAAGTACATTGCGTGCCACCGAGGCGAGCTTCCGGGGGGCGTTCGAGCTGATTCCGGACGGGGTGCTCGTCCACCGCGACGGCCATATCGTTCATGCCAACGGTGCGGCAGTGATGCTTTTGGGATCGGCCAGTGTCGACGATCTCGTAGGACGCTCGGTGCTCGACCTATTTGCGCCGTCCAATCGAGAGCTCGTTCGAATGCGGTTGGACGACGGCGACGCGCTGAAGGAGCGAACACCGCTCGTCGAGTTGTCGATGGTTCGGCTGGACGGGCGATCGGTCGACGTCGAGACGACGGCCATGCCGGTGCTCTTCGAGGGCGAGGCGGCGATCCTCGCGGTCGTCCGGGACGTCTCCGCCCGGCGGGAGCTCGTGGCGCGGACGATGCACGTCGACCGCATGCTGGCGATCGGGACGCTGGCCGCCGGCGTGGGCCACGAGATCAACAATCCGCTCGCATACATCATGGCCAACCTCGGCTACGCGGGCGAAGAGGTGGCCCGCGTGCGGCAGACGCTCGAGCCGCGGCGGGCAAACGATCCCGCTATCGCGTCGCTCTTGAACGCCTTGTCGGAAGTCGTGCTCGTTCTCGGGGAGGCCGACGACGGCGCTCGACGCATCCGCGACATCACGCGCGACTTGAAGACCTACGCGCGCGCCGACGACGACGAGCCCGAGCTCGTGGACGTCTGCGAAGCGGCGGATTCCGCACTGCGCATGGCCGCTCCCGAACTGCGCCAACGAGCCCGCGTGACACGCGATTACGGCGAGGTTCCCCCAATTGTGTCGAGCCGTTCGCGGGTCGGCCAAGTGCTTCTCAACCTCATCGTCAACGCGGCCCACGCGATCGGCGAGGGTCGACCGGAGGCGAACGAGATTTCGGTGCGAATCCGACGGGAGGGCCCGAGCGTCGTCATCGACGTGCGCGACACGGGCTGCGGCATTGCCCCCGAGCATCTCGAGCGCTTGTTCACACCATTTTTCACGACGAAGCCGATGGGGAAAGGGACTGGGCTCGGGCTGTCGATTTCGCGGCGCATCGTTCGGTCGCTCGGCGGCGACATCCACGTGCAAAGCGATTTGGGAAGAGGAACGACCATGAGCGTCGTCCTGCCGGCGGCGCCCGGGGCTTCTACTGCCGAGACGCCGACCCCGGCGCCGGTGGCGCGCCGGTGCCGGATCCTGTTCGTGGACGACGACCGCACGGTGGCGACGGCATTTCAGCGCGCCCTGTCGCGAGAGCACGAGGTGGTCGTGGTCGATAGCGCCGGCGAGGCGCTCAAGAGGTTGGGGCTCGGCGAGGCGTACGACGTCATCTTTTGCGACTTGAACATGCCCACCATGACGGGAGCCGACCTGTTCGAGGTCATCGAGCGCACCCTTCCCAAGCTCACGTCGCGCGTCGTCGTCATCACCGGAGGGGAGACGGATGCGCGGACGAGAACGTTCGTCGAGATGCGACGCGCCCCGGTCCTCGAGAAGCCGCTCGACATGCGGCAGGTGCGCGCTCATCTGGCCAAGGTGGCGGCGGGGTTGGCCGCGGCTCAAGAGATGTAGCGGGTGCGGCTGCGCATGAGAGTCACGAGCTCCTGCTCGGACCGGGCGGCGTCTCCGAGCGGAACGACCCGGCGGGCAAGCCGGTCGTAGCTGCCGAGCATGAGCAGCATCCACACGCCGAAAAAGTCGATTCCAGTGAAGACCAGTGCCTCTTCGGCGGCGTACGTCGCCACGTTTTGGCTGAACTCTTCCGGCATCTCGGTCCAATGGCGCGTCTGCTTGAGGTGATGGCCGATATGGTATCCGTCGTTGAAGCAACGCCTGTTGTACGTGGAATTAACGCACGTAATGCTGTTCCGATAGCAGTTTTCCGGAGCATCCGCGTCGATGAACGCGTGCTGCGCCCAGTTGCCCGCCATCATGGCGAAGCGCACGATGATGAGAGGCAGGACGAACACCACAAGGGTTGCACGCCAGTTGAAGTACAACAGTACGGAGACGGCCACCGCGAACCCCAGCTCGCCGCAGAGGGTGCGCACCATCAGTGCGCGCCGCTTCTTTCGCGCGAAGTAGCGCGTCAATTCGAGTGTTCCGCCGAAGAAGAAGCGCAGGAAGTACCGCGCGAAGTCGACGGGGCTGTCGCGCTGATAGGACATCGTGGAGCTAATGTCGTCCTCGAGGTTGTTCTCGGGGTGGTGCATGCCTACGTGGTGCGCGAAATACGTCTCCGGCGACTCTCCGAAAAACGGGCCAAGAACCGATGGCACATAGAGGTTCAGCCAAGCCCACGGGCGCTTGAAAAGGCGGCGGTGGCTCGTGTTGTGAAGCATCAACACGAAGGGACCCAGGAAATACACGACCAACGCGAGATGCACCGCCGCGAGCCAAAGGCGAAAGGCCCCCGGGACGAAGAGGACGACTCCGGTCGGAACCACGGTGGCCGTGAGCAACGCCATGAGCTTCAGGAACGGCGTGTCGCGCCGATCGTGGATGAAGCGCTCCGCAAGGCGATCCAAGCTGCCAGGCCTGTCGGGCTGCCGGTAGGTCGGGTCGCTGAGAACGAGATCCATGGCGCACTGGGCTTTTACGCGAGAACGGGACCCTTCGTCGAGGGCGAGCTGAACCGCGCGCCGCGAGAGGCGCGCCGAAACGCGCCTCCCGCCGACTTTCCGTTCGAATGGGGCCGGGATCACGGGGCCCAGTTGATGGCCGCTTCGGTCTCGTGAATGGCTCGGTCGGTGGACTCGATGGCCCGTTCTCTCCAGCCGCCGTGGTTGTGTTCGGCGTTTTCGAGATGACCCCGTGCGTTGCGCAGGCTTTCGAGAGCAGCCCGCATCCGTCGGAAGTCGCCTTCCACCGACTTCGGGTCCGCATGAGAGTAGTTCGCGGATGCGGCCTGATGGCCGACGACGAGTATCAGCGCGGTGGTCGAGATAAGAGCCAGTGGTTTCCAGAATGTCATAAAGGATCTCCTTGTCGGTCGCGATTGGCCGTCACCCGCCTCGCGGGCATGGTGGGCCAAAGTATCGCCAGAGGGAGCGACGGCGGGGAGACAAATCGAACCCCACGACGCTACGAAGCGCGCGAACGTGCCCGCCTTTCGTGACGCCGTCGCACATGCGCCGCCTTGGCTCGCGGTCGAACGCGTGACTCGCCTTTCCGATCTTAATGCGGCCGGGAGCCTCACTTCACCGCGAGGTAGGTCGTCCCCGTGCGTCCGGCTCTCGTTCGTTCGGATGTAAATCCGTGCTTGCGTGCAGTCCGCACTCGCGTCGGGTCGTGTCTTCCCACCACCATCGGCCGGCGCGCTCGTGCTCGCCGGGCAGGGTGGGGCGAGTGCATGGTTCGCAGCCAATCGACACGAATCCGCGCTCGTGGAGCGCATTGTGCGGGACTCCGTTTTCCCGGATGTAGTGCCAGGTCTGGGCCGACGTCCAGCGTGCGAGGGGATTGAGCTTAACGAGCGTGCCCGAACGACCCGTCGCGCTGCGATCGCGCTGTATGACCGGGATGGAGGCCCGTGTCGCCGGACTTTGGTCCCGACGTTGGCCCGTGGCCCACGCGTCGAGGGTACCGAGCATCCGCCTGAGGGGTTCGACCTTGCGGATGCCGCAGCATTCCTCGTGGCCATCCTCGTAGAAGCTGAAGAGCCCCTTGCGCTTCACGAACGTCTGAAGCTCGGGGGCTTCGGCGGTCATGATGGTGATCTCGATCTTGTAGTGTTTTCGGACGGCCTCGACGAATCGATACGTTTCGGGGTGCAACCGCCCCGTGTCGAGGCAAAAGACGGAAAAGGGCAACCCAATCACGCTTGCCATGTGCACGAGCACGACGTCTTCGGAACCGCTGAACGCAATGCCGAGCGAACGGCCCCACCGCTCGATGCCCCACCGCAGGACATCGGCCGGAGGGCGGTCGGCGAGCTCGACGGACAACCGCTCGATGTCTTCTTCCGAGAGGCTCGCTGAAGGATCGACGTGCCCGGGGCTCGCGCTCAGGTGCTCACGGACGAGTTTGAGAACGCTATCGACGACCGCCATCCCCGAGGGGCCGTCGCGGACAACGAAGAACGGGGCGGCGTCGACGCCGAGCTGCGCGGCGAGCCGGGCCCCGGGTGACGCCGGGTCGCCCTCCTCGGCCCACTGGACTTCGTCGATTCGGTCCCAGAGGCCTCTGCTTCTCAGGAGATCCTCGGCCTGGACGCATTTGCGGCATGTCTGGCCATTCGCAAGGCGCTTTTTCACCATCGTCACGTGCATGACCGAAAGAGCATAGTCACCACCTCGCATCGAAGCCCGCTTCCGGCCCCGCTAAGGACCCGGCGGCCGAGTTGACCCTGCGACGAGGTCCGCCTAGGGTCGGCCCCGTGAACCCGCAACAACTCGACGAAATCGTCGCCCTGCATGACCTCAACCGTCACCCCTTCTACAGGGCATGGCGAGCCGGCGAGCTGAGTCGGTCGACAATAGCCGTATACGCAGCCGAATACGCCCCGTTCATCGATTCGATCGAGCTCGGATGGAGCGCCCTGGGCGACATCCATCACGCGGCCGAAGAGCGGCAACACGCTGTCCTTTGGGGACGCTTCCGCGACGCTCTCGGGTCCGCCGGCGAACCGCGGTGCGAGGAGGCCGCCTCGCTGGCTCGTTGCGCGATCGATGCGTTCGTCGACCCGAGCCAAGCGCTGGGTGCGCTTTACGCGTTCGAGGCGCAGCAGCCCGCTACGGCTCAAAGTAAGCTCGAAGGGCTGATGGAGCACTACGGGTTTACCGACCATCAGGCCGCCTACTTTCGAATCCACGCGAGCGACTACGGCGAACGCGACCGGCTAGCAGTCCGCGCCGACCGGCTTTCGCCGGACGACTCGGCTCGCGCGCGAGACGCCTGCGAGAGGACATGCCGCGCCATGTGGCGCGCTCTGGACGGCATCCTGCGCGACGGTACCGCGGCCCCTACGGGGTCTTGACGGGCACGCGACTCATGGCGCGCTCCGCCATGGCGGCAATCGTCAGCGAAGGATTCACGCCGGGATTGGCCGATACGGCCGATCCGTCCACTACGTAGAGGCCGTCGTATCCGAAGACGCGGTGCTGCACGTCGATGACGCCGTCTTCGGCGCTTGCTCCCATGCATGCTCCTCCAAGGATGTGTGCCGTGGAAGGCGTGCCAAGCAGCGTTTCGGTCAAGAGACTCATCGGGAGTCCGCCGATCTTCTCGGCAAAGCGCCGACCCAAAGCTGTCGCCTCCGGCATCGACGCGCGAGGCGCACGCGACGGATCCCCGAGGCGGGTCACGAGTCCGCGCCGGAAGCCGGTGAACGCGCTCCTCCCCAAGCGAAGCGACAAGTCGCCTTCGAGCGCTCTCATGTAAAGTAGAATTTGGGTGCTCCTGGCGAAGTCCTTGACCATGAGGGCGCGCAACCAGGCCCGAGGATCACGGGCCATGCTCCGCACGGCGCCGGCGATGCGCGAAAGGATCGTGGATCCTGGGGCGTGCGGCATGGCCAGGAGCCGAAAGAAGCCCGATCCTGAGCCGTAGCGGACGGGCTCGATGTGGCTGTGATCGTCGGTCCGCAGGATCGAGGTGATCGCTACGCCCTCCGACAGGTCGTCGCGACCGGGCGCCAACACGGCGATCAAGGCTTCGCTGTTCGTTCGCACGAAGTCACCCAGGCGCGGGGACAACTTCGGAAGCGCGTCGGGCATTTCGCGCATGCGCAAGAGCAGCGGAATCGTGCCCATGACGCCACCGGCGCAGATGACCTTGTCGGCGGAAATTTCATGGATGGTCCGGGCCGCACCCAACGTGTCTTTCGCTTGCACGACGAAGCCTCCATCCGGTCGAGGCCGAATGGCGACGACCTCCGTCGCGGCGCGCACGTCGACGCCACGGCTTTCGGCAAGATGCAGGTAGTTCCGGTCGAGGGTGTTCTTGGCTCCGATCCGGCAGCCCGTCATGCAGGCTCCGCAGAAGGTGCATCCCGTGCGAGCGGGCCCTTCGCCACCGAAAAACGGGTCGTGACTCGTTCGACCGGGGGTGCCGAAGTACACGCCGACGTCGGTCGGCTTGCAGTCGCCTCGCCGCCCCATCTCATCGGCGATTTGCTGGAGGACGCGGTCCGCCGGCGTCTCGCGCGGGTTGGGGGACGCTCCGAGCATGCGGCGCGCCGCGGCATAGTGGCGGCCGAGCTCCTGCCGCCAGTCGCCGAGGGACGACCACGAAGGCGATTTGAAAAAGCCCTCTTCCGGGTCTGCAAGCGTACCTGCGTACACGAGAGAGCCGCCGCCGACCCCGACCCCATGAAAGATCGTCAGGTGCTCGAAGAACGACATCTGGAATATTCCTCGCAGGCCGATCTTCGGCATCCACAGCCAGCGCCGAAGGTCCCAGTTGGACTTCGGAAAGTCGAAGGGCGCAAAACGTTTGCCTTTTTCGATCACCAGGACGCGGTAGCCCTTCTCCACAAGCCTCAACGCAGACACGCTTCCGCCGAAGCCCGAGCCGATGACGATCCAATCGTAACGGTCGATCATGCGTGGATCCTCTCGAAAGCACCTTTACGAAACATCCCTGTGTTTTGCGCGAAATATGAGGACGTCAGTCTGGGCGCGCCGCCTGCGACCCTTGGGGCCGGCGACGAAAGGACAGCGTCCATGACAGCCAGCATTTTTCGAACGGAGGCGTCAGCTTCCGCGAACGGTTACACGTCAAGCCACGGAAGCCCTCACCCGAGAGAGCAAGCTACGGCCTTCGGTTCGAACGTGTTCGGCCTCTCGGCCATGAAAGCCCACCTGCCCAAGGAGGTCTTCCGCTCCCTCAAGCGAACCATCGAGTCGGGGCAGGCGCTCGATCCGAAAATCGCCGACGTCGTGGCTGCCGCCATGAAGGACTGGGCGCTCTCGAAGGGGGCGACGCACTACGCGCACATTTTTTACCCGCTGACCGGACTCACGGCGGGAAAGCACGACAGTTTCTACAGCCCCGACGGCGAGGGCGGCGCGATCGCCGAGTTCTCGGGCAAGACGCTCGTTCAAGGTGAGTCCGACGCGTCGAGCTTCCCCAATGGAGGCATTCGCGCCACGGCCGAGGCCCGAGGCTACACCGCCTGGGATGTCACGAGCCCGGCGTACCTCTACGAGACCAGCAGTGGCGCGACGCTTTGCGTCCCAACCGTGTTCGTGTCGTGGACGGGAGAGGCTCTTGACCTCAAGACTCCGCTTCTGCGCTCCAGCCAGGCCTTGAACACGCAGGCGACACGGGTACTCAAGTTGTTCGGGCATGCGAGCCCGGCCATGGTCGTCACGTATGCCGGCGCCGAGCAAGAGTACTTCTTGGTCGATCGCAAGGACTACTTGCGGCGACCCGATCTGATCAATGCCGGACGCACGCTCTTCGGCGCCAAGCCTCCGAAGGGGCAGGAGTTCGAAGACCACTACTTCGGGCCCATCCCCGAGCGCATCATCTCCTTCATGATCGCGACCGAGCAGGAACTCTTCAAGTTGGGCATCCCCGCCAAGACCCGGCACAACGAAGTCGCGCCCGGCCAATTCGAATTGGCTCCGATGTTTGAGGCGGGCAACGTGGCCACCGACCATCAGCAGCTGGTCATGGTGGTGCTCAAGCGCGTCGCGGAACGCTTCGGGCTCGAGTGCCTGTTGCACGAAAAGCCATTTGCCGGCGTGAACGGTTCGGGCAAGCACGTCAATTTTTCCATCGGGAACGCGACCCAAGGAAACCTGCTCGACCCGGGGGATACGCCCCACGAAAACGCGCAATTTCTGGTGTTCTGCGCCGCCGTGGTTCGGGCGGTTCACAAGTTCGGTGACCTCCTGCGCGCGTCGGTCGCCTCGGCCAGCAACGATCACCGGCTCGGAGCGAACGAAGCCCCACCCGCCATCATTTCGGTATTTCTCGGAGAGCAGTTGGACGACGTCTTCGCGCAAATCGCCGCCGGCGGAGCGAAGTCGTCCAAGTCGAAGGGCACTCTCGAAATCGGCGCCGACACGTTGCCCAAGCTTCCCAAGGACCCCGGAGATCGCAACCGGACCAGTCCCTTTGCGTTCACGGGCAATCGATTCGAGTTTCGAGCGGTCGGCTCGAGCCAGTCCATTGCCGGCCCCATGATCGTCTTGAACACCATCGTGGCCGAGTCGCTCGACTACGTGGCGACGACGCTCGAGGCCGCTGTCGCGGCCGGTCGGCCGCTCAACACCGCCATCGGCGAACTTCTCGCGGCGATCGTCAAGGAGCACTTTGGGGTCGTATTCAACGGCAACGGATATTCGGCCGAGTGGCACGCGGAGGCCGCGCGCCGGGGTTTGCCCAATCTGAAAACGACCGTCGATTCCCTGGGCGCCCTTCAGCGGCGCGAAGTGATCGAGCTCTTCGACAAGTACAAGGTTCTCTCTCCGCGAGAGCTGCACAGCCGTTACGAGATCTATTTCGAGCACTATTGCAAGAGCGTCAACGTGGAAGCAAAGGTCGCGCTCAGCATCGCGCGGACGATCATTTTGCCGAGCGTCCTTCGCTATCAACGCGAACTCGCGGAAACGGCTATCGCCGTCAAGCACGCCGGGCAGGCGGTCGACTCGAAACTGCTCGGTCGAGTCAGTTCGCAGGCTTCGACGCTCGAAGCCCGCATCGACATTCTCGACAAGGCCATGTCCGAGCCCGCCGGGCACTCGGTCGTCGAGGAGGCCAAGCATTTCTCCGATGTGGTCTTGCCGGCCATGAAGGGGGTACGCGAAGTCGCCGACACGCTCGAAGGCCTCGTGGCCCGAGATCGATGGGGGCTGCCTCTCTACGAGGATATCCTGTACATCCAGTGAGACGACGAGGGCGCGGTCTCACCCCGTTGGGCCCGCGCCGTTCGTGCAGGCGAGCGGGGAGCGGTCGGGGTCCGCGCCGTCGCTCGCGCGCGTGTTGAGCCAAGGCGGGCGCCATCGGCGCCCGCGGCCCTTTCGGGTCGCGGCGCGGCCGCGATGATTTGGCGGGACGGTCCGTTCGTAAGCGGCAGCTTTCAGATCTCTCCGGACGTCGGACCGAGCAACCGATAGACGTCGGTCCGCCGGCTCGCGGGCGTATCCTCCCAATCGCCGAAGACCTCCCATTGGACACCGTGGCGGATGATGTTCTCCGCCTGGCACCAGAGAGCGACGGCGTCGTGCGCGATGTGGAGATCCTCGTAGCGACCCATGTGAACGGTCCATACGGCCCGCCCCGCGGGCGTTCGCGAGCAGCACACCCCCCCCTGACGGCCCTCGAACGGCTGCGCGACTTGGACGCCGGCTTCGAGTTCGACGTCTCGGCTCGAGGGGTCGTGGTAGACACACACATTCTGTCCGAGCTTGCCGATGGCCGAATCGCGAAGATGAGCGTAGACGCGGTCCATCAGGCTCGGGATGGCCGCGGCGACGGCCCCCCAACCGACGCGCTGTCGGACCGAAGCGAAGGCAGTCGGATCGACTTCGACGACGCGAATGACGTAGCCCATCGTAGGCAGCCTAGCGCGCCAGAGGCCCGGGCGCGACGGCCCGGCGGCATCCGCCGTTTCGTCATCCTGGGTCGGAAGGCGGCTGCATCCGACGATTTCAGCCTCGACGATCTGGCCGGATCGAGCGGACGCATCGACGTGCTTTTACGTTGCGTGCGCGCATCCCTGCTGCATTCTCACGGCCTTCGACGCGACGTCGCCGTCTATCTCGTGCTCGGGGGCGGGCCGCGAGCCCCGAGAGTGTTGCGCTTCGACGGGGCTACCGCGAGGTACATTCGCCCCGACGAGCGCAGCCTCGCGACGCTCGCGAAGAAGGCTCTCGGGTCGTCGGATCGCGCGACGGCCGGATTCGTGGAGGTCAAGCCCGGGATCGCCGTCGCAAACGGGGGTCTCGACGTCGTCCTGCCGGATCTGGCCGGGGCGATGCCGTTCGTGCTCGAGGAGGACGCGCCGGACATTCGCGATTGCCCTGATCTCGGCCAGCCGGACGTGGCGTTTTTCGTCGGTGACCACCTCGGCCTCGACGAAGCGACGCGGACACGGTTGCTGTCGATCGGCGCGCGCCGGATCGCGGTCGGCCCGACAAGCGTCCACGCCGACGACGCGATTGCCATCGTCGGCAACGAGGTCGATCGACGCCAAGCGGCCCGGTGCGGGCGGGAGTTTCCGACCGAGGGTGGCGCATGGCCACGCGGGTCCGGCTGACGTATCGTGCGCCGGTCGGCAACGCACGCCGTGAACCGAAGAAGGAATCCCCATGTTTGTTCTGGCAGGAGTGACCGGTCACGTCGGCTCGGTGGCAGCGAGTGAACTTTTAAGGAGGAATCAGCGCGTCCGTGTGGTCGTGCGCGACGCCGAGAAGGGCACGACGTGGTCGAAGCGCGGAGCCGAGGTGGCGGTCGCATCTCTGGAGGACCCGAAGGCTCTTGCGACGGCTCTTAAGGGTGCCTCGGCCTTCTTTACGTTGCTGCCTCTGAATGATCAGGCGTCGGATTTCTTTGTGGCCCAGACCAAGACAGCCGACGCGATCGCTGCCGCCGTACGGGCGAGCGACGTGCGGCATGTCGCGCTCCTTTCGTCTTTGGGGGCCAACCAGCCGAGCGGGACGGGGCCCATCCGTGGTCTTCATTACGTCGAGAACGCGTTGCGCGCGACCGGCGTTGCCTTGAGCGCCATTCGCGCCTGCGCGTTCCAGGAAAACGTGGCCATGGCACTCGGCCCTGCCAAACAGCAGGGCATCTTCGCGAGCTTCGCAGCGTCCGCCGACTTCTCGATGCCCATGGTGGCCACCAAGGACATCGGAAAAGTGGTCAGCCAAGTTCTGCTCGAGAGTCCGCGCAAAAGCGAAATCATCGACCTGATCGGGCCGGCGTACTCGAACCGACAGGTCGCCCAGATGCTCGGTGCCGCACTGGGCAAGACGTTGCAACTCGTCGAGATTCCGCCCGCCGGTGCCGTCGACGCGCTGATGAAGGGCGGATTGCCGAAGCCGCTGGCGGAGCTCTTCGCAGAGATGTACGACGCCGGAAATAAGGGTC
>JBEKOY010000067.1:0-31345 GCA_049521295.1 Polyangiaceae bacterium | reverse complement strand
GGTCGGGGTCGGGGTCGAGGTCGAGGTCGGGGTCGGGGTCGAGGTCGAGGTCGAGGTCGGGGTCGGGGTCGAGGTCGAGGTCGCGGTCGCGGTCGGGGTAGTCGCGGTCGGGGTCGCGGTCGCGGTCGCGGTCGGAAGTGTCGGTGGTGAGAATGTTCTTTTTTACCGTCGTAGGAGTTGAGCCGAACGCCAGCGTCCCGTTCCTTGCTCGGGATCGTTTACCAGCTTACGATTGTGTGTTCCGCTGATTGGCAGGTCGTGTCGCGCACCAACGACGCTCCCGCTTTTTCCCTTTATCGTCCAAGAGACTGCCCAATGAAACTACCTGTCTGTTCACGTCGTGTTCGTTTGCTCGCCGTTCTCGGTGTCGGGATTTTGGGCGCCTGCAGTGGCAACTCCGTGAACCAGTCGACAAACGCTTCGTCAACGGTCTCCGGATCGGGGGTCAATCCGTCGACGGAGGACGCCGGGGGATCGGGCAGCTCCGAAATGTTCACCCCCCCGTCGAGCGCCACAGGGTCGACGGGCAGCAGTTCAAGTTCGCCGAGCCTTGGCAGCGGATCCCAGACGGGCAGCTCCAGCACCGGCAACTCCACTGGCGGGGGCTCGAGTGCCGGATCCAGCTCGAACGGCAGCACGGGCTCATCAGCCGGTTCGAGCGGGCAGGCGGGGCCTCCCCCGAACGGGGGACAAGACGCGAGCATGGCCGGGAGCGACGGATCCGCGAGCGGCAGCAGTGTCGTAGCGCCGGCCGGATGCACCCTGCCTGCCACGGTGAGTTTCACGACCGATGTGCAGCCCTTCCTCAACGCCTCCTGCGGCAAGTCGGGCGCGGCGAACGCCGGCGACGGCGGCTGCCATGTGCTCGACGCGACGTCGACCGTGGCGAGTGGTGGCAAAGACCACGCCTACGATTGGATTACCGGCACCGCTCACGCCTCGTCTTGCCCCGAGACGCCGACGCCGTTTCGCTTTCAAGTCGTGATGGCGGTCATGCAAGAGGCCGATCCCCCGAGTTGCTCCAAATGCGACCAGATGCCTCTCAGCGGTCGGACCCCGCTCACCGCCTGTCAGATGGCCACATTGCAGGCCTGGCTCGACGAGCCGCTCGTCACGCAACTGCACCGCAACGACGGCATCTCCCCTCTGACGCCTTATGCCATGCCGCCCTTCAATTGACCGAACCCGCTGCGGCGGACGACTCGGGCCATACGGCGGGCCGCGCTCACCGTCCGACGCGGACCGCCGCAGCGTGGCTTTCCGCGACGACGACGTCCACCCGCGGGATTAGGGAGTGAACGACTCGATTTGCATCGCGCCGCCGAAGAGCACCACCGTTCCGGTGGGCGAGACGACGGCGCGCGCGTTCGTGTGAGGGACTTTCGTTGCGATTTCCGTCACTCCACCGCTCGCGTCCGCGATGTCATTCGTCATCGGTCCGAGGGCCTTGAATGCGTGCGTGGGGCCCGACGCCTCGCTCCCGACGATCAAGACACTCTGGCCGTTTGTCGTAAACACCTGGGTGAACGCGAGCGGAACCGGCAGGCTTGACCAGACCGTCGGAGTGCAGGGCACCGCCAGCGTCAAACCTGCGTCGGGCGAAGCGCCCGCATCGGGCGGGGCGTTGCAGCCGAGATTCACGACGCGCACCCCGGCGTCGGCGCCGGAGACGATTCCTCCGGCGAGCAGAACGTGCTGGCCATCGAGCGCGATGGCGCCGGCTCCGGAGCTCGCATCGGGGGAATACGGCAAAGGTACGCCCATCGTCGACATCGTGGACGTCGAGCCACCAATCACTTCGACGCCGTATGCAGTCGCGCTGCCCCCCGCCACCACCAGACCCGTTCCACTGACCCACGCGGCGGCGGCGCCGAGTCGCGCAGAGCTCAACGTGATCCAGGTCGCGTTGCCGTACAGGTACGCCGCGTTGCTCGTGTCGTTGGGATTGATCTTGAGCACCATGGCCGACGGTGCACCGCTCGTGCGGGTGGCGCCGACGATGTATTGCGCGCCGATGTCGTCGACGATCGTGGCACCCCCTGCGATGTCGCTGAATTGTCCGTCCGCCCCATTGGGCAGCGTCGGGAGCGGGATGGTCAACGAGTTGCTGTCGGAGAAGTCGAAGTACGTGCCCGCGTCGCCGTCGATGAGCCAGCTCACCGTCCCGTCGAACGCGATCGACTGGGGGACCTGAGGAAGCACGGGCGGCGAGCCGGCCGGCGCCAACTGCAGAAAGTCGTAGATTTGCGTCGTCTCGGCGTCCGCGTCCTGGCCGCCGGCGACCAAGAGGTATTCGCTGTCGAACACGACGAGGGTCGGCGCCGTGCGCATGTCGGAGGGGGGGGCCGGCAAGCGCGCGAACTCGCCGGTGCGCTGCACAAAAATGGGCATCGTCGTGCCGGCAAGAGCTCCGAAGTTGAGGGGCATCGAGGCTCCGTACACGACCCGGTCGCCGTTCGCGGCGATCCCGGAAACCGTGAGCCTGGCGTTCGTGCTTTCGCTCTGCTTGCCCAAGTCGATCGTCGTTGCGGGCAACGGGGTCGTCGCCAGCGTCGTGATCGCGACCCCGCCGTCGGACGCGGTCTCGACGGCGTCGAGCGTCAGGGACGTGGGGACCGGGGCTTGGGTGAAGGTATCGGTCTCCAAACCCGTGACGAGCTGGATGGTCCCGGAGTCTTGAGAACAACCCACGCAAACGAACGACGAAAACACGAGGAGCCGCCGCATGTGCGCTCCACCCTTATCAGCTCGCCGTGGCCGCGGGACACTCCGGTGATCGTCGATCCGCGCCGGCCCGGCCCCCCGGCCTGCCCGGGGCGATCGATGCGCCGGTCGGATTCGCTCGGCGTGCTCGTTGTCCCCGCCGTTCGGCTCGGTCGTCCAGTGCCCATCGCCCGCGACGGCCGTTGAACAGGTTCTACGATGCACCTCCGTCGTGTCCGTCGTGGTCGTGATGATGGTGCGGGTGAACGCACGCCAGATCGCCGGACCGTACCTTACGGCAGCTGCCCGACAGGTGGCCACGGGGCGCGTCGAACTCGCACGCGTCCCCTTCGGCTTTGTCCTTGCACGCGGCGATCGCTTCAGGCCAGGCGCCATGGTGCTCGTCATCGGTAGGGTTGCTCTGCGCGGCACTGAGCACCGGGACCGTCATCAGTCCAACGATGGCCGCAAAGCGAGTGAGCTTCGACATAAGACCTCCAAATGGTGGGCGGCCCCGCGACCGGCTCAACCAGTCGGCGGGCCGATGTCCTACCCAACGATGGGGTAGCGCGAAGAATGCCTCTCCGCTGAGCGTTTCCGACAAGCCGTGCGCCACAGACAACGGGCCGGCCCGTCGTAAAGGCAACCGCGCATCGTCCGCGCCGAAACACCTTTGTCGGATTCGGCCCCACTCGCATTCCGAACCCCAAAGGCGGCCGCGAATCGGACTCCGCCCATCCCCCGCGACCGGTCGAGAGTCGCCGACGGTTCGTCGGAAAAGCGTCGCACCCGGCATCTCGCCGAAATGCTCCCCTCGCCGGCTCCAACGCATGGAGATCGCTGAGCTTCGGGCAAGCGGATCGCTCATCGGGCCGGACCGGCACGCGGTCTGCCCATTCAAGGGGGCAGCGTTCTACGCCGTTGGTCCTGTCGGGTGACCGAAGCGTCGAGTTGCCGGCGACCCAAGGAGTAGCGAGATGAATATCAGCAGTCTTATCGGTGGCATCGCCTACGCACCCACCACCAGCATTGATGCGCTCAGCTCATCCAACACGACGCCGAGCGTGGTCGCGCCGCCGCCGGCCCCCACCCAATCCGCGGCAACCGCGTCGATCTCGACGCCGGCCTCGTTTCTCAGCCAGATGCAGCAGCTGTCGCAAACGAACCCGACGGAATTCAAGGCGGTTGCAGCGCAGGCCGCGACCAGCTTCCAGAATGCCGCGGGTCAGGCGACTGGCGCTCAGGCGCAGTTTCTGACCGCCCTCGCCAACACGTTCAATCAGGCGGCGCAGACGGGCAGTCTTCAGCCTGCGCAATCGGCCCAATCGGCCCAGGCGTCCCAGACGGTCCAAGGTGCTCAAGGGGTGCAAGGCGCGGGTAAAGTGGGCGGAAGCAGCGGAGCCCATCACCACCATCACCACCACGGCGGCGGCGGATCGAGCGCGCAGTCCAGCCAGGTGCAGCAGGCATTCGCGAACGCTGTCGACATTCTCAATCAAGCGACACAGGGCACCTCGACTTCGACGTCCTCGTCGCCCACCTAACCGCCGCGATCGCGGCGCTCGCTCGCCGCAAGTGGGCCGCCTCGAAGTTCGGGCGAGCGCCACCCCGGCGCGGCGCAATCACCCTTCGCGCGACGGCTCTTGCGATGTAATCGTGGAGGCGATCCTCGATGCCGCCCGTCCATGCAGCTCCCGAACGGCATCTTCTTTTTCTGTGCACCGGCAACTACTACCGGAGTCGCTTCGCCGAGGAGCTTTGGCAGCACCTCGAGACGCGACAGCCGACGGGCTGGCGCGCGCAGTCGCGCGGGATCTCATTTGTCCACAGTCGAGAAAATGTCGGACCCATTTCGCCGCACGCTCGATGGGGCCTGCAGGCGCGCGGAATCGAGCTCGACGAGCCGCTGCGAGCGCCGCGCCTCGTCGAGCCCACTGACCTTGCGGGCGCGGCGCACATCGTGGCCATGAGCCGGCAGGAGCATCGGCCCATGCTCCTCGTACACTTTCCGATCTGGACCGACCGTGTCGAGTATTGGGACGTGGAAGATGTCGCCCTGTGGCCCCCCGAGGTTGCTTTGGAGCGCATCGAGCGCTGGGTCCGCGAGCTGAGAGTCCGCCTGGTCCTTCGCGACGGGTGATGCGACGCTGCCCTCACGCATGTCGAGACTTCACGTGGTGGACGGAACGTTCGAGCTCTTTCGCGCGCACTTCTCGCGGAGGCCCAACCACGTTCACGAGGGCCGTGACCTCAAGGCGACGGTGGGGTTCGCACGCTCGATGCTCGACCTTCTGCAAGCTGAGGACGAAGCCGTGTCGCACATTGCCGTCGCGTTCGACAACCCGATCCGGTCCGTTCGCAACGACTGGTTCGACGGCTACAAGACAGACGAGGGCGTTCCCTCTGAGCTGCTCGAACAGTTCGACCTCGTCGAGGACGCCGCTCGATCGCTCGGAATGATCGTTTGGTCGATGGACCGCTACGAAGCCGACGACGCCATGGCGACGGCTGCGGCACGATGGTCCGGGCGCGTCGCGCAGGTCCGGCTGCTGACACCCGACAAAGACCTCGGGCAGGCCATTCGGGGCGAGCGAGTCGTCATGGTGGACCGAATTCGTGGACTCGTCATCGACGAGGCGGCCCTTTGGCAGAAGCGCGGCATCCGTCCCGACAGCGTCCCGGACTGGCTCGCACTCGTCGGAGACTCGGCAGACGGCATTCCGGGTCTCACCGGCTTCGGCGAGAAGACCGCGGCGACGCTGCTGCGCTCGTTCGGCCACCTGGAGGGCATTCCGCTCGACCCGAAGAAGTGGCCGACCCCCATTCGGCAGGCCGACCGGCTCGTTGCGATCCTGCGCGAGCAGATGCCGCGGGCGCTTCTTTACCGCAAGCTCGCAACGCTGATCGCCGATGTACCGCTGCCCGAGCCATTCGAGGATCTCGCGTGGACGGGCGTACCCCGAGGGCCCTTCGAGGCATGGTGCGAGCGGGTCGCGGCGTCGGACTTGCGACAACGACCGACACGCTTTCGAATCGGTGATCGCTAAGCGGCGCCGGACAGGGGTGCCTTGTCGGCCACCCACGCGAGCAGCCGTTCTGCAGGCCAGGCATTCGCAAAGCGATCCGGCGCAATCCAGGCTCGCTCGGCGTTCCGCGCGGCGAAGCGCACGCGGCCGAGTTCGCCGGCCTCGTGGGCGTCGCTCGTCAGGACGAGCACGACCCGCCGTTCGCGAGCGCGACGCAGGGCGTCGACGGACATGTCGAGCCGCGGAAGCGCGCCGTTCACTTCGAGTGCTGTGCCCGTGGCCTCCGCGGCCGTGAAGATGGCGTCGAGATCCAAATCGATCGGCGGACGACCGCCAATCATCCGCGCCGACAAGTGACCAATCATCCGCACCGCCGGATCCTGCATCGCCGTCACGATGCGCTTCGTTTGGGCGGACCGATCGAGGTCGAAGTGATCGTGGACGGAAGCCAGGCACCAGTCGAACCCCCGCCGGAAGTCCGGATCGTAATCGAGCTCTCCCTCGGGACCGATGTTGAGCTCGACGCCGTGCAGGAGCCGAAGCGAGTCGCCGAGCTGTTCCTGCAGCGCTCGAACCTTCGCGCGTTGGTCGAGAAACGCTTCGCGCCCGACGCCGGCGACCGTCCCCTCGGCGTGGTCCGTCACCGCCAGCACGCGATATCCACGCGCCTTCGCGGCAGCGACCATCTCCTCGAGGCTCGACCGGGCATCGCCGGAAAGCGAGGTGTGCAGGTGGAAGTCGCCGTGGAGTTCACCAATCGGGTAAGGCAGCCCCCCCGCCTCCGCAGCCTCGATCTCGCCGGCGTCTTCTCTCAGGACCGGTGGAATCCACGCGACGCCGAGGGCGGAGTAGATCTGCTCCTCCGTTTCGCCGGCGATCACACGGCCACTCTCCGAATCGGAGAGCGCGTATTCGTTGAGCGTCCATCCGCGGGCCATCGCGCGCTGGCGCAGCTTGATGTTGTGCCCTTTCGAACCCGTGAAGTAGAGCTGCGCGGCACCGAGCTGCCGTTGCGCGACGACACGAACGTCAATCTGCGTTCCTCGATGAGTGACGACGCTGGTCTTGGCTTCACCTCGGACGAGTACGTGGTCCACGAGGTTCATGCCCAAGAGAGCCTCGATCGCGGCGTTGGCGTCCGTCGTCGCGACGACGATGTCGACGTCGCCGACCGTCTCCGCGAAGCGACGGAGCGAGCCACAGAACGACGCGTGAGTGACGCCCGGAACTTGCAGCAGACGCGAGACGACCCGCGTCGCCAAAGGCAGCGCGACCGAGATGGGCGTCCTGCCCACCGAACCCTGTTCGACGAGTCGCTCGAGGGCGTGCGCGAGCTTGTCCTCGGACTTTTGGCCGAATCCCTTGAGCTCGCGGAGCTTTCGACTGGCCACCGCGTTGCGCAGATCGTCGACCGATTGCACCCCGAGCTCGGCGCGCATCCGCTTGACCGCCTTCGGCCCGAGCCCCTGGATGTCCAGCAGCGCGACGACGCTCGGCGGATACTTCGCCCGCAAGGCGTCAAGCTTTTCGACCCGTCCCGTCTCGAGAAGTTCGCGAATCTTGTCGGCGGTGCTCTTGCCGATGCCATCGATCGACTGGAGATCCTTCGCGCTCAGGGTCTCGAGTCGGACGGACTGTGCCTCGATTGCCTGCGCCGCACTCTCGTAGGCGCGCACACGAAACGACTGGGGATCACCCTCATCGAGCAAGGTGAGCTTTGCAAGATCGCGAAGCATGTCCAGGATATCCTGCTTCGCGTCGGTCATGCCGCTGATCTAGCCCCGCTTGGGTCGTCCCGAAAGAGCCGGCGCCGCAGGGTCACCCGCCGCACACCCATTGGCCAAGCGTGCAGCGCGCAACGTCGGCACGGTCGCTCGGGTCGCGCTCCGGTCGGGCGGGATCGAAAAGTGAACCGCAATCGCTTCAATCGTTCGGTGACGGAATCCGTAAGCTGAACGAAATTCATCCGGATTACAGCCACGAGTGACCTTTCCACGGTTGAGTGGAGGTGACGCGGGGCGAGCTCCGTCCATAGTCTTGCCGGACCTACGATAACCGAGAGGAGGAGCAGGACACGCGGGCCGAACGCGCTAGCGTTTTGCCAATGAGCCACGGCATTGGATGGGACATACGCGGACTTCAGCCTGTACTCGTGGTGTTCCTTTCATTCGGGCTTACCCCCTGCGCCACCCTCGGCTGTCGCGACAGCACGGCATCGCCGACTGGTTTCCCTTCCGTCAATGAACCTTCCGACACGGATGCCGGCGGCAACAACAGCGCGATCGCGAGCGGCGGCCCAACCTCGCCCGGCGGAGCGACGATCGACGCGGGGTCAACAAGTGGCAGGTCGTCGACACCTGCGACCTCGAGCGGATCGATCCCCGAGGCGGCCGCGCCCGACCAGCCCCCACGCGGCGGTGGCAACGATGCCGCGGGAGCGACCTCCGACGGAACTGCGGACGATGGCGGCGCGCCGGCGCCCGCGGATCCGGCGCAGGCCATCGGCAATTGCACCGCCCCCGCGGGGGCCTCATGGTCCGACGCCCAGGCGGCCTACGCCAAGTGGAAATCCGATTTGCTGACGTCGGACGGCGCGCGCGGGTTTCTTCGCGTGCTCCGGCCGAACTCCCCCAGCGCCATTGATACATCGAACTCGGAAGGCACCGCCTACGGAATGATCCTCGCCGTCGCGATGGACGATCAGCCGACGTTCGACGCCCTTTGGGGCTACGAGCAGCTCTTTCTCGACAGCAACGGCCTGATGAACTGGCAGATCGACCCGACGGGGAGCGGTCCAACCGCGGGAGGGACCGGGGCCGCCACGGACGCGGACGAGGACATGGCCTTCGCACTCCTGTGGGCCGACCATCGCTGGGGCGGCCAGGGGTCGCTCGCGAGCACGTACCACGACATCGCGATCACGCAAATCAACGCCATTTGGCAGTTCGAGGTCGATTCCTCGCGAGCGTACGCTCTCGCGCCCGGGGATCAATTCGGCGGCGCCGCGGTTATCAACATCTCGTATTTTGCGCCCGCGTACTATCGCCTGTTCGGTCAGGCAACGGGACAGGCAGCCAACTGGAACGAGGTCGTCGAGAGCTCGTACACGATATTGGCCGCGTCGCTCAATGCCGCAAACGGGAATGCAACGAACGGTCTCGTCCCGGCGTGGTCGACCCCCGCCGGAGTTCCCCAAGCGCCCAACGCGACCCTGCCGACCAACTACCAACTCGATTCCTGCCGAACGCCGTTTCGAATCGGCCAGGACCTATGCTGGAACGCCGAGCCACGCGCCAAATCGTACCTCGCCAAGATCAGCGCCTTCTACCAGCAGATCGGGGCGTCGAACATCGTGGACGGATACGAACTCAACGGCACGCCCGACCCCACGGACCCGACCGTCCATCAGTCCGCGGCGTTCGTCGGCCCCGCGGGCGTCGGCGCGATGAGCGACGCCACGTACTCGGTCCTTCGCGACGCCGCGTACAAGGGCGTCGCGACGCTGACCGAACTTGACGGCACCACGTACTACACCGAATCGTGGACGGCTCTCTCGCTCATCATGATGAACGGCGGATACTGGAACCCTGCAGCGCCCTAACGAGGGTTAACGAAGGGTACGGGCAAAGCCCCCTTTGGTCAAAGCGCGCGCGGCTAGGGCACCGTGCACATCGTGACGTCGATTTTATCCCCAGTGCCTGCGGCGGCCGCGGTGGCCACGATCGACCCGCCGACATCGGCCCCGCCTGCGCATCCGAAGCCGGGCCTCGTGACCAGCGTATCCGCTGTGGTCGCGCAGTTGGCCCCGTTTTGGAAGATGTTGCCCTCCGCCATCAAGGTGACCGGTGTGTCGGCACCCGGAAGCGTCAAGCAGATTCCGGCGTTGGCGTTGGGGTTGCCACCCGACACGGCCTGAAGCACATTTCCCCCAGCTGCTGCCCCGGTGGTGCCGGTGCCGAGGTCGATGTTGTTGACCGTCCCGACCACCGCCCCGCCGTTATTCTCAACGTCGATGCCGCTCCCATGCGAGTTGCCGAGCAGCCAGCTGTTTCGAACTTGCACGTTCGAGCCCGGGATGATGCGGATGCCGTTGCCTGCCGTGCTTCCCGTGGAAACGACGCCGGTGATCACGCTTTGCGTGGCCGACGCCGTCTGAACCCAGATGCCCGCGATTCCGTTGCCATTGGCAACGACCGTGCTGGACGAAGGCGGAGTGGCACCGACTGTGCCGGTCAACGTCAGAATGCCGCCCGTCATGACCCGGATCCCGTGCGCCGTGTTCCCGTTGAAGAGGATGGGATGACCCCCTACGCCGGGAGTGACCGTGGCGCTCGCGCCGGCCCCCGTGATCAGCAAGCCCTCCACTCCGCTGCCCAGGCACTGAACGCCGGAGCCTATGGCGAGGGCGCTTGCCGCTGTGGCTCCGTTCACTTCGACATCCACTGTGGCGAAGTTCTGAACCGTGACGTCGGTCAAGGATGCCCCCGGGGTCTGGACGAGAACCCCGACCGACGCCGCCTGCGCCTGTCCATCGACGACCAGTGCACCCCCCGAACCACCGACGATGGCCGACGAAGCGCCTGTGAGCACGAAGCCGGTCGTCGGAACTCCGCCCGCCCTTGCCGGGACCTCGATGGTCACCGGGCCGGCCGAGTTCGTGACGGTGATGTTCGCGCGAAGGGTAAGCGGGAAGAGCTCCTGCCCTGTGGCAGGAGTACCGGTCGCGACGCCGGTGACTGTGACGACGCCCGCGTCCGTCGTGCCACCGACGATATCGATTGTCGTGTCCACCAGCGGTGTCGTGCCGATGACCTGGAGCGCTCGCGTAACGGTCTGGAAGGCGCATGCCTCGGATACGGAATTGTTGCCCGTGCCCTGCACGTCGCTGCCATGTACAGGATCGACGTAGTAGACGGGGGCAGCACCGGTGACGGCAGCACACGCGGTGCAGATGCCGCCGCCGTTCAGCTCACCGGGTGCGTCCGCCTTGCAGGCCACGCCCGCCTGGCCCGTGCAACCAGTGGGGGCGCCCGAGGCGATGCAGCAGTTGCCCGGACTGCATGTTCCGCCGCAGCACTCGTCGGCGGCGTTGTCCGGACAGACGGCATTGCTCTGGTTGGTGGTGCAGCCAGCGGCACTCGCCAAGACACAGGAGCCTCGCGCGGCCCCGCTGGCTGTGACGCAAATCTGGGAGGTTGGGCACTGCCCGTCGCTCGTGCAACCGCCGCAGAAGTTCGGACTCGCGAAGCCGCATGTGGGCGTGGGGGCCGCACAGGCCGCGTTCGCCGTGCAGTTGCCCTCCGCACAGGAACCGGCGATGCACACGTAGGGCCGCGTGGCCCCCCCGTAGGCCGTCGTACAGGCCGTGTCGGAGCCGAGGCTCGTCGCGCCGCCGTCGGCGCTATCGCACGGTGCGCAAGCGCCGGCGACGCAAACGCCGTTCAGGTTGTCGATCGAGCAAGCACTTCCATTGGTGCAGAGTACGGCAGCGTCGCCGGCGTCCGCGCTCGCGTCGGGCCCAGCGTCTTTCCCCGCGGCGTCTGCGCTCGCGTCGGGCCCCGAGTCGCCTCCGGTGCCCACGGTCGAGTCGGGCCCCGAATCGCCTCCGGTACCCACCGTCGAGTCGGGCCCCGAATCGGCTTCCCCCACGCTGCCGTCGCCAGCCGAATCGACTCCTGCGTCCGCAATCGAGCCGGTGTCTGCCCCGGAGTCCCCGTTGGAACTGCTGCTCGAGCTCGACGACGACGACGACGCCGAACTGGTGGACGAAGAAGAACTCGTGGACGACGAAGACGAACCCACAGACACGTCGGGGCCGGAGTCTTCGCCCGGTCCCGAGCTCTCCGTCGAGTTGCCGCCGCAACCGGTGACGTTCGCGCCGAGCGTGCAGCCCACCAGGGTGCTCGCGGTCAACCAGCCCTTCCAGGAAGCAAATGAACGCATGCCTAAGCCCTCCAAGGCGCGTGCTTACGCGCCCCTCGACAAGTGCCCCACTGCCGCTTTCGACGCGGCACGGACGACAGGGTACGGGAACGGCAGTGGGTGGACAAGGAGAAACTGGGAAAGGTGACCCGCGAAACGTAGGTCGCGAGTACGAACGGCTCAATATCTTTTGACCTGCAATCGCAGGTTGCAACGATTGGCTTTGATTGGCTTTGATTCCATTCGCGAGATTTTTGGTTTCACCGAATGCGACATTTCGCCATACCGCCAACGCCATCGCACCGGATCGCCAAGCTGCGAACGGTCTCTCGCAGCCCGCGAACGGTCCCTCGCATGTTCGCGAACGGAATCGCTGAAAACGGCGAACCGATCGCTCCCACGCGCACTTCTTGCGCGCGTGGGGAACGCGGCGTAAATCGGCTCAACAAAAAGCCCGGCCGAATTCGCCAGACGAGACCCGCGCATTCGAAAGAATGCGACGCTGGACCGACGCGGCGAATCACTGAAGGTTCTCACGATTCCGCCGTTGATCCCTATGATCCGGGGCGCACTTCGCGTCATGGCTCGAAGCCGAACAAGGAGCCATCTCGATGAGCGTCAACAGCATTGCACAGCAGAAGGTGTGGGAGCCGTCCGGGCTGCCCGCTCCGAAGACCTTGCCGCCGCCTCCGAAGGCACCGGCCATCACCACGTCGATCTCGCAGCCCGCGCAATTTCTGAGCGAGATGCAGCAACTCTCGCAACAGGAACCGACTCGCTTCAACACGGTGGCTCGACAGGTGGCCGCGAGCTTCAGGCAAGCGGCTAGCCAGGCCAGCGGCGTCGACGCGCAGAGTCTAACCCACCTCGCCACCCAGTTCGCCCTCGCGGCGCAAAGTGGCCGTCTTCAACCGCTCCCGACCACCGGATCGCGCGCGCCGGACCCGCCACGCGGGGGGATCCAAAGCGCGGGGCCGAGCGGAGGCAGCATCGCCCCTCGATCGTACCGACCGGACGACGACGGGACGGGTACGCAATCGAGCGTGGTGGGGCAAGCGTTTCAGACGGCTGCCGAGATCCTTGCTCCAGCTACGGGGGCCGATCCGGCCTCGAGTGCGTTGTCGCCGCCAGCGTCTCTTTGAGTCGCCGTCCACGACCGGCGGCCCCTCGCCTTGTGGGGTGTAGCGCCGACAAGGCCGATCCATCTGGGTGCACGTCGTCAGGCGCCATGCCGGATGCGTCGAGGCCGTTGCGTCGGCCCGGATGGCCGAAAGGTGTCGGCCGCGTCACCAGGACAAGTCGGTGCGGCAAGCAAACTCCGAGCCCCAGTTCGGTACCTACGACGGGCATGGTTCGAACACCGAGCCGGACAGGGCGTCGGTGCTGCAGGCAAACTCCAAGCCCAGGTTCGGTACTTGCGACGGGCATGGTTCGAACACTCCGGGGCGTATTCCGAGCCGGACAGGGGCACCTTCCTTCCGAGCCTGCGGGGGCCTTGCGAATGGCGAAAAAGGCAGGTATATCCCAAGTTTGCACCCGACGACCCTTTGCGGGGTGGCGGTCGATTCTCGATTTTGACGTTTTCGTTTTCACAGAGGCGCCCGGAGTCGCGACAGATGCTTCGCCGCGGGGCGCTTCGATCTCCTCGAGGTGTTGTTCATGCAATCGATCAACGGAATGGCTGAAAAATTGCGCACGCTAATCGCGAGCCGGGAGGGCCTCGCGGTTCCGGGGTGTTACGACGTTTTGAGCGCGATGATCCTCGAAAAAGCGGGGTTCAAAGCCGTCTTCATGAGCGGGTACGGAGTCGCTGCAAGCTTTCTCGGCAACCCAGACATCGGGCTGACGAGCCTGGTCGAGACCGCGTCGGTAACGAGAAATGTTGCCAGCGCGTTACATATCCCGTTGGTCGTGGACGCGGACAACGGATACGGCAACGAAGACAATGTCGTGCGCACGGTGAACGAGCTCGAACGTGCCGGGTCGGCCGCGATGATTCTGGAGGACCAGGTGTTTCCGAAGCGCTGCGGACACGCCGGAGGCAAGCAGGTCATTCCGCTCGATCAATACATGCGAAAGCTCGATTGTGCGCTCCGAGCTCGACAGACTCCGATGTGCATCGTCGCGCGAACCGACGCGATGTCGCTCGACGAAGGGATCCTGCGCGCCAAGCAGTTTCACGCCGCGGGTGCGGACCTCGTCCTGATCGACGGCCTGCCCTCGCTCGACGCGCTCAAACGAGTCGCCGACGAGGTTCCTGGGCGCAAGGTCATCAACCTCATTTTCGGCGGCAAGACGCCGCTCCTCAAGTCGCGCGAGCTGCACGACCTGGGCTTCACGATCGTGCTCTATTCGACGCCTGCTTTGTACGCGGCCGCGAGCGCGTTGCTTCAGGCGATGACGCTGCTCAGCGATACGGGCGATTTGAATTCGATCTCGAATCAGTCCGTCAATTTTCGCGACTTCCAGTCCTTCGTCGAGGGCGGCTACCTTCGACGTCGCGGCAGCGAGGGGCTCGCTGACACCGCGGCGGGAATCAGCGCGGCCCCGGTCAGCGCGGTCGACACGAAGTTCGCAGCCGATGAGAGCGGCGGCGGAGCGCGGCAGGCAGGGCTCGGCCTGGCGCGTCAGGGGTGAGACGTCAGGGTAAGAATGGAGCGACTCGCGGTTTGTTATCGCGTGTAAGCCGGCGAGGCTTGCAAGCAGTCCCCTCCCCGGGTATAGGCGGATGTCGGCGGGCACGGCAGGCGTTCACGCATCGGCGGTGAATCGTATGGATGACGGTATCGCGGGGCTGGCTTTCGAAGTCGAAAGTACGGTCACATGGAAGTATCGAATTGATCGAACTCGGACCGAAGGGGCAAAAGCGAAGGATCCGTGCGACGCGCCATGAAATTCAAACGCCTCGACGGGCGAGTCGGCGCGCTGGCCTTGGCCTTGGTCCTCGGCCCGCTCGCATACGCGGGCGATGTCGCTGCGCAAACCGCGCAAGGGGTCGACTCTCCGAACGTGTCTCGCGCTGGAGCGCACTTCCGGCGTGGGGTCGAACTCTACAGTGAAGCGAATTACGCGGGCGCCCTGGTGGAGTTCAAACGGGCCTACGCGCTCGTTCCGAGCTCGGCGGCTCTCTACGACCTTGGCGAAGCGCAATTCCAGCTTCAGGACTACGCGGGGGCCCTTCAGACGTTCCGGCGGTTTCTCTCGGAATTCGGGCCCGGCGAAAGCCATCATGCCGAGGTCGAGGCGAACGTCGCGTTGCTCGCCGCGCGCGTCGGCCACCTGAACGTGACGACGATCCCGGGCGGCGCCGACATCGCGATCGACGACGAACCGGTGGGCAAAACGCCGCTCGGAGCGTCGATTTTGGTCAGCGTGGGACACCGCAAAGTGGTCGCATCGATGGCCGGAATCCCGCCGGTTACCCGCTTCATCGACGTTGCCGCGGGCGAAGAGGTCGCGATGGCCATCGCCTTGCCCACAGCGGTCGAGGCCCCTGTTTCATCCTCGACGCCGGAACCGAGAGTCGCGACCGCGGTGCCGTGGCACACGCACGTCTCACCAACCCTCCGGTGGGCGGGCTGGATCACGACCGCGGCGCTCGCCGCCGGAGGAGCGACCCTTGGAATCCTGGCCATCCACGAGGCCGGCGTGCTCAGCCAGGCCCGTCGCGGGTTGACCACGAGCGCAACGCTGACCCATGATGCGAACCTGACCGGCAGCTACGCGATCATCGCCGACTCGCTCGGGGCCGCCGCGATCGTCGCGGGTGCGATTTCGCTGGTCTGGACCCTATCGGCTGCACCCGACGGGCAGCCGGTCGGCGCGGGCCCAGCCGCCCACCTGGCGGTAGGGCTCACCTCGGCGCGTTTCGAAATGACCTTTTGAATCGGAACTTGCTGAATCGGAACTTGCCTGTCATGCGACCTCTAATTTCCTTCGAAGTGCGCCGTCCGCATCGAATCGCAGCGGCGATCGCCATCTTTGGCCTCTTGGCTTCCGCGGCGTGCAGTGCGCTCCTCAACCGCAGCACGACGGAATGCCATACCAACGCCGACTGCTTGAGCTTCGGTGTCATGCCGTCCTGCGTGCAGGGCGCATGCGTGAACACGGGAATTGCCTGTTCCGTAGGCACACCGTCAACGACCGCCGAATACGAGAACGCTTGCACCACAAGTAACTATTCGTCGTTCGACGATTGCGTGCGTCTCGGTGTGTGCGTCCCGGACGGGGGACCCGCGCTCGTGGGTCCCCCTGCAGCTACCAGTACCCCGGCGAGCGGCGGCGATGCAGCGGCGCCTCTGACAAGCTGCACCGACTTGGCTGGGGGTAACGCGGTCGTCTATGTAACGGGGTCGAGTAACTTCCCCCCGTTACTCGCCAACGTCGCGCCCATTTTGGCCGCTGGCCTCGACGGCGGAACGCCAGGGCCCGCCGTCGTATGGCAGGCGACCAACTCTTGCACAGGGGTCGAGTCCATTTACGGTCCCGTCAACGGCACGCCGTACATGATGCAGGACCCGATTGCCGGCTCCCCCCTCTCAGACTACGCGCAATTCTACTCTGGCTCCAACGCACCGCAGCCTTGCTTGCTGGGCGACGCTGGAATGCCCGTCGACGTTGGAGAGTCGGACGTCTACGCGACGACGTGCCCGACGCAATACCCAAGCGTCGGGGTAATCGACAACCCGGGACCGGTCCAGGCGATGGCGTTCGTCGTTCCGTATTCCTCGAACCAGGATTCGATCAGCCAAGAAGCCGCCCGCGAAGTGTTTGGCATCGGCGGCAACGATGGAGGTGCGCAGCCGTGGGTCGACCCCAGTCTGTACTTCGTTCGCAACAAGAACACCGGTACGCAGCAGATAATTAGCAAGGCGATCGATGTTCCTGCGAACCAGTTCTGGGGAATCGATCGCGGCAGCGCGCAGGCCGTGGCCTCGTTGCTCGGGAATCAGTCGGGTGGAACGCCGGCTACGACCGATAGCGCGATCGGCATCCTTTCGGTCGCCGTTTACGACACCAACCGTACCGTGTTGAAGACCCTCGCTTTCAAGGCGGGCGGGCAGAACGTTGCCTTTCTCCCTGATTCGACGACCACCTCCTATGACAAGCAGAACGTGCGTGACGGTCACTATCCGCTCTGGGGCCCACTTCACTTTTTTACTCCAAATACGCAATTGATGATGCCATCGACGCAGGCGGAGTCCTTCATCAGTTTTTTTCAGGGCTCCATCCTTGTCGCTAATCTCCTCGACGCATACATCAATGCGAGCCTCATCCCCCTCTGCGCGATGAGCGTCCAGCGCATGAACAGCCAAGAACTCGGTGAACTGCAGCCGTCCGCGCTGCCGTCGTGCGAATGCTATTTTCTCCAGCAGGCGCACGGACCGCAGAGCGCTCCAGCGCCGCTGCCGCCCGAGTGCACAACGTGCGAAGCAGATAGCAACTGTTCACCACCACGTTCTTACTGCCATTTGGGCTTTTGCGAAGTGCAGTGATCGCGACCGGCAAGACCGACAATCGTCGCTCGACGATCGCTTCGGCATTGGCTCCGACACAGTCCACTCTAGACGCAAAGCCGCGACTCTAGAGCTAGACGGGACCATGACATTCACCAGAATTCGAGACTCAGCAGAGGCCTCGGAGCCTTGCCCGTCCAAGTCGCCCGACGCGCCAGGGCGCCCCACCTCCGCGCCTGGCCCTTCGACTCCTGAGGGACCACTTGGTTTCATGAAAGCTGCCCCGTCGCGATCGAGCGCGCTTGCGGGCCCTTTTTGGCCCTTTGGGATCGTCGGCGTCGGCGCCGTTTGCCCGCAGGGGAACGGCTGGGCGCGGAGCTCCGCAAGGACCGATTCGACCGTGAGGCGACTTCGCCGCGGCTCTCTCCCCCGGCCAAGGGGAACCGAGAGAAACGCGCCTACGAAAGCTCCGAGACGGCCGATTCACCGTCTGCCGTCGTGGCAAGCCGCTCGCTGGCGTGGCCGGCCAAATGGGCTTCCCACTTTTTGATGGTCAGCGCTTGGAACGCGTGCACGACGGGATTCAGATCCGGCACCGGCCTCTCGAAGTGTGCCTCATACCCCTCTTGTTCGGCTTCGACCGCGACGCGATCTTCCTCGAGAAGCGGGCGCACGAGGAGCTCCTTGACGAGTCGCATGATCAGGGCCAGGCCCCACGCGGGGATGCGCAGCGGCACGAGGGGGATCTTGACGGTGTCCGGATGGAAGTAAAACAGGAAGAAAATACGCGTCGTCCGCTCGTCGATCGGCAGAACGAAGCACCAATGCTTGATCTTGTCGCCCGTCGAGGACCACTGGTACGGATACCGGTAGCCGAGCTTCATCGAATTGGTGTCCGTCTTCTTGCGGTTCACGAAAAACTTCGAGAATCGCCCCTGGCCCACCTGCGTTTCGTATTCGAGGTCGACCGCATCCCCCACCGTCTCGAGATGGCGTAACTCGGCGTACGTGAACGGCCGCCGGTTGCGGTGCAGGTACGCATGCGTGAAGTCGCAGGTGTTGTCGATGATGATCGAGTGGTGCGCGCGCCACGTGAAGTCGATCGCGATCTTGCCCCAACCACTCTGCGCGTCCCACTCGGGGATGTCCGGAATATCGGTCGAACGCGCCCGCTCGGCATCGCCCGGGAACACGAAGACGATGCCGTAGCGCACGATCACCGGATACGAGCGGATCTTCACATTCGGCAACTTGTGTCCGAAAAGCGAATGCGAAATGCTCACGCACTTACCGGTCTCGTCGTAGCTCCAGCCGTGGTACGAGCACGTCAGCCGGCAGTCTTCGACGTTGCCCTTCGAGAGCTTGAGCTGCCGATGCGCGCAGCGGTTCTCGAGCGCCCGCACCTTGCCATCCTGCCCGCGGTAAACGACGATCGAGTGCCCCCAAAACACGACTTCCGAGACGGCGCCGATCGCCAGTTCGCGATCCCACAACGCCGGATACCAATAGTCGGGGTGGAGCCCCGCGGCCCGCTGTTTTTGGCGACGAGTCGTCGCGCGGTCGTAGTCGGGCGCGGGCTTTCGCGAGAGCTGCACGAGCGTCATGACGACTCCTTCTTGCCCTCTCCGGGCAGCATTTTCGGCGCCGATGCGCTCCGGATACGGCCGCTCGCCACGAACCATTCGTACGCCCTTCGCACCGCGCTCTCGATGGAGGTGGGTGCGTACCCGAGCTCGATCTTGGCGCGCGTGATGTCGGCACGCCGCTGCATTTGCAACAGCCGCACCGCATCGGGCGTGAATCGCAGCGGGCGATCGGGAGCTAGCCGCCCGACGACCCAGGTCGAGACATGTGCGAGCCCCATCATCAGCGCGGCCGGAAGGCGAACCGGGCGGCGTCGGCCCGTGATGCGCTCGAGCATCTCCATGAGGGTGTCGATCGTCAGAAACTGCGTGCTGAAGATGTATCGTTGCCCCGGACGACCCTTGTCCATGCACAGAAGGTGGCCCTGAGCGAGGTCGTCCGCGGAGACGAACTCGAAGCCGCCAGGGATGTATGCGCCCAGATCGCCGTTCGCGAAGTCGGCGATGACACGGCCCATGCGCGACGGCCCATGGTCGTGCGGCCCGAGCACCGCGGTCGACACCGCCATCACCACTTCGAGGCCGTCGCACGTCGCCCGGAGGCACTCGTGCTCGACCCACGCCTTCGATTCCTCGTACGGCAGGTGATGGACGAAGGGATTGAAGGGGTCCTGCTCGTTGCACGGGCGCACCTCGGAATGGCCCACCGCCCCGAGCGAACTCGTGACGACCACCCGTTGTGCATGCGCCTCCTTGGCAGCGGTCAGCAGATTGCGCGTTCCAAGAACGTTGATCGCGAAGAGCTCAGCCTCGCCACCCTGGACGGTCTGCACTTTCGCGGCGCAATGGTAGACCCGATCGCATCCGACGAGTGCTGTGCGGAGCCCCGACACGTCGCGCAGATCGCCCTCGACGACCTCGACGTCCAGGGCTCGAATCGCCTCGCGAGGCGATCCCGGCCGAACCAGGACGCGTACACGCTCACCCCGACCCACCAAGTGTTGGAGGAGGTTCGCGCCCACGTGGCCCGTGGCGCCGGTGAGCATCACGGTCATGGCGGTGCCCAGGAGCTTGCCGCGTTCGCGCGACCAAGTCTAGAGCTCCGGGGAGGTTGGCGGACCGAAGATTCCAAGGCTTTTCCTCTCGCAAGGCGCGGGCGACGAGGAATGCCGCAGCAGGGTGAGAAGGAGCAACGACGCGAGAGGCGGGAAAGCCGCAGAAGCCGACGGTTCGGTGCTCTAGCCGTCGTTCGAGGCGCGGACCGATGAACCGGCGAGCGCGGAGCCGAGCACCTGGACGACCGCACGTCGGACGGTCGGATGCCCATAGAGCGCTGCGACGCCGTCGATGAGCCTCGAAGAGACGGCCGCCCGGACGCTCGCGGCAATCGCATGCTCGACCGCAAAGCGCGTCCGCAAGCGGCGCACGTACACGCGCATGGCCCGCGGCTCGTCGCGCTCTGCCCCAAGCGCTTGCGACACGGCCTCGGCGGCGTACACACCGCTCTGCATGGCCTGGGAGATTCCTTCGCCGGTGGCGTAGTTCGTGAGACGCGCCGCTTCTCCGATGTAAAGGGCTCCCGGCGTCGTGCAGCGGTCGACCCAGCGCGTGTAGACGATCGGGTGACCTTTGAGGCGACCGACCGAACGAGCGCCGCGCAGACGGCTTTCGTAGTGCGTCGCTACGAACCGATCGAAGACATGCCGTACGTTGAGCGGCGTCTTGCGGCCGTCGGGGCCCTGGCCCTCCATGCAGATGCCGATGTTGACGCGCCGCTCGGTCTCGGGAAATAGCCATCCGTAGAGCGGCATGAGCTCGCGGTCGAAGACCATCTCGAGTTGGCCGGGCGTGAACTCGGCGTCCTCCCACCACCCCATGAGCGTGCTGATGCTCCGCTTGGGCCGATGGTCGGTGGAGAAGATCGAGTGGGACCCGTCCGCGCACACGACGTAGCGCGCCCGGATCTCCTCGTGCTCTCGCGTGCGCACGCCGACGACCCGATCGCCCTCGCGCACGAGCGCCACGACGCGCACGTTGTCGCGGAAATTCGCTCCAAGCGCCTGAGCGCGCCGCACGAGCAGCTCGTCGAAGTCGCGTCTCAGCAACACGACGGCGGCAGCCTTGGAAGCGAGCACCATCGAGCGGCCCGCAGGCGTGACAATTTTGACTTGTTCGATCGGGTACGCAAGGCGCCTCAGATCCTCGCCAATGCCGAAGCGATCCGCCAAGGCGATGGCATTCGGAGACAGTCCCGAGCCGCACGTCTTGTCGCGCGGAAATGAGTTCGCCTCGAGCAAGAGAACGGAGGCTCCCGACCGGGCAAGTTCGATGGAGGCGGCTGCTCCGGCCGGGCCGGCGCCGACGACGATCACGTCCTCTGTCATGGTGGGTGCGCGCACGATACGCGCCCGCGTGGCGCGTGTCCTGCCCGTAGAAGATTCACCCCGGGCGCGCGGCGATCGCGCCACGCATGCGCCGGATCTCGCCGACCCGATCGACAACGTCTTGCGCCGTGAACGGCTTCTCGATAAAACTGGCTCGCGGCACCTCGCGCACGCGACTGATCAGGGCGTGCTCCGCGGTTCCGGACACGAACAGGATAGGGACCTCGCAGTGCCGCCTGCGGAGCTCCAAAGCCAGATCGACTCCCGACGTACCCGGCATGACCAGATCGGTCACCAAGGCATCCGCCCCGTCGAGACGCGCTTCGATCGCCGAGACGTCCTGTCCGCCTTCGAACGCGTCCACGGCGAACCCTGCGCGCTTCAGGGCGCGAACGACGACTTGACGCACGAGGGCATCGTCGTCCACCAAGACGATGCGCTGTGCGCGCGCACCGAGGCCGGGCGGCTGAGCAACGGGGGTCGGGGGGACTGCCGCACTTACGGGAAACCCGAGCGTAAAGGTCGTGCCGCGACCGGGTTCGCTCGTGCAGCGGATCGTGCCGCGCGCCTCCTGAACGATGTTGTGCACGACGGCAAGCCCCAGACCTGTGCCCCGATCTCCCTTCGTCGTGAAGAAGGGCTCGAATGCCGATGCCAACGTTGCCGCGTCCATCCCCGACCCCGTGTCGACGACCCGCAGCTCGACGCAATCGCCCTTCAACTCGGTCGCGAGAGTGACCGTCCCTCCCCTCGGCATCGCATCGCGCGCATTGGCTACCAGGTTGACGAGCACCTGGTCCAACTGACCCGCGTCGATGACGACGGCGGCAACCGCCTTCGCGAGGCGCAGTTCGAGTGTCACATCCGCGCCGAGAACCCGCGCGAGCATCGGACGGAGCGAGATCATGGCGTGATGCAGGTCGATCGGGCGCGGATCATTCGACTTTCGCCCCCCGAACGTGAGCAGCTGGCGCGTGAGCGTGACCCCACGCCGAGCCGCTTCGCGGATGTCATCCATCGCGGCGGAGTCTCCCGTGTCCGCGGCCGCGAGGATGATGGTGAGGAGATTGTTGAAGTCGTGTGCGACGCCGCCCGCGACCCGCCCCACGGCTTCCAGCCGCTGCGCGCTCGCGAGCTGCCGCTGGAGCGACGCTCGCTCCGCCTCGGCCTTCTTGCGCGCCGTGATGTCGCGGAGAATCGCTACGGAACCGACCATCTTGCCGTCTTCGTAGAGCGGCATGCCTTTCACATCGACGACGACCGGGTGCCCGTCCCTGTGCAGGAGCGTGAGCTCTTCGGTCGGGAGGTTGCCGTTCTTCACCAACCGGCTGAACTGCGAAGCGAGGTGTCCCGCGTCGACGCCGCGCAAGGGCGGCACCTCGAACCACGGGCGACCCACGATCTCGCTGGCGGGATAGCCAAGCATGCGAACAGTCGCACGGTTCTGAAACGTCATCACGCCCGTGGCGTCGGCGCTCACGATGGAGTCGGGCGATTCCTCGAGGAGAAGCGAGCGGCGCATCTCCGATCGCCGCAAATCGGTCATCAGGCGGCGAGTCCGGCTGGCCCACCACCCGGCGAGCGTTCCTGCCAGCACGAGCTGGGTCGTGTAGTGAATGAATCGGTCTCGGCCCGTGGGTGCCACAAACCCGCCCCGGACGGCCCCGAGCAAGAAGGGAGCGAGCAGCGCCACTGTGGCTGCCGTCAGCGCAACGGCACCGCGCAATCCGAGCGTCAACCCGCCGACCACAATCAGAACGACGTAGCCGCCCACGGCAATCGTGTCGGGTCCGTGCAGTTGCAGATCGGCGCCCACCAGCAGCCATCCCAAGCTGCAGAGGGCGTAGCCAACGCTCTGAACGTGACCGCGACCGAGCAGCCACCGAAGCACGATCAGCATGAGAAGCCCGGCCAAGAGCGTGACAACGCTCAGGTCGAGCAGCCTGCCGGCCAGCGCGGCCGCGGCCCAAAACAAGATCACCCCGACCAGAAGGACATCGATCGTACGCCCCACGAGCGACGCCGAGATGGCATCCGCAGGATCGCGCATCGCAGGAATAGCCACGACCCGCGCAACGAAAGACTTCACGCGATCGAGTTGCCCGCCCATCTCGACAATCTACGATCTCTAGCGGAGACAGGCGACGCTCGCGCGACTCCTACACCGTACGGATTTATAGCATATTCCGACGGCTACTACGGAGTCGGGTAAGGATTGCTCGATTCGATGGGTCGCCGGACCGCGTGCCCACCTCGGGGATCGATCTCCGGTGCAGAAACCGGCGTTTTGACGGCCGGTACGGCTACGGCCCGACTCGTCACCGTCGTCGGCGCCAACCCGGACGGGAGCGCTCGTCGCGTGGACGGCGGTGGCGGTAGTGGCGCCCCGACGCGAACGGCGATCGTCGCGGAGTTCGCGCGAGCAGGGCTGCCCACGACCGGAGGGCTGTCGACGGCGACCGTCGGCGACAGAGACGGCGCGGCGACCAGGGGCTCGTTGGATGGCTGCGTACCCGGCGGGCGTGCTTCGGGAGCGGCAGCCGAAGGCGCTAGTGCGATCATCGCGATCGGGGCGTGCGGGTTATCGCGCTTCGCGCGGGGCCGCGCAGCGAGCGCGACGGCCAGAAGAGCGAAGGCACAGCAGGCGGCGATCGCGGCCGCCCGCGGACCCAACAGCGTCGACTGCCACGCCTTGGCCGCAATGCGGAAGCTCACCGGAGGCGCGATGCTCACGGCGCTCGGCTCCCGGCCTCGAGACTCGGGTACGGGCACCGGCCGATGGTCGCGGTCCGATCCCGGCCGGTCATCCGCCGCGCGTGCCGAGCGTTCGGCGCCGGCGCGACGGCCGCGCAGGATGGCCGGCATCGACTCGGCGCGCGAGGCGGTGTGTCGGGCCCGCGCCGGCGCAAACGTCACGAGGGCCCTCGCGACTTCGGCAGCGGTTTGAAAGCGCGCATCGAGGTCCCTCTCGAGGCAGCGCGCGACCGTCGCCGCAAGGGCTTCCGGAATCTCGGGACGGACGTCGCGGAGGTTCGGAGCGGGCCGCTCGAGAATCGTGACGAACAAATCGGCCAGCGGCAAGGCGCCATCGAACGGGCTTCGTCCCGCCAGAAGCTCGTACAGCGTGACTCCGAGCGACCACAGGTCGGTACGCTGATCGACCGTAGCCGTCGACCGCAGCTGCTCCGGAGACATGTAACAGGGTGAGCCCATGATGATGCTCGTCTCGAGATTGCCTTTCCCGACCAACGAGGCTTTCGAAATTCCGAAATCGAGCAGCTTGACCGTATGCCATCCAGGAGCCCGCTCGACGAGGAAGAGATTGCCGGGCTTGACGTCCCGATGCACGATGCCCCGGGCGTGGGCCTCGGCCAGACCCTCGCACACCTGAATGGCGTATTCGGTGGCTGTTTGCACGTCCAAGGGCCCATGTATCTCGAGCAACCGGGCAAGGCTCTGGCCCTCGAGGTGTTCCATGACCAGATACGGGCTTCCGTCCTCGGTGATGCCGGCGTCGAGCACACGCGCCACGTGCTCGCTCTTCAATTGCGCGGCCGCCTTCGCCTCGCGCGTGAAGCGACCCAGCGCCTCGCCGTCGCCGCAGATGTCCCGGCGAGGGAGCTTGATGGCGACGACTTGGTCGAGATGAAGGTGGGTCGCCGCAACAACGAGCCCCATGCCGCCTTCCGCCAACACGCGGTCGATGCGGAATTTGCCCGCGATAATTTGGCCGACGACGGCAGGAGACTGTGACCCTGCCTGCTCCATGAACGGGTCAGTAGCACATCCGCGGAGATGTCGATACTCCCACCGGTCACCCTACGAATGCGGCGGGAGCGTTTGGGGCCTGACGACGGCCCACCGATGCTTGCAAGCCCCCCGCCTACCGATGTATAGAAAGCGATGGCGGGGCATCGCGGGCGATCCGCGGAACGATGAATCGCGCAACGGTGAATCGTATGGCTAACGCTAGTTCGCGGCTTGCTGTCGAAATCGGAAGTATCGTCGCAGGCAAATACCGTATCGATCGCATCCTGGCGGAAGGTGGAATGGGCGTGGTCGTGGCGGCGACGCACCTCCATCTCGAACAGTCCGTTGCGCTCAAATTCCTGCGCGGTGGGGTCAGCCTGCAGCTCGACGCCCTCGCTCGCTTCAAGCGCGAAGCCAAGGCGGCGGCTCAGCTTCGGAGCGAGTACGTTGCCCGCGTGATCGATGCTGGGGTCACCGAGGACGGCACGCCCTACATGGCCATGGAATACCTCGAGGGCCAGAGCCTCGCGCGCACCCTGCAAACGCTCGGACGCTTGGACGTGGCAAGCGCCGTCGAGTACGCGATACAGGCGTGCGAAGGTCTCGCAGAAGCTCACTCGCGCAGAATCGTTCATCGCGATATCAAGCCGTATAATCTATTCTTGGTCGAGCGAGCGCCCGGCTGGAATGCCATCAAGATTCTTGATTTCGGAATCTCAAAAGTCGCTTTTGCCGATGGGGGCAACGTCGCGACCGGCGTCATCATCGGGTCACCCTGTTACATGTCGCCGGAGCAGCTGCGCGCGACCGCAACCGTCGATCAGCGTACCGACCTGTGGTCTCTCGGCGCGACGCTGTACGAGCTGCTGGTCGGACACGCGGCGTTCGACGCGTCGCAGAGCCTGCCGGAGCTCATCACGGCCATCCTGGACAAGCCCGCGCCGCGGGTTCGTGACGCTCGATCGGACGTGCCGCCGGCGCTCGACGCGGTGGTCGATCGCTGTTTGGCCAAGGATCGGGAGGATCGTTTCTCGAGCGCGGGAGAGCTCGCGACGGCCTTGTTGCCCTTCGCAACGCCGCGGGCGCGGATCATCGCCGAGCGGGCGGCGTCGATGACACCAGCGTTCCGCATGGGCCTGAGCGAAAGGCCGCCATCCCTGAGCGCACCGCCCGCCGCCCCGTCGCCGAGTTCTGCTGAAGACGCCCCCGTCCCCGAAGCGGCCAGCCAGTCGCCCACGTCACTGGCTTTGGGCAGTCAAAGCGACGACACCGAGGGTGCAAAGATGGATACACCGAAATCGCCGGCCTCGACGCGCCGATGGCTTTCGATCGCGAGCGCCGGCGCCGTGTTGGCCGCGGGCGTGGTCGCAGTGGCTACCGTCGGAAAGAGCAACGGACACGAAAATACGGCCATCGTTGCGCCGGTGAACGCGCCGCCCCCGGCGACGACGCGTAACGACGCCCCTCCGGCCGTCACTCTCGTCCCACCGCAAACGGGACCCGAGCGGGTCGAGCTCGTCGTCCGCGTGTCGCCGTCGACCGCGCGAATCGCCATCGACGACAAGGTCGTGGACAATCCTTTTGTTGCTTCCTACCCCAAGGACCGAAGCACGCACCGGATCGTTGCGCGCGCGTGGGGCTACGAGCCCAAGACCAAAGACGTGACCCTCACGGCGGACACGATGGTCGACCTCGAGCTCGATCGGCATATCTGGCCGGTAGCTCCCCCAAGCCCTCCGGCTGCTCCGGCGCCGCCGCGGCCAACCCCCCCTCCTCCCCCGGTCGCAGCGCCCGAAGCCCCTCCGCCTGCGCCGCCGGAGAAGGCGATAAAGCCCATCGCCTCCGCACCCAGCGAGCCGGATGTCGATCTGAGCGGCGGCCACGCGCCGTTGCGGCCGATCGAGGCGAAGGACCCGTACGCCGCGCCCTGACCTCCAGCCGCCGTGAAGCGCTTCGGTATCCCACGAGCGGCGACGGTACCGACAATCGCCGGACTGCTGGCCACAGCGCTCGCCGGCTGCAGGCCCGGATGGGGCACGCCGAGCGCGCCCCTGCCCTCGAATCCACCCGATCGGGTGCGGGCGACTTCGGCCGAATGCCCACCGAATCGGGCGGTGATCTGGAGAAGCCGATTCGAGGAGCCAAACTGGCTTGCGACCTGGGATCCTCGCGCGCGGTTTTCCTTCGGCGAAAAGAACGTCGAGGTCACCACCGATGCCCGGTTCGGCGCGGTCCTTCGCGTCCACTACCCCGCCGGTTCATCGAGCAGCTCTTACGCGCACCAGGGCCACCCCGTGGGCGGAGCCGAGTTCAAGGCCACGCTGCCGGGCGCAAGCGATGCTTCGTCGATCTTTGTCTCGTACTGGTTGAAGTTCGACGCCACCTTTCGGTGGGTCCGCGGCGGAAAGCTACCGGGCGTATGCGGCGGCGACTGCCCGAGCGGTGGCGCGTTCGTTTCGGGCGAGGGGGGTTGGTCGGTCCGTTCCATGTGGCGCGCCGGTGGAGCGGGTGAGCTGTACGCGTACATGCTTCCCGCTCGCGCATACGGAACCGAAATCGGGCTCGGCAGGTGGGCGTTCACTACGGGCGGGTGGCATCGCATCGCCGAAGAGCTGATCTTGAACGCAGCCGGGCAAGCCGACGGAGTCTCGCGCGTCTGGTACGACGCCGATCCGAGCGCGCCGCCGACGTTCGAGGCGAGGGGACTGACGTTCCGCCGGGATGCGACGGGCGCGACCACACTGTTCTTTTCGACATTCTTCGGTGGGCACGACGGCTCCTGGGCGACTCCCGTCGACACGTTCGTCGATTTCGCCGACTTCGTCGCTTGCCGGTGATCCTCTGACCGCCCGGCGGCCCTGTCCCGGGCAGCCCCTTCGCGGGCGATCTCGACGTCAGGTGTTCGCCTGGACCAAGTGGAACACCAGCCAAGCGATACCCAGAAACGCAACGCAAAACAGGGCCGCTCGAATCCCGATGAGGGAGCGATGGACGGGCACCCGAGTGGCCGGCATCGACGCGCACCGGGGGTCCGAGAGCGCGCCGAGCATGTCGATCGCGGCGGAGAAGCGATCGCGCGGATCGCGGGCGATAGCCCGCATCACCACGCCCGCGAGGGCGGGGTCGATGTCGGGCGCCACTTCGGTCAGCGGTCTGGGGTCGTGGTGGAGCTTGAACCGGATGAGATCTCCGACGCTACCCGCCGGGAACGGAGGTGTCCCGGCGAGGAGTTCGTAGAGCGTGGCACCGAGAGCGTAGACATCCACGCGGGCGTCGCCCCGGCGGCCCCGCATCTGCTCCGGCGCCATGTATTCGGGCGTGCCCAGACGGTTCGAGAGACGTCCCCACGTCAAACGCCGATCGCGGTAATCGAGCGCGATCCCGAAGTCGACGATTCGAGGCGTTCCGGCCGAATCGATCAAGACGTTCTCGGGCTTGATGTCGCGGTGAACCACGCCCTGGGAGTGCATGTAGACGAGTGCCTCGCACAGCTGCTTGCCGATGGCCGTAGCGCGCTCGGCGGACATGCGGCCTTCGCTCCTCACCAGGTGCCAGAGCGACGGCCCTTCGACATGCTCGACGACGATGTACGGACGGCTCTTTTCGGCCACCGCGAGCACCCGTGCGATCATGGGATGCCGCAAGCGCAGGCCGATCCTCTCCTCACGCTGGAATCGCGAATAGAAGACGACGTCGCTTTCGAAGCTCATATGCGGAATCTTCAGGACCACCGCCGTCCCGGTGGCGCGATCGTGCGCTTTGAAGACCGACCCCATCCCGCAGCGAGCCACGACTCGCACGATCTGAAACCCGTCGATGACGTCGCCGGGCTCGAGTTCCCGCGACCGGGAGACACGCGCGGGCGCGCGCTCGACCGCCGGCGCCGGAACGTCGCTCAGCAAGGATGCGTCGTCAACCTTGATCATGGATGCGGGCATGGCCCCTTGGGATAACTCGGTCGCCCATCAATTCGTCGTCAAGCTTTCGCCCGCGATATCAAGAAATCGTCAATGGACGCCGTCCACGAAGCGCGTCCAACGGGCGTGAGGTGGCGGCCGAATCGAACCGGGCAAAGACAGTCGGAGCCCTCCGCCGCGATCGTGGCGATTTCCTCGACAGGCACGCTTTTAGCAAACATTTAGCGGCCCGCACTTACGCTTCGATCCGACCGGAGGATCTGAATCATGAACCTCATGCCGACACTTCGAACTCCGTATCCTTCGAGGGCGATCGTCGGTTCTGACGCGACCGGGCCCGTGGACAGAGCCAGGCTTGGACGAGCGATCGTGGCGACCCAGCTGGTTCTTACCGCCCTGTGTGCGGCGCGCGTGGGCAGCGACGTGCAGCGAGGCCCCCTAACCCCGGAGGGCATCCTCGCGCTGGCGCTCCTCGTCGCGCTCGTGGCGTGGCTCCTGGCGAAATCCATCGCCGGGGCGCTTCGACGGTAACGATCGAACGCATCCCCGGGGCCGCTTTCCGGAAATCAACGCCCCCCCGAGGGCAACGTTTCCGGAACCCAGCCCGAACTTGGAGGCAACATGATCGAGCACGCGAACGCAACGGCGTCAGGGGAGCGCAAGCAGCCGAAGGCAACCACTGCCGGTCGGCTGGCTCTCGTGGTGGACGACGAATTGCCCATGCAACGGCTGCTTCAGATCGTTCTGACCGCCGACGGAATGCGCACGGTGGAAGCGACCTCGGGCGCCGAGGCGATCGAGCGCGCAGCCACGCACAAGCCCGATCTCGTATTGCTCGACCTGGGTCTCCCGGACTCGGACGGAATCGAGGTTACGCGTCGTCTGCGCGAGTGGATGGCCGCGCCTATCCTCGTCATTTCCGCGCGCGGGCAAGAACAGGACAAGATCGCCGTTCTCGACGCCGGGGCGAACGACTACCTGACGAAGCCCTTCGCCCACGGCGAGCTGCTCGCGCGCGTACACGTCTGGCTCCGTCACAGTTCGCGCGTCGGCCCAGATCCAGAGGAGTCGGTCCTCGAAGTGGGCGACATCCGCATGGACCTCGGTCGGCGACTCGTTTGGGCGGCCGATCGCGAGGTCCACCTCACACCGACGGAGTACAAGCTGCTTGCCACGCTCATGCGGCATCGAGGCTGCGTACTGACCCACCGACAGCTCCTGGAAAGCACGTGGGGGCCGCGGGCTGCAAGCGCGACGCAATACGTGCGTGTCTACATGGCGCAGCTTCGTCAGAAGCTCGAGCAAAATGCCGCCCATCCACGTTATTTGCTGACCGAGCCCGGCATCGGATACCGACTTTGTGCACGCACGTAACGCGCCTGTGCGCAATCTTTGCGGGATTTCTGCCCGTCGAGGGCGGCGACCGAATGCGGGCAGCACCGGCTGGCGGGCTCGCTCGGCACCGCGCGCGGGCGCCAAACCAAAGGCGCGCGGCGCGGTAGCTGCATGGCGACGGCTGCCGACGAATTCACAACGGGTCTCCGTGGGCGTTCGTTCGGGCACGTCTTTAGGCCCTTTTTAGAGTGAACGGACTTAGATCGAAGGCCGCAGAGAAAGACAACCATGGATATCGTCTACGTCGGATTCACGCTCGCCCTCGTTGCACTCGCGTTCGGTCTGGTCCGACTCTGCGAGCGCGTATAGAGGGCCTCGCTTGGCGCGATCGAGGAAATAACATGCCCGTCCTTTATGCCATTGGCGGAGTCGTTTCTTTGGGACTCCTCGTTTACCTGTTCGTTGCGCTGCTCAAGCCGGAGGCTCTGTCGTGAACTGGCAAGGCTACGCTCAGATCGTCGTGACGCTGGCCATCCTCGTCGCGTCCGTGAAGCCGCTGGGCGCGTACATGGCCCGCGTTTACGAGGGTGAGCCGCTCGTCCTCGAACGAGGCCTCGGCTGGCTCGAACGCCTCATCTACCGGCTGAGCGGAGTGCCCCGCGAATCCGAGCAGAGTGAGATGCGCTGGACCACCTATGCCACGGCCATGCTGCTCTTCAATGGCGCGGGCATTCTCGTGGTCTATGCGATCCAACGATTGCAGGGCTTCTTGCCGCTCAACCCGCAAGGCATGAGCGCCCCCACCCCCGACCTGTCGTGGAACACCGCGGTGAGCTTCGCCACCAACACGAACTGGCAGAGCTACGGCGGCGAGACGACGATGAGCTACCTCACGCAGATGGTCGCGCTCGCCGTGCAGAATTTCGTCTGCGCCGCGTCCGGCATGGCGGTGATGGTCGCATTATTTCGCGGAATCGCGCGGAAGACGACCCACCATCTGGGCAATTTCTGGGTCGATCTGACGCGCACCACGCTCTACATCCTCTTGCCGCTGTCGACGATTCTCGCGGTCCTTTTCGTATCGCAAGGCGTCGTCCAGACGTTCAGCGCGTACCCGACGATAGGGCTCCTGCAGGCGACCAAAGACGCCGACGGCCATGCCGTCACAGACCAGGTCATCGCTCTGGGGCCGGCCGCATCGCAGATCGCCATCAAGATGCTGGGTACGAACGGCGGCGGGTTCTTCAACGCCAATTCCGCTCATCCCTT
>JBEKOY010000066.1:0-31483 GCA_049521295.1 Polyangiaceae bacterium | reverse complement strand
GTCGTGGGCGTCCTTGTACGTGAGCATTCCGTCGTCACACATCCAGAACTTGTTCACCTTCTCGTTGTCCCGCGGTCGATAGCGATACGCGCGGTTGCTGCGCGGGTCGTAGTCGAGATGCGCGTTGCATCCCGTTGCGCAGCCTTGGCACACCGAAGACGCCGTGCGCAAAAACCAAACACGCGCCTTGAAACGGAAGTCCTTGGTTGTCAGTGCTCCGACAGGGCAGACATGCTCGGTCATAAAGGTGTAGTGACCCTCGAGCTGTCGGCCCGGGGCCACCATAATTTCATTCAAGTTGCCACGCTCGCGCATGTCCAGCACCGGATCCTTGGCCACTTCGGCCATAAATCGGATGCACCGCGTGCACATGACGCAACGTTCTCCGTCGTAGACAATCGTCGGTCCGAAAACGACCGCCTTCGGCTTGTGAACGGGCTCGTCGCGCATGCGCTTTTGGTACTTGCCATGCTCGAGCCAGTAGTCCTGCAACTTGCATTCGCCCGACTGGTCGCAAATAGGACAATCGACCGGGTGGTTGAGAAGCAAAAACTCCTGCACGTCGCGTCGTGCCTCGCGAACGTGATCGCTCGTATCCCCCAATACCTCCATGCCATCGGCCGCCGCCGTATAGCACGCCGGTTGCAACTTCGGCTTCTGCCGCGTGCGGTACGCACCGGACTTTGCGTCCCATTCGAGGATGTCGAGCATCGGAGGTCGCGTTCCCGGCTTGGGCGCGATTTCGACGAGACACATGCGGCAGTTCGCGGGTGCCGAAAGTCCGGGATGCCAGCAATAGTGAGGAATGTCGATCCCCTGCCGCCATGCCGCCTTGATAATCGTATCGCCGGGCTCGAAGGGGATTGCGTGGCCGTCGAGTTTGAATGTGGGCATTCGCGCTTTCCGCTGGGGGACGGCTTGCGGCCCCCGGTCCGTAGGTCCTCGGGAGCGGCCAAAGCCGCCGCCGTTCGTGAGTGCTCTAGGGTCCGATCCGCCGGTTCGTGGAGCGCTTCGGGGCGGTTGCTTCGGAACCGTGAAGCCGCCGCCGTTCCGGGGTCGTCAATGATCGCACTCGCCCCCGATCATATTGAGCGAGCCGAACGTGGGGACGATGTCGCTCAGCATTCGGCCCTCGAGCAACTTGAAGAGACCGCCTGTAATTTGAAAACAGGGAGGACGGATCCGTACGCGATACGGCGTCCCTGTACCATCCGACACGAGGTAGTAACCGAGCTCGCCATTGGCCGCTTCCGTGTACGAGTAGGTCTCGCCTTTCGGAATCTTCGCACCCTCCATAATCAGCTTGAAATGCTGGATGGTGGCCTCAATCGTCGTGTACACATCCATCTTGTCGGGAAGGACGAAGCGCGGATCGTCGCAGTTGATGGGTCCTTCGTCGGCCATGCGATCGAGCGATTGATCGATGATGCGTTTCGCTTGGCGAATTTCTCCGAGCCGGACCAGAAAGCGATCGAGTGTGTCGCCCCGCGTTCCAACCGGGAGATCAAAGTCGACCTCGTCGTATTTGAGATACGGGTGCGCTTTTCGCACGTCGTAAGGAACGCCACTCGCGCGAAGGCAAGGCCCCGTCCAGCCAAGGGCCACCGCATCGGCCGCCTTCATCGTCCCAACGCTTTCGACGCGGTCGAGAAAGATGCGGTTCTTGAGCAGCATCTTTTCGCCCTCTTCGACGAGCGCTACGATCTTCGGGAGCGCCGCTCGGCACAGCCCCTTGAAGTCGCGGCTGGGCGGTTGGGCCATTCCACCCACCCGTCCGAACGAGTGGGTGAGGCGCGCACCGGTTTCCTCTTCGAGGATGTCCCAAACCATCTCGCGCGCCTTGACGAACCACAGAAAGGGGGTGAACGCCCCAAGCTCCATCGCCATGGCGCCGTCGCACGTCAGATGGTCGCTGATCCGGGCGAGTTCGCCGAGAATCATCCGATACCACTGGCACCGATCGGGAACCACGAGGCCACAGATCTTTTCGACCGCCAGCGCGTATCCGACGTTGTTCAACATCGGCGACACGTAATTGAGGCGATCGACATACGGGAAGACTTGCGCCCACGTGCCCCGCTCGCACATCTTCTCGAAGCCCCGATGCAAGTACCCGACCTGGACGTCCGTCTTCAGGATGGTCTCACCGGAAAGCTCGAGCACGATACGTACAGTGCCGTGCATCGCCGGATGCGCGGGGCCCATATTCAAGTGCATCGGCTCCGCGGGTAGCTCGAGTTCGCCCTCCTCGAAATCGATATCCAGTGGTTCCATGGGTCAGATGTCCTCGAAACGAGGCGAACCGGCACGCCCGAACGGCATGCCTTCGTCGGGCCCAAACGGCTCGAGCTTGTTGAGAGGCACACCGGCCTCGTCCTCGGTGCGATAGGCCACGAGCGGCTGGGTTCTGTCGGCAGGATACGTCTTTTGCAGCGGATGCCCTTCGAATTCCGGGTACATGAGAATACGCCGCAAGTCCGGGTGGCCGCGGAACCGAACTCCACTCATGTCCCACACTTCGCGCTCCAGCCAATTCATTCCTGCCCAGATGGACGTGACGCTGTCGAGCTCCGCTCCGTCCATGTCCTCGTCGCCGACGCGCGCTTTCACCCGAATACGGTGCCGCTTCGAAATCGAATAAAGGTGCATCACGACTTCGGTTCGCGGAATGCGGTTCGGGTAATCAACGCCGCAAAGGTCGACGGGCAAATCGAAATCCAGCGTCGGCTCCTCGCGCAAGAACTGAGCAATCGCCTTCCACTGGCTCGGTTCGACGACAGCGGTGTCATCGCCGAAATCCGAATGAGTCTCGAGAATCGAAGTCCCAAAGCGGGACCTGAGCGCGTCCAGAACGTATTGACTCACCGAGTGCCTCCGCGAACGGGAGGAACCGTTGCCGAAGCTTCAGACGCCGCCTTCTCCCGGGCCTCGAGAATCGGCACCAGTTCTCGTGGATCGACGGCGGAGCGGCGCAGCCTCACCAAATCGTCGACGTCTCGAACGGGGTCGAACCGGGGCTTCACGACGCCAGGTCGCTTCTCGTTCCGAGCGATCTTGTCCTGCAGAAGCATCAGGCCGTCGAGCACGGCTTCGGGACGAGGGGGGCACCCCGGGATATACACGTCCGTCGGGATGATTTTGTCGATTCCAGGCACAGTCGTGTAGTTGTCGTAGAAGCCCCCGCTCGAGGCGCACGTGCCGAAAGCCATCACGTATTTCGGCGACATCATTTGCTCGTAGATCCGGCGCAGGGCGGGCCCTTGCCGTTGACTTATCGTGCCGACCACCCACAGCAAGTCGGCCTGGCGTGGTGAAAACCGCGGCGCCTCGGCCCCAAAGCGTGCCAGGTCGAAGCGCGGACTGGTAACCGCCATGAACTCCATTCCGCAACAGGCCGTGACGAACGGGTAGGCAAAGAGCGAATATTTGCGAGCCCAGCCGAGCAGCGCGTCGACCTTGGTCGTCGCGAAGCCCTGCTCGCTGCCCGAAACCGTAATCGAACGACTCAGGTCTCCCATTCGAGCGCTCCCTTTCTCCAAACGTAGACGAGCGCAACGACGATGACCGACAGGAAACTCACCATTTCGGCCAGTCCGAACCAGCCGAGCTCGCGAAAGTGAACCGCCCAGGGATAAACGAACACCGATTCGATGTCGAAGACCACGAACAAGATGGCGGTCAGATAGAATTTGACGGAAAGCTTGACGTCACGAGCCCCCACGCTTTCGCTGCCGCATTCGAATGGAGCGTACTTTTCGGGGGTCGGCTTCTTGTCGCGCCCAAGAAACGTCGCAAGTCCCCAAAAAAGGGACGCGACGGCGCCCGCGGTGAGCAACATCAGGAACATCGGCAAGTAGGCAGCGATCATTCGCTCGTCCCGACCGGCGTCGCGCGCGAAAGACGCACGACAAACGCCGCTCGGTTCTCTAGTGCCAGCCGCCGCACGTGTCAACGACCCGTCCCCAACCGCACTCGATGAGGTGGCGGCTTTCCGTGGATCGTCTCGCCCCTCGCCTTGCCCTGGAACGGGACTCGCTTGGACGTCGCCCCTGAACGGCTTGTCGTGCCCGGCACGTCACGTCGCGGCGTTCCTCGCGAGTCGGACGTCCATCCACACCGCGAGCGCCAACACGACTCCGCGAGCAATGAATTTGAGCTCCGGGGATACCGCCAAGAGGGTCATACCGTTCAAGAGTGTGGCCATGATCAGTGCGCCGAACATCACGCCCAGGACCGTCCCACGGCCACCCCGGAGGCTCGTTCCGCCGATGACGCAGGCTGCAACGGCGTCGAGCTCCATTAGGCTGCCAACCGTCGTCGTCGAGGCTCCGGCGTACGCCGTTTCGAGAAGTCCGGTGAGCGCGACGATGACACCCATTGCGCCGAACGCGAGGACCACGGTTCGGTCGACCGCGATTCCCGAAACCATCGCGGCCTCCTCGTTGCCTCCGATCGCGTAGAGATGGCGGCCGAAGGGCGTGTCACGGAGCAGAACGGCCATCGCCCAGGCCACCACGCCGAGAATGATGGCCGCGAGCGGAAGTCCGCGATACCGGTTTGCCACGAGGACGAACAAGAAGAGCGCCTGCGCCGTCGTCAGCATCTTGAGTTGCGCGATCTCCGAATCCTCCACACGAACGTTGAGCGCACGTCGACGCCGTCGAGACCGGATCTGCACCGTCGCGAGGACGACCACGACGACCGTGGCCAGTGCCAGACCGACGGGTCGTGAGAAGTAGTACGTCGTCAACAGCGAGAAGGCGTTGCTCGCTCCTCCCCTCGCGACCGGAACGGTGGCGTTCTGGATGACCAGCCAGTGGAGCCCTTTGAACACGAGGAGTCCTCCTAGCGTGATGATGAACGACGGCACCCGCTGTTTGACGATGAGGCCGCCTATGGCCAGCCACACGCCAATCCCGAGCGCGAAGACAACGGCCATCGCGACCGGCGCAGGCCAACGGTGCTGGAAGACCAAGACGCTTGCGACGGCCCCTAGCAGGCCGACTCCGCTCCCGACCGAAAGGTCAATCTGACCCGGAATGATGACGAGGAGCATACCGAGGGCAAGCACAGCCGTGATGGAGAGCTCGATGACCAGCATCGTTAGGTTTCGCGGTCCCAAAAACGACGGAGCTCGTGCGGTGAAATAGGCGACAATCGCCGCCAAGGCGATCGCCATCGAGAAGTCACGCGTCGACAGACGACTCGCCATAGGCCTCAACTCCGAAAGAGGAATGTCTTCTTTCTTTGCGCTCGACAGACGGTCGGACCTCGAGTCCTTCCCCGAAATGGCGCCCCGTGACTCGACGCCCACTTGCGGCATCGGATTCTGATCCATCGCCGCGGCGAGTACCGTCTCAGGCGTGGCGGCCGCGCGGTCGAACACCCCTGTCACCGAACCCTCGTGCAAGACGACGAGGCGGTCGGACATTCCCATGAGCTCCGGCAACTCACTCGAGACCAGCACCACCGCCTTGCCCTCATCGGTCAAGCGGTTCACGAGCTGATACACGTCGACCTTCGCCGCGACGTCAATGCCACGCGTCGGCTCGTCCAAGAGCACGACCTTCGGCTCGATGATCAAAGCCTTTCCCAGAACGACCTTTTGTTGATTCCCCCCTGACAGATCGCCGACGCGACCGTCGAGATCCCGCGCTTTGATGCGGAGCGACTCGAACAGCGGCGTCACGGCTCGCCGTTCTTGCGGTTGGTCGATGAACCCCCACGGAGCAAACCGATCGACCACCGATAGCGATAGGTTGAAGGCAACGCTCTGGTCGAGCACGAGTCCGAAACGCTTTCGGTCTTCGCTCACGAGCACGATGCCTGTCGCCATGGAATCGCGAGGGGATTCGGCCGCCACTCGGCATCCGTCGACGAAAATGAATCCCCCCCTGCGAGAACCCCAGACTCCGAACAAGTGCATCAGGAGCTCCGTGCGTCCCGCACCCATCAAGCCGCCGATTCCGAGCACTTCGCCGGCGCGCACTTCGAACGAAATGTTTCTCAGGGCGATCGGTCCCCTGGCTCGCGCCGAGACGTCGAGCGATTCGACGCGCAGAAGCGATCGTCCGAAGCTCTTTGCTCGACGAGGAAATAGCTCGCGGATCTCACGCCCGACCATGTGACGAATGACCTCGTCGGCGTTCGTCGCTTTCGTGTCGAGAGTGACGATGCTGCGGCCGTCCCGCAAGACCGTGATGCGATCTGCCAGCGCAAACACTTCGTCGAGTTTGTGCGACACATAGACACTGGCCACACCGCGGCGTCTGAGATCGCGCAAGATGTCGAGCAGAGCCGCAACCTCATGGTCCGCGAGCGCGGCGGTGGGCTCGTCTAAAATGAGGACGCGTGACTTCCTGCGTAGAGCCCGAACGATCTCCACGAGCTGCTTTCGTCCGACACCCAGTGTCCCGACCGGCGCTTGAACGTCAACGTCGATGTGAAACTGCGCGAAGACCTCTGCGGCCTCGCCGTACATCCGGTCCCAGTCGACCCGCGGGCCACGACGCGGTTCGTCGCCCAGAAAGACATTCTCCGCGACCGTCATGTCATCGACCAACGCCAGCTCTTGGTGAACGACAGCGATACCCGCCCGTTCCGCGTCGCGAACCGACGCAAATCGGGCCGGTTTGTCCTCGATCGACAGCGATCCACCGAACGCATCCGCGGCGTAGACGCCGCCGATGACCCGGATGAGCGTCGACTTCCCAGCTCCGTTTTCGCCCACAAGCGCGTGAATCTCGCCGGCCCGCAAGTCGAATGTCACTCCGTCGAGAGCGACGACGCCGCCGAAACGCTTGACGATGCTATCGGCGCGAAACAGAGGACCGTTCACCGCGCCCCGCCATATACGTCCTGCTGCAAGAGAAAGCCGTCGCGAACGACCGTATCCATCATATTGTCGCGGGTGGCGACGATGACGTCCTCGAGAACCGACGGGACTTCGAACGCGCCGTTGTTGACGGTCTGGTGCGCGACCACGACGCGGCGTCTCGCCAACCGAACCGCCAGGTCGACCGCGGCGTCGGCGAGCCTCTCGATCGGCTTGTAGACCGTCATCGCCTGCGTACCGGCGACGATCCGCTGACAGGCGACGAGCTCAGCGTCCTGCCCCGTGACGATCACCTTGCCGGCAAGTCCTTCCTCCGAAAGCGCTTGAATGGCACCGCCGGCGGTCCCATCGTTGGAGGCCAGGATGGCGTCGATGGCGGTTCCATGCTGCGAGATCGCCGCGTTGACGATCTTTTTCGCGCTTTCCGGCTTCCAGTCCTCGGCCCAGTCCTCCTGGACGACCTCGATGTCGTGACGCTCGATGTACGGGCGCAGAACGTTGTCCTGTCCATGCTTGAACAGGTGGGCGTTATTGTCCCCCTTCGAGCCGTAAATCCGAACGATTCGGCCTTTGCCTGGGGTAGGCAGGTGGGACACGAGATACTCGGCTTGGAGCTCTCCGACGCGTACGTTGTCGAACGAGACGTAGAGGTCGACGTCGGCGTCGCGGATCATCCGATCGTAGGCGATGACGGGGACCCCGGACTCGTGAGCCATCGTCACGGCTTTGCTCATGGCCGTGCCATCGTGTGGGACGACGATGAGAACATTCACTCGACGCGTCAACAGGGCCTGAACGTCGGCTATCTGACGAGCGTCGTCGCTGTTGGCCGATTGGACCAGGACATCGGCCCCAAGGGATGCCGCGCGCGAGAGCATCCGATCCCGGTCCCGTTGCCATCGCGCTTCCTTGAGCGTGTCCATCGACAAGCCGATGATCACACGATCCACCGACGATGGAGCCGCTTCGGCCGCGTTCGAGGGACCGCGCCCGTGACCGAGAGCGAGGCCGATGGCAACGCTAAGTGCCAAAGACAGGACCATAAGCCCAACTCGTGCGTTCATTGTCGTGCTTTCCGGAACGGGAAGATTCGCTCCATCCGTCGACGTGTGGCCAGACGCGTTTTGCGCCACGGCCCCGACTTCACTTTTGTCGCCTCTGCAGAAACGCGAGAACGGCTACCTCGAGGGTGAACCGGTGTGGCCAACGATGCGGGCCTTCCACGCCGTCAACGGGACCCCCAGGGCGCCCTCGGTCGCACGGAGTTCGTCGGCAATCTCGCGTTCGTTTACCCCGGAGTCCAGTGCCTCCCGAAGGCACGCGTAGGCCGCGACCCACTTTTTGCGCTTGATGAGAGCGCGGGCCAAGGTCGGCATGAGCACGCCGGTGGGACCCCCAAACGCCACGGCCCGGCGTAGCGGACCGATAGCCTCGCCCGGGCGATCGTTTTGAAGAAGGGCTTCGCCGAGACGCCGAAACAGGTCGGCCGCGGCAAGCCCCTCCTGAGCATACTGGATGCCGATACGGAACACTTCTTCCGCCTGTTCGAGCTCGCCCAGCGCAACGCAAGCGCTGCCCAAGAGGCCCAGCCCCTTCGAGATCAGCGTCCTGGCGTCAGCGCCGAGGGTCTGGCCCTCCGGCGTCCGCAGGAAGATGGCGAGCGGCGCGGGCCACGTGCCGAGCAGCTGAATGACCTTCGGCCACTCCTTGCGAAGCGCAGCTGCCTCGGCCTCGGTGACGCTGGACAGGTCGATTGCGTTGCGCGAGCCGTTCGTAAGCCGGTCGAGCTCCTCTCGAACCAAAGCGCGGATACGAAATCGGAACGCGTCGAGATCGTGCGTTTCCTCCACGCCGTCGTGCAGAACGACCAGATGGGGAGTTCCTCCTTGCTCCTCGAGCGCCAACCTGCGCAACGAATAGCCGTAGAGCGGCGCAAGTAGCAGATACCGGACACCGATGTAAAGCTGAATGGCCTCGATTTCGGTATCGCGCGCGGGGGCGGGCGCCTCGTTGTTGTCTTCGACGAGAAGCGCGCCGACGAGTCGCCGGCGAAAGTCGGCCAAGGTCAGTCGCTGAGGCTCCAGATTGTCGTCCGCGTCTCGTGCGCCGACGACGAAGTCGACGAGCGACAGATCCGGATTGCGGCGATCGACCGTTAGTGCCGTGATTCGGGCGCCGACGATGACCGAAAACGCGAAAAAACGCTCCCCGATGATTTCGCAGAGCGCCTGGAAAGAGCCGATCCCCTCCCCAATGCGCTCGAACCATCCATCGGTCCGGATGGCTTCAAGCTCGAACTCTGGCGGCGTATGAGCATCCATCGCAAAAATATGCGGACGCTGACAGTTAGCAGGTAAATGGTCCCATTTCACCCCGTCGTCGCGATTGTCCGCTTTGCCGTTTTTTTTTTGCCGCACGAAGACGTCTGCCGCCGGTCGTCGCCTTGCCAGTGAATGCACACCGATTGTACGCCACACCCTTTGCACATTCGAGCGTCACGACGCGACGGGCAACGCTGCAGCATGCCGAGATGGCAAAGAGAGAAGTCGTACTTCGTGGGATCGGCGGAATCGAACCGTGCCAAGGCGCGCGTGATTTCTTCGGTCGTTTGCCAAGAAGGCACGCGGCGGCGCGTCAGCCCAAGATTGAGCGCCAGCTTGTGGACGTGGACATCGACTGGCACGAGAAGGACTGCCGGATCGACCTTCCAGAGCCCCAGATCGATCCCGTCCGCCGGCCGTCCCATCCAGCGCAAGAGCAGCAGCAAGCGCTTGCACCCGCTCGATCCCCGCGCATCCGGGAGCACATGGGCCGGTCCGCGACGTACCGCGCTACGACCGAGACCCCCGCCGGCTCGAATCGCGTCGCACCAGCTCGCGAGAGCGCCGCGGAGATCTGCGGACTCGCGTAACAGCCGCTCGAAGCACGCACCGAGCGATCCGAACTCCCGTTGAACGGATCGCGCCCCCGCGAGAAGCCGGGCGATGTCTTCCCCGACGAAGACTCGATGCTTCCAGCCGTGGAGCAGAACGCGTAGCGAGTCCGGAGTGTCGGCCCGTCGAGCCGGATGAGGGCCGAGGCGATGGAGTAAATCCTCCAGTTTTGCGCGGATCGACTTCAGGTTCCCGAATGCGATGCACGACGCAGCAAGCGCAACGATCTCCCGGTCGTGGATGTCTGCGTAACGGTGCACGACGGCGACCGGATCTTGCGGCAACCGCGCCCTCACGTCGCAGCCGTCACGAACTGCATCGAGCGCCCGTTTGACCGAGCGTTCGCGCGGACTCAATCGTCGGTCCATGGCTCTCCGCGCGAGGACCGCCCGGTTGGCGGCAAGGCGGATGCTCGCTTCTCGGCCTCCACGCGCAAACGCCGCACGTGCTCGCGCCTGGCCCGGGCGACGCCGATCCACGGATCGCGTCGCCCCGAAGCGGTCGAGCGAGCGACGTACGAATCCCAATGACGCTCGGACCACCCCCATCGGCGCGCCGCGTCACGCAGGTCGCTGGCTTGTCGGGCCGACGCCGCGTCGCCGAGCGCCAGGTACCAATCGCGCTCCCAGTCGGGCACGAAGAACACGCTTTCCTCATCGCGAATGATGTCCCAACCAGTCACGGTTCGGACAACCTGAGCGGCGCCCGACCCGCCGATTTCGGACCAGGTCCACGATCGGGCCTTGGCCGCCGTGTCGAGGGCCGCCACGGCGTCCCCCTCGCGGTCGAGCGCCAGCGCGACGTCCCAAAGTGTCAGAGCGTAGGTCGAGTTGACTCCGGCCGAATTGGGGAGCGTCTCGCACAGGCGCAGACCTTCGTGAAACGTGGCGAGCGCGGCATCGAGGAATCCACGACGCATCTGCGCTTCGCCCATGTTCATCAGGGGGGCAACGCGCGCCCGATCGTCGAGCACACGCGGGATGTAGCGCATCCAGGTCGCGAGCTCTTCCTGTGGCTTGTCGAGCTTCGCGTACGCGTAAGCGAGCGCTTCGGTCGCCTCGGTGGCGGAGGGACTGTCGCCGCTCTGGTCCAACGCCGGGGCCACAATGTCGATTACCTTTTGTTGTAGGTCGTTGCGCTTCGTTATTGTCGCGAGTTGCTCGTACACAGTGCCCAAGTCGAAGCGCAAGAGCACGCTCGGGCTGTGGGCGGCGTCCGCCTGCTCGAGCATGATGCGTGCGGCCTCGAGTCTCAACTCGTCGTCCTGACGAGTGTCGAGAGCCATCGGATCGTCCGGCGGAGGGGGATGCACGAGGCGTTCGACCTTTCGATGGAGCGCCCAACGTTCGCGGTCGTCGGGATCGCGCGCGATGTCCCAGGGCGATGGAGGCGTATCCGCGCGAGCGATGCCGGCGCCGAAACGAAGCAGGGCCATTCCGACCGCCGCGCCGAGGACTGCCGTCGAACACCTCATCGCGGCCCTGGCCCCGGGGCCAAGCGCGCCGGCCGCTGCCCCCGCAACGCCGCCACGTGATCTCGAGCATGTTCAACCCACGGACCTGTCGGCGCCCCAGCAATGTAGTCTTGCCAAGCAGCGAGCGCTGCTCGAGCGTCCGTCGCTTCGAGACCCAGGGCAAGCATGGCCCGGCCCTCGTTCGGCGCCACTGCGAGCAGATCCCTCGCGGCCGCAAGCGCCAAGGCGCTCCGTGGCTCACCCCGAACGCGGTCGGCGAGGAGTGCTCGTGCCTCCTCCGGCTGGGCGCGGCGATCGAGCGCGAGCGCCAGACCGAGAGCTGCAACGGCCTCCGTTTCGTCCTGCGCCACGCGAAGCGATTCCTCAAGCGCCCCAATCGCGTCGTCGAGCACGGCCGGCCCTCGCCCCAACGCGACGAGCCCAGCCTCGATTGTCGCCGCGGATCGCTCCGTCCCCGCCAGCGCCGATGCCAGCGGCAGAAGCGCTCGATACCCATCCATGGCCCTATCCGCATGACCGGTCCGCGCCTGAACGCGTGCCCATGCCAAGAGCGCAAGCGGACTATCGAGCGAACGCGGATCGCGCTTGCGGGCGTCTTCGAGTGCCTCCCGTGCTTCGTCGAACTTGCCGAGCGCCGCGAGCGCTCGCCCCTCCAATGCGCGCGGAGCGGCGTGCCCAGGCAACGCGCTGTTCGCGCGCCGGGCGGCCTCGAGCGCAGCAAGCGCCATGGTCGATGAGCCCGCGAGCTTGGACGAGGCACTCGCGATCCAATCGCAATACTGGCGGACCTCGGGAGACTTGGCCCGCTCCCACACGTTGCCTGCTGCCGCCAGCGTTCCGACGCACTCGGGAGGACGACCCGCCGACCACGAGGCCGCTTGTGCCAAGACGATCATGACCGCAAACAGCATCGCAAAAAGCGCCATCGGGGCAACAGGGGGGAGTGGAAATCGCAACCCGGCCAACCCATGACGCGCCGAGATCGTGGAGACGTCAACCAGCGAACGGATCCGCCAAGACGATCGTCTCGTCGCGCCGGGAACCGACGCTGACCAACATGATCGGGCAGTCGATCTCCCTTTCGATACGCTTCATGTACGCGCGCGCGGCATCGGGAAGGGCCCCGATGGAACGGGCCGTCGCGAGGTCGTCCTTCCAGCCGGGCAGCGTTTCGTACACAGGCACGGCGTGGTCCAAGTCGCCGATGGGAAAATCCCGCGTTATACCGTTCGACGTCTGATACGCCACGCACACACGCAAAGCGTCCAGCCCGGTGAGGACATCGAGCTTGGTCAAGGCGATGCCGTCGAGCCCGTTGATGCGCGCGGCGTAGCGGAGGGCCGGAAAGTCCAGCCACCCAGTCCGGCGGGGCCGGCCGGTCACAGACCCAAACTCGTCGCCGCGATCACGAAGACGCTCGCCGGTCGCGTCTGAAAGTTCGGTCGGAAAAGGACCGCCTCCAACGCGCGTGCAATAGGCTTTGACGAGACCCATGACGAAATCAATACGCGACGGCCCAACGCCGCTGCCCGTGCATGCGCCGCCCGCCGTGGAGTGCGATGACGTCACGAAGGGGTATGTTCCGTGGTCGACATCGAGCAGCGTTCCTTGCGCACCCTCGAAGAGGACGCGCTTGCCGTCGCGAACCGCCTGCTCGACCAGTCTCGATGTCTCGGCGAGCAGCGGAACAATCCGCGGTGCAAGAGGGCGGATCCGATCCATCACCTGCAGCGTCGTCGGCGGCTCGCTGCCAAGCGCGCGAAGCGTCGGCGACCACGACGCGAGGGCACGCTCAATCAGCGTCTCGGTGAGTGCCAGATCGCGGAACACTCCGAGCGGAATTCCGCGCCGCGCCGCCTTGTCTTCGTAGCAAGGACCAACGCCCCGCTTCGTCGTTCCAAGCGCGTCCGGCCGCTTCTCGCGCATTTCATCCACCAGCACGTGGTACGGCAAAATGGCGTGCGCGCGGTCGCTGACCACGAGGGAGGCATCGTGTCGCAACAGACCCCTCGTTCCAAGCTCGTCGAGCTCCGCGACCAGGCTACCGGGGTCGATGGCCATGCCTTGGGCGAGGACGCATGCGGTACGGGGACGCAGGATGCCGCTCGGAACGAGACGAACGACGAGCTTTTGATCTCCAACGACCAGCGTATGGCCCGCATTCGGCCCTCCCGCGTAGCGCACGACCATGTCCGCGTGTTCCGTGAGAATATCGACGATTTTTCCTTTTCCCTCGTCGCCCCACTGCGCGCCGACCACGATCACCGCGGTCATCGATCTCCTCTTTCTGCCAACGGGGACGCGATTCTAGCGCCGCTCTTGGTCTCGACCCACTCCGATGCATCGAGCAGATGCGTGAAGCCCCATGCCCTCGCCCAACTCAGTGCCGCGACACGCTCGGGGACAGCGACTGCCTCGATTCCGCGCGACCGCAGATCGAGGAGGGCCTCCAACTCCGGGCCGCCGACCACGACCACACGGAGTCGCAGCCGGGATTCGATTCCCGCCGCGCGCAAGGCTTCCCCGACGCGGTCCAGATCGAGCGCGAAACCCGACGCCGGCAAGTCCCAACCAAAGCGCGCCAGTAGCTCGTCGTAGCGCCCACCGGATCCGATGGCATCGCCCGTGCCCGCTGCGTAGGCATGAAAAATCGTCCCGGTGTAATACGCGAAGCCGCGCACCTCGCCGAGGTCCGCGCTGAGGTGCGCACCGAGGCCCCGTGCGCCGGCCGCGTCGAACAACGCAAGCAGCCGTTTTGCTGCGGCCGCTGCAGGAGTTCGGCCTAGACGCGACACCCCATCGGCTAAGGCATCACGCCCTCCGTTGCACCGGGGCAACGCGGAGAGTGCCGCCGCGTGAGGAGCGTTGAATCGGGCGCACATATCGGCAACCTCGGCGGGGTCTTTGCGGGAAAGGGCTTCGGATAGCCGGCTTTGCTGTCCTGGCGGCAGCGGAGCGAGTAGCGCTCGAACGATCCCTGCGTCGCCGACGTCGATTTGAAACCGCTCGAGGCGGGTTGCGCGCAGCGCTTCGACCGCCAGCGCGAGTAGCTCCAGATCCCCCTCCGGCCCTCCGACTCCGGCCAGTTCGACACCCACTTGAGGGATCTGCCGGTGCTTGCGCGCGCGCCCGCTACGCCGGCGAAGGACCGTACCCTCGTAGCCCAGCCTAAACGGCAGCGGGCGCTCGCGCAACCTCGTCGCAATCATCCGGGCCACCTGCGGCGTCATATCGGGGCGGAGCGCTGCCACTTCGCCGGACTCCGGCTCGACGAAGCGCAGGACGTCCGCCGAAGTCAACGTGCCCAAGCCTCGCTCGAGCACTTCGGCGAACTCGAAGACGGGCGGAGTCACCAACGCGTAGCCGTGAAGCGCGATGCAGTCGAGCACGTCGCGCGCAAGGGTGCGCCGAGCGGCTGCTTCTTCCGGAAGCAGGTCGCGCATCCCGGCCGGGAGCGGGTGCTCGAGAGACCGAGGCGGCATTTCGACGGACATGCGCAAACGCGGCGAGACTTTTCACATCGAGACCCCGAGGTCAACGCCTACGCCGCTGCACCCGCGCTTTGCACCTGTCGCCGATCCAACAGTTCCAATGGCTAAATTGCCAATGATTCCAGGTCGGCCGGACGCGGCATGACCGTCGCACTGAGCCCGTCGTCCGCCGACACCGGCTGTCGGCGAACGGCCCCAACCAGGGAAACGACCATGGCCTTTCTGATCGAACCGTCAACTCTCCAGAGAGCGGCCGCCCGGGAGTCGACTGCTCTGTCGACGCTCGTGACCGCGCTGCGACCCCACATCGAGAAGCAGCTTCTGCGGTATCCGCTCAGCGATGAGGATCGACGAGACCTCGTTCAGGCAACCCTCATCCAAGTGCTACGGCGCGTGGGATCGTTCCGCGGTGACTCCAGCTTCTCGACGTGGGTTTTTCGCGTAACGGCGAACGAAGCGTTGATGTTGATGCGATCCCAGCGCAGGCACAGAGCCCGCTTGGTCGACGGTCTCGACCTAGAGGACGTGGCCAATCTTCCCGCGGCCAACGATCGTTCGGACGATCCGAGCGCCGACATGAGCGCCGCAACGAGCGAACGAGATGCTCGCGTTCGAGAAGCCCTCGCCGAGCTGCCCGCTGCGTACCGCGACGTCGTCGCCCTTCACTACCACCACGACCTCGGCTTGCACGAAATCGCGGCACGCCTCTCAACGACCGAAAGTGCGGTGCGATCCCGGCTGCATCGCGCGCGCAGCCGGCTGCGCACCATTCTCCAACGGAGCTCGGCGGGACTCGAAATCGCGGCTGCCTGAAGACCTCTCGTCCCCGCGAACGGCCACCGGCGAGTGCCGATGGCGGCAAGGCCCCTGCCGCGCGGCCGAAACAGGCTCCGGACCGAATCAGGCGATTCGGTGAAGCACGTATCCAACGAAGAAGGGACCCATGTGATCGATGAATTCGCTCGTCTGGCGGGTCTTTCGCATGGCCTGGACGAGGTGCGACAGCGGCTGCAACTCGCGACCTGCCAGTCCAATCACGAACTCGTTGTCGCTCGCGTCGAGGCCATGGCACGCCAGTCGGACGTCGTGCGCCAGGTCCTGCGCACCGTACGCCATGCCGATCTGTGCGTGCTCCCGTAATATCTGCGATTGGTCGTGAGGCTCGAGGCGAGCGAACGCAGCCACTCGCCGTAGCGGATACCAGACGTGCCAAGGATGCGCCTCGTTCAGCACCGTGTCCACGGGACGCCTGAGAAGGCTCCACTCCAAATCCGGCTCGTGCCCCGTGGCGTACGTCCGGCCCAACATTGCGAAGCCAGCCCGGATCGACGTGCCCGCAAGCGCTCTATCCGCAAAGAGCGGACGCACGGTGCGCACGAAATGGGCGGGCTCTTCGCTCCAAGTGAGCAAGCCGAGGCCCCGCGGATGAGCGATGTCGGCATAGACCAGCGCCGGGATTCGGCGGCCTGAGAGCAACGCAGCCATCCGGGTTGCGACGCTATCGGCGTCCTCCGTCGTCGGAACATCGACGACCAAAAGCTGCATGAAAAGCCGACGGTTGGTGGCTTGGCGAACGCCATCCCGCTTGCCGCCATACTCGGCCACGTCGATCGACGGAAGCCCGGTCTGCCTAGCCTCTTCTTGTTCCATCCGTTTGCAAGCTTAGCGAGTCGGACACGCGACGTCTGCCTGGCAGGCTCCTCTCCCCGGTCGACCTCAGATTCCCGTGTGCTCGCGCGCGGGCGGTAGCCAGCACCGACACAAGCCGGATTGCCCTGGCCGCCCAAGCTATCGCGCCCACGCCCGCCGGCCGCCCGTGGCTAGGCGTCTACCGCGGCTGGACGGACGCGCGCATCCAATCCTCGAGGGACTTCGAGGACCCCTTGGCCTTCGTTGCTGGACTGACCATCGCAACCTCGGCTGAACGCGTTCGATGCGTCAGCGAGGCCCATGCTTTCGGCCGGGGCGCCTCTTCTCGCGGCTTTGCCGCAAGCGGATGATTCGCATTCTTGTCGCTCTCGGCGGCATGTCCTTGCGGCATCATGGGCAGATCGTTGACCGCCATGGTGGGGGGCTCCCACGACTTCGGGCAAGAGGATGGTGCGGCGGCGGACTCTGGGGTCGACGAGGACGGAATCATCGGGACACGGACCACCAAGGGCGACTGGGAGCGCGCAATCATGTGGCCCGCAACGACGGCCGCGGCCCCCGTCGCCATCAGCCACGCCAAAGCAAACCCCAAGACGTCGCCCGCCCGTGACTCGCGGCGTGCCGTGGCCGGCCCGATCGCAGCCGGTGCGTTGTTCTGACCGGCCTGCAACGGAGCGACCCGAAGGGTCGTCATCAGCCACGCCAACGCAAACCCCAAGACGTCGCCCGCCCGTGATTCACGCGCTGGCATGGCTTGCCCGTTCGCGGCCGGTGCGTTGTTCTGACCGGCCTGCAACGGAGCGACCCGAAGTGACGCCGCGCCGGGGCCGGACAACTCTTGCGCGAGCCTCGGCGCCAACGACAGCGAGAACTGCCGCACAAAGTCATCGCTCACGGGCGGCGGTACCGAGTCGCGCATCGCGACTTGTGGGCGTGGAATGGGCGCGCTGATCGGAAGCAAGAGCCGAGGCGTCGGGCGGCGTCGCGACGAGTCGATGACATCGGACCGCTCGGCCACAGCCGACCGCTTCGTCGGCAACGGCGGAGGGGCGCGCCGAACGGGCGCCGGCTGCACCACGCGAGCGGCCTGCTCGCTCGCCTTGTTTGCGCTCCGAAGCATCGTGCCTCTTCTTCTCCGTTCCGGCGACCCGATCATGACACACGTTCGCGCACACGTCTTGCCAAAAAACGCCTCCCCCGTCCTCGTCGCACGATCTGTGGCTTAAGCGGGCGGCCTCATCCCATTGCCGACCTCGGCGCCTACCGGCGCGCCAGAGCGCGGCCCCCATGGTTACCTCGCCTGGTACGGGGCAGGGTCCACGTGAATCGTGTGGAGGGCGGCGAGCTTGTCGTCGAACGCGGAGCGCATTTCCACAAACTTGGCTCTGTCGTGGGAGATGTCGGTCAGCTCGCCCGGGTCCCTTTCCAGATCGAAGAGAAAAAACCAAGCTGCCCCTTCGGACATGAGCTTCAGACCCGGAGTCTTTCCATGGATGATCGCGCGGTGCTGGGAAACCTGCGGGCCGGCCGGCATGTCCATGTAAACGTCCCGCTCCTCCATCGATGCTGGGTCGGACGAGAGGATGTCGGGGGCCGCGCTTTGACCGGACAGCTGCCCTGCATTCGGCGGTGGCAGGCCCAGAACGTCGAGCACCGTCGGGACCAGATCGACCAGGCTTCGCTTCACTGGGACACGATGTGGCTTCACGCCCGGGACGTAGAATACGAGGGGCACCCGTACGAGGGGTTCCCACAAGTCTACGCCGTGCCAATTCATGCCGTGCTCGTCAAATGCCTCGCCGTGATCGGCCGTGACCACGATCGCGGTCTTCGCGCCCCACGGCTGCGACCCGACAAAGTCGAGAAGGCGGCCAATGTGACGATCTGTGTACCAAACCTCGCCGTCGTACAGCGGCTTGGACCACCCCTTCGCACCGGGTCGGAAATCAGGGGCTTCCGGATGCGCGACGTAGTTCGCGTGCGGATCGAAATAGTGAACCCACAGAAAGAAGCGACCGTCGACGTCCGACGGCGCAGCCAGCAGGCGGATCGCGGCGTTCGTCAGGTCGGCGCTCGTCACCGACGAGTCCACGTCGTGGGAGCTTTCGCGCGGCATCGCCGACAAATCCCAGATGTCCATTCCTTGCGTCAGCCCGTACTTCGGCTGAAAATACCAATGCGACGCCGCGCCCATCGTGTGGAAACCGGCGGCGTGAAGCCGTTCCGCGAGAAACGTGTTGCCCGCGAAATACGTGTCGAAATGCGCTCCGTCGCGGAGGCATTCGCTCGGATACCGTCCGATCATCGTCGGGCCCACGCTCTTGCCCGTGTACGACGCCATGGCGTAAGCGCGATCAAATACCGTAGAGCGAGCCGCTAGCGCATCGAGATTCGGCGAGACCGGCCGCGGATAGCCCATGAAGCCCAGGTCGATCCGCAGCGTATCGACCGTGATAAGGACCAAGTTGAGATCGCGTGGGAACGCGAAGGGCGCCGCGTGGGACATGGCTCGCGTGCGGGGTGCGGGCAAATCGGCACCCGAACAGTCCTCGTCAATGCCGTTTCCGGGGATGTCAATCGCGTAAGGCGACCGCGCGGGATCGGCATCGTCGCAATCGCCCCCCCCGAACAGCGCCGACGCGCCATCGTTATCGCGGTCGGTCGCCCGTCGCGCCAGCGAGAGCCCGAAGTGACCGAGCGAGGCACTGGATTCGATCGCCTGCGCAATCTGCGGATTCGCCGACAGTTCGTATGCTTCGTGCACGACGAGCGTCCAGGAGCCGACCACGGCCAAGCCACCGACCGCGACCTGCACTGCGCCGCGGCTTCGAGAGGCATCGCCGACGATCGAACGTTCGGCGAGCGACGCCGCCAGCGCCATCCCGGCCATCGCGATGACCGGAAACAAGTCGAGCTCCGGGCGAGCAAGCACGCCGAGGATCGCGAGCAGGCCAAAGCCATTGCCGCTAGCGTCGCCGGTGCGGACGCCGATCAGCGTGGCGGCGGCGGCGTACGTCAGACCGCACCCGGCAGCGAGGAACGGATTTACCGAACCGATCACCGAGCGGCTCAGCAGCGGCAGCACCGCCAAGGCCGCGGCCGACCCGAACACAAGGAAGACGACCGACACGACGGCCGCCTCGACGCCCGACGCCAACGGTTCTCCGAGGGCGAATGCGGATCGAGCGACGTGGGCCGATCCCACCAGCCAAGCCATCGTGACGGGGGGCCCAACAAGCGCGATCGACGCCGCCCACGCGCGGCGCCGCCCGCGGAGCGCCGCGAGTTCGGACACGGCAAGACGGACACCCCGACGCCCGCGGGGATCGAGCAGCCCCGCCGATGCCCACACCGCGACGCCCACGGGCGTCGCCAGCGGCACCAGTACGGCGAAGTCCCCACACAGCACGCTTCCGAACGACGCGGACCACTGTCGCGAAACGCTCCAGGCTTCGGCGATTGCAAGGCAGAGAGCACCGGCCAGGGCACCGGCAACGGCGAGCACGACACGGGGAAACCATCGGTTCATGGGCGGCGGCTCAAGGAAGTGGCGCCGGCGCGTCCGGCTTGACAGGCACCTCCTTGAGCGTTGCGCGCTTCGCCTGGAGCGCCTGAATCATCGGCCCGAGCCGCGCTTCATCGCTGGACAAGTCCTCCAACTCGGCGGGATCGGTCGCCAGGTCATAAAGCTCGTAGTGACGTCCTCCGAAATGGATCAGCTTCAGGCCCGGCGTCGCGCCGTGAATAATTCCGCGACGCATGTGCGTGTATGGGCCTTCGGGCATGTCCAGGTACACGTCACGTTCTTCGAACGAATCGCTCGGTGCGGCCAGCAGATCGCCCATGGCGGTGCGACCGGAAAGCTCACCCGGACCCGGCGGGGGGATCCGCATCAGGTCAAGCAGCGTCGGCACGAGGTCGACGACGCTCCTCTTGACGGGCACATGGTGCGGCGCGAGACGCGGAGCGTGAATCAGCAGCGGCACGCGCACGAGCGACTCCCAGATTTCGAAACCATGCTGGAACGCGATTCCATGATCGCCCATGCTCTCCCCGTGATCGCTCGTCACGGCGATGACCGTGTCCTTGCCCCATGGTTGGCTCAGCACATAGTCGACTAGCCGCCCAACCGCTCGATCGGTGAACCACACCTCGCCGTCGTACAACGCACGCATTCGCCATCCTGGGGGCTTGGCCGGGTCGGCAAAGTCGGGCGCACCCTCGTGAGCCACGTATTGGGCATGGGGGTCGAAGTAGTGAACCCAAAGAAAAAAGCGCTTCGATCCGGCGTTGGCTCCAAGCAATCGGATGGCCGAATCGGTCAACTGCAGACTCGTCGAATTCGTGTCCGTATCGGCCTGTCCCGACTTGGGAACGGCGGACCGGTCGAACACGTCGAAGCCGCGTGTCAGTCCCCACGGTTCGCGGAAGTACCAGTGCGATGCGGCCCCCATCGTGAAAATTCCGTGAGCGTGCAGCCGCTCGGCCAAAAATGTGTTGCTGGCGAAGTACCGATTGAAGTGGCCACCGTCGCGGGCCGTCTCACTCGGGTACTTGCCGATGAGCATCGGCGCCAGCGCCTTGCCTGTGTAGGAAGCCATTGCGTACGCGCGATCGAACACGACACTGCGGGCCGCGAGAACGTCCAGATTGGGCGTCGTCGGCTTGCCGTAACCCATGAAGCCCACCTCGGACGCCCGCAGCGTATCGATCGTCACGACGATCAGGTTGAGATCGCCGGCGACGAACGGAGTCGGCGACGGACCGGCGGGCAACGCCGTCGCGGACGCTGTCGCAGGCGACACGGGCAGGTCGCTTCCCGAGCAATCCTCGTCGATCCCGTTGCCCGGTATCTCGACGGCGGTCGGCGAGATGCGTGGGTCGTGATCGTTGCAGTCGCCGCCTCCGAAAAAGGGCGACGCTCCGTCACCGTCGCGGTCGGTGGCCCTGCGATCGAGATCGAGTGCTATCCGCCCGAGCGGCGTTTGGCTCTCGATGAGTCGCGCGATGCTCGAATCCTGCCCTAGCGCAATCGCTTCGTGCGCCGTCAGTCCGAGCGACGCGACGACCACCGTCGCGGCGGCGAGAAGGGAGGGCCAACGGAGCGATCCTCGCGCCGTCGCAAGAGGTGCGGTCCACGCACAGGCCGCGATCGTGGCGAGAGCGACGAGAGGCCGCAGGTCCAGTTCGTGACGTTTGAGGACGCCAAAAACGGCGAGAGCCGTCGGCCCTTCGCCGCCCGTGTCGCCGAGCATCAGGCCTGTCGCGATCACGGCGAAGCCTGCCGCCAGTGACGCTCCTCCGGTCACCGCTGGATCGAGCGCCGCGGGCCATCGCGAGGCCGCCGCGGCCAGCGCTCGACGAAGCGACGGTAAGGACGCGAGCGCGACGGCCGAAACGGCGACGAGCAAAGCCAAGGATGTGACCGCCAAGGCGACGCCAGCCGCTATCGACACCCCGTTGGCCAGCATGACGCGGGCCGCCTGGGCCGTCGCGACCAGCCAGGCCGTCGTTGCCACTCCGGCAAGGGGCGCAAGTGCGGCGCTCCGCGAGCGGCCCAGCACTGGTTCGGCGCGGAGAGCCGCGATTCGCTCCCATGGCGTGTGCGGCCGGTCCGGGTCGAGAAACAGGGACGCGGCGACTGCCGTCGCTCCCACCGCAATGGCGATGGGGGCGAGCACTCCGAGTTCGGCCACGACGAGCCGGAGAGTCGCCGGCGGGTGAGCCCCCGCGCACTCGATTGCGGTGTGCGTCTCCGTCAACGCCACGAGGACAGCGCCCGAGAGCGCGCCTACGAGCGCGATACAACAACGTCCGAGCCAGCGCACGACAGAGGTTCATAGACTAGTCGACATTCGCGCATCCCGCGCAGCAAGTCCTCGTCTACCGTTGGGTCCCATCCACGGATGGGCTGCTCGCAAGGCTCACCGTTTGAGCTGTGTCCGAGGGCCCGGCGTAGCGCCACGATCACTTCTGAGCGCCATCGGCGGGAGAGAAACGTCGTGGACGCTCACCGTTCGAGCCGAGTCCGCCGCCGGAAGGGGTGGGCCCGCTTAAGCCGTTTCCTTGGTCGATAAGCATCCGTGGACCCCTCACCGCTTCAGGCGCGCCAGCGGATGGGCCGCGTCGTAAACGCGCAAGAGGTGCTCCATCGACACGTGGGTGTAGCGCTGAGTCGTGGAAAGCGACGCATGGCCCAAGAGCTCCTGAATGGCGCGGAGGTCCGCGCCGCCATCCAGCATGTGTGTCGCACACGTATGGCGCAAAGCGTGCGGATGCAGGTCCGCTCTTCCGGCTCCGCTTGCGCCGAACTCATGCACGATGGCCCAAACGCGGCGCCGATGAAGGCGCCCACCTCTCAAGTTCAGAAAGAGAGCGGCAACGTCTTGCGTCTTGCGCTTGGGGTGAACGACCGTCGGCCTCATCGTCATCCAGCGCTCAAGTGCATCAACGCACAGGCCGCCGAGTGGCGCGACGCGCGGCTTTCCGCCCTTTCCGTGGATACGCAGACTCGCCGACGCAAGGCTCACGTCATCCAGATCCAACGTGCAAAGTTCACTCGCCCGCAACCCGGACCCATAGAGCACCTCCAGCACCGCTCGGTCGCGAACGCCACGCGCAGTATCCCGAAGCGGGGCTTCGACGACCTCCTTGGCAGCGTCCGTCGAGAGCAGCGTCGGTAGCCCCCGTCTTATTTTCGGAGTCAAAAGCTCATCGGCCGGACAGGCGGAGATGAAGTTGCGCCGCCTCAGCCACCGCATCCATGTGCGAATCGCCGACACTTTGCGTGCGATCGAGCTCGGCGCGTGCTTTTGTGCGAGCCGCCCAAGCCAGGCGCGCAGCAAATACACGTCGATTTCGCGCACGTCGTTCGCGGCCTTGGGCTCGCGATCTCGTGAGAACGCCTGCAAGCCAGCGATGTCGTTGCCGTACTCCGCCACCGTGCGCGGGGAAGCGTTCCGCTCTGCCCTCAGGTAGCCCAAGAACGCGTGGCGTGCTTCGTCGAGGGTCACGTCTCAACCTGTCACGTCCCTTTCGTGTCGGCCAAGTTGCCGTCGCCGCCGCGGGGGCTGCGGTAGTCTTACAGCGCCCGTGCAGCACCCGTTCCCGCGTCTGCACCAGAGGGCCCTCGAATTATGGGCGCGCGCGAGGCGCGAGCACTCGACCCCTCGAGAGATCGGTTGGTCCGTGGCCGTCGGAGCCTTCGTCGCATGCACCCCACTCCTCGGGCTTCATCTCTGGCTCGCACTTGCGCTTGCGACGCTGCTGCGCCTCAATCGGCTCTGGACGTGCATCGGGTCGCGGTTGTCCTCCACGCCCGTGCTCCTCGCCACGACCTTCTGCGAGATCGAGGCTGCCCATCGCCTTCGAACAGGTCGATGGGCGGCGATGGAGTGGCGAGAAGCGCTGCAGCACGGTCGCGAGTTGATGTTCGACTGGGTCGTTGGCACGGTGATCGTCGGAGGGCTGATCGCGACCTGCGTCGGGTTGTTGGCCTACGGTGTGGCGCGTCGCCTGCAGGCTCCTAGGCTGCGCACGCCCGAACGATTTCCTGCACCGTCTTCGGGATCCCCAACGTCAGAACCTCCGAACCCGATGCCGTGACGAGAACATCGTCTTCGATGCGAATGCCGATCCCGCGCCATTCCGGAGAGACCGTGGGCTCGTCGGGCGCAACGTAGATTCCAGGCTCGACCGTGAGCACCATACCGGGATGGAGCGACCGCGGCTCGCCTCCAATGAAATAGGCACCGACGTCGTGCACATCCATGCCGAGCCAATGGCTAGTTCGATGCATAAAAAATCGTTTATATGTACCTGTTTTCACGATGTTTTCTAGATCACCTGACAAGAGACCAAGGCGAATGAGCCCGCGCGCGATGGTCTCGACGCTCACAGCGTGCACGCCATCCAGTGTCGCTCCCGGGCGAACGGCATCGATCCCCGCGAGCTGCGCCTCCAGAACCACCTCGTAGAGGGCCTGCTGCTGCGGAGTAAATGACCCCGCCACCGGAAACGTCCGGGTGACGTCACTCGCGTAGTATCCGTATTCGCAACCGGCGTCGATGAGGAGCAGATCTCCTTCCTCCATGCGACGGTCGTTCTTTCGATAGTGAAGGACGCACGCATTGGGACCCGATCCGACGATGCTTCCGTAGGCAGGTCGCTCGGAGCCGTGCCGACGAAACGTGTCGAGAAGCAAGGCGTCAATCTCGTACTCGCGCATTCCGGGACGGGCACATCGCATCGCGAGTTCGTGCGCTTCGCGTGTGATGCGCGCGGCGTGACGCATCAGATCGATCTCGAACGTCGTCTTGGAGAGACGCATCTCATGAACGAGAACCCCCGGATCGGCGATTTCGGACGGCGCCGTCACGCCTGTTCGCTGGCGGCCTCGCACCCGATCGACCGCGGCGAGCATTCGATCGTCGAAGGTCCGATCGGCTCCCAGCCGATAATACACGCGTTGCCTATTTTCGAGCATGGCTGGAAGTTTCTCGTCGAGCTCGCCGATCGCGAACGCTTCGTCGATCCCCGGGATTTTCTTTGCTCCGTCGACCCCCGCTCGTGGACCGTCCCACACTTCGCGGTCGCGATCGCGCGGCCTTACGAATAACGTCGTCCTGCGCTCACGAGCGTCCATCACCGCAACGCTCTGCGGCTCGTCGAAGCCCGTTAGATAGAAGAAGTCGGAGTCTTGCCGATACTCGTGCTCGACATCGTTGTTTCGAACGAAAACCGGCGCCGCGGGCAAGACCGCCACCGCCGATGGTGAAGCCGCGGCGATGGCCTCGAAAAGGGCTACCCGACGCAGGGAGAACGGATCACGGTCGGTGGATGGGTCGTAGGTACTCATCGGCAATCGTCCAACGACCTTGGCGGCAAATGCCGCGTCCTGCAAGCCGGGCACGATCGGAGCGCATGAAGTTGGCCCTCGCCTGGTTGCCAGAGAACACTTCGTCCATGAACTTGGTCGAGGATCGCCGACGCCAGCGCAGCAATGACCCGCTCGTTGCGCTGCACTACCAGCTCGTTCGCGCCCGCCGGGAAGGAAATCTCGACGCCGTCGTCGTTGCCGATGACTCGGGGGTCGTCGTCGCCGGCGCCGGAGCCTGGGCCACGTGCGAAGAGCTGGCCGCCTACGCGCCTTTGCTCGCGCACGGAGTGTGGACAGAACCGGGCGCGCAGGGAACGTCGCGGCTCGCAGAAATGCGCACTGAGGTCGATGTGCAGCCGGTCGACGTCGAAGGTCAAACGGTTCTGCTGTGCGCGCGCGGAGGCGCTCTGCGCTCGACGACATTGAATCGCACCGCACTCGGCGTCGCGCGAATTCTTCGCACCCCTGCTTGAGACCCTTCGAACCGCTCCGGGGGGTAGAGGGAGCTTTGCGGGCCCCACTCTAGTCGGAAAGGATTTCGCGCGCGCGCTCGACATCGGGCGGCCCCACTTGAACGCGAACGCCCCCTGTCGAACTCGTCAGATACGGCATGACCCCAGCCGTCTGCGCGTCGATGACGAACGCGGCAATGCCTTCAAGTTCGAGGCGCTCCCTTGCGAGCTCTGCCTCGGCCACGTCGGCAAACGACGCGACGGTCACCAGATCGTCCATGAGCCACGATCGTACGCGCCCGGCCATCCGTGGTCGAGCGCCTCGTTCGGCACGTTTGACCGCACTCCCCAGTCACGGTAGCTACCATGAGGGGCCATGAGCGAGAAAGACTTCGGCGATCGCCGACGCCGGCTCGAGAGTGTGATTCCCGAGCTTATCAAGCGAGCGGTCGAACTGGGAGTCGAAAAGGCGGTCGAGGCCCCCGACAATCTGAAGGAGTTTGTGGGTGGCATGAAGATGCCGCGCGACGCAGCCAACTACGTTCTTGCGCAAGTCGACGAGACGAAACACGGCATCTTGCGCGTCGTTGCCAAAGAAGTGCGAGAATTTTTAGAGCACACCAACATCGCCAGCGAGATGCAGAAGATGCTGACGACGGTGCAGTTCGAGATCAGCACGACCATTCGCTTCAAGCCGAACGACGCGCCCGGCGACTCGTTGAAGTTGCCGAAGCCGGAGGTCCGGGCCGACGTTCAGATGAAGAGAAGCGGGCGCTCGCCCGAACGTTTGGACGACACGGGGCCGCCCGACCCCTCGCACGAGGATCGTCCCCGCGACCGCCGCCGAAATAGAGAATGAATACGGAACCGAACATGCCGAAACCTCTACGCGTCGCCGGTGAGGTCGACAGCTGGTGTACGCGCTGTCGCCTCGTTTTGAACCATCGCATCGTGTCCATGAAAGACGGTAAGGCCCACCAGGTCGAATGCCTCACCTGCCGCTCTCAGCACTTGTGGCGTGCCCACGCTCCGGGTGAAAAGCCTGCCGCTTCGATCGCGCGCACTCGCTCCTCGGCGAGCCCAACGAGCGCAGCCCGTTCGACGCGAGCGCCCGCTATGCGTCACGAGCACCAGTGGGAGAAGGCCATTGCGGGTCGCGGCATGACCGACTTCAAGTCGTACAGCGTCACAGAGAAGTTCACTGAGGGAGACCTTCTCCGGCACAAGAAGTTCGGCGATGGAGTCGTGACGCGAATCATCGATTCGCACAAGGTCGAGGTGCTTTTTCGCGACGAGGCGCGCACTCTTGCGCAAGGAATGACCTAACGCGATGCATGGCCTCGATCGAGTCGCTCGCGACTGTTGAACACGCCGCACAGGCCATCGGGTGTTCATGCTCGATCACGTGGGGTTCGGAGACGCGACCCGGCTCCGTGGGATCCGAATGTTTGACCCGCCCGGCTAGCAGGATATTTTCGGTGCCAGCGCGATGCGCAGCTCGCAATTTTGCGCCCTCGGCGCCATGTGCCTCGCCGCCTGCGCGGGGGCGTTCAGGCGCGCCGGACAAGCGACCCCACACGCGCCGCCGCCGCCCGCCGCAACGACTGCGGCGGTCCTGCTGCGCACCCCGACGACGCCCGGCCCAACGGATTCCGGAGCCGGAGCGGACCCCGTGCAGATCGCCCTGGCCGCCGATGGAACGATCGGAGCGTGGCTCGTCGCGGGGCCCGTTGACCCCACGCGAACAGGGGACGAGACGCAGCTTTCTCCTCGCCTCGATGCGCCGCTCGACGCCGACTCGGACCCGGTTCGCTGGCGGCTCGCTTCGACCCAAGACGGAGCGCTCGATCTAGCCACCGCGATCGACTCGCATGGAAGCGGAAAGGTCGCTTATCTCGCAGGCGTCCTGCATGTCGACCACGGTGGTCGCTACGTGCTGCTCCTCGGTGTCAGTGACGCAGTGACCGTACTCGTCGACGGGCGTCGCGTCTTCAGTTACGACCAGCCCCGCGAACGTCGCGACGACGAAGACTTGGTCGCGCTCGACCTATCGCCCGGCGATCACTACCTCGCACTGTGTCTCCATCGGGCCGGTCACGGCTGGAGGGTGCGGGCGCGCTTGCTCGACCCCGAGCTGAGGCCACCTCGTGCAGGCTCCTGGGTCCTTCCGGGAACGGTTGCCGCCGACGCGCGCTCGCTCGTGGCGACGCTCGGCCGACTGTCGCTCGATCGAGGGATGGAGCCGGGCCAATATCGTCCGGTCCTGCGCGTTCGCTATCCGGACGGCCTTCCGACGGGCATTCCGATCGTCGCGCACGTCCGGTTCGTCCGGTCAGGAGCCGAGAGCGGCGCGGAACCGCTTTTCGATACCACCAGCGGCGAACTTGCGCCGACGGGCAGCGGCACGCTGCAGTCGCTCGTGGAACTCCCGACGCTTGCGCCGGAGACCGTCGAGGACGGCGACTGGACTGCGCAAGTCAACGTGGCCGGGAGGAAAGTGGAATTTGCGTTCCGCCTCCGGCGGCCCGTGCGTGAGGCGGCGGCTCGTGCCGAGCAGGCGATCCAGAGCTCTCGCGGCGCAACGTGGCTCGCCGACGGGTCGCTCGATACACTCGAATATCTTCGGGAGCGCTTGGTTCGCTTCGTGTCGAAGGGCGACACCGATGTCGACGCACAGATCGCCGACGCGCGGGAACTGAACGAGCTGTGCGTCGCATTCGAACAGAAGCGTGATCCGTACGTCGCCGCTCGGACGACGCAAGACGACGATCCGTTCGTGGATACGCCCTGGCGCACCGGGCCCATGCGGCGTGCGTACCGGTCGCCGGTCGACGGCCAGTGGTCCGAGTTCGCCGTCTACGTTCCTGCGGACTTCAGTCCAAAGCGGAGTTATCCGCTCATCGTCGCGCTGCATGGCATGAACGGGCGCCCGATGGAAATGCTCATGTGGCTGTTCGGTCACGACGAGCCGGACCACGATGGCTTCTGGGAGGATCGCCACCCGCGACGCGATCTGGAGAGGCTCGAGTCGATCGTCGTTGCCCCGGACGGTCACTCGAACTCGATGTATCGCGACCTCGGAGAGGACGACGTGATGCGAGTCGTCGATTGGGCGCTTGCGACGTATCCCATCGACCCGGCGCGGGTCACGATCACGGGGCCGTCGATGGGGGGAATCGGCAGCGCCGCTTGCGCACTCCACCACCCGGACCGCTTCGCCGCCGCCGAGCCCCTCTGCGGCTATCACAGCTACTTTGTCCGAGCCGACATGGGCGGACGGACGCTGCATCCGTGGGAGCGTTTCCTTGCCGAACAGCGATCCAACGTATTCTGGGCCGAAAATGGCCGGTATATTCCGCTCTACGTCGTGCACGGCAAGAGGGATCTCCCCGAGGAGAACAGCGGCGTACTCATCGATCGGTATGAAGAGCTCAAGTACGACGTCGAGCACGAGCATCCTGACCTCGGCCACAACGTTTGGCAGACGACGTACGAGGACCTCAAGGGAGCCCGCTGGCTGCTGACGCATCATCGTCCGATGCACCCACGGTCCATTCGGTTCAAAACCCCGAGCACGCGTTGGGGCGACGATGCGTGGGTCCACGTCCGCGAGCTGACGTCCAGCGACGCGTGGGGAGAAATCGTCGCGCACATTGACGAACACAATGGGGTGTCCGTAGCGACCCATGGTCTGAGCGCCGTGGGCTTCGACCGGGATCCCGTGCGAATCGACGACGCAGCGCCCGTGACGTTGAACATCGATGGCGACCGGCTGACGTTCCAGGCGGGAGAGCCGCTCGAGCTGTTCCGAGAACCGGAGGGCGAAGCGAGTCGTGCCGTGTGGAAGGTGGGAGAAGCCACGCACGTGGGACCGTACAAGCACGGCCGCGTGACCGGACCCATCCACGACGTGTTCCACGAGCCGATTTTGTTCGTCTGGGGAGCTAGCGATCCCGAGCAGGCGCGCGCCAACGAAGAGGTCGCTCGCGCTTGGGCGAAAGTGCGTTGGGGCGTGCGTGTCGACTACCCGGTCGTCAGCGATGTCGAGTTTCTTGCTCGCGGTGAGTCGATCGCGAACGAGCGTGCACTATTTCTGGTCGGCAACGCGAAGTCGAACGCGATTGTCCAAGAGCTCGAGCCATCGTTGCCGATTCGAATCGAGAGCGATGAGATCGTCATCGGTTCCACTCGGGTCGCCGCACGGGACGGGACACCGGATCGCTCGCAAATGGGCGCCACGTTCATTTGGCCGAATCCCCGGCGAGCCGATCGCTACGTCGTCGTCGTCGAAGGGCTCGGCCCGCTCGGCACATGGCGATCGCTGTCCCTGCCGGAGATGCTTCCGGACTTCGTCGTGTACGACGGCGGCGTGACCCCGGCGCGCGGCTCAACCGTGCTGGGAGCAGGGACCCTGCGAGCCGGCGGCTTCTTCGGACACGACTGGTCGTCTCCACGCTGAGCATTTCGCCCATCCGCCTTTCAATGACGGTGGCGCCCTCGCAGGCGGTCATTGACTGCCGGAGAGCCCGTGGCTCGGCCCGTTTGGGGCGTGGGAGTTCCTGTGCCGCGTCCACCCACCTCGGTGCTCGGCGTGACGCCCCGGTCGGGTCTCCCGCCTGAACCGCGACGAGCTCCGAAACCAGGAGGATTGGCCATCCGAGCGTCGCGCCGCGCTCGACCGCGGGGGTTGGGCGGCGGACCCTCGCCGGATCGCTCGCGCACTTCGGCACCCGGCCCGAGGCGGTCTCTCGAACGCCCAGCCGGATGGCGAGGGCGCATTGAAACGTCGCGAGGAGGCTCCCGAACTTTCGCGTCTTGGGACACCTGAGCATTTTGCGAAACGATTCGTTTCGGAACTCCATACTGCTTCTTCAGCTCGCTCAACTCATCGGCCGTAAGGTACCGCCACCGCCCCGGCGCCAACCCCTCGGATTCAACCCCCGCGAACGACGTACGCGCGAGCCGCATGACCCGGAAGCCGGTCGCGTCCCCCATGCGGCGTATCTGCAAGTTTCGGCCTTCCGTGATGGTGAGCTCAAGCCAGGTCTTGTCCGACTCGTGCCGCAGGAGCTTCACTTTCGCGGGGAGCGTCTTGCCATCCTCGAGTTCGACACCTCCGCGCCACCGATCGACGTCCTTGGGCTCCATGACTCCCTGGAGCTTGACGATGTACGTCTTCGGCGCGGCCCGACGCGGATGCAGTAGCGTCTCGGCGAACTGCCCGTCATTGGTCGCAAGGAGAACACCGCTCGTGTTGAAATCGAGACGTCCAACCGGGTATATGCGGCCCGGCAAGCCCGCCAGAAGATCCCGCACGCTCGGCCGACCTTCGGGATCGCGCATGGTCGCGACGACGCCGCGAGGTTTATGCAAAACCACGTAAACAGGCGGCTCCCTGACGATTCGCTGCCCGTCCACTTCGACGCGACTGTCGCGCGGGTCCACTTTCGTCCCGAGCTCCGTCACGACGTGACCGTCGACGCGAACACGTCCGGCGGAAATGAGCTGCTCGGCGGCGCGACGGGACGCGACGCCGGCGTGAGCGAGCACCTTCTGCAACCGGACCGTGGCCATACCGCGCCGGATAGCGTACACCGTCTCGGGATGCGACGCGTGAACAAGCCCTGGGGCCACGAGATCGTTTGGGCGCAAACCGACCGGTACGTCGGAAAGATTCTTCACATTGACGCCGGCCACCAGCTCTCCCGTCAGTATCACCGGAAGAAAGACGAGACGTTTCTGGTCGAGTCGGGAGAGATGGATCTGGAAG
>JBEKOY010000065.1:0-31894 GCA_049521295.1 Polyangiaceae bacterium | reverse complement strand
CCCTGCACGCGAAACACGCCCTGATCCGGCGCGGCGTGCCACCGGACCTCGACGTGGAGCTCGACCTGCCGGACGCTGCAATCACCGACCTGCGCGACGCCAACGCTCTATTGCCTGCCAGCGTCCGGGTGGCACGCGGCCGCGCGCACGTGTCCGGAAGAGCGTCCCTTCGTCTGCGGGATCGCGCGGTCTCGGGTACCGCACGCTTCGCGACCGATGGATTGGTCCTGCGCCTCCGCGATCCGCTGGCCATCTCCTGCCGGCTGGCCGCCCGTACTTCGACCGCCCAGTGGAACTGGGGCGCTCGATCGGTCGACCTGTCGAGCGCAGAGGTCATCCTGCGCGACGTATCGGTGACGGGGGCGCGCGGAAACCCTGGCCTCATGACCGCGCCCGTGATCCTCGCGCGCGCGCCTCACCTCGCTTTCGGTCCGCAAGGCAAGAGCGGGACGATCTCGGTCGACCTACCTGCCGCCGAAATTGCGGACGTCGCCGCGCTTACGGACCCGCTGGATCTTTCCAAGCTCGTGAAGATCACGCGGGGCGAGGCCTCGGCGTCCGTGCACGTGCGCGCAGACGTGTCTTCGCTGTCAGCCTCTGGAAACGCCGACCTCGTCGCGCGTGACCTTCGCGTCCACGTCGGATCGGACACCTATCAGGGCGAGCTCAACATGGCCCTTCGGGCAGACAACCTCGGGGTCGATCGAAAGACGACCCTTCTGTCCGGCAGCACGTTGGCTTTCACGAGCAGCGGCACACCGTCCACCGAGGCGTGGTGGGCCCGCGTCTCGCTCCGCGATGCGGGACTGCAGCTTGCGGGCGAAACTCGCTTTCGGGCTACCGTCCATGTGACGGCCGAGAACGCCTCACCGGTGCAAGCCCTGCTCGCCCGGGTGACCGCGGTGCCGCGATGGGCGCTCGACGCCTTCCCGACGGAAGACATCCACGCGGATGGAGAGATTCGGAAGACGCCTTCCTCTCTCGAGCTGCGTTCGGTCGTCGCGAGGAGCCGCGGAACTCTCGTTCGACTCGAGTACGCCAAGCACGACGCCGACAAGGAGGGCATGGTGCTCGTGAGCTCCGGAAGCCTTCGCTTGGGATTCACGATTGCCGGCGAGGGTCCGAAGTTCTTGCTGTTCGGCGCGGAGAGCTGGTTCGCGCGTCAGGCAGCGGCGCTCCGAGCGCGCGCGAACGATCGCTAAGGGGCGTTTTTCGCGAACAACCAATCCGTTTTGGAGAAATGCGAGGGGCGGTCGGAGATGCGCGCAAACCCCGCGCAGACGGCGAAGGCGACCCGGCCGGCATGGAACATGCGAGCCGGCCTCCTACCCGGGCTTATGGTGCAGAGTTCTACACCGGACGAGGCGTCCCGTGCCGCAGCGCGCGTCGGAAGCACCCTGAACGGAAAATGGCGCTACGACGAGCTCATCGACGTCGGCACGATGGCCGCGGTGTACGCCGCCACCCACCGCAGCGGAAGGCGCAGTGCGATCAAGATCCTGAACCGAAACTGGTCGAGGACGCCAGAGGTCGCGTGCGCGTTCCTGCGCGAAGAGCACCCGCATACGGTGCGGGTGCTGGACGACGACGTCGACGACGAGGGCAATGTTTGCGTCGTGATGGAGCTGCTCGAAGGGGCAACCCTTTGCGAGTGTGCGCTGGCGGAGGGCGGCCGGCTTGCCGCCGACCGAGTCCTGCGCATCCTCGATCAAGTGCTCGAGGGCCTCATCGCCCTGCACGATGCGGGGATCGTTCATCGCGACATCAAGCCCGCGAACTTGTTTCTCACGACCGAGGGGAAGGTCAAAATTCTGGACTTCGGCATCGCAGCTCTCCGCGGGCCGACCTCGGTGTCGCTTCCTGCACCTCCCCTTGGGTTCGCGATGGGGACGCCCGGGTTCATGTCGCCCGAGCAAGCGCGTGGACGATGGGATTGGGTGGATGGACAGAGCGACCTATGGTCGCTCGGCGCCACGGCATTCACCCTGCTCTCCGGTCAAGCCGTGCACCCGCAGACGACTCTGCCGGAATTGCTCGCGGCGAGTGCCGCCACGCCCGCTCGATCTCTGTCGACCGCGCTGCCGGGAGCCGATCGAGCGATCGTCCTCGTCGTCGACCGGGCACTCAAGCGCGACCGAGCCGACCGGTGGCGAGACGCCTGCGGGATGCGGATGGCCGTGCGCGATGCGTTCTGGAGGATTCACGGCAGACCACTCTCGTCGGCGCCGCCCGACGAAAGCGGGGCTTGGCTTGCCTCCCAGCCGGACACAACCGGTCAAGACGACGCGGACTGGGAGGACACTTTTTGACGGCCCGCGAAGCGGCGCGTTCGATGCGGGGCCGGTCGACCCGGAGGTAACGAAGAGCCGGGGGGACCACGATCGAGGCGGCGCGCCTCGATCGTGGTTAACTTACCGCGTCGATGGGGAGAATGGCAGGAGTCGACATGCAAGCGCGAGTACTCGTCGTGGACGACGATCTCGAAATGCGCGACGCACTCGGGGCAGTCTTCGCCCGGGACGGACGGAGTTGCGACGTCGTGTCGAGCGCGACCGCTGCACTCGACAGCATCGGGCGTCGGAGGTTCGACGCGATCGTCTGCGACGTGCGGATGGAGGGGATGAGCGGCCTCGATCTTCTCGAGCGCGTGAAGAAAATTCGGCCCACGTTGCCGGTGATTCTCATGACGGGCGCGGGCAAGCTTCACGACGCTGTCGAAGCCATCAAACGCGGCGCGTTTCAGTACGTGACCAAGCCCTTCGATGCCGATGCGCTTCGCGCCATGGTCGACGAGGCCGTCAGCATCGCATCGCCCGAAGAGATCGACCGAAGCACGCGCGTCGGTCCGCCGCTCGCGGAAGGTTTCGATTCGGAAATCGTGGGGGATGGACCGGCGATGCGCGGTCTGCAGGCGTTGATCGACCGGGTCGCGTTGTCGAGCGCGCCGGTGCTCGTCACGGGCGAAACCGGCGTCGGCAAGGAGCTCGTGGCCCGTGCCATCCACGCGCGGGGAGAACGCTCGGATCGGCCGTTCGTCGCCGTGAATACGTCAGCCATCCAGGACAGCCTGTTCGAAAGCGAACTGTTCGGTCATTCGCGAGGATCGTTCACGGGCGCTCTGCAAGCGCGCCACGGCTTGGTCACAGAGGCCGACAAGGGAACGCTGTTTCTCGACGAAATCGGCGACATGCCGATGGGCATGCAAGCCAAGCTCTTGCGCGTTCTTCAGTTCGGCGAAGTGCGTCCGGTTGGCAGCGACCGCACGCATCGGGTCGACGTTCGCGTCATCGCGGCAACCCATCGGGATCTCCCGCTGCTCGTGCGGGAGGGCCGGTTCCGGGAAGACCTTTACTTCCGGCTCAACGTGCTGCCGATCGCGGTCCCGCCGCTCCGCGCGCACCGGGACGACATTCCCGCGCTCGCTCGGCACTTTCTTTCGGAAGCCTGCCGGCGCGTTTCACGCACGCACGTGCGTTCGATCGGAGAAGAGGCGCTCCGCGTGCTGTCGAATGCCACCTGGCCGGGCAACGTCCGCGAGCTGGCGAGCGCGATCGAGCGGGCCGTGGTGTTCTCGAGCGACGAGACGATCGGCCCCGAACATCTCGCCTGCACGGCCACGGTGGCACCGCAGACGCTCGCTTGGCCGTCGATCGATGGCGCGCCCTGGACGATGCAGCGCTTGAACCAAGCTTACGCCGAATGGGTGCTCGATCAGACCGGCGGCAACAAGCGGCGCGCCGCGGAGATTCTCGGCGTGGACCTGTCGACTCTGTATCGCTGGCGCCGTACGACGTCGGATTAGCACTGTGCCGCGGCACGAGTATTGCGCTAGCAAAGGCCCATGAATGCGCAAACGCTCTCGCGCGGAGCGCGGCCGCCATGACCGAAGAGTCCGGTCCGTCGCCTCCGGGTGTCATCGTCTCGGTCCGTGGCAGCGTCGTCGATGTCCGTTTTGACGGGCATTTGCCGTCGATTTACTCGATATTGCGCGCCGGAGACCAGGGCCAAATCGTCATCGAAGTGCTGGGGCAAAGCGATGCGCATCACGTGCGCGGAATCGCTCTGACGCCCACGCAAGGTCTCGCTCGCGGCATGCCGGTCCAGGACACCGGCGGGCCGCTGAAGGCGCCGGTCGGCAAAGCCGTTCTTTCACGAATGTTCGACGTGTTCGGTCATGCCATCGACCGCGGCCCGGCCGTGACCGACGTCCAATGGCGATCCGTGCATCGCGCGCCGCCGACGCTCGGACAGCGATCCACGAAATCGGAAATCTTCGAAACGGGAATCAAAGTCATCGACGTGCTCGTGCCCCTCGAGCGCGGCGGCAAAGGGGGTCTTTTCGGCGGCGCGGGCGTGGGCAAGACCGTGCTGCTCACCGAAATGATTCACAACATGATCGGGCATCATGATGGGGTGAGCATTTTTTGCGGCATCGGAGAACGCTGCCGCGAGGGCGAAGAGCTTTACCGGGCCATGAAGGAGGCGGGTGTCTTGCCGAGCATGGTGATGCTGTTCGGCCAGATGAACGAACCGCCGGGCAGCCGGTTTCGCGTGGGCCACGCGGCACTGACGATGGCCGAGTACTTCCGGGACGACGAACACAAAGACGTCCTGTTGCTCATCGACAACATCTTCCGCTTCATCCAGGCCGGCATGGAGGTATCGGGCCTCATGGGACAAATGCCATCGCGGCTCGGCTATCAGCCGACCATGGGCACCGAACTGTCGGGGTTGGAGGAGCGCATCGCCAACACCGACGCCGGCGCAATCACGTCCATCCAAGCGGTGTACGTGCCGGCCGACGATTTCACCGATCCCGCGGCCGTGCACACGTTCGCGCATCTGTCGGCGTCGGTCGTGCTCTCGCGCAAGCGGGCGAGCGAGGGGCTATTTCCGGCGATCGATCCGCTCCAGTCCAGTTCCAAGATGGCGACACAGGGCATCGTCGGGGAGCGTCACTACCTTCTGGCACAACGAATCCGCAAAACGTTCGCACAATATGACGAGCTCAAAGACATCATCGCCATGCTCGGTCTCGAGCAACTCTCGCCCGAGGACCGCCGCGTGGTCGCCCGCGCACGCCGGCTGGAGCGCTTTCTCACGCAGCCTTTCTTCACGACCGAAGCGTTCACCGGCCTGCCAGGCAAGCTCGTCAGCCTCGAGGACGCGCTCGACGGCTGCGAGCGAATCCTGCACGACGAATTCAAAGACTACCCGGAGAGCGCGCTCTACATGATCGGCCCGATCCGCGAGGCCAAGGGCAAGCCCGGTTCCGCCCCGGCGGCCGCGGCCAAACCCGATGGCAAGGCGGCCCAGGCCGAGCCGGCCCCGAAGCCCGTCGTCGGGCCCCCTACCCCGACGGTCGCCCACGCCACGCCAAGCCCGCCCCCGAAGGCCGCCGCCCAGCCCCGATCGACAGGAGAGCATGCCGCCGAAACCCATGACTCTTGAGGTTCTCTTGCCCTTCGGGGTCTTCGCCAAGAAGACGGGCGTCTCGCGCATCGTCGCGGAGACCCTCGACGGATCGATCGGACTTTTGCCCCACAGGCTCGATTTCGTGGCGGCGCTCGCGCCGGGAATCCTGATGTACGAAACCGACCCAGACGGCAAGGTCTACCTGGCGGTGGACGAGGGGGTCTTGGTCAAGACGGGACCGGGCGTCCGCGTCTCGGTGCGCCGGGCCATCGGGGGTGCCGACCTCGGCCATTTGCGCGCCGCGGTCGAACGCGATTTTCGGAGTCTCGACGCACAGGAGAAGAGCGAGCGAGCGGTCATGGTCAAGTTGGAAGCCGGATTCTTGCATCGCCTGGCGGTCTTTCAACATGACTGAGGAGAAGACCGGAACAGCGAAGCACGCTCCGACGTTCGCCGAACAGGTCGGCGCCAAGGCGGCGCGCAAGATCGTAGCGGGGCGTCACTCCGAAGGCGTCTGGTTCGGTTTGGGCATGATGGGGCTCATCGGGTGGTCGGTGGCGATTCCGACACTGCTCGGAGCGGCTCTCGGGATGTGGTTGGACGCCAGGCACCCCGGTCGGTTTTCCTGGACGCTCGCGCTGCTCATGGCGGGGCTCGCGCTCGGCTGTTGGAATGCATGGCGCTGGGTGGCCAAGGAGGAACAAGCCCTCGGGCGGGAGCCACGAGGAGACCCCGATGAATGACGCCCTGACATGGATGCTCGCGTGGATGGCCGGGGGGCTTTTGGGTGCGACGTTCTTCGGCGGCCTGTGGTGGACGGTTCTCCATGCGGCCTCCTCCCGGCGGCCCGCGCTTTGGCTGGTGGCGAGCTTCGTCGTGCGAATGACTGTGGCTTTGACCGGCTTCACCTGGATCGGCGGGGGTCACGCGCCGAGGCTGCTTTTTTGCCTGTTCGGATTCGTTCTGGCGCGTCCCGCCGTCACGGCGCTGACGCAGCCGTCGGGACGAAGCCGGATCGGCCCGGCACGGGAGGACCGCCATGCGCCTCAGCCCCGATGAATGGATCTTCTGGCGGTACGGGTTCGTCAAAATCAACGCCACGATCGCGTTCACGTGGGGATTGATGGCTGTCCTGGCCGTCGGGTCGAGACTCGTCACGCGCAAACTCTCCACGGACCTCGAGCGTGCCCGCTGGCAAAACGTTCTGGAAATCGTCGTCACCGCGATCCAAAAGCAAATCGAAGACGTCGGTCTTGTACACCCCGAGAAGTATCTGGGCTTTCTGGGAACGCTGTTTCTGTTCGTCGCCACGGCAAGCCTCTGCACGGTCATTCCCGGCTTCGAACCGCCCACAGGCTCGCTGTCGACCACCGTCGCACTCGCGCTGTGCGTATTCGTGGCCGTGCCGCTCTACGGCATCGAGGAGCAGGGGCTCGGCCGCTACCTCGAGTCGTATGTCGAGCCGACACCCATGATGCTGCCGTTCAACATCATCGGCGAAGCCTCGCGCACGCTGGCGCTCGCCGTCCGCCTCTTCGGCAACATGATGAGCGGGGCGATGATCGTCGGCATTTTACTGACGATCACTCCATTCGTCTTTCCGATCGTGATGACTGCGCTCGGCCTGCTCACCGGCATGGTTCAGGCCTACATCTTCAGCATTTTGGCCGCGGTCTACATCGCCGCCGCGACGCGGACGCGGGATCGCAAGCCCAAGCCCGTGCCTTTGCCCTGAAACGCCCGACGACCCCGCCCAAAGGATTCATTATGGACAATACGACAAGCATCGCGCTCGCATCCATCATCTGTTCCGGCATCACGATCGCGTTCGGCACGATGGGGCCCGCGCTGGCGGAAGGGCGGGCGGTCGCCACGGCCGTGACATCCCTGGCCCAGCAGCCCGATGCGTCGGCCACCATCACCCGGACGTTGTTCGTGGGCCTTGCGATGATCGAATCCACAGCCATCTACTGTTTCGTGGTTTCGATGATTCTCCTCTTCGCCAATCCGTTCTGGAATCACGTCATCGCCGCGGGAAAGTAGCCCATGCTGATCGACTGGTTTACCGTAGGCGCGCAAGCGCTCAACTTCGTCATTCTCGTCTGGTTGATGAAGCGCTTTCTTTACAAGCCGATCCTCCATGCCATCGACGCTCGAGAGAAGCGGATCGCTCTGGAAATGGCGGACGCCGATGCCAAGAAGGCCGAAGCCAAAAAGGAGCGAGACGAGTTCGCGAAGAAGAACGAAGAGATCGACCAAAAGCGTGCGGCGCTCTTGGGCCAGGCGACCGAAGACGCGAAGGCCGCGCGTCTGCGGCTGATCGGCGAAGCGACGCACGCGGCCGACGCTCTGCGAGCCAAGCGACAGGAAGGGTTGAAAAACGAGGCGCGCGACATCAACCAAGCCATCGCTCGCCGGACCGAGCAGGAAGTGTTTTCCGTTGCGCGCAAAGCGCTGAGCGATCTGGCCACGACGAGTCTGGAAGAGCGCATGGGCGAGATCTTCACACGTCGCTTGCGACAGATGGATGGCCCGGCGAAGGCGCGGCTCGGCGACGCTCTGAAAGGGGCGTCCGAGCCGGCGATCGTGCGCAGCGCGTTCGGACTGCCCGCGGACCAGCGCGCCGCGATCCAAAATGCGCTCAACGAGACCTTCTCCGCCGAAGTTCGCATTCGGTTCGAAACGGCGCCCGAGCTGATCAGCGGAGTCGAAATCGCGACGAACGGCCAGAAACTGTCGTGGACCATCGCGGGATACCTCGGGTCGCTCGAAGCGGGCGTCGGCGAGATCCTCGACCCGCACGCCAAGAGTCCGCCAACCCCGCCGGCCCACCCATGAACCGCGCGCCTGAAAGCTTGGCAAGCGTCCTCGACGGCGCGTTCGCGAACCTGGGCCGAGCGCGGGAGGGCTTCACGGCGGAACTCGTGCCGCACGAGGTCGGTCGGGTGACCTCCGTCACCACGGGCATCGCCAAAATCTCCGGCCTTCCGAGCGTAGGCTTCGAGGAGTTGGTTCGGTTCCCCGGTGGCACGCTCGGCATCGCCTTCAACGTGGACGAGAGCGAAGTGGGCGTCGTGCTGCTCGGAGACTATTCGCAGCTGCACGCCGGCGACGAGGTGGAGCGCACGGGGCGCGTTATGGATGTGGCCGTCGGGGACGGTTTGTTACGACGGGTCATCGACCCGCTCGGAAAGCCCCTCGACGGTCATGGACCGGTGGTCTCGAGCCATCGGCTGCCGATCGAGCGCCCAGCCGCGCCCATCATGGACCGCGCGGCGGTCACCGTGCCCCTGCAGACCGGATTGAAGGTCATCGATGCGCTCATTCCCATCGGACGCGGCCAGCGCGAGTTGATTTTGGGCGATCGGCAGACGGGAAAGACCGCCATTGCCCTCGACACCATTCTCAACCAGCAGGGCCAGAACGTCGTGTGCGTCTATTGTGCGATCGGCCAGCGCGCCTCGGCTGTGGCCAAAGCCGTTGCGACCCTCCGGGCGAGAGGCGCGATGGATTACACGGTCGTGCTGGTGGCCGAAGGCAACGACCCACCCGGGCTCATCTACATCGCTCCGTACGCCGCGACCAGCATCGCCGAGCACTTCATGCAAGCGGGTCGGGACGTGCTCATCGTTTTCGACGACTTCACCCAGCACGCCCGGGCCTATCGGGAGATTTCCCTTTTGCTGCGACGACCTCCGGGCCGCGAGGCATTTCCCGGAGACATCTTCTACATTCACTCGCGACTGCTCGAGCGTGCCACCCACTTGCGCGCGGAGCTCGGCAACGGCTCGCTCACCGCGATTCCCATCATCGAGACGGAAGCGCAGGACATTTCCGCCTACATTCCGACCAACTTGATTTCGATTACGGACGGACAGATCTACCTCTCGCCGTCTCTCTTCGAATTGGGCGTTCTGCCTGCGGTCGACGTCGGCAAATCGGTCTCGCGTGTCGGCGGTGAGGCGCAGCGTGCGGCGTTCCGAGCGGTCGCCGGCGACCTCAAGCTCGCGTACGCGCAGTTCGAGGAGCTCGAAAGCTTTGCGCGGTTCGGCGCCCGCTTGGACGACGGCACGCGCAAGACCATCGAGCACGGAAGGCGCATCCGAGCGTGCCTCAAGCAGCCGGAGCTCAGCCCGGTATCGGTCCCTGCGCAAATCGCCGTTCTGCTGGCGCTGACGGCCGAACTCTTCGATGCGGTGCCGATGGACCGGATGACCGACGCCGAACGCGCCGTGCAAACCGCGGCGGCCGGCATTTCGGCGGACGTGCTCGCCCGGTTCGAGACCGCGCCCAAGCTGAGCGACGCGGATCGCAAGACGACGGTGGACACGGCTCGCGCTGCACTCGCGCCCTTTCAGCCCAAGCCGGAGACTCCACCCCAGGCTCCCCATCCCCCTGGAGCCACGCCCCCAGCGGACTTCAAGACCGCGCCGAATCCACCCAAGCCGGAGACCCCACCCAAGCCTCCCACCGCGCCGAAGGCGACACCGTGAGCGATACGACGGCCAGTCTGCGCCGAAAAATCGAGAGCGCTGGAGAGCTCCAATCCGTCGTCCGCACAATGAAGGTTTTGGCCTCGTCGAGCATCGAACAGTACAGGGAATCGGTGCGGGCACTCGCCGACTACTACTGGACCGTGGAGCTCGGTCTCGGCGCGTGCTTTCGCAAAACCGAACCGGCGGCTCCGACCCGGCAGGGGACAGGACGGACCGATCGGGACGTGACCGGTGCCGTCGTATTCGGCTCGGACCAGGGGCTCGTCGGCCAGTTCAATGACGTGGTGGCGGATTATGCGATCCAGGCCATCCGAGCGCTTCCGGGGAGGGCGCTGGTTTGGGCCGTCGGCTCGCGCGTTCGCGCGCGCCTTTCGGAGGCGGGCCTGCCGTTGATGGATCCTTTGACCGTGCCGAACGGCGTCGCCGCCATTACACCCCTGGTGCAGCAAATTCTCGTGCAGACCGAGACGCGCCACAGCAAGGGCGAGGTCACCGAATTGCACCTGTTCCACAACCGGCCCGCGGCCGGATCGGCCTACGAGCCGGTCGGTCAACGACTGCTCCCACTCGACGAAGAGTGGCGCCGCAAGCTCGTCGGCATGCGCTGGCCGACGGGCCGCCTGCCAGAGGTTTTGGGTCACGGCAGCGCGACGCTGCTCGCCCTGGTTCGCGAGTATATTTTCATTTCGCTCTTCCGGGCCTGCGCCGAGTCGCTTGCGAGCGAGAACGCCAGCCGCCTTGCGGCGATGCAGCGAGCGGACAAGAACATCGATGAATTGCTCGAGCATTTGCAAAGCGCGTTTCACCGGCTGCGCCAGAGCGGCATCGACGAGGAACTGTTCGACGTGATCTCCGGCTTCGAGGCGCTGACGGGCTCCGGAGCGTGATCCGCCCTCCCGTGGACCGCGACGCGGGTCAGTAGCTCGTCTTCCACAAGAGGTCGAAGATCGCCGACCCCGCGTTCCCGAGCGTCGATGCGAGAGACCACTGCGTCACGAACCGCCAGTCGACGGTCACGAGGGTCGTATCGGGGTTCACGCCGGGCGGAAGCACTCCGAGCACATAGGCGATCTGCACCGTGATGTCGCGTGCGATTCGGACCGCCACCTCGGGTTTCGGATTCGCCGATTGGGTCGTGTCGACCGTCGTCGTCACGGCACCGAGACCGAACTGATTCAGCAGGTGGTTCAAGGGTTGTGCGGCTTGACCCCCGACCGGCCCGACCGCGGTCGTCGTGGCCGAGGCCGATGACGATTGCTCCTGCACCACCGCCGACCCAAACACCAAGAGCTCGACGATTTGCTGTTGCGGCAGTTGCGGCTCGGAGGTGAGGGTGACCTTTCCGGTCTTGAGCGGACCGATGAAGTTCGCGTACACGATCGTGCCGTCCGGGGCCGTCCAACCCGCCTTGAGGAGGACTTGCGGGTTCGATGGATCCGGCCCGACCATCGTCACCGTACCGCTTTCGACCGTAAAATTTTTGCCCTGAAATGCGATCTGACCGCCGGTCTTCAAATGGATCTGTCCCGTGACGTCGGTGGTCGCGCCGGCGGCAATCGTCAGGCCGCCGTCGAGGTCGACTCGGATGTCGGTGCCGCGGACCACCTGAACGTCGACGAGCTTCGCGGCGACGTTCAGACGCGCCCGGGTGCCCGACGATCCCGAATCGGCGGACTGTACCGGATCGATCGGAACGAGAACGAACGTGTCGGGCTGCCCTCGATGCACGCCGATGCGAACGCGGGGCATCGGTTCGAGTGCGATCGCGTTGTTCGTCGATCCGTCCGGCAATACGACGCGCAAATGAGGCACGGTCACGCTGACGCCCGTCGTGCGTCCCTCATCCGACGTCACCGCCGAGACCTCAATCCGGCCGTCGATCGTGCCAACTTCGGAGCCGGCCGCGCTAATCGGGATCCCCGAACCGCGTGGGATCTCGATGACCGCCTTGGCCGACGTGAGGCGCGTCCCGTCCAGGTGCGCCGACCCGGTCGCTTGCAGCCGTCCCGTCACGCCCGAGGCCGTCAGCGACTCGAGCGCTATCGTCCCGTCCGGCGAGAAGCGAAGCTTGGCGGCGATGTCGTGGAACTCGCCACCGCCCGCAGAAGCCTCGATCGCTCCTCGGCTCAACGCGAGGTTGCCCGACAGCTTCGCGCCTCTCGTTTTCCGGTCGAGCTCGATGTGCGTCTCGCCATCCAGACGTCCATCGAGTTCGTCGAGCGTGCCGCCCAGAAAGAGCTGCAGCACGCCAATGCGGAAATTCTGGGTCGTCAGGTCGATGTCGAGTGGCCTCGAGGGATCCAGCGTCGGGCTCGGTCTGGACCCCCAAGTCATCGCTGCACGGGCCTTGACCCGGGCGAAGCCGTCGGTTTGGTCGATGCGAGCCTCGGCGTCGACATCGTGACCGTCGGCACCGAGCTTGATCTGGGCTGAGCGATAGCGGTAACTTCCGATCCGAAGCTCTTCCACATCGAGGGCTCCCTCGAGGCGGGCGTCGTCGTGGAGATCGACGAGAGAGCAGTCGCCGCTCATTCGACCGGAAACGAGCCTGTCGTCGAGGGCGGGGATCGTCTCCAGCGGGAAGTTGGTGAAGTGGGCTCGAGCCGACGCCTTCCAAGCCGGTGAGCCCGTCCTATCGAGCCACGACCCCAGGGCGGAATCGCCCTGTCCCTCGAAGTCGAGCATCGGCCGGCCGTTGGCGCGGGCCTTCACCGACGCGGTGCCGTGGCGGCCGTCGTAGTGCGCCGCGATGTCGAAATCCATCGGAGTCGCGGAAGTCTGTTCGCTCGAGAAGCGAGAGTTCCGTAACGTCGCAGCGAGGGCGACTTCCGGATCGAGCACTGTGCCCTTGAGACGGAGATCGGCCTTGAGCGTGCCGTCGACGAAGTCCTGCTTCAAGAGGTCCGGTAGGTCGCCCAGCCCTCGCTCCGGCACGTCGACATGCACATCGAACGCCGTTTGTCGGAGATCGGACGCGAGGCGATCCGTGTTCTCGAACAGATCCTCGACCGGGAAGTTCGGCGAAGCGGCATGCACCTCGGTGAGATTTCCCTGGTGATCGTGGATCCGCGTCACGACCTCGATCCTGCCGGTCTGCGCGTCGACGCTGCCGTCGACGTCGAAGTCGACGCCTTCGATGTGCCAAGGCGGGGATTCGACCACGAGGACCCCGTCGATCTGACGAGATGTCGGCGTCCTGGGCGCGTACGCGAAGTCGTGCGTCATGACCGAGATGCCGATCTCGGGCGTCGACGCGGGATCGCGCCGCCCATGCGCCCGGAGGACCACGTCTCCACGAGCTTGGCCGAGCCACGCGGTCTCTGCGGGAAGGATCGCGGCCGCCTTGGTCAGATCGACGTGCGCGTCGATGCCGATGGATCCGTATGCTTGCCTCCACGAGGCGATCGACAGCGGCGCCGTGCCGGCGATCTCGATTTTGGGCCCATCGATCCCCAGGGATCCGACGCCGGGGACGTCGGCGTGGGCCTTGCCGGCGATCGTGCGCCCTGCGAACTGGACCTCCAGCGCGGCGCCGCCATTCCGAACGGTTCCGATCGAGGCCCCGCTCACGGTGAGGGTGGCGCGGCCGCGGGCCCCGCCGCTTCGGCGCACATCCACGTCCGCATCGAAGGCGAGGGTCCCGGCCTCGATTGGGCTTTCGACGTGCACCAGCCGGCCGGCGCGCGCGAGATCGATTCCGGCCGTCGACGCTTGCAGGCGCACAGTGGCTGGCGACATCGCAAACGTAGCGGTCATCGGAGCGCCGAGTCCTTGAATCCGCGCGTCCTCGACACGGATGCCCTCGGCGTCCACCCGAACGCGGTTCGCGGTGACAACGGCCCGTTCGCCCGATCGAGCGAGCGCGACGTCAATCGCCGTAAGCGAGAGCCCGCGATCGAGCCCGGCATCGAAGCGCGCCTCCGCCGCCGGAACGTCCGGCCCGTGCACGGACGCGACGACGTGGCAAGCCGTCGGTCGGCCGACGGCGCGGACGTCGCCCACCGAAAGGCGCTCACCCGCGACGACGAGGCCTTCACCGTGCAACGTCACGTCGAACTGGGGATCGGCCACGACGCCGTGCACTCGAGCTTCGAGCGAGATGCGGTCTGCGCGGGTGGATCCGCGTGCGACGTGGGCCGCGCGAGCCTGCACCCGCGCGTCGACGGTCATGCGGCCGAGATCCAGGCTGCCGTCGACCCGAACGTGAGCGCTGCCTTGCGCCGCGCGGTGGAGTTGGGGCACCCGATCGAGATCGACGGCATCCGACGTCAGGGCGAAGTCGAGAGTGGGCAGGCCCTTGGACCCGACGGTCACGTGCAGGCGCGTCGGTGCGGAAGGCTCGTCGATCACGACGTCAGCGCGCCCGGTCAGCGGACTTGTGTCCGGGTGCCGGACCGTTGTGCGGATCGATGCCGCCGGGATTTCGTGGGATCCGACGCTGCCGCCGATGCGGAGGGTCGCATCCGCGGTGATGGCGCCGTCCGCCTGGACGGCGGCCGTGAGATCGCCGTTCATGCCCAGGCGCGAAGCGGGGCCGGACCCGAAGAGATCGCGAATGTCGATGCCGTGCGATTCGAACGAGACGCGGGCGTGCCGATCGGCGCCCACGGACAACAAGCCGGCGGCATGCAAGCCGGCATCGCCCAACGCGGCATTCGCATCGAAATGGACGTCCGGAAGCGTGCCGTGCGATTCGATGCGAAACGCGGCCGGTCGATCGAGGGGCGATGCGACCCAGATGGATCGCAGGGCCGACGGATCGATGTGAGGGGCTTCGATCGTCGCGTCGACCTGATCGCCGTCGATCGTCGCGCGAACGGAATGGGCGATCCCGCCGACGAGCCCTTGCCAGTCGATGTGCCCGGTGAGCTTCGCCTTCGGGTCGGAGGGCCCCCGGATGTGTCCTCGGAGCGACCCCACGACGTCCGCGCCGTTTGCGATGCGATGCGCGGCGATCGACGCCCGGACGACGTCGCCTTCGATCGCGTCGGGCGAGTACGCAAACGCACCCGCGACGTCGTTCGCATCGACGTCGAGCGCCGGGGCGCCGGCGATCTGACCGTGCGCGCGGACGTGTCCCAGCGCGATGCCACGAATGACCAACCGTACCCCGCGATCCGTCGCGCTCGAGGACGGGCTCGACGTCCTTGGATCGAAAGTACGAACGAGATCGAGCCGACCTTGGGCGTCGGTGTCCAGTCGCACGTCGCCCTGATCGATCGACACGTCGAACAGATCGATCGTGAGCGGCGCCCCCCGCGCGAGGAGTGCCGAACGTACGAGCGCGAGCGTTCGGATGCTCGATCGAACCCCTCGAGCGACGATGACGGGACGTCCGGTCGCATCGGTGATCGTGGCGTCCGTGTTCGATACGCCGAAGGGTCCGAGCGCGCCGATGCGGTCGATGTGAATCTGTCCCTGGAACAAGGGCGCCAAGATGGCGTTGACAAAATGCGCGGACCACAGGCGAACGCGCGGCGTGTCCAGATGAACGATCGCGCCGAGGACGGCGCTGACGACGAAGATTAGCACGACCCCCGCCGACCGAGCGACAAGCCGCAGGATGCGGGCCGGCGTGCGCGGTTCGGCGACGCGCCGATTGGAGCGATCGTGGAGCGACTCAGCCCCTGCCAAGGGCCCCGGCGTCGGATGCACGGCCACTAGAACGCTTGCCCGATGCCGACGGCCAGCGCGACCGGGATTTTGAAAATCGTAGGCTGCAGGCCGTTGACCGGATCGGCGTTCGATGCGGCCGTTTCGCTCCTGAACCCCAGCACTTGCAAGGGCTGCACGCGGTACCCGAGGTCGAGCCGAATGGGACCGACCGGCGTGTCGTAGGCGGCGCCGATGCCGCACGAAAGGTGAAGGTGACCGAGACGGATGTCGCCTTCCTGAGGCGACACGTCGCCCATATCGCAGAACACGGCGCCCGAAAGCGGCCCCGCGATCTCGGCGCGCAATTCGTTTTGAAATTCCCACAACGTGAAGCCGCCGACGGGCAGAAAGCACTGAGCCAATGGCTGCGCCGTTTGCGTGTTGTTCGTGTCGCAGCCGAAGGTGACCTGTTGCGAGGCCGTTCCCGGATTGAGAAACGGGATGACGCCGTGGGGGCTGACGCCGAGCAGGGGAAAGCCGCGGTTGGTCGTCGGGCCGCCCGAAAAGAAACCGCGAAAGTACATCGTCTCCACGTCGTGCTCAAGGGTCGCCCGCGCCTGCTCCAGCGTCGCGGTCGGCGGCGGCGTGACCCCGGAGCTGCTGTTCGCCACGGTCGTCGCCGAGTTCTCGAGCTCGCTATTCCACCCTTTGCCGTAGTTCGACGACCAGAGAAAGCCCACCGAAGCCCGCGTCGCAAACGTCACGCCACGCGCGATCGGCAGGTACGTTCGAACCTCCGGCTGGACGCGTACGTCGGTCGCCGTCCCCCCGAAGATGCCGCCGGCGACCTGAAGCGAATTGCCGAGGTAGATCCCGGCGTGAGGGTGCGTTGCGCTGTCGCGAAAGTCCAGATGCGTGACGAGCTCCGGGAATGAGAACGTGACCGTCCGCAGGCCCGGATCGAGGCTGTCGATGTACGAGAAGGGAGCCTCGATCTGGAAGGTGTAGCCGAGGGCGACGTAGAGCCTTTTCCAGAACGTCCGCTCGACTCCGATCGGCACTTTTACTTCGAAGAAGCCGGGCACGGGACTGTTCGGAGGCGGGTTGATTTCGACGAGCATCGGGAAGATGTTGAACTCGGGCCGGAGAAAACCGGTCGTCCTTGCCTCGATGAAGCCGGGCTGGCGCAGTTCCGTTCTCAGCCGCTCTTCGGGCAGCGGACGAAGGCTCCCTTTCAAGTTATCGAAGCGATAGGGATAGAGGACTACGCCCGGCTGGAACGTCGCCCTGAAATCGCGCAAGCCGCCCAGGAAATTTCGATTTTCCCATTGGGCAATCCCATGGATTTCGGTCTTGATCTCGTCGATCTCGAACCCACCCCCCAGCGTAACTTGCCGGAGCCGGCCGGGCTCGACTTTGACAGTGAGCGGCACGCTCGGATGGTCCGGCGGCGGCCGGACGAGCGCCGGAACGATCTGAACGGAGGCGAAGACGCCCAAGTCCAACAGCGCCTGGGTCGCTTCGTCGATTTGCGCCGTCGAGTACGTCGCTCCGGGCGCAATGTCGATGGCTCGCAGTAGAGGGGCCTCGGGAATCGAGTTCTTGGGCGCCGCGGGCCGATCCAGACCCTGGAACGTGATCGGCCCGAACGTCGCCATCGGCCCGGGCACAATCTTGAACCCGTAGTCGGCGCAGTGGGTCCCGATGTCGACTTCGGCCTGAGCCTCGACCGTCGCGTACGCGTAGCCGAGGTCGGTGAGTGCCTTTTTCAAGGCGTCTTCGGAATCCTTGAAGCGGGTCTCGTCGAACCGCCCGCCATCGACTAGCGCGGTTTGCGCCGCCTGGTGCACCGCGGCGGCGACGTTCGAAGGCAGCGCGTCGATTCCGGCGATGGTGATTTTTCGATTCCGCGTCGGGGGACCTTCGTCGACGAGGATTTCGATGCGAACGTGACGGGGGCTCACTTGCAGCACGTGAGCCACGCGCGCGTGCGCGTCGAAGAAGCCTTTCGATCGATAGAACCGCTCCACACGAGCCATATCGCGCTGGAGCGTCGCCTCGTCGTAGACGAAATAGTCGTACGCGATGCCCTGGAAGAGGAAAAGGAACTTGGTCGAAGCCTCCGTGGCGATTTTGTCCTCGATCGCTGCCGAGTCGAGCTCATGCGTGTTCAAGATGCGGACGGAGTCCACCGCGGAGCGGCCCTGGGGAATGCGACTGCACGCGCCGGCCGAAAGGAGCAGCGCTGAGATGACTCCGACACGAAGCAACACCGCCGGCACCATCCGAGCTGACGAGAACCGTTTCAATCGACTGGGTCCTTCTTGTACTTCAGCCACCGGCGTGTGGCGGAGCGCGACCCGACTTCTCGTCGTGTGGCCCCTGGTTGCGGGCGCGTGCGGCGAATCGCTGCCACACCCACCGTACGCGGCTCAAGCCACAACCGCGCTAACACCGGTCGCCTTCGCGCCCCCGCCCGGACGAGTCGAAGTCATCCCGACGCGGCCGGCGGGCGCGGACGCGTGGGTCAATGGCGAATGGGTGCTGCGTCGCGGGCGCTGGTACTGGCTTCTCGGCCGCTGGGTTCGAACGCCGGCCGGCGCCCGCTATACGCCCTGGGTTCTGGTTCGCGCCGCAGACGGCAGGCCCTTCTACGCGCCGAGCTTTTGGCAAAATGCGAACGGCGTGCCGCTGCCGGCTCCCGCTGCATTGGCCTACGCCACGGCCAGCGGGCACGCCGTCTTTGACGCCGAGGGCGAAACCGAGCCAACCGGGCGCAACGTCAAGACGATCGCCGGCCCGCCAGCGGAGGGAGGCAGCTTGCCCGGCCGTTGAGCGCGATCGACCGCCGCCCCCGGGCCGTCCGTACGGGCGCTCTTACGTGTGCAGGCTTCCGGTGGCCCACAGAACCACCAGCACGACCACGAGCACGCCCGCCGGCGACCATCCCGTATAGCCCCAACGAGAATGCCCCCAGCCTCCGAAGCCCAGGGCAAACAACAAGCACACAACGAGAATGATCATCAGCATAGGGTGGCCTCTTGGGTTCTCGAAGCTTGCATGCTCCGCGCCATGGGGCTGAAGGGTGTGCGGGTCGCACCCTGGAGGTCAGCCGGCGCAGGCTGGCGCAGACCGGCGCCCTCTGTCCCCAAACTCGGGTGTCGCTCGGGCGGTTAACTGGTTCACTGGCCCGTGCGAGCGGGTAACGTGGCTAGTCAGGGGCTATTTCGTGCAATCTGCTGCGCTGCCGCCGCTCTCTATTCTCGACGGCAAGTACCAAATCGTTCGACAGCTCGGTGCAGGCGGGATGGGCGCCGTGTACGAAGCCCGCCACCGGGGAACCGGCCGGCGCGTAGCCGTCAAGGTCATCGCGACCGGGTCGCTTACGAAGAACCCGGAGGTCCTTGGCCGATTCCAGCGCGAGGCGATGGCGAGCGGCGCGATCGAGTCGCAGTACATCGCGCAGGTGCTCGACACGGGCGTCGACCCGGCGACGGGCGGCCCGTACACGGTGATGGAGTTGCTGGTCGGCGAGGACTTGCAGCAGGCGATGGCGAGGCTCGGGGCGATCGCGCCGGACCTGGCGTTACGCATCGCCGCGCAAGCGTGCCTCGGACTGCGCAAGGCGCACGAGGCGGGCGTCGTGCATCGGGACATCAAGCCGGCGAACCTATTCCTCGCGAAGCGGGAGGACGGCGACATCGTCGTCAAGCTGCTGGACTTCGGCATCGCCAAGGTCCACCAAGACCCGCTCGCGGGGGCCGAAGGTGCCGGGCTGACGCAGACCGGCGCCATGCTCGGATCGCCCATTTACATGTCGCCGGAACAGGCGCGCGGCAAGAAGGACCTCGATCATCGCACCGACATCTGGTCGCTCGGCGTCGTGCTCTACGAGGCGTTGACCGGCACGACACCGCACGGGCATGTCGAGACCTTCGGGGAACTCATCCTCCAGATTTGCTCTGCGATCCCTCGCCATGTGCAGGAGCTCGCGCCCTGGGTGCCCCCGCAGGTGGCGGCCATCGTGCATCGTGCGCTGGCGCTCGACCCGGCGCAGCGCTTCGCGTCCGCGGTGGAGATGGCGGATGCCATCGGCGCACAGCTGCCGGCCGGACACGCGCTCACGGCGGCGATGTTCGTGCCGATGCCGGAGCGGGACCGCGCTTCGGCGGCGCCGAGGCTCGAGCTGACTTCCGGAATGCGCTCTCCTGGACCGTCGTTCGAAGGGCTGCAACCCCCCCCGGTCGTGGCAACGGCGGCGCCAGCAGACGCCACGATGATGGGCCTTACGAACACGCGACCGAAGCCCCGTTCGCGCACCGCCCGAGCGGCCTGGATCGTCCCCGTTGCGGTGGCGACGGCGGCCGTACTCGGCTGGGGCGCGTGGCGGATGGCCAGATCGCATGGCGACGCGATCCGGGCGACGGCGGTGCTCTCTCCTGCGCCAAGGGCGGTGCCCATGGCCGTCGAATCGCTGACGCCATTGCCCGCGGAACGGCCGGCGCCGGATCGAACCGTGCGCGTCGTTGTGCTTCCGCCGAACGCGCAAGCCGAGGTCGATGGGGTGGGCGTGCCCGTGCACGGAGGGGTCGTGGCGGTGACCGGACCCCTCGGGAGCATTCACCACGTCCGCCTGTCGGCCGGACGGCGCCAAGGGTCCGCGGACGTCGCGATCGGCGAGGACGGCCCCCTGCCGCCGAAGGTCGAGATCGACTCGGCACCGTCCAAGGACGCCATCGCCAATGCGCCGGCGGCGGCGACGGCCGCTCGTCCCACGACAGCGCCGGCCCCTCCGCCCGCGCCGCCGCCGCCGGCGAGCACGAGCACCGGCGGACTGCACATGGAATTGAAATGAGGAGACGCACGGTGATCGCGTGCGTGGCCGTCGTCGTGCCCGCGATTCAGTGGCTGCCGTGCGCGGGGGCTGCGAGCGCGCAGACGGGCTCCACGACCTCGAAGCCACTGGCGCAGGCGCTCGCAGGACAGGCCAAGGCCGACTACGAGGCCGGCAGAACGCTGGCGTCCGATGGCGACTTTGCCGGGGCGCTCATCAAGTTCTCGAGCGCATACGACCAATCGCGCGACGCCCGGCTGCTGTGGAACGTCGCGTTCTGCGAAAAAAATTTGCGGCACTACGCAAAGGTCATCGCGACACTCCATCGCTACCTGGCCGAAGGGGCCGGCACCCTGACGGACAAAGACCGCAAGGACGCGCGGGACCTCGTCCAGGCCCTGGCGCCGTTCACCACGGACGCGACATTCAAGGTGAGCGAGGATGGCGCGCAGATCACCGTCGACGATTCGGTCGTGGGGGTCTCCCCGCTGCCGGGGCCGGTCGCTCTCGATATCGGCGAGAGGCACCTGCGCGTGGTCAAGGACGGGTTCCGGCCGTTCGAACAGACGCTGCCGGTCGGCGGAAGCGCGACCGTGAGTATCGACGTGAAGCTCGAGAAGGAATTGCACGAAGGGCGCCTCATCGTCAGCGCGCCCGCCGGCGCGACGATCGAGCTCGACGCGAAGCCGATCGCCACCGGATTGATCGATCTCGCCGTCGCCTCCGGCGGTCACGCGATCCGCGTCACGGCGCCCGGGATGCGCCCGTTCCAGACAGAGGTCGTCATCAAGGACCGCGAGGTGCGGTCCGTCGACGTCGTCCTGGACCGGATCGCCGCGCCCGAAAAGCCGAAGATCCGCGCGGCGATCGGGTGTGACGGGCCGGAGGCGCGAGGCCCCGAAGACGGGTTGGTGCTCTACCTCGACGGCCCCGACGTACTCCCGCCCGCGGACGTGAAGCGCCAATGGAGCGATTCGCTCGGGCGCAACGTCGTCGAGCACGTGGACTACGCGGTGACGCCGGGTCGGCACACGATCCGCGCGCGCATCCCGGAGTGCACGTGGCTCGAGACCGGCGTCGTTGTGGATCCAGAGAAGGGGGTCGACGTGACGGGTGCGCTTCCGTCGGACGCTCCGTTCAACTTCGCCGGTCCACAAGGGACTCCGGGGCGCTTTCGGATCGGCATCGACGTCTGGATGCTCGACCCCTCGAGCTTTCGAACCAACGAAATGCCCGAAACCTACCGAGGCGGATTGGGCGCAGCCACCGGGGTGTCGCTGGCCGGTGGGATCCTCACGCGCTGGTTCGGTACCTTCCTGCAGACAGCCTGGGGGTCCGGCACGATGCAGCGGGCGACGTTCCATACAAACTACGCCCTTCCTGCGAAGGCGCAGGTGACCGCCTATGCGTCGACGCTGCGGATCGCGCTACGAATCCCCATCGATTGGGTGGCCCTGAATGTGGGGCCCGAGGTCGGAACGATCGAACTCGACATCAAAGACGTCCAAACCGGCCGCGTTCAGGCCACGTACGGCACGTGGGCGGCGATCGACATCCAGCCTCTCTGCGACTGGGGAGCACGGGTCGTCGCCGACCTGTGGGGCCAAAGCGACGCGAACGGGGGGGGGCCGGCCGGGACACTCCAGATCGGCGCGTTCTATGAGCCCAACGCGCGATGCCGGCGGGAACGCGCAACGCGATTCGGACTGCGCACGGGAGGGCCGTGAGGATGCCGCTCTCGTGGACGGCACGCGCGGCGATCGGACGCGCGGTTCTGGCTGCCGCCACGGCCGCCCTCGCGGCGGGGTGCACCCAGTCGTTCGACGGTCCTTATCCATGCACCGTCGGGTTTGCGAGCTGCTCGACCCCGGACCAGTGCGAAACCGACGTCACGAGCGATCCGCAGAACTGCTCGATGTGCGGAACGGCATGCGATCAGGGCGCACGCTGCGAAAACGGCTCGTGCACGACGAGTCCTCCCACGTTGTCGACCGGGGTGGTTCTCGGGCCCATCGCGATCAATTCGGACGACGTCTTCTTCTGGTCGTCCGCAAACCCCATGATCGAGGACGTCCCGAAAGCCGGGGGGACGCCGGTTACGGCGGTCGCGCCGTCGCAGCAGGGTGAGTTGACCGATATGCCCTTCGCGGTCGACGACTCCCGCATCTACTACCTCGCGCAGAACTTCACAGGCACGGGCGGCTGGGTCGTCGCCGCAAGCCCGACGAATGCGGCCGACGCCAGCGCCTCGCCGCCGTCGGTCGTCGGAACATTCCCGACGACAAGCACCGTCGGCACGCTGTCGTCCATGGTCATTTTCCAAGCCACGATCTTCATGTCCTGGAACGTCAACGGGACCTTTCAAGTGGGGAGCGTACCGACCGGCGGCGGCGCCGTGTCCGTCCTCGCCAGTTTCGGCAATTCGAACGGAGGCGTCGCGGTCGATGCCAACGGCATCTACGCGGTGGTCACCCAACCGAACGGGCCATGCGAGATTGATCGAGCACCGATCGCGGGCGGAACGGGAGCGACGATCGCGCCGGACGCCAACGGCTGCCCCAACGCGATTGCGACGGACGGATCGGACGTGTACTGGGCCACGAGCGGGAGCGTTACGATTGGCAACAACAACGCGAATGCGTGCGTCCTTCAGGTGAGTCGTGTCCCCGAGACCGGCGGCGCCGTGACGACGCTCGCGACACTCGTCACCTCCGAGCAGCCGCTTCAAATCGCGGCCGACCCGTCGTATGTGTACGTCGCGACCGACGAGAGCCTCTGGCAGTTCCCCACGAGCGACGGCGGGGCACCGCTGCGCCTCGCGGGCAACCTCGGAGCGACGAGCGCCACGAACGGCGCCAGTGGTTGCGGAAATAGCGGGGGGACCGGAGCGACGATCGCCCTCGCGATCGACGACACGAGCGCGTACGTCGTCGTCCCGACCAACCCAGGGTCGTCTGGCGGCGTGCTGTTGAAGATTGCGAAGTGAACGCGGAGGGGGATCGGGGGTGGCCAAGCCTACCGTGCGGTCCTCTGCGGGACCGGAGGAGGTGGAAGCGTCGCCGACTTTTCGAACGTGTAGCCAATGATGGCCTTGACGATCATCCCAGCGCTTGCCGGCGTCAGCCCTTCGCCCAGGCCGAGGTTCAGCTCCACATGCTCGATGGAGAGCAGATCGATCACTTCGAACAACAGGTGCGTCTGGTCGGCAAGGGGCAGCGGCGACGCGACCGGGCCAATGCCGCCGTAGTACTCGAAGCCCAACGCGACCGGCCCCACCTTGCGCGCGACTTTGAGCGCGGGATCGAACACGGGGCCTTCGGACGCACCCGGCCGGGCGAGCGCTTGATCGATAATGGGATTGAATGCCAATAGCCAGCGCTCGTCTTCGTAGGCCACGATGGGCCGCACCTCGCTGCCCCAACGGTTCGCGTCGTAGGTGGCCGGCAGGTACGAGACCTCGAGATTGATCCCGAGGCGCCAGTGGGCGTCCCAGGTGGGCGGCGTCACGAATTTCGAACGGAGCTTCGCACCCGCCCAGTCCGCGACGCCGTCGTCGGATCTCACGGCAAACTGCACGTACGCCCCCACTTCCCAGAACGGCAGGACTCCCCACGACGGTTCGAACGTCGCGTGAAACTGTCCGTGCAGCGGAGCTTCCGACCCGCTCGGAAAGCGGCGACCGGTGACCCAATCGTTCAAGTGCAGCTCGAGTCCAGGCACGCCCACGGGGTTGGCCGTGGCGTCGTAGACCTGGATCTCGAAGGGGTCTTGCGCCTGCGCCGAGTCGGCGGCGAGGAAGACGCCGACCAGAACGGCGACTGCGCAGAGGATCGAACGCATCGGAGGCGACCCCGGGGCTTACCGGAACAAGGCTCCCACAGCCCAGCCCGCAAGGGCACTCGCCATTCCGATTCCGGTCATCTCCAATCCCGACTTCCACGGCCGCCCCATCGTCGCACGCGCCTTGTACGCTCCCACGCCGAAGAGCATACCGGCTGCCACGACGACCGTTGCCCAAGCCGCGGCATGCGTGCCGAGAAACAGAAACGGCACGAGGGGCAAGAGAGACCCGACGATCGAAGCCAGTCCGACGACCAGCGCAGAACGCAGGGCTCGCGCCCGATCGATCGGCGTGAGCCGATGCTCCTCGGTCATCATCACTGCGACCCAAACGTCCGGATCGGCCGTGATGCGATCGACGATGCGGTCGAGCAGTTCCCCGTCGAATCCCTTTCGCGCATAGAGCTGTCGCACTTCTTCGCGCTCGACGGCCGGCACCGTGCGCACGTGGCGGTACTCGCGCTCGCGCTCACTGCGATACACGTCGCCCTGAGCGACGTTCGTCGTGTAGGCGACGGCGGCCATCGAAAGCGATTCAGCGAAGGCGGTCGCGAGTCCGGCGGCGAAGACAATGCGCTTGCTGTCGCTCGCCGCAGCAACGCCGAGCAGTACGCCGAGGATGTTCACGATGGCGTCTTGGCCACCGAGAATGATGTCGGACACGGAGGAGCCGCGCCGGTGCGGGTCCACGCGGTCGTGGAACGCAAGCTGCCACGACGGGACGGTGGGAGGCGCGGGCATATCTTCCAAAAGAGGCTACCCGGTCAGCACGTCATTCGGCCGATCCCTCGGCCGACGGTACCGTCCTTTGACGCGGAGGAGATCCGGAGCGGCCGGCGTGTCGCGCTCTTCTTTCTCGGATGCGCCTCGATGCGTTGCAGGATGTCGTCGAGAACGCGCTCGGTCTTCACGACCTGAGCGCCCTGGCTCAGCGCGACCCACTCGGCGCGTTGCGACATGGCCGCATCGGTGATCTTGGCGCCCATCGCCACTCCGCTCCTGCCGGCGAGCGAGGAAGGATGCACCTGGGCGCAAAAATTGCGCGATAGCAAGCGCCAAGCGAGCCAAGCGCCAAAGCGAGCATGGAGAGGTTCTTCGGCGTGAAGCCCTCGGCAGGTGCATCCGTTCGGAAGAAATTTTCACGGGCGGCCCAATTTGCCGGACCGGCGAACCGGCGCTGCGGATGGCTCGTGGCTGTCGTCACAAATCGTCGCGATGAGTTCGTCAAAACGCCACGGCCGTTCGTGCTACTTCGGGCCAGTTGCGCGCAGTGTTGGACGGCCACGTTCCTGGGGGGCGCAGCGGAGATCGTTGGAGCCGCAATGACACGACTCGGTAAACCCTTCATCGTTGCGCTGATGATGGCGGGAGCGTTTTTTCTGGCCTGTTCGAGCCCACGCGAGGTGGCGCCGGATGTAGGCGATCCGACGGGCACGACCGGCAGCGGCCACCCGGGCCCTGAAGGCGATACCGGGGCGGTCGGTGCGACTTTGGTGATCGGCACGAATGTCGCCTTGGCCTCGCTGGGCTGGACGATCTCGGGACCGAACTCGTACAGCGGAGTCGAACCGATCGGCAACGCACAATCGGTCGAGTTCGTCGCCGGGGGCATCGCCGCAGGATCCGGCTACACCATTTCCGTTTTCGGCGTGGACAGTGAAAGTCACCCCTGTGCGGGAACCTCGAACCCATTCGGGGTCGTGGCGGGTCAGACCACGAGCGTCACCCTCTTGGTCACCTGTACCGTTCCGACCGATGCGAGCCTCAACGCCGACATCCAGACTGGCTCGGTCGCGGTCGACGCCAGCGTCATCCTGGTGAATCAGCCCCCCATCGTCTGCCCCGCCATCGCCTCGTTTTCGGTCGATCCGGCCGAACTCGCGGTCGGCCAGGGCGCGCAGCTCGGCGTTGCGGCCAACGCCCCTTCGACCGTCGAATGGAGCGTGACTCCGCCGACCGGCGGCAGCTTCGTGAACCCCGTCGACGGCGGGCCGGGCGCTACGTCCCTTGCACCGGAGTTCCTGTGCGCGACCCCTGGCAGCACGGTGACCGTGACCGTGACCATCGGCCTGCTCGATAGTGGTGCGTGTACCGGTGTCGCGTTCACTTCACTGTCGGCTGCGATCGTCTGCGAGCCCCAGTGCAATGTGGCGTCGGACTGTCCCGCGCAGGACACGGTCTGCTCGGTCCCGACCTGCACCGCGGGTCTGTGCGGCGTTGCCGAGGCGGCCGAGGGCACGTCGTGCGGGGCGGGCGACATCTGCAATGGCGCCGGAAGCTGCGTTCCCTTCACGTTCGACGTCGTGCGAATCGGTGCGGGCGACGGCGGACTCCTGACGACCGTCGCGGCCCCCGTCTTCATCGAGCAGCGCCTCGTGTCCGATGGCGGACTCATGGGGGCCCCAATCGCACTGCCCACGATAGCCCCCGATGCCGGACAGGAGATCCTGACGATGCCTGGAACGGCCGCCATTGCGGGCCTTTCGCGATCGCAGGACGGTCACTACCTCTCCATGGCCGGCTACAACGCTGCGCTGGGCACGGCCAATCCCGCCAATTCGGCGGACACGATCGTCGTCGCACGCATCGACTCGGCCGGCAACGTGGATACCTCGACGCAGTTCTCGAGTGCGGCATTCCACAGTGCCAACAGCATCCGCAGCTCCGTCACGGCCGACGGAACCTCCTTCTGGGTAGGCGGTCTCGGCGGCACGGTCGACGGGGGATCGACCGGTGGCATCTGGTACATCCCGTTCGGCGTCGTCGACGGCGCGATGCTCAATGCGACTGCGGTGCGCCTGCTGGCTATTTACCACAGTCAGCTCTATGGCAGCGGAGATACGACGGCCGGCGAAGTTTTCTCGATCGGTACGGGCTTGCCCGACGGCGGCTCGCCGGCGGTCGCCACACTGCCAGGCCTACCGACCGTGTCGTCGGCGTCGGCGAGCCCCTGGCAATTCGTCTTCGTCAACATGAGCGGAAGCGGTTCAGGCCCGGACACCTTGTACATTGCCGACGATACACTCGTCAGCGGTCAGGCCTTGGGGATCGCACGATTCGCCCTCGTCGCTGGGACGTGGAAGCAAACCGCGACGCTGACGCTGCCATCGGCCGATGGGGGAGCGGCGGTCGGCTTTCGTGGTCTTGCAGGGTTGAAGACCGGCAACTCCCAGGTGACGCTCATCGCCAGCACGGCCACCGAGATTCCCAATCGAATTGCCGTGTTCACGGACGACGGCGTGTCCAGCCCCTGGAGCGGGACATCGAGCGTCGTGGCCGCGGCCAACGCGGGCGGCAAGGAATACTTCCGCGGCGTCGCGCTGAGTCCCAGGTGATGTCTTGTTGCCATCACCCCCATGGCCCTGAGCGCTTCGCACCGCCTCGACTCGCTTCGCTCGCTCGGCTCCGCTCTCGCCGTAACGGGCCCCGCTGCACGTCGAGGGGAGCGACTGCCGCTCCCCTCGAGCTGCCCACCAGGAGGCAAGAGTGGTTACGCGGGTCACGCGTAGCCAGCGCCCCACCAGGAAACGAGACTTCACGTGCCTTTCGGGACGGACACGAGTTCGTCGATGTTCGGCTGCAGGGTGATTTCGATCCGGCGGTTGTGGGCACGTCCCTCGGCCGCTTCGTTGGAACCGACCGGGTCGAACTCCCCGTAACCAGCGGCGGAGAGCAGATCAGGCCTCATCCCCTGCCCGAGCAGGAAGTGCACGACCTGCACCGCACGCCCGGTCGACAACTCCCAGTTCGAGGGAAACTGGGGGGTGTCGATAGGGACGTTGTCGGTGTCGCCGGCCACCTGAAAATGCCGATCCGAGATCGTGCGAAGTACGGCGGCGATTTTCGTGAGCGCCTGCTTGCCCGCCGGCTTGATCGCGGTCTGTCCGGTGTCGAACAATACGTCGTTGGGCAGCTCGATGACCATGCGACCGTTGCGCAGCGCAACCTTCAGCTCGCCCGCATCGATCATCTTCTGGAACTTGAGCGCAAGCTGCTTGAAGAGCGCCGCGCGCGCGTCCGCCGCCGCTTGGGCCCTGCGCAACTCCTCCAGACGCGCTTTCGCGTTGGAGAGCGCGCTCGCCAGCGAACCTTTCTCGGCGAGCAGCGCGTCCGCGTTCGTGCCGAGTCGCGCAAGCTCCTTTCGAAGCTGCTCGTTCTCGGCGATCGCGCCATCGAGCTTCGCTCGCAGGTCGCGTGCGCTGCCTTGCATGCTCGCCAAGGCCTTGTCGCGCTCGGCGGCGCGCGCCTGCAAGTCCTCGATGGAAGCGTTCAACTGATCGATCTGAGCACGAGCTTTGGCCAGATCGGCGGCACGCTGCAGGTCGTCGTCGTGTGCGCGCTGCGCGTCGGCTCGCGCCTGCTGCAAGTCCGCATGGGCCTGCTGCTGGTCCTTTACCGCTGCATCGTATTGGCCCTCGGAAACGCACCCGGCCAGCGCCAGCCCGGCACCGACGATTCCCACGCGAATCACCTCGTTCATGCGTCGCTCTCCTCTTTTCGGTTTCTAGAGGTTCTCTGGCATCCGGAACCGACCCGGGAACTACAGCAACGGCCATCACCAGCAACGGCCTGCAGCAAGGCGGGCATCGGCGCCGGAAGGTAGCCTAAGCATCGTTCGTGCCACCCAGCCGATCCAGGTGGTTGGCGCGCGGCCGACCTCGAGACCGCGCACGCTCTCTCCGTTCGCCGTGGTTCGCGATGGCGATCTTCAGTACGGCCATCCCGGAATGGCGAGAGCCACCTGAAATATGCCCTGAGCGCCCGCGGCCGATGGGCTCTGCCCACCGCCGGTCCCCTGCGTCGTGATGTAGAGCGTCTGGTGATCGGCACCGCCGAAGGCCGTGTTGGTCGTCGACGATCCGCCGGAGACGGTGATGGTCGCAATCGTCGCTCCCGCAGGGCTCACGACGGCCACGGTCTCGGTGCCAATGACCGCACCGTAGATGTTGCCGGAACAATCGAGGGTCATACCGTCGATGTCCAGAGCTGAAAATGGCGTCGAGGGCGCTACGCCAACGCTGCCGTCCGCCATCACGGGATACGCGTAAACGCCGTTCTTCGACGAAACGTAGAGCGTTTTTTCGTCGATCGAGAGCGAGACGCCGTTGGGGCTGGTCAGCGGCGTGGCGCCCGACTGAGGCTCCACCACGGAGACCGCGTTCGTGCCGGGAGCGATCCGGTAGACGCGTTCTTGGGCCTGGGGCGCCGGAGTGGGAGACTGGAAGCCGGCGGGGTCGGAGAAGTAGATGGTGCCATCGCTTCGAATAGCCAAGTCATTGGGGGCATTGAATCGTGCCCCCATATAGGACGAGGCGATGGGCGTCGCCGTGCCCGCCACGACGTCCATGCGAGAGATGGACCCATCCTTGTGCACGCAGGCGATGAGGTTTCCCGACGGATCGACAGCGAGGCCGTTCGAGCCCGGGTTCCATCCCGCCGGGCCGGGGACGCTGACCATTCCCGGCCCAGTGATCTCGATGATGCGCGAGGGCGGCGGAGTCGGGCTTCCCGGAAATTCCGAGACGAATAGGGCGTTGATCCATACCGGGCCCTCGATCGTCGAGAAGCCCGTGCCGTTCTGGTCAATGATGCCACCGGCCTCGTCGGGCGGAGGCACTCCCGCGATCCGGGTCGGCGTCGCTCCGGCCGGAATCGGATTGGCGGCAAAGGGCCCGGCAGGGCACGTAAAGCGGCCCGTTCCGCCGTCGGAAGCTCCAGGCGTGCCTGCGTCACTCCCCGATGTCGACCCGCTCGATGTCGACCCGCTGGAGGCCGACGACACGGTCGAGCCGCTTCCAGACGAGCCGGTCGTTCTCGAGCTGGACGCGCTCGAGCTGGACGCGCTCGAGCTGGTCGCGCTCGAGCCGGTTGTCGTATTCGATGAACCGCCACCCCCCGCAGCCGACGTGGACGACGTCCCTGCGTTGTCCGAACTCGCCGACGAGGCGCCAGTGGCGCTCACCGGCCCCGTCGATGACGCTTGAGAGCACGCGCCGCCGGCGACGCTGAAGAGAGTCACCGCCAAACGGACACAGGAGCGAAGCGCGGGCACGAGCACCGAAGCTACCACGAACCGCCGGCCTCGACGGCGACCCCGACGGCGACCCCGACCGCGACCCCGACCGCGACCCCGACCCCGACCTTTCTGTTCTACGCATTTCCCGTTCGGCGAGATGTCGCTGAACGCCTACGGTTCGCAGCCCTTGTGTTCGCTTGGATGGCGAAGCCGAAACCAAGTTCCTCGGCCATGCTTTGCAAGCGGTCGATGCCAAAGCGAGCGACCGCGGCGAGTCCTGCGATGAGCGTTTGCATGCCGCGCATGAGAACGATGGGGCCCATGGGCTGGCCTTTGCGGTCGATCCAGCCGCCCATGGCGGCGACCGCTCGCAGAGTGGCATCGACCTCGGGCTGCTCGCGGGCGCTTTGAAGCTGGTAGACGACCATCGCGGCGAGGTTGCTGAGCGCAAGACGCCGCGCAATGCGCTGGCCCGTCTCTTGGCGCCAGTCTTCGAGACGAAAGCCGACCTTGAGCAAGAAAAACAAGCGCTCGACCCGCCACCGCCACAGATAGGCTTGGACGACCACGCTGAGGGCATCGTCGAGGTTGGTGAGCAGCACCCAGCGGAGCGGCTTCGCCTTTGGATCGGGGGTACCCCTTTCGCGCAACTCGGCGACGACCACCCGGACGGAGAGCGCAACGCCGGGCACGGGTTTCGGTGGCTTGGTCCCGCGGTTCTTGCTGGCGGTGATCCCACGGCGAGAGGGGTTTACGAACTCCACCCGCGTTTCGCCCTGATACAGGTCGTATTCCTTGCCATCATGCGTGGTCGTGCCGGCGAGTTGAAGGACAACCCGCTCGGTGAGCTCGCCGAGCTTGCGCTTTGCGCCCGTGGTCGTACGCACCCAACGCGACAGGTGCTGAGCGCGAATCACGTACTTGTCTCCAGCCGCCGCGATGGCCCTTTGCGTTCCGACGTCGTCGAACTCGCGGTCCGCCACGTGGACCAACTCGCGCCCTGGCAACCTCCTACGCGCCGCCGCGACGCCGCGCTCGGTCTGCTCCAGATGGCCATCGTACGGCAGCGGCACGTCGCTCTCGGACGACAAGCAACCGTGTGACGTGCGAAGCTCTTGAATGACGGGTGCGAGGGGCTGTCCGCGATCATTCACGACGAGGGCGCTGTACAAGTCGTAACCGATACTTCGCCCGTTACTGATGCGGATCCGGTCCGCCTTCGCCGATTGCTTCGCGTAGTCCACCCACGAAAAGTCGTGCATCACGTAGCAACGCCAGCCCGCGGGAACGAGCTCCGCGATCCCCGCGCCCACCATGCCGTAGAGCGCCGGCAGGGACACCTCGTCGTTATCGAACAACCGATACGCCCCCATCGCGTGGGCCCACGCTCCCTCGTGGCCCGCACCCGCTGTCCCATGCGTCGCGCTCGAATGCCCCTGAATGATCCCAGAGACGATTTGAAGCACACGGTCGTTACGCCGCGAGTCCCCCAAGTCCGCTCCTGCTACCAACTTATCCACATCGATCATTGCTCCCGCAATCACGCTATCCGCTCTCCGGGCAACTTTCTGGCGTGAATCGCGATCCGTAGAACAGAAAGGTCGGGGTCGCGGTCGCGGTCGCGGTCGGGGTGGTCGCGGTCGGGGTTCGCAGGCTGATTTAGCGCCGCACGAGGCTTTCGGCGGCCAGGAGCGAGGA
>JBEKOY010000064.1:0-32328 GCA_049521295.1 Polyangiaceae bacterium | reverse complement strand
GGGTCGGGGTCGGGCTCGGGGTCGGGGTCGGGGTCGGGGTCGGGCTAGTCGGGCTCGGGGTCGGGGTCGGGGTCGGGCTCGGGGTCGGGGTCGGGTCGCGGCCCCCCTCGTCACGTGCCCTCCGCTCGCACCTCCGCTTGCAGCTGAAGGCCGCGCGGGATGACCAGGCGATCGATCAGCGTGAACAGTCCCTCGACAAGGAGCGCCAGCAGCGCGGCGGGGATGGCCCCTTCGAGGATGAGCGCCGAATCGTCGAGGTTCAATCCCGTGCTGATCGGCGCCCCGAATCCGCCGGCGCCCACGAAGGCTGCCAGTGTGGCGCCGCCGACCCCGATCACCGCGCTCGTGCGAATTCCGGCCAGGATCGATCGCGACGCGAGTGGCAGTTCCACGACCACGAGCTGAGCCCACTCGCCCAAACCGAGCGCCACGGCGGACTCGCGCAGGGCCGGGGCGATCCCGTCCAAACCAGCGACCGTATTGCGCACGATCGGCAATAACCCGTAGAGAAAAAGTGCGCCGATCGCCGGCACGATGCCCGTACCGAAGAGCGGGACGAAAAAGCAGAGCAGGGCCAGGGCCGGGATCGTTTGAACGACGCTCGTCGCACCGAGCACCCATCGCCCGAGCGCTCGGTTCCGGCCGGCGACCACCCCGAGCGGGACGCCCACGAGGATCGCCAGCAGGAGCGAGATCGCCACGAGCCCGACATGTCTCGGACCTTCGGTGCCGATGACCTCGATCATGCCTGACACGATCGACGGCCGCTCTCGGCGCAGGCTCGCCGCCGGATCGCCACCTCCTTTGGACCGCAAGAACTCTTGGGCGACCGAGGCGAACGTCCACCCGTCGATCTCCGCACGCGCGTTGAGCTGGATCATCGTGGCCCTGTCGAGGGTCCCGGCCAGCGCGCGAATGGCCTGCATGGCGTCGGGGACTCGTCCGACGGTGTCGGTGCGATAGAGAAACACCGCCTCGTACGAAGGAAAGAACCGCCGATCGTCGGCCAGCACCGTGAGGTGATAGCGCTCGATCTTGGCATCGGTCGAATAGACGTCCATCGCGTCGATCGATCCCTGCGCGATCGCCTCGTACGCGAGGCCGTGCTCGAGCGCCTGCACGTGCAGGTCGGACATGCCGTAGCGTGCGGCCAGTGCGGGGAAGCCGTCGCTCCGTCCCAAAAACTCCGGACTGAAGCCGAGCCGTAGGTCCGGACGGGACGCGAGTTCCGATAGGGTGGAAAGGGGGCGCTCTGCGACGACTCTCGGCCCGACGGCGACGGCGTACGTGTTGTCGAAGCCGAGCGAATCCGTCATCGCGATTCCGTGGGGCGCAAGCATCCGGCGCAGCGTCGGCAGGTCCGCATTGCCCGGTGTCTTGAGGATCGCCTCTGCGAGGGTGCCCGTGTACTCGGGGTAGACGTCGATCGACCCTTCCTCGAGCGCTCGGAAGAGCAGAGCCGTTCCCCCGAGACCTTGCTCATGGGTGACGGTGGCTCCTCCCTTGCGACGAGCGGCTTCTGCCGCGATCTCCGCCAGGATGTACGATTCGGTAAATCGCTTCGATCCGATGCGAAGGGCGGGGGGTTCTGCACCTCTCGCGACCGCCGCGATCGCGATCAGTCCGATCGCCCACAGGGCAGTCGCCGTCACGCGCACGGCGGTCGCGCCTCGATAAACTCGCGCACAAAGGGGTCGGCGGGCGCAACGACGAGCTGTCGCATCGTCCCCTGTTGGACGACCTGCCCGCTTCGCATCAGCGCCACCTGATTGCCCAGGTAGGCGGCCTCGTCGAGGTCGTGGGTGACGAGCAGAACGGTCTTCCCCCATTCGATGAATAATTGCTTGAGGTCCTCGCGGAGCCTCGCGCGGACGATGGGATCGAGCGCCCCCATGGGCTCGTCCATCAGCAGAACGGGAGGATCGAGCATCAGCGCCCGCATGATTCCGACACGCTGTTGCTCTCCGCCGCTCAGCTGGGCCGAGTAGCGGCCGAGCAGTCGCTCGTCGACGCGAACGAGCCGCGCGAGCGCCTCGAGGCGCGCGGCGACCCGGGGCGGCGACCAGCCGAGGTGCCGCGCCAAGAGCGCGACGTTGTCGCCCGCCGTGAGGTGGGGAAATAGGCCTCCCGATTGGACGACGTAGCCGATGCGGCGACGCACGGCCTGGACCGTTTTCGGCGTCACGATCATCCCGTCGACCCGAACGTGACCGGTGTCGGGGACGAGCAGCCCGCAGACCAGTCGCAAAATCGTGGATTTCCCGCAACCGCTGGGACCGACCAGCGCGACAGTTTCGCCGGAACGGACAAAAAGCCGGGTGGGGTGCAAGACTAGCTTGCCATCGAGCGTCTTCGACACGCCGTCGAGCGCGATCACGAATACCGCCCGGAAACGCCGACGAGCTCGACCCTCATCGACGAAGCCAGCCGCGTCGGTTTCGGCGTTCGCACACACGAGCGAGCCGGTTCGGGGGGGCGGGTCATTCGGCGACTGAGCATCCCGTACATAATGCCGGTCCGAGGGCATGTGTGTGAGACTCTCTGCGGCGCCCAAAAGCCTTTTTCATGGCTTGCGCCGCGATGCCCCTAGCGCATAATGGTTGTGTCAGTCGTCGCGCCGTCCGACGGATGATCGCAAGCGCCGAATAGCGCTTTCGCGCGCCATTGGAAACGCGCCCGGCGGCAGTACGGCCGCTGTGGCTGCATGCGCCAAGCGCCGACGGACCGGTGGGAAAGACATCTTGATGGTGCGACAAAATTCGATTGAACGTGGTGCTCCCCTGCAGCCCGGCCGAGGGGCCTCGGCGCCCCCATCGAGGGGCGGCGGCTTCGCGTCGGTCGTCGCTCGATGTGTGGCTGGAGCGGTGGCGATGCTTCTCGCGGCAGCCTGCGGTGGTTCGTCCTCGAGCAAATTCGGCGGAATCGGTCCGAGCGACCTTCTCGGCAGTACCAAATCGTACTCGGCCGATGCGTCGACGAGCCAGAATCCGAATCAGTTCGGCAATGGGGTGTCCATCCAGTGCAGTGCTGGAACGAACAATTCGTGCACGACCAATACGACCTGCGCCGCGGGCAAGAGCACCACCATCAGCGGAACTGTTTACGATCCAGCAGGAGTGAACCCGATTTACAGCGTCACGGTTTATGTTCCGGGCGTTCCTGCGAATCAGCTGCCCGATCTGAGCACGCTGGGCGTGCCCGCGACGCTCGACGGCGCGGCGCCGGTGTGCGGCTGCGACAATTTCTATCCTCCTGTGGTCGCGAGTGCCGTGACCGATGCCACCGGCCATTTCGAGATCGCCGACGCGCCCTACGGAAAGTTGACCCTCGTCGTCCAGACGGGGAAATGGCGGATGGTGTACGAGAACATCACCATTACCCAATGCTCGAACAACGAGCTCGCCGACAAGAGCCTTCGTCTACCGAGAAACGCGACCGAGGGAAATCTCCCCGAGATCGCCATCTCGACCGGGGGGTCCGATTCGCTCGAGTGCTTGCCGTTGCGCATCGGCGTCGACGCGGCCGAGTACGCCGCCGGTGCGGCCGGTCCAGGCCACGTGCACATCTTCCAGGGCTACAACGGGGCCACGACCGCGGTGGCGGCACCGGCTTCGGGTACGGCGCTGTGGAACTCGGACGCGAACCTGGACCAGAACGACGTGGTCCTCTTCTCGTGCGAGGGTTCGGAAACGCACAACATGAGCGCTGCGGACCAGCAGCACTTGCTCGATTATTCGAACGCGGGCGGTCGCGTGTTTCTATCGCACTTCCACTACGCCTGGCTGCGCACTGGCCCGTTCGCCGCGTTGAACCTCGGCACGTGGCTCACCAACACCCAAGCGGTCGATGACACGCTGGGCTTCCCCGGCGACGTCAATACGACGTTCTACGAGGGCAATCAGATGTCCATGTGGCTCGGCAACGTGGCCGCGCTCAACCCGAACTCGGGCATTCCGTTGACGGCCTGCCCCGACTGCACCGTCGCGGGCAGCCTTCCGGTCTTTTATGCGCGCCACAACGTCGTGACTCTCGATACACCTCCGTCCAATGAATGGATTCGTCTCGATCCGAGCGTGACTCAAGCGCCGAGCGCCACCCAGTACTTCTCGTTCGACACCCCCGTCGGTGGAGCGACGACGTGCGGTCGCGTCGTGTACAGCGATCTGCACGTGAGCGGAGGCCCCGCGAAGAGCGTGCCGCCCGGCGCGACCATGGGGACGACGTGCACGGGGGCGCCCCCCGCGTGCTTTTCCCCGGACTACCCCGCCGCGGCTGCCGCCGCGGCGGGCATGGGTATGGGCGGCGGCGGGGAAGCGGGCGTCGTACCGACCGGGTGCCGCGGGTACGGGACCGCTGCGAACGATCCCTCGCGCACGCTGTCTCCCCAGGAGAAGGCGCTCGAGTTCATGCTGTTCGACTTGTCGTCCTGCCTCGTCCCCGTCACGCAGGCGCCGACGCCCCCCGGGCCCCCTCGGTAAATTTGGGGAGGGGGGGGTGGGGGTCACTCGAGCGGGCCACTCCCGCGCGCGCGTGACCGGACGTGACCGGAGAAAGGGAGAGGCGGGGAGGGGACCGAACCCTTCAGCGGGGGGGAGGGATCGTTCCCTGGATCATGAAGTGACACATCGTCGCCTCCGACGCGTACGCGATCGCATTCTCCCAGAACTGCGGGACCTGATACGCGAACTGCACCGCTGGGTCGGGCGACCCGTCCTGGCTGCAATAGCCCGCCGGCTGCGGACTCGGGTTCCACTGGCTCGTGTACGTAACCCACTCGTCCGTGTAGACGTAGACGTGACCCTTGCCGACGTCTTCGTGGACCGCCGCGATTGTGCCGCCGCTGGAGCAGTCGACGATCGCGTTGGGCCCGGGGACGATCGTCCGCCCGTAGAAGGCCCCCACCTCGGTGATGTTTTCGCCGAGCACGTCCGGCATCCCGTTACCGAGCGTCGCAGCCCATCCCGCTACCGGATTCGAGTCGCCGAGGCAGTATTCCGCGTTGCCGGTCTCGACCGTGTCGAATGTGTTGGTGGCCGTGTACATGATGTCCGTCAGTGCCTGCACGATCTGATTGGCCGGACCGATCTCGCCCGAGGACCCTGCTGTGCATCCCGTGTTGCCGGGGCAATAGTCGTAACCGGACAAGACGATGACGCCCCCGCCGCCCTGAACCCACGTCTTCAGCGCGGCCAGTTCATCCGCGCTGAACGTCCAATAGCCTCCGCCCATGAGCGCCGGGTCTCCCGTGTAGCCGTAGGACGTGCCTTTCATGGTGACGGGGTAGACCGAGTTCGCCATCCATTGGAAAATCAGAACATCGTATTGCGCGAGGAATGCCGCCGACAGGGTCGGCTTCGCGGCGCTCGTGCACCCCACATCGTTGCCGCACCCGAGCTGGACGGCGCCCGCGCTGCTCTCAGTGTTCATGAAGGCGATGAAGGCTTCCGTGTTGTCGGTCCCGCCTGTGCCGGCTTGAGCGCCCGTGTGCCCGCCGAGACCGAGGGAAGCGACATTGAAACAGGTGCACGCGCCCGCATCGTTGCAGCGCGGGGGACGCGGTATACCGCCGTCGTCGCTGCTGCTTGACGAGGCCGAACCGACGAGCGACGGTCCGCTCTCGCCGGAGAGTGAGCCGGGGTTCGGGTTGGTGCTCCCGCCGCCGCTGCTCGATGCCGATCCGGCCGTTTGGCCCTGCCCGAACTGGTTCGTGCTCGTCGTGGACGTCGCGCAAGCGGCGACGGATCCGAAAATAAGGAGCCTGCTGATGGCCCGAAAACCGGTGGGGCGTTGGCGCATAGGTAGTACGAAACATTGCCACAACTTGTCGGGCTGTGAAGGCAGACAAAGCCGCTCCGTGACCGACCCGAGACGATTTCAGCTCCGGTGAGCCGCGGACATCCTGCTGGTCGCCCCCCGCAGCTCGTGTTGTGTGCAGGTGTGCGACCGGTGTCAAAGCCCCATGGGCAAATCGAGCGTCCGGTGCTTGCGCCACGCGCGATCGCCGCCGCCGATCTTCTTCTCGGCGAGCTCGCGCATCATCAAATTGAGCGGCCAATACGCCACGTTCTGGATCCAGGAGTGCCGAACACCAAAGTCGTATCGCCGGCGGATCGAAGACATCGAGTACATCGATTGCCAGGCGCGCACCCATCCCTCGCGCAGCACTTCCCGCGACATTCGCGCGGGGCTGTAAAAAGGTGCATCCGTGTCGTGATCGCTGCTGAGCCACCACGCGTCTTTCGTCAGCCGCTTTTCCGCTTTCAACCGTTTGTACAGCGCGGTGCCGGGGTACGGCGTGAGCAGCGCAAAGAGCGCCATCGTGACCTTGGCCTGAATGCAAAATTCCACTGTGCGCTCGAACGCGTCGGGCGCGTCGTCGTCGAGGCCGAAGATGAAACTCCCCCAGACCGCGATGCCGTGGTCGGCGAGACAGCGAACAACCTCGCCGTATTTGTTGGGCTTGTTCTGCCGCTTGCCCGCGTGCCGCACCGCATCGTCGGCGACGGATTCGAAGCCGATGAAAAGCGCGCGGCATCCGGCCCGTGCCATGACCGCGATGTTGTCGACCCGATGCAACGCTGCGAGCGACGCCTGCGCGACCCAATGCTTGCGCAGAGGCACCATCGCCTCGAAGAGCTCGTGGCTGTACTTCGTGTGAATCATCACGTTGTCGTCGCCGAAGAGGATCCTCGATCCGCACGTTTCGAGCTCCGCGAGGACTTCGGGCACCGGCCGAAACCGGAACTTCGTCCCGTTGTACGTCGACACGCTGCAGAACTCGCACGGGAACGGGCATCCGCGGGTCGTTTGGACGACGTCGAACGGAACGTATTGAAGCGACGTGAACAGGTCCCGCCTGGGCTTGGGCAGTCCGACGAGCGGCTTCCAGTCGTCGTGCTTGTAGACGGCCCGGCGGATGAGCGATCGTCCGCGGCCGATCTTGCCTTCGCGCGCGTCGTGCACGACGTCTTGCCAGATCCACTCCGCCTCGCCGCTCACCACCGCGTCGGCGTGCTCGAGCCCCTCGTCGGGAAGCGCCGTCACGTGAATGCCGCCGAGGACGACACGGCTGCCGCGCGCCCGGTAGGCGTCGGCGATCGCATAGGACCGCGCGGCCGTCTTGGATCCCACGCTGATTCCGACCAGGTCCGGCGCGTCGGTTTCGCGCTCGAGATCGATGGGATCGATCCCGTCGTCGCGGAAGGTCAACTGGACGTCCTCAGGAGTGTGCGCGGCGAGCGTCGCGGCCCAGAGAGGCTTGATGTACGTCGAGTCCTCGTTGGACGGGGCGACGAGGTGGACCTGAAAGGGGCGCGCCATGGCGCGCGATCATACCTCAGCTGGACCCCGCGCTACGGCGACAGCCGGATCGAGTCCCACGCGCCCCCCCGACGCTCGAAGCGGATGCGCTCGTGCAGGCGATCGGCCCCGCGCGTCCAGACTTCTACCGCCGTGGCGCTCAGCAGGTAGCCGCCCCAAAAATCCGGGCGGTGAACGTCTCGACCCTCGTACTCGGCGGCGATTTGTCGCGATCGCGCCCGCAGCCACTCCATGCTCTCGATGGGTCGACTTTGAGCCGACGCCAGCGCGGACACCCGGTGGCCCCGGGGCCGCTGATCGAAGTACGCGTCCGACTCGGCCGGGGTCAGTCGTTCGACGCGGCCTTCGACGCGCACCTGCGCGTCCAGAATCGGCCAGAAAAAGCATGCGGCCGCATGCGGATTGCGGGATAGCTCGAGGCCCTTGCGACTTTCGTAGTTCGTGAAGAAGCGGATACCGCGCGCATCCACGCCGCGACAAAGCACGACGCGGACCGAGGGGATGCCGGTCGGCGTGGCGGTCGCGAGCGCCATCGCTTCGGGCTCGGGCGCCCCACGCCGCCCGGCTTCGTCGATCCAATCGGCAAGACGGCCGAGCGGATCGGTCATTGCGGCTTGTGCGGCAGAGCCGGGCCGACGACGAGCGTTCCGGACGACCGCTGGGACTGACGGAACTCGCTGAGAATGACTTTGCGTGTGGCTTCCGGCAGAGCACTGACGGCGGGGAATATGCTCTCCTCTTCGAGCTGCAGGTGGCCTTCCAAGAGCGACGCGAGCGTCCTGCAGCCGGCGTGCAGCGCCTCGCCGATCTTCGCGAGATCCGAGGGCCGAGCCATCACCCGCGCCCAGAGCTCGTCGAGGCTCGTGATGGCCGCCTCGAGCGCGCGATGGTCTCCCGCCATTCGTGCGAGCGCATGCTCGATCGCGCGGCCGGGGCGAGCGTCGAGCAGGCGGGGGACGACGCAGTCTTCCTCGTTGCGATCGTGCAGCGGCAGGGCCGTGCCGAAGAATCGCCGAAGCGCCGACGCCGAGTCCGCGATCAGTCGAGGAGAGGCCTGCGGGCTGCGCGCCAGGCGCAGCCCCACCGTCACGAAGTGCCGCGCCCGATCGTGGCCTAGAAGCAGCGCCTCGACCGGGTCCTGGGGCTCGGGTTGCGGCCCTGGGCTGGTCCTCGACGAAAGCATGGGCGTCAGTGTCGCTCCTCGCTCGCATTCACGCTACAAAAACGGAGCGCAGTCGTCCCGTTCTCGATCGAGATCGCGGCAACCCGCGTGGCATGGGCTGTGCTCGACCGGTCCTACTCCGTCGCGCCGACTGCGAAGCGGCCAACCTGGGCCCCGCTCATCTCGATGATGCCGAGCGCGGCGAACATGCGCATCACGTGGTACGTCGGATCGATTTCGAACCAGCGCACCGCGAAGTTCGGGCTCATCGCGAACTTGTGATGATTATTTTGGAATAGCTCGCCCGCTGTCAAGAAATCGACCGTCAGCGTGTTTCGCGAGGCGTCGCTGTTGTCGAAATTGCGGTATCCGTACTTGTGCCCGCACCAGTTGACGATGGCGCCGTGAACCGGACCCATCACGTAATGGATCGGCAGGAGCGCGAACATCCACGGATGGGTGGCGAAGCGAACGTAAAAGAGCGTGTAGGCCGCTCCCCACGCAACCCGTCCGGCCCACGACTGACCGAGCCGATCGATGAGCGGCCAGCGCGGCAGCCCACCGTCGAATCGGGCTTCCGGCTGAACTCGGTTGTACGCGAAATCGTCGTAGCGCTTCTTGGTCGCCAGCATCATCGACACGAGACCGCCGTGGTTGAGTGGCGAATGAGGGTCCTTCGGCGTGTCGCTGAACGCGTGGTGCATCCGGTGCAGAATCCCGTACCCGCGCGGCACGAGAAAGCTCGCGCCCTGCGTCAGGTACGTGCACAGGTAAAAGAAACGCTCCCAACGCGGGCTCATCGAGACCATGCGGTGAGCGCCGTAGCGGTGCAGAAAAAACGTTTGGAAAAATACCGAGATCTGCCAGTGCGCGACGAAAAAAATGACGATGATCACCCCGGGTTCTCCTTGTTCGTCTGGCCCCCCGCGAGGGCCAATGCGAGGCCATCCTTGCAAGCCGCGGCGCGGCGCAGGCCGGTGAGCGCGTCGTGGTTTTTCGTTCGCGACGCGGCCATGTTCGACTCTGCCGGCATCGTTTCGAGCCCACTCGTAGCCTGGACTCACCCGGCCGACCGTCATCGTTTCGTCATCCGATGGGCATGCCGGATGGTCCGAGCGACTTCTTCGCTCTTCGATCAGCCGGACTCGGGCACGGCAATCGGTCCCCCAAGGCGCGCCTCCGGATGACATCGCTGGATCGCGAGAGTAGTTGGGTGATGGCAAGAGGGTTGGGCTCGCGATTTTCGCGAATGGGGCGGCCAGAGGCGCCGCCTCGCCGGCAGGCAGCCGAGTACGGGCAATACCGCCGGATGCGCGGGGTGGGGTTTGGGCAAACCGTTTCATCGCCCATGAATGCGCAAGTCGGCGCTCATTGGTCACGGTTGCGAAACGGCCATGACACGAGTGCCGTGATAAACGAGAGAGAACGAGAGTTCGATATGCCTCGGGACGATCCCACGAACGCTGCACCGCCAGGTTGTCCAGCCATGATGAATCTCGAGTTGACGGAACAAGAAGCTCGCCTGATGCGCGCGCAGCTCGTGCGACACATCGTCGATCTCGAAGGCGAGCTCGCGCGAGCCGAGCAAAGTGTGCTCGAGCGAGCTCTTGCGGTGGATATCCACGCTCTTCGCGAGCTCTACCGCAGGCTTACGTCGTTGCTCGATTCCTCGTCGCCGCCCTCGGGAGTCCACGCTGCGAAGTTCGTGCGCTGACGTCGCTGCGAGCGATTTTCGCGAAATTCTTCCGAATTGGCTCGCCCGGTGACAGGATCGTCACGTGCGGCTCGGAATCGATTTCGGAACGACGCGGACGGTCGTGGCATGTGCCGACCGCGGCAACCACCCCGTGGTCGACTTCGTCGATGAAGCCGGCGACGCTCGAGGCTGGATTCCGACCGTCGTAGCCGAGCGCCGTGGAGAACTTCGCTTCGGTTTCGACGCGCTGGCCGTGGCGGACGACTCGTCGTTTTCTTTGCTGCGATCGTTCAAGCGGTTGCTGTCGGGGCCGAATGCCGGTCCGGGGCAAAAGGTGGCGCTCGGCAGCAGCGTCATCCCACTGACGGATCTCATCGCGCAGTTTCTTTCGCACGTTCGGGAGGCGTTGCGAACGCGCTCGAATCTTCGGCGAAAGCTCTCGCAGGACCCCGATCTGCAGACGGTCGTGGCCGTTCCGGCCAACGCCTTTGCGGCGCAGCGCCTGATGACCCTCGACGCCTTCCGCCAGGCGGGCTTCACGGTCGGCGCCATCGTTCATGAGCCCTCCGCAGCCGGCTTCGAATACACGCATCGCCACCGAAACACCCTGACGTCGCGGCGCGACGTCGTCGTCGTCTACGACCTCGGAGGCGGGACCTTCGACGCCTCTCTCGTGCGCATGGCGGGCCTTCATCACGAAATCCTCGCTACCGCGGGCGTCGCCAAGCTCGGCGGCGACGACTTCGACGCGCTGCTCGCCGAGGTCGCGCTCAAGAGCGTGGACCTCGAACTCGGACAATTGCCGCCCCGGGTGGCCGAGGGATGGCTCGACCAGTGCCGCGCCGCCAAGGAATCGCTGAACGCGAACTCCCGCAAGATCACGCTCGACCTCGAAGCCGTGCTCGGCGACCGGGCGCCGCGGTCGGAGATTAGCCTGCCGGTTTCCGCGTATTACGAGGCGTGCATGCCGCTCATCGATCGATCGATCGCTGCGATGCAACCGTTGACGGCCCGCGCCGAGAACGAGGCCGAGGCCGACGACATCGCCGGGATCTATGTCGTCGGCGGAGCGAGCGAGCTGCCCATCGTCGGTCGCGCCTTGCGCGAGCGGTTCGGACGGCGCGTGCACCGATCCCCGTACCCGTCGGCGGCCGTCGCCATGGGTCTGTCGATCGCGTCCGACGAGCACGGCGATTTTCGCCTCATCGACCGGGTTTCGCGCACCTTCGCCGTATTTCGCGAAGCCGACGCCGGGCGCGAGGTCGTTCTGGATCCCATCTTCACCCGCGACGCCGTATTGCCGGCCGAGTCCGAGGCCGTGACCTTCACGCGCAGCTATCAAGCCGCACACAACATCGGCCACTTCCGTTTTTTCGAGTGCTCCGACGTCGACGATCTGGGCAAGCCGAGGGGGGATATGGCGCTCTGCGGCGATGTGGTTTTCCCCTTTGATCCGGCTCTTGCACACCGAGAAGACATCGCGTCGGTCCCGGTCGAGCGCCGCTTCGACCGCGGACCTCGGATCGTCGAGCAATACTCGCTCGACCACAATGGCATCGTCCGGGTAAGAATCCAAAACGCGGACGCCGGATACGAACGCGAATACCGCATCGGCGCGTAGACGACCCGTTGCCGCCCGGTACAATCTCGGGCGATGGGCCTCGAGCGCGATGTGTGGGAGAGGCTGCATGCCGACCCGCGCTACTGCCCGAGTTATCCGCAAGACGTCGTCGTTCGCTGGGTCTTCCGCACCTTCCCTCGCTCCCGATCGAGCGAGTACCGGATCCTCGATGTCGGCTGCGGGGCGGGTCGGCATACGGTTTTTTTGGCGCGCGAAGGCTACCGCGTGTCGGCCTGCGACGTGTCGACCGAAGGGGTCCACGTCACGCGAAAGCGGCTGCACCAGCAGAACGCCCAGGCGGCGTGCACGGTTTGCGAAGCGGACGCGCTCGACTATCCGTCGGAGTCGTTCGACGGAATCGTCTGCTACGGGGTCCTCTACTACTTGCCGTTCGATCGCTACCGCCTCGCCGTGCGCGAGCTCCGCCGCGTCCTCAAGCCCGGAGGTCAGGCTCTCGTCGTGACCCGGACCCCCGAGGACTCCCGATGCCTGTCCGCCGAGCGCGTGGGCGAACATACGTTCCGGCTCGGTTCGCTTCCGGAGGGGGCGCCATCCAACGTGGAAGAAGCCATGACGATGACGTTTCTCGACCACGCGGCCGTCCGGCGTTCGTTTGCGGACTTCGAGTCGGTCTCGATCGATCGAATCACGATGACCTCGGGTGGGGGATCGTTCGTGGATGACGACTGGATCGTGTGCGCCGCGCGCGGCCCCGACACCGCGAGTCAGCTTCTTCGTTGAACCCGACGACGTGGCCGAGGCGGCGGTCCGGCGGTCCGAGCCGAGGCGTTCGGCGGGTTCGTTCGAGGTGGGTGTCCGCCCGTTCGGCGAGTCCTGGTAACGTGCCACGATGCGAAAACCCAGTGACCGATGCCGGCCTTAGCTGCCCAACACCTGCGAAAAGCATTCGGTCCACAGGTCGTGCTCGACGACGCGACGTTCGCGCTGGCGCGTGGCGAGCGGGTCGCGCTGATTGGCGCGAACGGAGCGGGCAAATCCACATTCGCACGCATTCTGGCCGGCTTGGAGCCCCCGGACGAGGGAACCGTGAGCGTGCGGCGGGGGCTTTCGATCCGCTACCTCGCGCAAGAGCCCGATCTCGATCCGACCGCGACGGCGCGCGAGGTCGTCGAAGAAGCGCTCACGGCATGGAAGGATGCGACGACGCGCCACGCGGCCGTGACCGCCGAGCTCGCGACCCCGTTCGCTTCGTCTCGGACCGACGCGCTCCTGGCCGATCAGGCCGATCTCGACGACGCCATCGCACGGCTCGGTGGGTGGGACCGCGGGCATGTCGCGCTCGACGTTCTGCACCGGCTCGGGGTGCGCGACGTGGACGGTGCGTGCGGACCTCGCAGCGGGGGTGAGCGCCGGCGTATCGCCCTCGCGCAGTTGCTGGTCGCGAGCCCTGACATCGCGATTCTCGACGAGCCCACCAATCATCTCGACGCGGACACGGCCGCGTGGCTCGAGGGGTACCTCGCCGACGACTTCGGTGGGGCCATCGTCCTGGTCACCCACGATCGGTATTTCCTCGATGCCGTCGCCCAGCGCATCGTCGAGCTCGAGCGCGGACGTCTCACTTCGTTTCCCGGGGGCTACGGCGAGTACCTCGAAAAGCGTTCGGAGCTCATCTCACAAGAGCATCGCGTCGAGCAAAATCGACAGAATGCTCTTCGGCGCGAGCGCGAGTGGCTGGCGCGGGGCCCGAAAGCACGGGCGACGAAACAGAAGGCTCGCATCCAACGGGCCGTCGAGCTCGAGGCTCGCGGCCCGGCGACGGCCGGACGGCCACGCGAAGTGTCCCTCGTGGCCGCCGCCTCCCGCCAGCAGGGCAAGACGATTCTCGAGCTTTCCGGTGTGCAGGTGGCCGCCGCGCGGGGCGCGCCGACGCTCAACCTGCCGTTCGATCTCGTCGTGAGGGCAGGCGAGCGCATCGGCATCGTCGGCCGAAACGGCGTCGGCAAGACGACGCTGGTGCGCGCAATCCTGGCAGCGCTCGACGAAGCGAGAGGATCCAAGCGGCCCGACGCCGGTGGTGCGGTGCTCACGGCCGGATCGATCGTCGTCGGCAAGAATACGCGCGCCGCGTATCTCGACCAGGCGCGGGTAAAGCTCGACGACGACAAGTCCATCTTCGACGACGTCCGCGGCGAATTCGGCAGCACCGTCGTGTCGCTCGGAATCCGCGGCCGGGAGGCGATGGACCTTCGAAGCTATCTGGAGCTCTTCTTGTTCGACCCCCACAAGCAGCGTCAAAAGGTCGGTTCGCTGTCGGGCGGAGAGCGGGCGCGGGTCGCCCTCGCGAAGGTCCTTCGCGAGGGGGCGAACCTGCTCATCTTCGACGAGCCGACCAACGACCTCGATCTGCCGACGCTTGGCGCGCTCGAGGAAATGCTCGAGGCGTTCGAGGGGTCGGTCCTCGTCGTCACGCACGATCGCGCGTTTCTCGATCACGTCGCCACGGCCATTCTGGCGTTCGACGCCGACCCCGGGGGACGCGACGGGCCGGCGATCGTGACCCGCTACGCGGGAGGCTACCAAGACTACGTGACGCAGAGGGCGGAGGCCCCTCGCCCGTCCGAGGTCGCCCCGCCGGTCGTCGCCCCGGTTTCTGCGCCGTCCAAGGCCAAGGGTGGTCTCACCCATGCGGAGCGCCTCGAGTTGGACACGATCGTCGTCGCCGTCGACGCGGGCGAGGCGAGCGTCGCCGAGGTCGAGGCTCTGCTCGCGGACCCGACGCTGTACGCGGCGCGCGGCGCCGAGGTCGCGGGCCTGCGGGCTCGCCTCGAGCGGGCGCGCGCCCACGTGGCGGCCCTGGTCGCGCGCTGGGAAGCCCTCGAATCGAGGAAAGGCCAAGTCTCGTAAGACCATCCGCCGGGGCTCCCGCTCCGTGCCACCGAACGGCTCGTCATCGAGCGCGCAAGATGCGGCGAGCATCGCGGGCGATCTCGGCGCGAACCGCCGTCGGTGCTGCCCCACGCTTGGCGTCGAGCTCGTCCAGCAGCCCGCGAAGCTCCAAACACGCAAGACGCTCGCGAGCCGCCTCGTTGAGGAAGCTCGAGACGCGGCGTGGGCCGGTCACGTGTCGGATCTTTGCTGGCGTCTGCTCATCCAGAGTCGCGGTGACGCGTCCCATGCTGAAAAAGCATACGCTGAATCATACTTCGGAGCAGAGCGCCAAATGGCGTGTTGAGAATGCGCCCCGCGACGCGGGACGGACTCTTCGCCATCTGTCAGCCGTGCACCGGAAGGTGAGTCCGTCGCTCTTTTCTCGGATTCAGGCTCGATCTAGCCTGTGAGGCATCACCCACGCCGCCGACCTTGCGATCCCGCACCCGACGATGGATCGAACGAAGTTCCGCCTTGTCGTTGGCGGAAACGACCCGGCTGTCGTTGCCCTCTTCCGAGACATCGAGAAGAAGGTGATCGGAGCTGAAGCTGCTGCGGTCCGTGAGACGGCGGCCGTTCGACAGAGTGAGGAGCGCACGGGTCAGCTTGCCCTGCTTCATGCGCCTCGCGCAACCGACGCTCATTACGACTCGCTGCACGATCAGGCACTTCGAGACGCGCCGCAGGCCCTGCTCGCCAACCTGACCTCCGCGAACTCGCTAGAGTTCGGCTCGGTCTGGCCCACGCTGCTGGAGTCACTTCACATGACCCGTGGCGAACTCGCACGGGTCGCCTGGAAGCTTCACAAGGACGGCGAGATTTTCGCGACAAACGTGAAGCCACGAGAACGGACGATGAGCGACCAACACCTGCTTCGCCGGAAGTAACGCCCGAATATCGGTCCACAAAGCCGGCGCTGGTTACCGACCATTTGACGAAATGGGGGACCCATGAAAGAAGGGAAATCTCGAGCCAAAAGAGGGCGTGCGGCGCAATCGGATTCCTCCACGCCCGAGCGCGGGGGCTTCGCGCTTGAGTTCGACGCCGTCGGGCCGATCATCCATGCGACGATGTCGGGCTTCTGGGACGTGACGGTGGCCCAACGTTTTCGCGCCGAGATCCTTGCCATGTGCGCTCGCGTCGGCGGCAAGAAGTGGTCGGCCCTGGTCGACTCACGCACGTTTCTCGCCCAAACGCCGGACGTTACGCGCCATCGACAAGAGACGATGATCCTCATCATGAACGAGGGTTGCAAGCGCATCGCGGCCATCGTCAGCGAAAATGGAACCTACGCGATGCAGTTCGCGCGCATCGCGAGCGAAGTTGGAGTCGCGAACGCGACCTTCCTCGATCCCGCCCTCGCGCTCGATTGGGTTCGTAACGACCTCGATCAGTCGCCGCGCTAAAGCGCGACGCTTTCGGGGTCACGAGTTGCGCGGGCTGGGTGTGGCCGGTCGACCGCCAGCCCGTCGGCCCGGTTCAACGGTGAGCTCGACGCGGACGTCAGCGTCGGCGCACCACCACCTGAACGCCGTCGCGCACGGTCAGCAGCACGTTCTCGACCCGCGGATCGTCGGCGATGCGGCGGTTGAGAGCATCGGTGGTCCGCGTCTCCTCGTCCGGCTGCGCGTCGAGGACCTTTCCCGACCAAAGGGTGTTGTCGACGACGACGAGGCCGCCGATGCGAACCTTGTCGATGACCGCCTCGTAGTAGCGCTCGTAGTTGCCCTTGTCGGCGTCGATGAACACCCGATCGAAGGGCCCGTCCAGCACGGCCAACGTCTCGAGAGCGGGGGCGAGGCGAATGGAGATCTTCTTGCCGTGGGGGCTTTCGTCGAAGTACCGCTGGGCCAGCGCGGTGTGGCGCGGGTTGACGTCGCACGTGATGAGCGTGCCGTCCTCGGGAAGAGCCTCGGCCATCGATAGCGCCGAGTAACCGGTGAACGTGCCGATCTCCAGCACGCGGCGGGCACCGCTCAACGTCACGAGGATCTTCAGCACGCGCTCAGTTCACGCCGGGCGCTTCGCGTCCGGTTCGCTCGACGTACTCGGCGTAGCCCCCGCCGTACCGATGGTGGCCCTCCGGAGTCAGTTCCAGCACGCGGTTCGACAGCGCCCGGAGAAACTGCCGATCGTGAGACACGAAGAGCATCGTCCCCTCGAACGAACTCAGGGCTCGGACGAGCATCTCTTTGGTCGAAAGGTCCAAGTGGTTGGTCGGCTCGTCGAGCACCAAGAAATTGGGCGGATCGTAGAGCATGGCCGCCAAGACCAGCCGGGCCTTCTCGCCGCCCGAAAGCACGCGGCAGCGCTTGTCCACGTCGTCGCCCGAGAACCCGAACGCACCGGCCAGGGTCCGCATCGATCCGAGGGTGGCGAGCGGGAAAGCCCGTCGGAGCGACTCGATGACGCTCTCGTCGGGATCGAGCAGCTCCATCGCGTGCTGCGCGAAATAGCCGACCTTCACGCTGGCCCCGACCGCGACGCGGCCGTCGTCGGGCGGCGTCGCTCCGGCGACGAGCTTGAGCAGCGTCGACTTGCCTGCGCCGTTGACTCCCATCACGCACCAGCGCTCGCCGCGCCGGATGAGCCAATCCAGTCCGGAGTGGATCGATCGGGTCCCATACGATTTGGAGACGCGATCGAGCTTGGCCACGTCGTCGCCGGACCGCGGCGCGGCTCGAAACTCGAACTCGACGACCTTGCGTCGTCGGGGGGGCTCGACTTGGTCGATCTTCTCGAGCTTCTTCACGCGCGACTGCACCTGTGCGGCGTGACTGGCTCGCGCCTTGAATTTCTCGATGAAGGCCTTCTCCTTGGCGAGCATCGCTTGCTGGCGGGCATACTGCGCCTCCTGCTGGGCGGCGGCGATTTCCCGTTGTCGCTCGTAGAAATCGTAGTTGCCCGAATAGGTCGTCATCTCCCCGCCGTCGATCTCGACGATCTTGGTCACGAGGCGGTTCAAAAATTCGCGGTCGTGCGACGTCATGACGAGCGCACCCTCGAAGTTGCGCAAGAACTGTTCGAGCCAGAGGATCGATTCGATGTCGAGGTGATTGGTCGGCTCGTCGAGCAACAACGCGTCGGGTTTCATCAGTAGAATCCGCGCGAGCGCTACGCGCATTTTCCAGCCGCCCGACAGGTTGCCCACGTCCTCCTCGACCACCTCGTCGCGAAATCCCAGACCGGCGAGGATTTCCCGCGCGCGCGACTCGAGCGCGTAGCCCCCGAGGTCGTCGAACCGCGATTGGGCGTGCCCGAAGCGCTCGACCAGATCGTCGATTTCGCTCGCGCGCTCGGGATCCGCCATGGCGTGCTCGAGCGCGTGGAGCTCCCGCGCCGCATCGGAGACGTCGCCGGCCCCCGCCATGGTTTCTTCGAGCACCGACCGGCCCCGCATGTCGCCGACGTCCTGGCTGAAGTAGCCGACCGCGGCGGTCCGATCGACCACGACCTGGCCGCTGTCGGGGTGCTCTTCCTGCACGATCATCTTGAAGATCGTGGACTTGCCGGATCCGTTCGGTCCCACGAGTCCGACTTTGTCGCCTCGAAAGACGCTCATCGACGCGTCGAGGAAGAGGATCTGACGGCCGTGCTGCTTGCCGATCGAATCGAGGCGGATCACGCGTGCGCCCGTCCGCGCGCGGCCGGTCGCCCGTGCCCGTCAAGCCGTTGGGGGAGCGGGGGACGAATCATCCGCGTACGCGCCAGTGACCGACATACGTCTTTCCCAGATCGTCGCACGTCGGATCCGTTGCGACGATCTCCGGGCGGCCAGCTTTGCACACGAGCACCGTGTTTTGACGGAAGACGCGTCCGAACGCGGTCGCCTCGTCGCGGTCCATTCCATGGACCAACCATGCCGGTTCACGCCAGGTCCCGTCGGGATCCTCTTCGTAACCAACGCACGCTTCGACGCGGTAGACGCCGAGCACCAGCAAGTCGCGCATGACGACGTGGCGCTGCTCGTTGACCTTGCGGGGCAGGAGCATTGAGCGCGGGTTATACGCGGTGAGCACGGCGAACGGCTTCTGGAGAAGCTCCGGCAGCGCGGATGGCTCCGACGCGAGCTCGCCGTCGAGCGAGACGCGCAGCAATCCCGACGGGGAGGGAAACTCGTACACCGTTCCGAGGTAGCTCCGGAGCAGGTTCTGGTCCATGGAGGCGACACCGGATAGCACGAGTCAACGAGGTCGCGGTCGCGGTCGAGGTCGGGGTCGCGGTCGCGGTCGCGGTTGTCGCGGTCGAGGTCGGGGTCGAGGTCGGGGTCGAGGTAGTCGCGGTCGAGGTCGAGGTCGAGTCGAGGTAGTCGCGTCGGAGTCGGGGTCGAGGTCGAGGTCGAGGTCGATCCTCAGCCTGGATGACCGAGGGCGCTTGGCGTGGCCGCCGGACGAGCGGGCGGACGCTGAGGGGCAGGTTGGGCCGACCCACCGAGGGGCACCAGATCGACGTGCGTGTGCACCGACCTCGAGAATGCGACGCTCGGCGACTGCGGCTCATACCCGGGGGCTTCGACGCGAATCACGTGGCTCCGGTCATCGCGGGGACGTTCAGCCTCGTAAGGGTTGGTCGCGAGCGCCACGCCGTCGAGGAATATCTTCGCTCCGGATGGCAGCGCGTCGATCGAAACAACGATCGGATCGGACGCCGGTGCGGAAGCCGAGGCCGACGGCGCCACGGCCGGCGTGCTCTCGATCGCGCGTTGGGGATCCGTCTCCTTCAGACCGCGAGTGCACGCGGCGAGCATCGAAACGCCTGCCGGGAGCGCGGAGATCCCCACGACCAAGGCGACGATGGGTGGCCAGCGACGCGCTCTGCGCCCTGGGGCGAGCCGCATGCCGGCATCGCCGAGCGTCGGGATGACGGGATGCCCTCGGTGGAATGGCGTCGGGCCAAGCCCGACCACGTCTGCTTTGGCCATGGTCGCTTGACTCGAGCCCTCGCGCACCACCGTAACCCAGGGATGCGTACGTTGACCCGCCAAAACGTACGCCTTCGAGGCGGCGCACCCGAGCAGGGTCACGCGTGGATCGGCGGGTACTCGAACGACTCGAGGGTCCACGGCTCGGTGCGAGCCGCGGCCAACCACTCTTCCATGGCCGGCAGCGCGAGCACCGCCGCGCAATACTCGTGCAGCCGAGTGTCGATCTCCACCTCGTAGGTTCGGAACCGCAGCACGACCGGCGCGTACATCGCGTCGGCAATGGAGAAGCGGCCGAAGAGGAAGGGCCCGCCGCGTCCGAAGCGATGGAGCGCATCACCCCAGAGCGAGCGCACCCGCTCGATGTCGCGCAGCGACTCGATCGTCCGACCGCGCCCGGGCAGTCGCGCGCGTGCGTTCATGGGCATATGCGTGCGCAAGGCCACGAAGCCCGAGTGCATCTCGGCGCTGATGGACCGGGCGACGGCGCGCGCGCCGGCGTCGTCGGGCCAAAGGTGGGCCTCCGGGAACGCCTCGGCGATGGTTTCGCAGATGGCGAGCGAATCCCACACGACGACCTGCCCATGCTGCAGCACCGGCACCTTGCCCGACGGAGAAATCTTGCGGATCGCGTCGGGCGAGTCCGGACGGTAAAGCGGGATGACGACCTCGTCGAACGCCGCGCCCGTTTGCTTGAGCGCGAGCCAGGGACGAAGCGACCACGACGAGTAATTCTTGTTGCCTACCGCCAAGACCCATTTCGCCATTCGGATAACCGAAACCGTAGTGGACTCCGAACCAAGAAGCGATCGACGGGCAGCCTGCGACTACGAAGAACCGTCGACTGGCTTTTCGAATCCCTTGAAGCAAGGCGACCGACCGGCGCGCAAGGCCAGGAGAAGGCGTTCGCGGTGGACGAACGCCACAAAGGCCGCTTGCGGTCAAGGCGGTTCGCGCCATGCGGGAGTGAATCAGGCGTTCAGTCACGCCGTGCGAACCCGGGGTTCGGACGCAAACCGGTCCCGGACACCATCCATCAATGAGGCGTGTCGCTTTTGGTGATCGCGGCGCCCGTCGTCGGCGATGACTCGACATGCAGATTCGGGCGGTCCGTTGTCTCGCGGTCACGCTCCTGGCGGGCACAGTGTGCCGACCGGGCGGCGCTTCCGCGCAGATCACGCCGGTGCGTGTTGCGTATGCCGCGGCGCCACCGTGACCACCACGACTCAGCAAGGCGTCCGGGTCGACAACGGTCTCCAGGGCTTCGGGACCGTAGGGCTCGGGCTGGACCTGACCTACAACATGGGGCGTCACTTCAGTGTGGGGCTCAAGACGGGTGGGGCTGTTATTTTAGGAGGGCTCAAAGCCGAGGCGAGCGACGGCGCAACCCTGATGCAGTCCTCGAAGTGGAGCCTCCACGGGATGCTCGGCGCGGGTGGGCACTTCTGATGGCCGGGGGGTCGTTCCTGCGTTCCGACCCGGCCGACGCGGCGGATTCGGCCGACTGCGAGCCGTCCAAGGTGTCCACTTCCGATCCGCGCCAGGACGCGATTCCGAGGGGCGCCGCCTCCGAGGTGGCGATGCGCCGACTCTTCGAGACGCACTACACGTCGATCTGGAGGCTTCTCCGCCGTCTTGGCGTACCGTCGGGCCAGGTCGATGACGCCGCGCAACAGGTTTTTTGGGTAGCCGCCCGAAAGCTCGCCGAAATTCATCCCGGCAGCGAGCACGCTTTTCTCTACGGCGTAGCGATTCGCGTGGCCTCGCAGGAACACCGTCGGCGTCGAGCGGCATCGCCGACCACGACAGTCGACGATCGGGCGGGGATCAGCGATTTCCCATCGCCCGAGGAGCAGCTCGAGCAGCGGCAAGCCCGAGCCTTGCTCGATGCCGTTCTCGATCGGATGACGATCGAGCTACGCACGGTGTTCGTTCTCTGTGAGCTCGAAGAGCTTCAGGTGCGCGAGGCCGCGGCGATCGAGCGGATCCCGATCGGCACGGCAAGCTCTCGACTGCGAAGGGCGCGCGAGGAATTTACCGCCATCGCGAAACGCGTTCGCGCCACGTGGATGGCCCAAAGAGGTCTGCGATGAGCTTCATCGACCGCGGTGACGTTGAGTTCGAGCGCGCGCTGCGACACTCCGCAAGGCGCGACGCGCCGGCTGCCGACGCGACCGCGCGGGCGTGGTCCCGGTTTTCCGTTCGGCTGGCGACCTCAGCAAAGCTTGAATCGCCCGAGTCAGTCGCGGCCTCTCCGGCCGCGAGGCCGGTCAGCCGTTTCAGGAATGCGGTTGCGACCGCGAAATGGGTGGTGCTGGGCGCCATCGGAGGCAGTGCGGTCACTTTCGCCCTGGTCGGCCGTCATGCCGGGCCACCCGCGCGGGCGATCTCGCCGGGCTTACCGTCGTCCCTTCGGGATCCATCGGCGGACGCTCCGGGCGAGGCAGCCCCGAGCCCTCGGGAAGCCCTTCCGCCGCAGCCTGGCGCGAGTGCAGCCTCCGTCCCTTCCGTGTTGCCCTCCCCGGGGCCCGCGCTGGCACGAAGAGCGCCGCCTCTCCCGAACGTTCCGCGGCGGGGCTTGGCTGCACCTCTAGAGGCCTCGACCTTGGCGGCCGAAGTGGCCGCACTCGACGCGGCGCGCAGTGCGCTCGACGCCGGCGCGCCAGACGACGCGCTCGCCCTTCTGCATCGCTATCTTCTGGACTTTCCGAAGGGCAAGCTCGTGCCCGAGGCGGAGGTTCTGGCCATTGAAGCGTGTGCCGAAAAAGGTGACCGCCTCCGGGTGACCCGCGAAGCGACTCGCTTCTTGGAGCGATATCCGAATGCACCGCAGCGGACACGGGTGGAGCAATTGCGCCGAGAGGCGAGCCCTCGTCAGAGTCCAGCTTCGCCGTGACGACGGGAGCCGATCCGCTTTGCGATCGTTGGAGGTCCGGGTACGATTCCTGTCCTGGATGGCAAAGCCTCGAAAACGCTTCGCAATCTACTGGTGCACGACCGCGGACGGCGACGAGGACTGGTTTGTGGTCGCCGACTCCGCCCGTACGGCTCGGCGATTCCATGAGCAACAGGAAGGCTACGAGAGCGGGGACGCCCGTGCCGAGCGGGTCACACCTCTTCCCTCTGAACTTCAGGTTGAGGGCGGCTGGCGGAACGGCCCTACGGGCAGCGTGATGGATGACGCGTGGTGGCCGAGCGACGATCTCCTTGTGGCGTGCGGCGGCGAAATCGCACGACAGCCCCGTGAAGGCTTCAGAGAGATGATGGGGGTCGTCTGCAAGGATGTACGCTTCGGCGAGCGAGTCTTCCGGGCTGGGGACGTCGTCACGAACGTGCATCGGGCATTCGGGCGCAAGGAGCCACGGCTTTCGGTGTTCAAGGGGAGCGGAGGCTCCTGATTGCGGTTGTCCGATCGCCCGTCGTCACGACTTCGTTCGGAGGTGGGCCCCGGCGAGTCGGAGGTAGTCGCGCAGCACGAGGGCAAGACGAGCGACTTGGAGGCCCACGCCGCGCAGAAGACGAGCCACGCGACGGTGCAGGCCAAAACATCTCCGGTCACAGTACGACACCCTAACGGCCTTCGGCTGCCGGCTCAAGCCGGGGCCCACAGCCGGTACGGAACCGTTCGTTTCGTGGGAGGCGAAGGTCTATACGCTGCGGTCCTGATTGGCGCCGCGGCTCGCTTCGCGACGACTGTCGCCGACGCCAGCAACATGGCATCTACGCGCGGCTCGCTCGTTCGCTTTGGCCAGCACGGTTCGATTCCATTGTCATCGCCGTCCTCGACCCGTTTTCTTGTCGGACCGGGCCGTGTTCCCGATTGGTTGAGCCGTTTGATGACCGGCGTGCGTCCGCTCGATGTCGTTTGCACCATCGTTGCGGTGAAAAAATGCGTACGGGTCCGAACATTGCGAACAAGTTTATGCGCATGGTGCTCTGCGGCGCGGTTCCTGCGGCTTGGTTCGCGGCATGTTCGTCGAGCTCCGGCACCCCTGATCCGGCCAATGGTTCCGGAGGGTCCGGGGACCGCTCGGGAAGCTCGGCCATTGCGTCGAGCGGCCCGTCCGATACGAGCTCGAGCAGCTCGTCGGACAGCAGCCAGGAGCGCGCGTCCTCCGCCGGCGGCTCGGTCAGTTCGTCGAGCGGCCGCTCGGACAGTTCGGCGCCGGCATCCAATAGCTCGTCGGGCGACGGCGCCGAAGCTTCGGCGGACCTCGATGACTTGGGGGTGGACGCTTCTGCTGATTCGCCGGCCCGATCCGAAACCGGGATCTCGGCGGACGGCAACGGCGGTTCTCCCGACAGCGGCGGCGAGGCCGGGCATGCCCACACCGGTGTCTGGCGGATCACGCCGATCGGCGATTCGATCACCGAGGACACGTGCGGACCGCAGCTCATGTCTCAGGAACTGATCCAGAACGGTCACACGAACTTCATTCTTGTCGGCACCGAAACGAACAACCAAAATTGCTCGGGCGCCCCCAGCGTCGAGAGCGAAGGACACGCCGGTTACTTGGTCACCGATCTTCTTCCACCACCTCACCAGCCAACACTGGCCGACCACTCCGCGGAGCTGCCCATGTGGGCGGCGAACGACAAGTCGGATGTCCTCTTGATGCAGTTTGGCACGAACGACGTATGGAACGGTGTCGCGACCCAAACCATTCTGCAAGCGTACACCCTCGTGTTGACCGACTACCGCGCCGTCAATCCGAACGTCATCCTCTTCATCGCCCAGATCACCCCCTTGCACCCCACTGGCTGCGGGACCTGCGAGACCAACGCCGAGGCGCTGAACGCGGCCATTCCGGGTTGGGCGACGAGCCAGAGCACCGCAGCCTCACCGATTTACGTGGTCGACGTGTGGTCCGCGTTCACGGCTTCGACGTATCTCCCGGATTCCATGTATACGGCCGACGGCGTGCACCCGAATCCGGCCGGAGCGGCGCTCGTGGCCCAAGATTGGTACAACGCATTGATCGCGCAGGGCATTCCCTGATGGGGCGAGGCCGTAGGGGCACGCTCTTCGTCTCGCTCAGGTGGATAATCACAGCTCTTGGAGCGCGCGGTGCACCATCTGGACGCAGATCGAGCCCTCACCGACGGCGGAGGCCACGCGCTTGACACTGGTCGATCGGGCGTCACCGACACAGAATACGCCGGGGATGCTGCTCTCCATGAGGTACGGACGGCGGGGCAGCGGCCACCTGGCGCTCGCAAGATCTTCGGGGACCAGCTCGAGGCCAGTCTTCACGAACATCTTTTCGTCAAGGGCCACGCAGTGTTCGAGCCAGCCCGTATTGGGATCGGCGCCGGTCATCAGAAACAGACTGCGGATGCCGCGCGTCTCCCGCTCACCGCTGTCGACGTGAAGCCATCCGATCCGCTGGAGGCCATCGTCGCCCTCGAGCGCGTCAATCTGCGTGCGCGCAAGCACGGTCACGTTGGTGGCGTCCTCGATGCGCTGGATCAAGTAGCGCGACATGCTGGCGGCAAGGCTGCGACCGCGCACCAGCATGGTGACCTGCTTGGCGATGGTCGCGAGGAAAACCGCGGCCTGCCCCGCCGAGTTGGCTCCGCCCACGATGGCGACTTCCTCGCCTCTGCAGAGCTGAGCCTCGAGGTGGGTGGCCGAGTAGTAGACGCCGGCCCCCTCGAAGCGGGCGAGCGACGGAAGGTCGGGCCTTCGGTATCGCACTCCGCTGGCGATGACAACGCTTCGAGTTCGCAGGACCGGACCGTCCGCCAGATGGACACGGTACGGCCGCTTGTCGCAGTCGAGGCGGGCGACCGTGCGGCCGATGGCGACCTCGGCCCCGAACTTCTCTGCCTGCGCTAGCGCGCGGCCCGACAGCGCCTGCCCAGAGATCCCGGTGGGAAAACCGAGGTAATTCTCGATGCTCGAGCTCGTGCCCGCCTGCCCGCCCGGCGCCGTGCTCTCCAGCACCAGGACATCGAGCCCCTCGGACGCGCCGTAGACCGCCGCGGCGAGTCCCGCCGGGCCCGCGCCAACGATCACCACGTCGCGCACCTCCTTGGGATCGAGCTCCGCGCTCAGGCCGAGCTGCGACGCCAGCGACTCGATCGTCGGGTTCTTGAGGATGTGGCCGCTGCGGCACACAAGCACCGGCACGTCGTTGACGCCGATGTGAAACCTGTCGAACAGCTCCTGCACGCTCGGGTCTGTCTCGACGTCCTCGTAGGTGAAGGGTTGCCCATTGCGGCTCAGGAACTCACGGAGGTGCTGCGTGCTCCCCGAGTGTCGCGACCCGAGCAGCACCAGGTCGTTGTTGTCCTCGGAAATCAGCGCCGTCCGCCTCAGGATGAAAGCGCGCATGAGGATCTCGCTCAGCTCCGAGTCCCGCTGCACGAGGGTACGCAGGGCGGCGCGGTCGACGACGATGACCTCTCCGTCGCTGGTCATCCGCCCGCGCCCCAGGTTGCGTCGAGCCGACAGCATGTTGAGCTCGCCGGTGAACTCACCCGGTTGGTACACCCAGACCGGCTCCTCGCGATCGCCGATCAGTCGTACGGCGGCGACCGTGCCCGACACAACGACGAAGAGAGGCGTGTTCTGGTCGCCCACGTCGAAGAGCACCTCCCCGGCGCGGACGTTGCGCCGCTGCCCGGTGCCAGAAATGCGCTCGATCTGCGCCGGCGTAAGCCGGGGAAACATCTGCGCCGTGCGGTCCGTCATGATGGCCATGAAGTGTCGCGTCCTGCCCGCAATCGGGTCCCTGACGATCGAGCTGCCTTCGGTCGTCGGTGCGCGCGCAGCTTAGTGCAAGATCGTGCCCAGCAGGCGCAGGCACCGCGCCGCATGAGGGCGCGGCACGAAACAGGCTTCAGCCTGGCTGAGGAAAACGCTGCGGGCGTAGTGCGAAGAGAGGATTTGCAAGAAGCCGCAAAAGTGGACGGGGCGAACCTCGGTGGCCTCCGCAGCTCGCCCCCACCCTCGACGGGAACCGCAGGCTCGGCGCTGCCCGCCGATCTCCCGGCCAACAGCAGCCCGGGCATTGCGAGCGCCGCCGGGGTTGCGCCGGCGTTCGGACCGACGGTGGTGGCCGCCGTCGCGCCGCCTCCCATCTCGGGCGGAACGCTGCTCGTTTTGGCCGACGGCGTGACGGCGATCGTCTCGGATCCCGACCGCGACGCCGTCTACGTGGTCGACACGGCGACGGCCACCGTCACGGCCACCGTCGCTCTCCAGGCGGGCGACGAACCCGGTGCTCTCTCCCGATGGCAATACCGTGGCCGTCGCGGCACCCGGTAGCGCGTTCCTCACTGCCCTGGGGCAGAACCCCGTCATCTTGTTCGGCCTCGACGGCACGAACACGATGCAGGCGCCGCCGTCTTTTGCGACCGCGACGGCAGCGGGGGCATTCGGCGGCACAGGCTCGGTCTCCGCGCCTCCGACTGCGACGGCCACCGCGACGCCAACGGGGACATTCAGCGGCACAATCTCCCCGTCGCCGGTCTCGGCCCCCCCGACGACCGCGACGGCCGTGGGGACAAGCACCGGCCCAACCGCAGTCGCGCCGAACGGCGCCGTTCCGCAGCTCGGCGGCCCCGATTCGGCGACGGACGCCGGAAGCTCGGCGGTTCTGCTGGCCGCGAATAGGCCCGGCATCACTTCCAATCAGGCGATTGCGGTCGCATTCGACCTCGTGGGGGACCTTCTCGTGCAGACGCGCGAGCCCGCCCAGCTGCTCATAATCGCCAACCAGGACGCGGTCCTCGGTTCACCCACTGCAGTCAAGCTCTCGGACGCCTCTCGCGACGACTCGGGGCACGATATCTTTCACACCGGCGCCGGCGCGCTGATCGCCTGCGCATCGTGCCACCCCGAGGGGGGTGACGACGGGTTCGTGTGGACACTCAACGGCGATTTGCGGCGCACGCCTTCGATGCGCGGCACGATCGAGGGCACCGCCCCCTATCATTGGCCCGGCGACGAAGCGAACTTCTCCGTACTCACCAACGACGTGTACACGAACCGAATGGCCGGCGGCCCGCTCGAGCCCGCTCAGTTGAGCGCGCTTCAGGGCTGGGTCCAGACGATCCCTGCGCCCCCCGCTCCATCGTGGGTTGATGCCGCCGCCGCGGCGCGGGGCCAGGTCCCCTTCGAGCGAAGCGACACAGGATGCTCCACCTGCCACTCCGGCGCGAAGTTCACGAACAACGAGACGCTCGATGTCGGAACGGGCGGAGCCTTTCAGGTCCCGCCCTTGGTCGGAGTCAGCTGGCGCTTTCCCTTCCTGCACGACGGTTGCGCTCAGACGCTCGCAGAGCGCTTTGCACTCGACGGCGGCTGCGACACTCCTGCGCACGGCACGACCTCGCAGCTGTCGGCCCAAGACCTCTCCGACCTCATCGCCTATCTCGAGTCGATCTAAAGCCATCAAACGGGCCGGCTATCGTGTCAGGGCTCGGGCCTACCGACTGGTTGGTCCCCACGCGCCGCCCCCAACCGCGAATCTGACCCCTCCGGTTGGCTGTGGGCGGGCCCACTCCCGGTGGCCCTTGGGCCGGTTGCTGCCCCTGCGGAGGAGCACGCGGACGGACGGCCACACGTCCGGGTCCAACCGGAGACGGCGGCTTCTTTCCGGCTGGAGGTCGAAGACACGGGGCCGGGCATCCGAGCCGAGGACATGGGGAGGCTGTTCGTCGAATTCCAGCAGCTCGATGCCGGCCTCACGAAAAAGCACGCGGGTACGGGCTTGGGCCTAAGCCTGACCAAACGAATCGTCGCGGGCGCCTTGCGCCGTGCCGGTTATACGGTCGAGCTGGCGACCACCGGGTCCGAAGGACTCACCAAGTTTCGGAGCGCAGTCTTCGACGCCGTGACATTGAACCTCCTACTGCCGGACATGAGCGGCCTCGACGTGATTTACGAAATGCGCCAGCATCCGGTCGGCGGTGAGGTCCCCGTGGTGATCGTCACGGCAGTGACCGGAGAGAGCGAGCTCATCGGCCTGACCGTTCGTGATGTGCTGAGGAAGCCCATCGATGCGGTCAGCGTTCTTTCTTCACTCGTACGGGCCGGAGTCGTCAGCAAGCGGCCCGGGGACGTATTGATCGTCGTCGACGACGACGAGCGGACGTTGAAACTCTTGGAGGTGACGCTGACGGGACTCGGGTACACGGTCCACCCCAAGCTGGATGGGGTGTCTGCCCTGCGCGCAGCTGCGACGGTGTCGGGCGAGCGCGGTCATCCTCGATCTCCTCATGCCGGACATGAACGGCTTCGAGTTCCTCGAGTGCTTTCGACGACAGGCGCAGAACCGCGACGTGCCCGTCATCGTCTGGACCGCAAAGGATCTCACGGCCGCGGAGCGAGAGCGTCTGCGAGAACACGCCGCCGCGGTCCATAGCAAAGCGCGGGGTGGCATGGCCGGCGTCGTTCGCGAACTCGAACACGTGTTGCGACCGATCGCAGTCGCGCAAGCGGACCGTTGACGATGCTCGGGGAACCGATCCTCGTCGTCGAAGACCAGCCGGCCGGCGAACGCCACGCTGGTCTCGTTTCGCCCTGACCACGAGCGGATACGACGTCCGTGTGGCTGCAAGCGCTGCTGAGGCCCTCGCATATCGTGCGCGGGCCCGAGCCAAGCGGGCGCGGACGGAATGACGCTTTGTCTCTCCGCCGCTCTCGCGTTTCTCCTGGATCGCCTGAAAGGGGGCCCCGCCGGGCCCCCTGGCCGGGGGATCGTCAGGGGCCCGCGACCGCCGTGCTTCCGACCCACACGACTTCGCCCGACATCTGGCTGTACGTCTCGACGAACGTCAACGCGCCGTCGGCTCCGATTCGAAAGACCGCGACGTTTGGCAGCTCTGTTGCGAGCGTGGCCCCTTGCCGGACGTATTCCTGCTTTTGATTCCCGACGATCAAAAACTGGTGCGATGGATCGATCGTGAAGGTTCGGGGCTCGATGCCGTGCGTATCCACGGCGGCGACGAACGTGGGCGCCCCGGTCGTCTGATCGATCGAGAAGAGGGCAACGTTGTTCTCCCCGCCGTCCGCAAGGACCATCACCGGCGCGGCGTCCGCCGCGCCCGCGTCTGCGCTGGCATCGCCACCGGCAGCGTCCGCTCCTGCATCGGCCGGCGGCCCCGGGTCAGGAACGACTTCGTTGAAGCGATTGGTGATCCAGAGATATTTGCCGGACGGATCGACCGTGATGGCCCCGGCGCGCTGAGCGTTCACGGCCTCTGTGTTGTCCGTGATGACCGCGTCGGCCGGTACCGCGACGCTCGTGACGTCGAACTTCTGGGTCAGCGTTCCGCTCTCGAAGGTGTACATGATGAGGCGATTGCCTCGCTCCGCGGACAGGTAGACCCACGGCTGGGTGGGGTGAAAATCGAGGTGACGCGGACCGACACCGGCGTCGAAGGGGATGTTCTGCTTCGGCGTGAGGACGCCATCCGAAAACGAATACACGAGTAGGTGTCCAAATTGCTCGGGCGTGGTCACCGTGCCGGCATCGGTCGTCGTAGTCGTCGGGTCATTGCCGCGGTCGCAAATGGTGACGTACTGCCCCGACGGGTCCACCCGGATCTGGTGCAAGTACGCGCCGACGTTGGTGTCACCCCCATCGGGCTGTGCCACCAGGGCCCCGATGGTGCTATCCGCCGCAATGCCGAACACGGAATACAAACCGGTTACGTTGTGAACGCTCAAAAGGTACTTATTGTCGGGAGTCAGGGTCAGGTTAATGACGCGGCCATTGGGTGAAAGCAGCGGGGTCCCGAGCTCCGTGAGAAGCCCCGAGCTCGCGATCGTGTAGACGTAGTAATAATTGCTGGTCGTGGTCGTGGCGCCCACGTACAGGTGCTGTCGACTCGTGTCGAAGTCCGCAAACTGAGGGATCTGGGGGACCACGGTGGGCGTCCTGGGCGTCAAGGCTCCTGTGGTCGTGTCGATCTCAAACACACCGAGCGAATCACCCGAGTTTGCGTACAAGATCTCGGTCAGGCTCGCATCCGAGGCGTCGCCCGGCACCGCTGCCTCGGACGCTGCGTCCGCATCGCCGACTGAAGCATCCGGGGCGCCGTTCGAGGAGGAACTGGCGCTAGCGGTGCTTGAAGCCGTGCTGCCTGTGCCGGAGTCTATTCCCGTGGAAGTGGATCCCGTGGAAGTGGAACTGCTGGAGGTGCCTGAGGGAGAGGTGCCGGAGCTGCATCCATACGTGGCACTAAACGTTAGGGCGACAAGCGCACAAAACGCCCTCATAATCCTGACCCATTTCGCGTCATTCATCAGACTCGCCCTCCAAACGTCCCCGATTCGCCGCCGCGCGGATCGCGGCGGAAGATTGGCTCTGTATCATAAAAACTTTGACAGGGGCCCGTAGATCGACAGCCAGTTGGGAATCGCCGAAAAATCGAATGATTCCAGATGGGCTCAGAACGGCAAAAACTCTGGATGCGTAGGGGCTCCCAGCCACCCACTACGGGTTGCCGTACGAACGCCACATGTAACACGGGAAAACTCCCGCGGTATCATGGGAAACCCTTGGTGGACGCGCCGATCGCCGCAAAGGACTGGGCAAGGTCGGCTGGGTCACGTGGCCGACTTGGCGCGGGCGCTCGGCTACGATTTACGTGGTCGAAGCAGGGCTGACCGCCGAACTCGAATCCGGTCGGAATGCTTCGACGTTTCCTGGGGACCCGGCGGGTCGAGGGAGCGCGTCTTATTCCAATATTTGAAATACAGGCTTATGCGGCCGCTCGGTCCTCTAGGATACGCAGTTTGGACCCTAGGACCGCTCGTCTGCGTCTCCGCCAAACCATTCGTCACGAAGGAAGGGCCGCGCCGCTATTTCGGGGGTACGCGTCGAGAGGACTCTACTGCAATCGGCGCGGTGGTCGTCCCAACGTCGGCGGCTGCCCGGCGCTTGCGCGCCTTCCAACAGTCGCCGCACCGCCAGACGGCCGTCCATCGACCATCGAGAGTCTGCTCGCGTGTCAAGCGCCATCCCAAGGAGCTCGTGAGCGTCCGCTCCGGACTCGTTTCGGGTGAGCAGACGCCACAGTCCGCGCAGGTCTCAACGGCAAGCATTTCGGATCGACGATGCGCGCCCGAAAAACGCGCACTCAATCACAGCCAACGGTCAACGAACCCGGACCTTGAGCTCAATTTTTGAATCCGCGACGGCGGAGGCCAGAGCCACGTCGATCCGCCGATGACGGGCGTCGTGCTTTGCGCCCCTGCGCGCCGGCGAGATCCGCGGACGCTGGGTCGCCTACACCCCGATTGCACGGACGATGCTGTCTCTCTACGGCGTCGGCTGTCTTACAGACCTACGAAATCGCAGCGATTATGCAGGAATCCGCTGAAGCTTTATTCGAATGCTCCGTATTCATCCTTGAAGGGCGAGCGTGGCGGGTGCGCCGCCGGTCCTGAGGGGGCGGATCCATGTTCAGACACGGCAGGCGTTCGCGCCTTGCGGCAATCTCGTTTTGTACCACGGTGGCGGGGCTGTTCGCGTGGGCCGCCAGCGCGCAGGCGTACGCGATCAAGCTCACACCGCTCGGGCTGCCGGTGCGTTGGCCAGAAGCCCATGTCGGGTTCGTCGTGGACCGGGCCGTCGATGAGTCCGTGAGCGGAGGCGTCCAAGCCGTGACCGCGGCCGTGGGTGCGTGGCACGTTCCCAGTGCGCCAGCCCTCACGGTGACGATCGGACAAACCCCGACTGTCCCGGCCGTGGACGGGC
>JBEKOY010000063.1:0-32829 GCA_049521295.1 Polyangiaceae bacterium | reverse complement strand
GGTCCTGCAGGCCGCCTGCCCGTTTCGATCCCACGATCCGTCGGAGTTCTGCCTGCGTATTACAACTACAAGCCTTCGGCGCGGCGTCCGTACCTCTTCGAGGATCCGGGCCCCCTGTGGCCGTTCGGCTTCGGTCTGACGTACACGTCGTTCCGCTACGACGGGCTTCGCCTCGCGCCATCCCGCATCCCCGCCGATGGACATACGACGGTGAGCGTGGACGTCACGAACGTGGGTGCGCGGGCGTCCGACGAGGTCGTGGAGCTCTACGTCCGCGATCTCGTGAGCTCCGTGACGCGTCCGGTGCGCGAGCTCAAAGGCTTCCGGCGCATTCACCTTGGACCGGGCGAGTCCAAGCGCGTCGAGATGGTTCTCGGACCCGAGGAGCTCTCCTTCTTTGACGCCGCGATGAACCGGATTGTGGAGCCGGGCGCTTTCGACGTGATGGTGGGTCCGAGCTCGGCGGACGTCCAAACCGTCCGGCTCGAGGTCACCGCGCATTAGACTGAAGTCGCGGGGGAACTTCAGATTAGAACGTCCGAGGAAGACAAGCTCTCTCTCCGGTCGGTGGGAGCCTCGTACGCCGACAGGCACCGAGCGCGCGGCGGCTGCAACGCCACCGGCGACCCGTTCCGGTGTCGTAAAAAAATGGTGCTGGACGAAAGGCGACGATGCGGTGACCCGCGATTGGCAGGCAGAAAGCACTATGGTAAGTCGTCTTAACTTTTACGGGCGAGGGGCCTTCCGCAGGGTGAGATGGCGCAAACGCTGCATGCCATGAAACGGGTCGCCTTCGAGATGGCAGGCGTGTCTGTCCTCGCGTCGCGGGTGTCGTTTGCGGCCCTGACGGAGGGCGACGCCGGCGTTGTCTCTCCGCCTCTTTTGCCATCGACCTCCGTCGACGGAGGCGGTTCGGCGGGGCCGCTCTCCGCCGCTGCGCCGCCGCCTGCTGCAGCGGCTCCCGAGCCACCGCCTCCCGGGTCCCCTCCCTCCACGCCACCTCCGTCCGCTGCGCCGCCATCCACGCCACCTCCGTTTGCTGCGCCCCCATCCGCGCCGCCGACGTCCGCGGCGGCGACCTCTTCCAACGTTCCGGCTTCGACCGCGACGGCGAAGCCCGCGCCGCAAGACGAGCTACCGAACGCCGGATACGTCCCGGGCTACCGACAAGGATCGACCCTCACCCTGTCGCCGTATTCGCCGCTGGTCGGCGGTGTGCCGGGCGGGATGACGCCCGGATACCACGCGCCCATGCCGCCCCTGGATTGGACCTTCCGGTGGAACGGTTTCATGACGGCGTCGCTGCAGGCGAGCATGAACGATCGGCTCTCCCCGGCGAACGGGCAGACCCGGTTGGTGATCCATGCGCCGCCTCAGACGCTCGACGAGTACGGCTCGTTTCTTGGAACGTCGACCATGCCCGGGCAGTGGGCACAGCTCAATTTCGCCTACGGCAATCGCTACGTCACGGCCAACGCCTCGTTGACGACGTGGAACCCGACCGACGCCTCCACCTACTACCAGTTGGGCAGCGAGCAGTTCATCAACAACATGTCCCTCAACTACAGTCCTCCCCCGATCGGCGGCGTCCGCGTGCACGCGCTCGCGGGCTACTTTTACAACGCCTACGGGGCCATCGCCCAATACGGGTTTGGAATGTACACGAATGCCCTGGTGGGCGGTGTACGAGGGGTCGGAGAGGACGTCATCGCCGAGTACGACCTGAGCGACTCCACCACCGTCACAGTCGAAGATGGAGTGATGGGCAACCGAAACGGCATGGGGGCGATCAACATCGTTCCGAGCTCGCAAAACGGCGCCGGCAGCCCGATCATCTGGCCGTCGGCGTGGATTCACCACGCGCACGTCGGTTTCGAAGAGCGGGGCCTCGTGACCTTTCGGGCGCACGCTCACTACATCACGAACTGGGCTCAAGACGACCGCATCCAGAGTTGCTACGGAGCGACCGGCTCGGGTCGCATGCCGCCGACGCCATCGCCGCTCGCCCAGTGCGTGCCGTACGACAACCCGGTGACGCGGCAGATCGACGAGGCGTACGTCAAAGACGGCCGAGTTCAGGTGCTCGGCTTCGATGCGGCGGCCGTGTCGTCCTTCTGGGGTTACTTGGGGGGCGCTGTCTCGTACACCCGGGGCACCAACGCGTACCCCGTCAAGGGCGCCGTCTCGTTCGGGGGGGATGGCGAGACGTTGACGAACCGTTGGTGGGGGCAGAATTCGGGCGGCAACGGAGAGCTCGTCGCCGCAGGGATCAACTACAGCACGAGCATCGGACGCATGGTCAGTTATCCGGTCCCGTTTAGCCAGGAAGGACCGGACCTCGCGCTGAACGCGGGGTTCGTCTTCGCCGAGTCGTGGTCCCCGTTCGGGCCGTTCGATGCCCGGATGCGCTACAAGGGCGGTGCCGATCTGCTCTACACGTTTCTTCCCTTTGCGGGTGTGGGCTTTCGCGCGGACGCCGTCGCTCCGAACTCGCACGACGCGCTCGAGACCTACGCCGTTCTCGCGCCACGCCTCGTATTGAAGAGTGACTGGAACAGCCGCGACACGATCACCCTCGTGTACGGCAAGTGGTTCTGTGGCCCGCACACTCATCCCGAGACGAGCTCCGTGACCTGTGGCGAGAGGCTCGATGACCAGCTTTTCGCCCTCAACGCCCAGATGTGGTGGTGAATCGAGCCATGGGGTCCCGCAAAGTGGAGTCGATCATGCAGTTGTTCACCGACATTCGGTCGATGGCTTGCGCGATCCCGCGCGCCATCCAGGTCGGATCCATGGTCGTCGCCGCCGCACTGGCTCTCGGGCCGGTCGCGCGCGCCGACGGACTCACCCCTTCCGGTGCGACGGCCGCTCCCAATCGGTCTACGTTGGCTCTCGATCCCACGACCCCACAGGTGCCGTCGCTGCCCGGCGGGGTCACCCCCGGTTTTGGCTCACCGTCGGCGTCGAGCCAGGACTGGCGCTTCGACTTTCACGGGTTCATCACGGCTCCGCTGAACGCCGGATTCAACAGCCGGCCCGATGCGCAGCCGGGTCAGAGCACGACGGTGCTGCATGCGCCCCCGGAGGTGCCCGACGACTTCGAGACGTTTTCGCATACGTCGGTCGTGCCGATGACCTACGCCCAGCTCACGTTCACCGAGAGCAACGACGTCGTCTCGGCCAACGTGAGCGTCCTGGCGCGCCAGGCGAACGTGTCCGAGTCGTTCCTCGAGCCCGCATCGCAAGAGGGGATCACCGATGCGTTTCTGAGTTACCTGCCCAAACTCGGCCCCAACGTGCACATGCGAGCGATCGTGGGCGCGTTCACCAGCCGCTACGGGTCACCCGGCGAGTACGATGAAGGACGCTACGGCACGCCGCTTATCGCGCGCATCAGCGGCGCGGGCGAGTTGATCGGGGTCGCGCTGCCGCTCGGCCCCAACACGCTGATGTTCGAGCAAGGCTTGCAGGGCCAGACCAATACCGCCAGTGCCAGCATCACGCCCGACGTCTGGAACGACTTCGCGGACCCCGAAGAGGGGACCACGTTCGTCAACCACTTCCACGCGGGTTTCAATTACCGATCGTGGGTCACCGTCGGCGCGCACTTCATCAACGCGCAGAGTCACGACGACCGCGCGACGGGGCCCCTGGCCCCCGACGGGAGCCTTTCGGTCTTGGCTGCCGACATCCGCCTGTCGATGCACCGCTTCGGCAATTTCTATTTTGCATTCGCGAGCACGAAAGCCTCGCACGCCCGCGTGGTCAGCCGGATTATCAGCATCCTCAACACACCTGGAGGCCCAGGGCTGGCCAACGACTACATGGGCCCGGTGGCCAACGGCGGCGATGCGACCGGCACGTTGACGACGGGCGGCGCGCAGTACGACTTGAGCCTCGCAAGACTGCTGAGTTTCCCGGCCCCGTTCGCTGGAGACGGACCGGACGTGTTCGTGAGCGTCTTCGGCCTCGGCACGAGCGTGAGCAGCGCGTTTCCCCGCCAGCCCGGCGTCTTGGACGGGGTCGCGGTCACCAAGGGCGTTTACGGAGACGGAGTCACCAAGATCAAAGTGGGTGCGGAGGGGACCTACAGCGTCCTGCCGTGGCTTGCCTTTTCAGCCCGCTTGGACCGCGTCATGCCTGCGATCGATGACAGCAGCACGGCCTTCTCGGTGCTTTCTCCGCGGGTCATTTTCCGCACCGGCTGGACGGCAACCGACGCGCTCGTCCTGCAATACTCCCATTGGTTTGACGGCCGGTACACCACCGTACGCACCGGCGAACCCGCGGTCGACAATCTCGACGTCGTCCCGGATTCCGACGTCCTGTCCCTTTCGGCCAACATCTGGTGGTGATTCGGTCGGGCCGCAAGGTTTCCGCCGCAACGTTTCTGCAGGCCGGAAGAGGTGGACCCTGCGGTTTCGATTTGGTAAAGCGTCCTTACGGGCGCGCGGGCTGGCGCGACGGAGGTCGAAATGGCGACATCGGGTGTTCGTTCAGGACTCATCGCGTGCGCGGCGCTCGTGTTCACCACGGCAATCGCCGTAGCGAACGGCTGCAGCAGCAGCAACGCCTGCCGTGTCAACTGCGGCGCAACCGACACCGGCGCGAGCACTACCGCGAGCACGGGTACCGGCGTCGGCACAGCGAGCAGCAGCAGCAGTAGCGCGACGAGTACCAGCAGTGGCGCGACGAGCACGAGCAGTGCCACGTCGAGCAGCAGCAGCGGTGCCGCGGGCGCCTGCAGCCTTCCGACTCCCGGACTCGCCCTTTACGTGGGCTTGCTGGCTCCGGCGTGCCCTACGGCGCCCCTGATTGGTGGCAACTCCTTTTTCTCCTACAACGATGGGACTGCCGGGGATGGGGGGACGGTCAGCCTGACGTATATGACACCCGGGTGCAGCGGCACGGGCCAGTGCGGCGTGTATGCGTCGGGGTCTGGTTACACCGGCTATGGGGCCGGCATCGGCTTCACTCTCAACAACAACAATCCGAGCGATGCGGGCGTGGGATTCACCGGCTTTCAAGTGTACTTGATGGGAACGACGACCGGCACGCGAGGTTCCGGTTTCCAGATGGCCAACAACACGATTCATGTGAAATTTCCCACATCGACCAACCGCGACGGCGACGATTACGGCGCGTACTGTCCCACCCAGGGCGATTCGGGGACCGGCTGGACACTCTGCAAGCTCCCGTTTGCAGGGCTTACACGCGACTGCTACGCGCCGGCCGATGCCGGGTTCCCTGCCTGTGCGAGCGACATGTTCGACCTTTCGAATCTCGAGAAGATCCAGTTCGAGGCCTCGTTGTATTCGGCGGAGGACGGTGGAGTCCCCAGCCCGGTGTCCTTCAGCATCGCGCTCGATGACATCGCGTTCTACTGACCCGCGCATGGGGCGAAACGGCCCGTGGGGGGCGGGCCGATGGGTCGTGGCGATTGGCGTACTCGGCGTCGCTTGCGTCGACTCGTCGTTGCGAGCCACCTGTCCAGTCGCCCCCGGTCAGGGACCGAAAGTCTGCACCAAGGGCACTCGTCCCGCCATCGATGGCGTCATCGACGACTTCGAAGACGGGGACCTGCAGTTGCTGAAGCTGGCGGACCGGAGCGGCTATTGGTTTGCGAGTCACGACGACGTGGGCTCGTCGCTCCTGCCGATCCACCTCGTGACGTCGTCCGGTGGCGCCGACGGGTCGCAGAAAGCGATGCACATCAGTGGGCAAACCTCGAGCGGCGGCGGAGCGTGGGGCGCACTGGTCGGAGCCAATTTCGTCGGCGAGGGCGTCTACGACGGCTCGGACCACGCGGGCATCTCGTTCAAAGCGAAAGTCGGGAGTACCTCGACCCAAACCGTGAGCTTCAAGGTCGCCGACGTGAACACTCACCCGGACGGCGGCGTTTGCAAGAGCTGTTGGAATCACTTCCAAAAGAAGATCGCGCTCACGACTCAATGGCGCGAATACCGGGTATCGTTCGCCGAGATGACGCAGGAAGCCGGCTGGGGGGATCCGTTTCCGGCCATCACGCCCTCGAAGCTCATCGCGATGAACTGGTCGATCGCACCCGGACGCGTGTTTGACCTGTGGATCGACGACATCCAGTTCTTCGACTGCCTTTGACGCATCCGGCGGCGAATGCGCCGGACGGGCCCCGTCCCGTCCCCGTCACTTCCTCAATTGACGATTGCCGTCGCCAAGTTGCCCCCGTCGCCCTCGCGATAGAAGCTGACTGTGTCGATCCAGTAGTCGATCCAGCCGATGTCGAACGTAAAGCGGACGACCGACACGGCGTGCAAGTCGAAAAGATCCGACTTCTTGCCGAAGCCCTGCTGGTGCAAAACGGTGAATGGGACCTTGTAAAATGTCCAATCGGTGCCCAGATCCACCGTCGTCATCCAGAAGTCGCCGCACACATCCACCGGAGCAGCCGGCGGCGGGTCCGTTGCGGGGTTGAAGCAATAGCTTCCGGCGACGCCGGTGGCAAACGCGAAGGGAGTGCAGGGGCGACCGAAAAATTGAGGGTCCCCGTAGGCGCCGGCAGCGTCGGCAAAGGTCCCCGCGTCCGGCAACGTATCGCACGGGTAGGCCGGATAGGGCTGATTGCAGTTGGTTACGCCGCAGCACGTGCTCGGTCCACCATTGAATCCCACACAGCTCAGTTCGCTCGCACTGCAGACCGAGATCAAGTCCGCATTGGGCGGGAACTGGTCGCCGCAAAAGTAGCCCGATGCGCCTGCGGGAAATTGCAGGCCCTGGTCCAGCGGCAGCTGGGGCAAGAATTCGCACGCCTGGTGGTTCTGATTGCAATCGCACTCGCGCACGCGATCGCAGTAAATCGGTTGCGATTGGCCGGTCGCCGCTTGCTGACGCTGGGCGAGATAGTTGATGTCGTCGTCTGTGTACTTGTCGCCCACGGTAACGCGCAGACCGGCCTGGCCGTTCGGCCCTCGCCGCGCCCAGAAGCTCACGCCGTCATAGCCGCTGACGTCGAGGGTCCCCATCCACACCGCGAACTCGGTTGCGGCCGGCGGACACTCGGGTGGCAACGGCACATTCGTGGGACACGGGGCGCCGGGCTCACCAGCGGCCACGGGGCAGCACAGATCCTTCGGCGCATTGGGATCCGCGTACGGATTCTGGTCGCGGTTGCCTCCATTGGGCTCACGCCCGTTGAGCTTCGCCATGGGCACCCCAAAGCCCCCGCCCCACCCCTTGAATGGCCCTCCGAAAATATGAAACACGTAGTTGACGTCATTCGGGTACACGTGCGGGTGGGCGCAGAGCGGCACGGGTGTGACCGACGGTTGGAAGCCGCCTCCATCGACCGCTTCGCCTGGTTGACCTTGGTAAAAAAGGGGCGCCGTGCCGTCGGTATAGGTGTAAAGGTCTGCAGCGACGCCGAGCGTTCCTGCTGAGGTGGGGTCGTCGTCGAAGCTCTCGATCTCCAGCGTGTCGATCCCGTCCTGCTGGCTGCAATCCACGGGCCCCCACCCTGGATCGGGCTCGCATGCACCAATGCAGATGCCGTCGGTCGTGGCGGCCCCGTTCGGGACGACGGCCTGGCCGCCCGGCCGACCGCAGCCGACGAACGAGGCCAGCAAGGCGATGCCGATCGCCCCCCGCACGCCGCGGCCAATTTCCAAAAGGGTTGGATCGAGCGGGTGGTTCATGCGGTCCCCGTGCTGGGCGCGGCTCAGCGCGCGTCGCAAACGAAGAGGGTCGCCGAAAGCGGCGCCAGATCGTAGCTCATCTTGTTGTCGCCGATATCGAGATTCGGTTCGACGATCTGGACCCGCGGGGCGCTTCGGTCGAGCCGATACACACGAGCGACCGTGTATCGGGTGCTGCCCCGGATGGCGATCGTCCCCGTGAATTTCGTGCGCGCATCCTTGTTGATGACGAGGATCGTCATTCGGCCGGGCCTCTTGGAGTCCGTCGCCGCGAAGACGGATGCCTGCTTCACGTCCGGCACCTTCGCCGTGACGGCGGTGTCGCCGTACGTGCCTCCCCGGCCGTCGTAGTTCCGATAGAGCTCGAAGGCGGCGGCGATGTACGGCGGGAGAGGCCCGTTGCCCGCGCCATTTCCCCAGTACGTCGCGAGGTACACCCCTTCGCGGCCGAGGATGCCGAGAACGTCGGCCTGAGCGAGACCCCCGGACACGCGATTGCCGCTGCCGAAGTTGTACTCGGTGAGCGACAGCTTGGTGCCCGGGTACTGCTTTGCGATCTTCGCGGAGAGCCACGGGATGAGCCCGACGGGCTTGCCCGACGCATCGACGATCGAGATTTTCTCGCGGTACGAAGGGTCCCAGAATACCCGCGGTGCTTGCAGGCGCGCTGCGACGGTCTTTGCGGATTCGTCGTCCTCCGTGATCGGGCGGGTCCCTCGGACCTCGGGGTAAAAGTGCACGTCGAGCACGTGCACCAAGCGCCGATGGTACTTTTGTTCGAGCTCCTTGAGCGACGCGAGGAAAAAATCCGTATACGTCCCGTATTGAGCATTGAGCTCCTTCGAGTCCGGCGCCTCCTCGAGCGTGAGGTACTCGTTCCATCCGTACATGACGCCGCCGAGCACCACGGCCGTCGGATCGATCGTCGTGATCGCTGATGCGAGCGCTTCCGTACGGGTCACCATCTCCCGGTAGGTAGTCTTCTCGGGGTGAACGCGCGGATGGGTGGACGACCATAGCGATGGCTCGTTGTCGAGAGAATAGAATTGAATACCCCCTTGGGCTGCCCGCCCGAGCTTTCGCACCAGGGTGTTCACGAACTCGTCCTCGTACACGACGCCGTCGCCCAGGTCCGGCGCGTCTGCGTACGGTCCGTTCTTGTGCGGAAGCGATCGGTCCCAGCGCTTGCTCGGTGCCTTCTCGTCCACCGATACGGCGAGCTTCTTGTCGGCCGCGACGTAGTCGACGAGCGGCACGGTCGCGAGTGTTGCCGCGCCGATCCGCTTGTTGTCGGCTGCAAAGTCGAGAAACTGCGCCGCAGGCTCTCCGCAGTTGGTGTACCCGAGCACCGTGCACGGCCAGTCGTCGCTCTGGTTCTTGTAGTCGTTGCCCGCGTTCGATGCGTTAATTTCCCAGTTGTACGCGGTCTGTCGATTGCCGCCCATTCGCCGAACCGCCACGCCTGTGCCGGGGGCCTCTTGCGAGTTCACGCCGTACACGTAAGGACTGATAGTTCCGATCGTCTTTGCCGGATCCACGTCGATCGCGAGCGGTCCGCCGTCGACGGGTGCGACCGCGACCTCCACGAACTTGGGGAAGCTCGACGGCTTGGTCGTCGGCAGCGCGGCCATCCGCAGCTTCTTGCCGAAGTTTTCGACCGTGACGCCGCCGATGTCGATCGTCTCGGGCTCGTAGCCGAGATGAAACGTCATCTGCGCCTGCCCGGGCCCCAGCCGCTGCTTGGACACGAAAGGGACGTGGACTTCGCGCCACGCCGGGCCAGCCTCAATGCCGTAAATGATCCCCTTGGTGAACGGAGCTTTTGCCTCTTCGAAGACGAATTGCGTTTGTCCCGTCGTGGCCCCTTCGAGTGGCTTTTCGGCACGAAAATAGAACGTAGCCAGCAGAACGTCCCCTTCCTCGACCGGTTCGATGGTCGGCGCTTGAAGCTGGACCGACCATTCGTGGTCGGTGCCGCCCTTGGTTTCGGCGCGAACGGCCTCGGTGAACGGCTGTCCCGCTACGGCCACTGTGCGGATGGCGACCTTGTCCTTGTCACCCTGGATTGAGAACGCTTGGATGCCACCTGCGCCGATGAGACTCCGCCCGGTGCCGACGACGCCGCCGGTCGATGCGTTCACGGGCGGACAATCGAGCTTGCGCTGAATGCAACCCAAAAGGATGACGGCAATCCACGCGACCCCGACGACCCGTACCGGCCCTACCATGGGCGCACGATAGGCCGACGCCGGGCGAGTTTCCAAGGCGAATGACCCGCCACACGGGGCCACGGTCATTGCCATCGCCTCGGGCTCCCCTCCCTGGCGTCCGGTGGGCACTCTGGTAGAGTCCGCGCAACTTGGATGATCGGCCTCCGCAGGCGTGACCCCACGCGCGTCAAGGGGCAAGACGTTCCGATTGTGGGGCATCGGCTGCCCCTGGCTGCCGGGCTGATCCTCGGCGCCGTCGCGACGGCCCTGCCGGCCGAGGCCGCGGATGCGATCGTCCGTCCCCATCAGACCCAGCAGATCATCAATGGCTTTGGCGCGTCCTCGGCGTGGACCGACGACGACATGGACGACGCCGGCGCCGATCTGACGTTTTCGATCGACGCTGGCGTGGGGCTCTCGCTGCTGCGCGTTCGCATCGCACCGGATGGCGGGTGCGGCGAGGTGGCCACCGCGCAGAAGGCCATCGCCCGCGGCGCCAACGTGTGGGCGACTCCGTGGTCGCCGCCACCCGAGTGGAAGACCGGCACCGATGACGCCGGAAACGGCGGGACGCTCTCGGCCACGTACTACGACGCCTGGGCGAGTCTCCTGGTTTCGTTCGTCGAGGGGATGCAGTCCCAAGGGATCCCTCTTCTGGGCCTTTCGGCGCAGAACGAGCCCACGACGTCCGTGACCAACAACGGCGAGACGATGGGCTACGAGTCGTGTCTGTACACTTCCGCCGCGCTCGCCCAATTCATCGGAGCGCATCTCGGTCCGGCGCTGAGCGACGCAGGACTCCCCGACGGGGGGCTGCTGCCCATGGGAGTCATCGCGCCGGAGACGCAGGATTGGAACGCGTTCCAATCGTTCGAATCGGCGATTGCGGCCGACAGCACCGGCGCATGGAAGCAGGTCGGCGTCCTGGCCTCCCACTCGTACGCAGGTACCCAACCGTCGCCGTATCCGGCCGTGGCGGACGCCGGAAAGTCGCTCTGGGAGACGGAAGTCTACGACGAGACGAGCTCGACCCCCGATCCCGGCATCGGCAGCGGACTCTGGGTCGCGAGCGCGATTCACCAGGCCCTCGTCTCAGCCAACGTCAACGCCTGGCACTACTGGTGGATCTATCCACTCGGCCCCGGTCGCGGGGCGCTCTGGGACCCCGCACCCAACGGCGGCCCCGGTTTCCAGCCCACCAAGCGTCTGTACGTCATGGGAAATTACAGCCGCTTCGTGCGCCCTGGGTTTTTGCGCGTGGCGGCCACCGAGTTCCCCAATCCCTGTTGGGGGGTCGAGGTCAGCGCGTACTCCGATCCGCCGTCGGGCAACCTCGTCGTCGTCGCGATTAACTTGGACACGGTCGCGCACACGCAGGGGTTTGCATTCGACGGCGTCACGACGGGATCTTGGACGTCGTGGGTGACGTCCGCATCCCAAAGCCTCGAGCCCGGCGACTTGGTTTCCGACGTCGGCTCCGACGGCGGAGAAACGGGCGGCGGCCGCTTCGTGTACACGCTTCAGCCGCAAAGCGTCACAACGCTGCAAATGCAGATCACCGACGCGGGACCCCCGCTGCCGGCGGATTCGGATGCCTCCACGTGTGTTGCGGACGACGGCGGCGTTCCATACGCCGGGCCCCCGAAGCCAGGTTGCGGGCTCGCATGCTCGACGGCAGCGGTTCGCGCGTCGGGCCGGGATGGCGGTGGGTTTCTGAACGGATCGGCCGCCGCCGCATGCGCGGCGGCTGCAGCCGCCCTTGCTCGCCGCGCCACGCGCCGCCGCTCGAAGCGTGCGGGATCGGCCGGGCCGCGCGCGGGCCCCTGATCGACCGGCGCGCGTCGGTCGCGCTAAAGCGGCCGATAGTCGAACCAGTCGAAGTCGGCCGGCGAGGCGGACGGGCGGCCGTTGCCGGTGGCGTAGAGCCCGATGCACGTACCGGTAAAATGGTTCTGGCCGGAGGCTTGGATGCGTTCGGTGCACAGGTTCCGGGTCGGCAGCGACCCCAGAGTCCCGAGTGCGTCGGTCGGGCCCGCGCGGAAGGTGTACCGCTCCGCGGTTGCCGACAGCTCGATCTCGATCGGACCCTCGCCGAGCGGGTGCCGAGCGAGGATGCGCGACACACCGCGGACTCGGCTTCGAAGGACCGCCTCGCGCCCGGATTCCCCGAGCTGAATCGCGAGGTCGTAGTGAAAGCTCTCGTTGGCACGCACCGTCAGACCGGCCTCTTCGTGGGTGCGGCTGGGCGAGAAGTCGAGCGAGGTTCGACAACGCAGGTCGAAGTGCTGCTGGCGGCGGACGACCAGGGCAGGGGAGTCGACGTCGTCGAGCGTCACCCGGGATCCGATGAGGCGCAAGAACCCCGGCCGCGCGCGAAGCGACCAATCGCGGGGGTACGGGTTGCGGAGAAAGCTCCAGACCGGGTCCAGCTTCGGATCGTCGAAATCGTCTCGCTCCCGCAAAGGCACCGGCGCCGCATCGAGCGCGGGACGCGGCATTTCGAGCTCGATCCGGCCATGATCGCCGATCACGGGCCATCCATCTCGAGTCCACGTGACCCCGGACAAGAACGTCTCGCGCCCCAGATGATGGTGCCTGCCGTTTTTCGGACGAATCCCGAGCAGTACCGCCCACCACGTCCCGTCGGAGAGCTCGACGAGGTCGGCGTGTCCGAGCGCTTGGATCGGATGGCGTGGGCGATCCCGATGCGTGACGACGGGATTGCTCGGACACGCGTCGAACGGTCCGAAGGGCGCCGAACTGCGCGCGATGATCTCGGTGTGCCCGTACCCTGTGCCGCCCTCGGCAATCATCAGGTAATACGTGGTCCCGACCTTGTAGAGATGAGGCGCTTCCGGCCAGATGCCGCCTGTCCCCGCCCAGATGGGACGCGGACGCCCGAGCAGCTTGCCGGTCTTCACGTCCAACGGGGCCTGAACAATGACGGGGTGGTCGAAGTCCGACCCCTTGCCGTTTCTTGTATAATACACCTTGTCGTCGACGAACGACAGAGACGGATCGATTCCGTCCGCATCCAACCAGACGGGCTCGGACCACGGCCCTTCGGGACGCTTGGCCGTTACGAAAAAATTGCCGCCGCCCCAAACATGGGTCGTGATGACGTAGAAGCGACCGCGCGCATGACGAATCGTCGGCGCGTAAATTCCGCCCGACGCCCGCATGCGGTGCAAATCCAACTGGCTCTTTCGGGTGAGGACGTGACCGATCGGCCGCCAGTGAACGAGATCCCGGCTATGAAAAATGGGGACGCCCGGAAAGTACTCGAAGCTGCTCGTGACGAGGTAGAAGTCGGGTCCGACCCTGCACACGCTCGGGTCCGGGTGGAATCCGGCAATGACGGGGTTCGAGAACGTCGGCACAGCGACTCCGCGGGAGACGACACTCACGCGGCTTGGACGTCGACGACGATTTTGATCGTGCTCGGCTCTTCGCGATCCAGCTGATCGAACGCCCGCGCGATTTCGTTGAGCGGCATCGTGTGCGTGATGAGTGAATCGGGATGCAAGAGGCCCTTGCCGAGCAGACGAATGGCGCGCGGGAACTCGCCCAGCGTCACTCGCGATGCGATGATTTCGCCCTCTTTGATGACCAGTGTCTTGAAGTGCACGGCGGCGGGCTGTTCACCGAGACCGGCGGTCACGATGCGTCCCCCGTTGCGAATCATCTTCACAGCTTGCGCCAACGGGGCCTCCTGTCCGCTTACCGGGTGATGATGCCCGATGCACTCGATGACGCAGTCGACCCCGACCCCCTGGGTGAGATCGAGAATGCGATCGACCGGATCCTCGCTCGTGGCGTCGATCGTGTAGTCGGCCCCGATCGCACGCGCCGTCCGCAATCGGAACGGTTGCACGTCGCAGATCAGGGTGACGGCGGCCCCCGCGCTATGACAGAGCACGTCAAGCACCGAGAGCCCGAGTTTCCCGGCGCCCAGGATGGCCACGGTCTCGCCGGGCTGCACCCGCCCGCGACGCAAGATGTGGTGGCCCAGGCTGTACACCTCCACGAGCGGAACCTGATGCAGGGGGACGTTGTCGGGCAAGGCGAAGACGTGACCGACCGGGACGTTGATCAACTGACCGAAGCCGCCGTCGAGGTCCACGCCCAGAAGCTTCAGCGTTCGACAGGCATTGATCTGCCCGACGAGACACGACGCGCACCGATGGCACGACACGATGGGGTCGACGGCCACCCGATCTCCGACCTTGAGCTCACCGACGTCCTTGCCGAGCTCGACGATCGTGCCGCCGAACTCGTGGCCGAGGATGGCCGGGAACTTGACACGGCTTCGAAATTCACCGCGAAAGATGTGAAGATCCGTGCCGCAAAGGCCGGCGTACGCCGGCTGAACCAGAACTTCGCCGGGGCCGAGGACGGGATCGGGCGCGTGACCCAGGCGGATGCTTCGATCGTCGAACAGAATGCCGGCTTTCATGGGTCCTCTGGGTGCTGCCCAATCGCTACAGCCGGTAGGCGCGCCGCGCCGTGCCGCCCAGGATCTGGGCGCGCTCCGACGGCGTGAGTTCGGCGATGAATCTCCGGACCGCCTCGACCCACCGCCGGTAGGACGAGGCCAAAAGGCACACCGGCCAATCGCTGCCGAAGAGGATCCGATCCGGGCCGAACGCCTCGAGGGTGGCATCCAGGTACGGGCGCAGATCGATGTCGGTCCAATGGGCGGGTGCGGCCTCGGTCACCAAGCCGGAGAGCTTACAATAGACTTGCGGCCGGCGCGCAAGCTCTCGAATGTGTGCGCGCCATGGATCGAGGGCGCCGTCGCGAATGCGCGGCTTTGCCGCGTGGTCCAGGACGAACACTTGGCCGGGGTGCCGGTCGACGAATGCAATCGCGGCCGGGATTTGTCGATCGGTGATGAGCAGATCGTACGCCAGCGCGAATTCGCGCAGCGTGGCGATGCCGGCGTTGAAATCGGCGCGGCCCAAAAATGTCGGATCGGGCTCCTCTTGGACGACGTGTCGCACGCCACGAAGTGTGCGGTCGGCCGTCGTGAGACTCACGAGGTCCGCGCGCACCGAGGGACTGGCCAACGGTACCCAGCCGACGACACCGACGATGAATTCGTGCGCAGCCGCCAGGCTCATGAGCCACCGGGTCTCGTCGATCGTTTGCCGGGCCTGAACGCTGATCACCCCATCCACACCGGCTCTACCGATCTCGAAGGCGAGGTCGGCGGGCAGCCAGTCGCGTTGCAGGACGGACATCGAATCGTCGATCCACGGGTAGGCCTTGGGGTCGTATCGCCAGAAGTGATGGTGCGCATCGATCACCGGAGCCGTGGATCCGGAGACGACGGTGGCGGAGGGATCGGGGATCACCCGACCCCCCAAGGGGTCCGTCGCCCTCGGTTCGAAGCGGTCCTCCAGCCCCCGATGGGCTTCGACCGCCCGCGCTGCATCACCCCAGGGTCCGTGAAAAGGAGCGCCAGACGCATCACTGGAGACGCTACCATTCCGGCCGGCTGCGGACGCAGCTGCACGCGTCAGGGCGTGTTCGCCGTGTCCATGGGCGCGCAGTTCTTCCGTCCCGACCAGACGCAGTCCTGTATGCTCGATGCGTCGCGGAGGCGGAATGCGACCAGCAGGCCGCCGGCGACCAGCACGACGAGCACGATGATGGGCAAGAGCCCGAACGGATTGTCGGGTACCTCGTCGTCCTCGGGCGGCTGCGGGGTGGCGGGGTCGAGTCCGGGCTCCACGGTCGACCGAGTCTGCCATAGTCGAGCGGCCCGATGCCGGACTTTCGCCTCCTCTTTCAATCGGCACCGGGCTGTCCGCGGGACGGTCAGCGGCACGTCCTCGGGGATCTTCAAGTCGGCCAGCGTCAGAGTCGGTTGGCTCCCGTCGGCCGGAGTCATGCCGGTCAGCGCACTGAGAAGGTGGGTTGGGAGATCAACCCCTTTGGGCTGCGGCGGCCTTCGGCGGTTCGCTGTCCGGCAGATGCACCGTTAGAACGGGGCACGGCGCCGTCCGAACGACCTTCTCCGCAACGCTTCCGAGCAACACGCGAGCGATGCCGCGACGGCCGTGGGTCCCCATCACGATGAGGTCCGCCTTCGTCTCCGCCGCGGCCGACGTGATCTCCACCCAGGGCACGCCGCGCCGAAGCGACAAATCGACCTTCGTGTTCGCGGGAATCATCCGCGCCTTGATGTCCTCGAGCGAGCTCGCCGCAGCGCGCTCGATTTCCGAAGAAAAGTCGAAGCTCGCGACGAACGCGTCGGGATAGGCATACGCAGGAACTTCGTACGCGTGGAGCACTGTGAGCCGAGCGCCGAACTTTTCCGCGAGCGCGACGCCGTAGGCGAGGGCGCGTTCCGCCGTGTCGCTGAAGTCGTGAGGGACCAGAATGTGCCGGATGGTGGGGGCGGGACTCATGCCTTGTGGACCGATGCAATGGTCCGGCCACCATCCGGCCGCCGCCGGCCCGAGAGCGCTGCGGGACCGGTGGCCTGACTCTTGAGAGCAACGGCAAGGCGTGAGCCGCCAGCCGCCGTTGACATTCACCGCGAGGGTCTGGCAGGCGCTCGATGCGATGCGTTTCGCAAGTGTGCCGGCGCGATGACGTTTCCGTCGCGCTCGCCGCCGCCGCAGAATGCAATCGGAAATTTTCGCCGAGGCGCGCAAACCGTGCGCCGCGCGTAAGGGCTATTCGATGGATCCAGGTTTACTCGGCGAGATGCAAAGCTACATCGGCTTTTCCGAAGCCGATGCGGCGGCTCTCCAGCGCCTGCACCCGATCGCGAAGCCCCACTTCGAGGCGATCGCCGACGAGTTCTATGCGCTCATCCGGACCCACGAGGGGGCCTTCGCCGTTCTGCGAGACGAAGCTCAGGCGCGGCGCCTCAAAGGCTCTCTTAAGGTATGGCTCAGTGAGCTTCTGTCCGGTCCGTACGACGCGACCTACATGGACGGCCGGGCGCGCATCGGGCACGCGCATGTCCGTGCCGGCCTTCCGGTCCGATATGTCATCGCCGCGATGTCTCGCGTCCGAGCCGCCTTGTTGCGCGTGGTGGCCGACGGCTTCGCCGGCGATCGCGAGGCGAATCGCGAAGTGAACTTGGCCGTCGTTCGCGTGTGCGACCTCGATCTGGCGATCCTGGTCGAAAGTTACAAAGACGACTTCGCCGAGCGAATCGGACGCTTCCGCGCTCTGGAGAGCGGAGCGGATCACCCCGCGATCGCTGCGCCTCCACAGCCACTGAGCGACGTGTTGGAAGGGGCCGACGTCGTCGTGCTGCGTTTCGATCCGAGCGGGCGGCTCGTCTTCGCCAACCGCAAGGCGGAGCGTACGACGGGCTACGCCTTCGACGAGCTCGCCGCCGGCAATGTCTTCGTGTTGCTCTTCGGCGACCGGGCCGCGACCGTGCGGGCGCAGTGGCTCGGCGGGTCGGATGGGCTGCCGGTCCAAATGGAGGCCGATATTCGCACCCGGGCAGGGAGGCCGCGCGTGCTGCGGTGGCACGCGACCGTACGCCACTCTCACGCCGAGGGGGGTCGATCCGTCGTTGTCGTGGGCATCGACTTGACCCACGAGAGAGAGCTTGAGCGACGAGCACGTCACAATGAGCGCCTCGCCGCGACGGGCGTTCTGGCTGCGGGCCTCGCGCACGAGATTCGCAACCCTCTCAACGGCGCGAACCTGCACTTGTCGGTCCTCGATCGCACGCTCGCCCGAACTCCCGGCGTCCCCCCGGCGGCCCGTGAAGCGACCGACGTGTTGCGTTCCGAGATTCGACGGCTGAGTGCGCTGGTGACGGATTTTTTGGAGGTCGCAAGACCGCGCCCGCTGGCGCTCGTGGACGTCGACGCCAACGAGATCGCTCGATCCGTCGGATTGCTGCTTGGCCCGGAGGCCGACGCGCAAAACAAGGTGCTCGAAGTCGAGCCATTTCCGATGCCGGCCGCGGCCAAGCTGGATGTCGAGCGGATCAAGCAGGTGATCGTGAATCTCGTGCGCAACGGCCTTGACGCGGTCGGCCCCGGCGGGCGCGTCGCTGTCCGGGTGCGTCGCTTGCCGCACCATGTCGAGTTCGACGTGGCCGACAGCGGCAGCGGTGTGCTGGATTCGGCCGCACCGATCTTCGACGCGTTTTACACCACCAAGGAACGCGGCACCGGCCTCGGGCTATCCATCGTGCATCGTATCGTCACCGATCACGGGGGAGACGTATGGTTCGAGAGTCGCCCGGGCTCCACCGTGTTCACCGTTCGTATTCCCGCGCAGCCCCAGGCCACGGCCGGTGAAGGCAGCGCCGATGCCTTGGAGTGATGCGGCGCATCCGCTGCGAGGCGGCCCGATCCGTGCTGGGTGCACCCGCTATCGTGATACAAGAGCGGCTTTCCCGAGTGCCTTCGCGGGGATGCGGCGCGCTGATTGCGCCTTCACGTAAATTCTGCACGAAAATAAACCGATACGGAAAATAAGGAAATGGAGCCGCAAACGCGCGTTCGCGTCCTCGTAGCTGACGACGAGGCCAGTGCCCGAAGCGGGCTATCGACTCTGCTCGCGGACGAAGGGTTCGATGTGACCGTCGCGGAGGACGGGTTGCAGGCACTTGCCCGCGTGCAGGAAACGGCGCCGGACGTGCTCGTCACCGACCTGCGCATGCCCGGTCTCGACGGCATCGAGCTGCTTCGCCAGGCCCGCGAGGTCGTCCCCGATCTCATCGTCGTGCTCGTCACCGCCTTCGCGGACGTCGAGACCGCCGTTCGCGCCATGCACGAGGGGGCAGAGCACTATCTGACCAAACCGTTGCAAATCGAAGAGCTCGTGCTGGTGATCCGCCGCGCGATCGAGCGGCGCCACTTGCGCGACGAGGCGACCGAGCTTCGGACACGGCTGACCGAGCACCTTCGCTTCGACAACATCATCGGCTCGAGTCCGGCGATGCAGGAGGTCTTCGACATTATCGAGCAAGTCGCACCGAGCAAGGCCAGTGTCCTCATCGCGGGCGAGAGCGGTACGGGCAAGGAGCTCGTCGCGCAGGCCATTCACGAGAACAGCCCCCGCGCGCGCGCGCCCTTCGTCAAGCTCCACTGCGCGGCGCTCGCGGAGACGATTCTCGAGAGTGAGCTCTTCGGCCACGAAAAGGGCTCCTTCACGGGCGCGGCCGGGCGGCGCGAAGGCCGCTTCAAGCAGGCCGACGGCGGCACGCTCTTCCTCGACGAGATCGGCGAAATCTCTCCCGCGGTCCAAGTCAAGCTTCTGCGATTTCTGCAGGAGAGGACCTTCGAGCGCGTCGGCGGCAACGAAACGCTGAAAGTCGACGTGCGGGTCATCGCCGCTACCAACCGCGAGCTTCCGGCCGAAGTGGCTGCGGGCAAGTTTCGCGAGGACCTTTACTACCGCCTGAACGTCGTCAACATCGAGATGCCTCCGCTTCGGGCACGCCCGAGCGATTTGCTTCCGCTGGCGACGCATTTTCTTCGGCGGTTCGCAACGGAGAACGGCAAATCGATCGACGGCTTCGCCGATGACGCCGTCGAGCGCATCACCGGGTACCGATGGCCCGGCAATGTCCGAGAGTTGGAAAACGTCATCGAGCGCGCCGTCGTCTTGTGTGATGGTGTGCGACTCACCGCCAAACACCTGCCCGCCGGCGTCGGCGCTCTGCCTCGCGGGAGCGTCCGCATCCCGGGCTCCACGCTGGCAGAGGTCGAGCGACACCTCATCTTGGCCACGCTCGAGGCCTGCAGCGGCAGGACCTCGCAGGCGGCGCAAATGCTGGACATCAGCGTCCGGAAAATTCAATACAAGCTGCACGAATACGGAATTACGATGCAGCGCACGACGGTGAGGCCGCCCGAATCGCGGTGACGCCACGGCGAGGCGAATTGGGATCGGCCGGCCCTGCCGAGCTTGCACGAGGACGCAAGACTTGCCGCGGCCGACTCTATGGCGGCTGGGATCCGCGCAGTGGCCTGCGTCTTGCGTCTCCGCGAGACATGGCCCGCAACGTCGCCGAGATCATGAATCGCGAACTGCTCGCGGTCCGATCCGAGACCTCGCTGCTCGAGGTTCGCGATCTGCTCCAGTCGTTTCGTGTAGGTGCCGTTCCTGTGGTCGATGACGCCAATCGGCCGATCGGGGTCGTCTCGCTGCGCGACCTATTCGATGCCAAGGGCCTTGCGGGCGAACGCATGAGCAAGCCCGCGATCTGCGTCGACGCCTCCACCACGATCGACCACGCGGCGCGCCAACTGGCGCGCACCGACCGGCACCACCTGGTTGTCGTCGACGGCGCAGGGGTCGCCGTGGGCATGCTGTCGACCCTGGATTTGCTTCGGGCCGTTCTCGGCTTGCCCACCCATCATCCGGCCGCGTTTCCTCATTGGGATGAAGCGACGGAAGTGGCGTGGACCGACGATTGGCCGCTCGACGAGCAGGGCTGTAGCCAAGCCCCCGATGCTCCGGGGTTTCTCCTGATCGTCGGCGGCGCGCCCGGAGAGCGGGATGCGGTTGTCTATACGGAGCCTTGCCCGAGCGTCCGGGCACGCGTCCTCGAGCTCATCTCGGTGGGGTCGACGCCTCCGTCGACGTTTTTGCCTCATCTGTCGCGCGGGGGCCTGCGCTTCCGCGCAGCGGCCGTGTCCGACGCATCGGCGCAGGAGCGAATTGCCGCGCTGTTGCGCGATCGCCTCGACCATATTCCGCCGCCGGGTGCCACTTGAGCTGAGGAGCGCGGCGCGACGCCTGATGCGATCGCCCAAGACCTTCTGACCCGGGAGACCCTCGAGCGCTCGCAGGTCGATGCCATCGTGCGGCGGCACTCGGGTCAGCCGCGCACCGAGATCCCGCGCCAACAGGCGGATGTCGGCGACATCGTGGCCGCTCGACCACGCCGTGAACCGGCGCCCTTCGTTCAGCGTTGACCGGGCGTCCGTCGCCTTGCAACCCATCGCAGCACGTCGAGATCCGAAATGAGGCCCACGAAGCGACGATCCTCCCGAGTTACCGCCAGGAACCGCATGTGCCCGTGCACCATCCGATCGATCGCGTGGATCAAGGGGGCAGACTCCCGAAGCACTGGACCGTCGGCCGCCAGCTCACCGAGCGAACTGAGTCCGTCCGCGGGCTCGGTGGCGGAGAGGGTGCCGCGAACCTCGTCGTTGGCGGAGAGTACGACGACCTGCGGGTTGCGGTCGAGCAGCAGGCGTGCCCGCGCGACGGAGACGTCGACGTGTACGGCGACCGAGTGAGCGGCGCACACGGCGCCCACCGGCGTGCGCTTGGCCAAAGCATCCGGGCCGAGAAACAGGGGTCCGTCGAGTGCCGACTCGGGCGTGGGCGCAACGCCGGCGGGTGCGCACGAGACGTTCGTATCCGACACGGAATGGAGGAAGGGGCACCTCGCGCAATCGCTCGTGTCGGTCGAGGCGTTTCGGGTGGGACAAAAGACTCGCAGGGCTCGCGCGCTTCTGCCGTTTCCCTCGAAAATTTCCAAGCTTCGCACGGGCAAGTCGACCGACCGGTCCGAATCCTGCTGCGCCATGATCCATTCAGCAAGCAACACGCGTTCCCGAGCCACAGTTGGTCCGCGATCGCTTTGCGTAGTAAGACGGCCGACGGCCATGACCACTCACGCGGCAGTTTGGATCGATCACCAAGAGGCTCGCATTTTTCACGTGCAAGCCGACGGCTTCGACGAGGCGACCCTTCATTCACCCCATCGGCACATTCACCGACATCCGAAGGGGGGTACGGCCGAGCACAACCATCCGGACGACCTGCGGGCGTTGTTTCGCGACACCGCACGCGCTCTCGACGGTTTCGACGAAATCCTTGTCTTGGGGCCTTCGACGGCGAAAGTTCAATTCTTGTCGTATGTCCACGATCACGATCGAGCGATCGAACCGAAGATCGTTGGCAGTGAGACGGTGGACCATCCGACGGATCGACAGCTGGTCGCGCACGTGAAGCAGTACTTCGGAATGCCCGCTCCCCGCCTGCGCTGATCGACCGACCCCGCGGATCCCCAAACTCGGCCCGGACCCGCGAACCCCCGACCCCGACCCCGCGACCGCGACCGCGACCTCGACCTCGACCTCGACCCCGACCTCGACCTCGACATCGACCCCGACCTCGACCCCGACCTCGACCGCGACCTCGACCTCGACCCCGACCTCGACCTCGACCGCGACCCCGACCGCGACCGCGACCTCGACCCCGGCCCCGACCCCGACCTCCGGCTCCACGGCCCGCTCGATTCAGGCCAATTCGTGTTCTTGGCGTGACGAATCCCTGACACGCGCCGAGGTAGCGTGGGATCCATGCAATTGCCCCAAAACGAGCGAGCGCTGCGTCGCCTCAACGTCGCGCGGGCCACGCCGTTCTTCGCCGTCCACGCCGCAGCCCTCATCGGTGTCGTCGCGCTCGGGTGGTCCTGGCTCGGATTGGGCCTCGCGCTGTGCCTTTACTACGTACGCATGTTCGGTGTGACAGCGGGCTATCACCGCTACTTCTCGCACCGCGCGTTCAAGACGAGCCGCGTCATGCAGTCGCTTTTGGCGGTTCTGGCGATGACGAGCTCTCAGAAGGGTGTCGTATGGTGGGCCAGTCACCATCGCACCCACCATAAGCACTCGGATCAACCGGGCGATGTTCACTCGGTCCTGCGGGAGGGGTTTTGGTGGGGTCACCTGGGATGGATTCTGTCCGACAAGTACGAGTCGACCGAAACTGCGCGCGTGCGCGATCTCGTGAAGTATCCCGAGCTCGTTTGGCTGAATCGCTTTTGGTGGGTGCCGCCGACGGCGCTGGGGGTGGGCCTGTTTCTGGTCGGCGGACCGTTCGCCCTCGTCTGGGGGTTCTTCGTATCGACCACGCTTCTGTGGCACGGCACATTTACGATCAATTCCCTGTCCCACATGGTTGGGCGGCGACGCTACCGGACTACCGACAACAGCCGAAATAGCGCCGTTCTCGCGCTCGTGACGATGGGCGAAGGGTGGCACAATAACCACCACCATTATCCACGATCGGTTCGCCAGGGCTTCTTTTGGTGGGAATTCGATCCGACCTACTACGTGCTTCGGGTCTTCGCTGCACTCGGCCTCGTTTGGGATCTTGACCCGCCCCCCCCCCACGTCGTGGTCGCGAACCGGGTCGGCGCCCTGGCGGTTCCGGTCGCTCCGGCACCGGTAAGGTGAGCGCCGAATTGCGGCGATCTCCCTCGGCGCTTCGACCGGTGACGAGTTCGTCCTGCACGTGACCGGGCAGAGTGCTACCGATGGCGCGTGGTCTCGCTGTCGTTCGCGTCCGGCACGATCGAGGTGAGAAACTGGCCCCAGACGGTCGCCGTGCCGAGCGCATGCGCGTGGGACGAGCGGACCCGGTGCCACCGGGCACCGGCCGTTGCCTACGGCGATGTCGTCCGCGCCCTGGTCGGGTCGAGCACTCCGTACGAGGACGGCGCGCGGCGGTACTCTTCGCTCGACGGGGGCGCGCGGGTGCATCGCGAGCCGCGTCCCTATCAGAGCGAGGCGCTCTCGGCGTGGGGCTCGCAGCGCGGCCGCGGCGTCGTCGTCCTTCCGACTGGATCCGGCAAAAGCCACGTTGCCCTGATGGCCATCGATGCCAAGAGGCGCAGTACGCTCGTGGTCGCGCCCACGCTCGACTTGGTGCGTCAGTGGTTCGACCTCCTGGGAGCAACCTTTGGCGTGCGCATCGGACTCGTCGGTGGCGGAGAGCACGACGTGCAGCCGCTCACGGTCACGACGTACGATTCCGCGTTCATTCACATGGACCACATGGGGTCGCGCTTCGGGATCGTCGTCTTCGACGAGTGCCACCACTTGCCGAGCTCCGGCTACGCCCTGGCGGCGCGGGGTTGCCTCGCGCCGTATCGGCTGGGTCTGACCGCAACGCCGGAACGCAGCGACGGCCGCGAGGCCGACCTCGCCACTCTCATCGGACCGGTCGTGTACCGGAGAGACATCGTAGAGCTCTCGGGCGACTACCTCGCGGAGTACGAGACCGTGCGGGTTTCTATCGAACTGGCGCCCGAGGAACGCGCCGAGCATGACCGCGAGCGCGCGATCTACCGCGCGTTCGTGAAACGGCGCGGCATCCGCATGAGCGACCCCTCCGGCTGGGGCGCTTTCATCCTGCAGTCCTCCCAGAGCGCCGAAGGCCGGCGAGCGATGCAGGCGTACCGCAGGCAGCGCGAGCTCGCCTTCGCTCCCTCGGCGAAGCTCGAATACCTGAAGCACCTGCTCCATGCGCACCGCACCGACCGGGCGATCCTCTTCACGGTGGACAACGCCACGGCGTACGCGATCGCCCGGCGATTTCTGGTCCCGGTGATCACCCACCAGACGAAGGTTCGAGAGCGAAGCGCGATCTTGGCTGGGCTCGCGGACGCGACGTACCACGCGGTGGTGACCTCCAAGGTGCTTAACGAAGGAGTCGACGTGCCCGATGCAAACGTCGCGGTGGTCCTCTCCGGCAGCGGATCGGTGCGCGAACACGTGCAACGGCTCGGGCGAATCCTGCGCAAGAAGGAGGGCAAGCGCGCCGTGCTTTACGAGCTCGTGACGGACGCGACCGCCGAAACGTACACGAGCGAGCGCCGTCGAGAGCACAGTGCTTACCGCTGATCTCGTGAATGCCCGTCGGCGGGGCGGCGATCTGTGCATCGTCGCGCTCGACGCCGCCGGCCGTCGGCGGGCCGCCGCCCTCGCCGAGAAGCTCGTCGCGACCACGTCTGCATTCGTGGGGTCCGCCCGAGAGGAGCTCATCGGCGCTCTCGAGGCGATCGACGTCGGTCCGCGAGAACATCGATTGAGAGATGGCCTCGTCAAGCTGATCGAAGACCGTTGTGAGTTCGATGCGAGCGATGCCGCGGATCCCCCAGGAACTCGCCGCGAAGTGTTTTCGCTTGCGAGTGCCGCGCGCGCCTGCCTTCCGCCGGGAGCTGTCCTCGCTTGCGACGCGATCCTCGCCCAGGTGGCCGCTCGGCGCGGCAGCTCGGCCGAGGCGATTGAGCGGGCCCTCTTCGCCGATCTGAGGGGCGCCCATGTCCTCACCGCGTTCAGGGCTCCGTCGGCCGCCGAACTCGTCACATGCTACGAGCAGGCCCAGGCGCAGGCGGTCTTGCTGCGTGCCGTAAAGGTCCAAGTCGACGTGCGCTGTTCGGCGGCCGGTGGCCTTCGGGCGCTCTTCCGGAAGCTGAAGTTTCTGCGCCTGCTCCACACGATCGAGAAGACGCACAACGGGCACCGAATCGTCATCGATGGTCCGTTTAGCCTCTTCGAGTCCGTGACGAAATATGGCTTGCAGCTGGCTCTTGTCCTACCGGTTCTCGATCACTGTGATGCATGGAAACTCGAGGCCGACGTGCGCTGGGGCAAACAGCGCGTTCCGCTCGCCTTTCGCCTTGCGAGCGGGGCTTGGGGCGCTGGGCCGCCCTCACAAGCGGATGCGTCCGCCGCCCTGCCCGACGAGGTGCAAGCGCTCGTGGAGAGCTTCAAGGGGCTCGAAACCCCTTGGCGAGTCTCGGTCAACATAGACATCTTGGATCTTCCTGGCGTCGGTCTCTCGGTGCCCGATCTCGTATTCGAACGAAAGGCGATCGGCGCCGCGCGCGATCGCATCTACCTGGAGGTCCTCGGCTACTGGAGCCGCGCCGCCGTTTGGAAACGCGTGGAGCTCGTCGAAGCCGGATTGCCTGAACGCATCTTGTTCGCAGTGAGCTCCCGCCTCCGCGTCAGCGAGGGTGTGCTCGACGGCGACTTGCCCGGTGCCCTTTACGTGTACAAGGCGAAGATGAGCGCGCGCGCCGTCGCCGATCGCCTCGAGCGGCTGGCTGGGCGGTCCGATGGAGGCGCGCCATGAGGGTTCCTCGAAGTGCCGGCGCCGGCGGGATGGCTCGCGAGGGGGCCATCGGTCGCCGTCTTGATGAATGGCAGCCCGACAAGGACTCAGGTAGCCTCGCGCCGCCATGTTCACGCGATGCGCGGTGTTCGCCATGATGGCTTCACTGATCGGCTGCGCCGGCGCTCCCTCGCAGATGCCACCCGGCCCGGATTATCGCCGTTACGTGGTCGACCGCCCCGGTGGTTCGGGACCGGGCGCTTTCGAGTGGCGTCCCGACGTCTGCGCGCAGTCGGATCTCCACGCCGATTATCGCGTTCTCAACGAGACGAACTTGGTCGCCTTCCTCCACGACCAGCAAATCGATGCCCGCGTCGAACGTCAGCCGGTCGAGGCTCACAAGCCCGACCTCGTGTTCGTTTTCGTCACGAGTCCGGGCACGTCGCAATCGGTCCCGTTGCGAGTCGCGATTCTGCCTTCCGCGGACGAAGCGGGTCGGGCGCTGTACGACGCACTGTTGCAGCGCGGAGCGGGTGGCTGGGGGCTACATCGGTCCAATCTCGCCGTGCTCGGCCCGTCGGGTGCGGACGAAGACAATCTCGCGTTTGCCGCAAAGACCCGGCTCGCCTGCTGGGGCACATTCACGTTCGTCGATTCCGGCGACGCCTTCGTGGTGCCGGGTGGGTACGCGGAGCCGTGACCCCGCCGTCCGCCGGTTCGCGGGGTGTTCGTCGTCGTCCGCGTCGTGGACGACCCCTGAGGCGGCTTGGCGTGACCCGAATGCTCTTCGCTTGGGCTCTTGCGGCAACCGGGTGCGGAGGGGGTGCCTCGACGACCGGCGCGAGTACGGTGTTCGACCCATCGGGCTCCGCCGTCAGCGCCGCCCCGGTCGACGTCACGACGAATCCGGACATCGAGCGGCCGTACCCTGCGCTCGACGGAGCCATGGTGGACGGGGGTCGCTGGATGGGCGTTTCGGTTCTTCGTGACGGCGTTCGGTTCACGCGTCCCCCGCGCTGGACGATCCGCGACGCGGGCATAGAGCCGGGCCAATCGTTTGTCCGGTACGTCTCTCCCAACGCGTATTCGTTCGCGATCTACGAGCGCTCCGACTCGCCCGGTAAATCCTGGCGCGACATCCTCGCGCACTACGAGGCCGACGTGACGGCCAACGGAGCGACGGCCGTGGGGCAGCGTGTACCCATGGCGACGGGGACCAACCAGGGTCGCGCGTACACGATCGATCGCAAGATCGAGAGCAAGGAGAAGGTTCTCAGCCGCAGCCGTGAGATCCTGCTGCGCGGCGATCACCGCGTCGTGCTCGTGCAAATCGTCACCTCGGAGGAGAACTTGTCGCGCCTTTCGGGAGAGCTCCTCGAAATTCTTCGTCGCGTGGAGGTGCTCTGACATGGCCGCGAAATGGCTGCGGCGGCTGGGGGGAGTCGGCACTCTGTTCGGGGTCGCTGCGGGCGCGTGCGCGACCCGGGCGCCCGTGTCGCGGCTCGAAGACAAGGCGCGCCTCGACGTTCCGATTGCCATCTGTCGCAAAGCTCTGGCGCCCGGCGAGATGAGCGACGCCGGATTGCCCCATCCGGATGCTTATTGGAGTGTGGTGTTTCCGGGCTTCCACGGCTTTGGTGTCGCATTCAATCCGAGCGACGTCGATTGCGTGGGAGAGACGCACGCTGAGCCTTTTCGAGGCATGCAGGCATCGTCCGCGCCGACTACGACGGAGGACGCTGTCGTGGTGTCCGGCGAAGACGGCGTACAAGGCGTGTGGTTGCGCGCCTTCCGGATTGGCGAGCCCCTCGCCGAGGGGCCCCTTGCACTTGTGCGGCCGCGTGCCTCCGAAGTCGACGTCTATGCCATCGGAAACTATCGCGGCACCGCGCGTCACTCGCGCTTCGCCCTCTCCCGGCTCGGGGCCGCCCGCGTGGTCATAGCCGACGACGACGGCTGCGCGGACGTGAAGGTCGACGCGGAGTGCGAGAGCACGATCACGTTCTACGTGATGGTCGGCGGTCAGCTCGTGGCCCAAGTCGGATCGCCCGCGCAGCGCATCCGGTACGGTACGCAAAAGGGTCTCGGCCGAGTTCAATATCGACTCACGACCGATCCTCCCGTTTTCGACAAACTGACTGCGCGCGTCCACGAACGCTTGCAAGTGCGCGACGCGAACGATGAGGACGTTCGCAAGGCGGAAGGCGATCGCGTGTTCGTCCTGGGCGACGATGGCCGGCTCGTCGCGCAGCAAGACTCGCTATGGTCCCAGGTCCCCACTCCGTGACGACGGGTCGGGGTCGGGGTCGGGGTCGGGGTCGGGGTCGGGGTCGGGGTCGGGGTCGGGGTCGCGGGTCGGGGTCGGGGTCGCGGGTCGGGGTCGGGGTAGTCGCGGTCGGGCTCGAGGTCGCGGTCGGGCGCGATCCGCTCAGGGTCCGGTTTTCCCTTGTCGGGCGAGGTGCTCTCGGTAACCGGACGCGAGCTCGGGGCCCAGGATCGTGTCGATCCGCCGTCTCTCGTCGGCGAGGTGGTCGAAGCGCTCTCGGTAAGCCAGCCACAGCGCGCGGTAGCGGCTGAACACCGCGCCCATTCCCGCGTCCTCCTTGACCGCGCGTTCGATGGCGTCGGGCGAGATCTCGTCGAGCAGGCCTTCGACGCCGTGCATCACTGTGTCGACCATCGCGGTCTGCTGCATGACCACGTCGGACAGAGCGCTCTCGATCACGTCGGGCGCGTCGTAATCGTGGTTGCGCCAGTCGAGCAGCGAGGCCGCGAGCGCGGCGGGGTCCGCCGCGCGTTCGACCCGAAGCGCGCTCGCCGACGCGCCGCCGCCCCGCCGCGACGGGGCCAGACGGGCGTCGCGAAGCGGTACGAAGCAGCGACAGAATACTTCCACCAGATCGTGCAGCTTGGTGACCAGTCGTGCGATGTCGCCCGTCGTTTCGAGCGGTACGCCGGGAACCAGCGACGACGCGAGCTCTCGGAGCCCGAGAAGCGCGAGGAGCTCCGCGCTCATCGACAAGTGCTGCGTGCTGCGCCCGGCATCCGCTCGGGCTGCGGCGTCCCGACGTTGGGGCGGCGGCGATGGACGATTCCCGGGCGACGCATAAGGCGCAAGACCGAACGCGGACGCGGCGGGCAAGGGCGACAGCCCAGGCAAACTGGCGTGCCCGGCGGCCGGTGCACCGCCAGCGGGTGCAACGTAGGGCGGGGGTCGCTCGCCCGAGGATCGCTCCCCGATGGAGAGCGGCGGCAAGGCCACGATACTCTGAGAACCGGCGCCGGGCGCTCGCGCGGGGAAGGAGTTTTCAAGCGCCGAGCCGGCGGCGTCGCCCGGGCCGCCCCATCCTCCGGCCATCGCGGCTCGGTTCCCCAGCACCGCTCCGTGAAACGACGACGCGCGTTGTCCGATGTCTCGACTCTCCTCGAACGTTTCGACCCAGACCTCGACGGTGCGGCCGATCACGAAGGTATGGCCGAGTGCACTGAGTGGTACGGATCGCCCGGCCGGCAGACGCACCATGTTGCGGTCGTACACCCCATTTCTGCTGTTCAAATCGCGAACGCAGAGCTGGTCGTCAACGAGATCCAGCACGGCGTGAAAATCCGAAATGAACGGGTGCCCGAGAGCACAATCGTTTATCGCGTTGCGACCCATGCGCACGGGCATTTGTCGGAGCACCCGTTCGCCCTGCAGGCCGCCGTCACGGGATCGAAAATGAACACGAACGCCGAGCGCCATAGCCGTGATCGAGCCTAGCGCCGCGCGGGCGAGCGGGAAAGTTCGGCAGGGTCAGGGCTTGACCACTCGGACCTCTTCGGGGCAGTGAAGGCGAGAAAAGAAGTCCGACCGGAACGCGTCGACCTTGCCCTCCGGCCGCAACTTGAGCGTCAGCGGAGGGCAGTCGCTCGTATAGATCGAACGGCTCGCTTGCGACGGCTTGAGGCCGCCGAGATGGTCGAACAGGTCGAAAAGCGAAAACGAATGCCGTCCGAGCTCCTCGGTGGGCCGACCGTCCTGTTGCCACTCCACGCGGACGTCTTCGCCGAACCAGCGCATGGGGCCTGCCCACTCGGCTTTGGGCAACGCGGTGTCCTTCGACCCCACCCAGAACTTCGCCGCCGTCACGTTCGCCGCCGTCCAGTCCGCCTGCACCGAAAGCTTGAACCCCGGATCTTCACCCGTGTTGAAGAACGCATCGGTGATTTCCTGAGCCACAGTCAAACACGCCAGCAGGTCGGGCGTCAGCGAATCGGCCCCCTGCTTGGCGATGTACCGGGCCTCTCCGTTTTCCTCGACCCAGTCGGCCAGGTGCGCATGGACGAATCCCCACAGAATGCCGTCAGGACGAAAAAACGTTCCGAAGTCACCGAAATTGGCCGGCTCCGCATGCGCCGATCGCGCGAAAGGAAACCGCTGCCTCAGCTTCTGATCCCAGGCGGTCCAAACGGCGGACTTCCAATCGCCCGACAGCGCCGTAACCCCCTCTGCCTTGGCCGCCATGACGCCGCCCATCACCGGAGGCATGAGCAGGCGCCAGAGCCGACTCCGCGCCGGCTCCTCGACTCCGTCGAGCAGCGCGGCGACGCCGGTGCTGGCTTCCGTGAAGGGGCTGCGGGCGTCGAGGCTCATGGGCTTCGGATCGGGCGGCGCGTCGAGCGCCGCCTTCAGCTTGTCGAGAATTGCAAGGTAGGTGTCGAGGGCCGCCGTCGAGCCTGGAGATCCTTTTCTGTCCGCCCCCACGTCGCCGGCGAAGATCAAAAGCGGCCGAAAGCTCCGTTCGACCGGAGACGGGGCCGATGCCTTCGCCGCCGCATCGGGTTCGGAGGACAGCCAGGGAATCCGGTTGAGAATGCTTGTCTCCCGAGGAGCCGGTTCGTCGTCGTGAATGGCGTTCTGTTTGAACTGATCGAACAGCGTCCGGTAGAAGCCGTCGCCCTCCTTGAATGCCGCGAGCTCCGCCTTCGCCACACTCACGTCGCCGGGAGTTTTCACCTTCAGCTCGTCGAGAAACGACATCCAGCGCCGGACGTATTCGTCGAAGTACTCCTGCAGGACTTGCTGGCGCAACGCCCGGTCGTCTGCGGGCAGGCTCGCGTCGTCGAGGACCCAGCGCTCGACGTAGACCGATTGGGGAAGCGGGGCGGGTGAATGGAGAGCCTCGCGAACCTTCGGCCAGCCGGATGCCGTGAACGGTCCCGGCACTTGAACGTCGCCTCGCGAGGCCAGAAACTCGATCGAAGTGGGGCTGAACACAGCACTCGCGCGCACTGCGGGAGCTTCGCCCGCGGCCAACAGGATTCGGCGATAAGGCATCCCGCGGACGTCGAGCCGACGCAGCCGGTCGCGGGCCGACGTGAGCGGGCGGCCCGCGGGCCAAGCGAACCCTGGATTCGCGTCGAGCGCGGCCAGGTAATTGCGGGCGTGCTCGTTCAGGCGCTCTTCGGGCACGGCCTCGCCGTCGGGCAGAATGGATCTCCACGCACCCGCGAGATGTTGGGCGGCCCATTCTGTCTTGGCGCGCCCTTTCGGCTGGCTGAGCACGGCGAAGAGCTTCACGGTTTCGTAGGCCTGGTGCAGTGGAGTGTCGTCGTCGATGGTGGATGGCAGGTCGGGCAAACCGTGACCCGAGGTGATCGCGTCGAGACGCCGCTCGAGTTCTCGACGGAGTCGGTGCGACATCCAGGCATGCAGCCTGCCGACGTAGGCTTGGTCCAAGGGCTCGCGCAGATCGCGCGCGGCGCGCGGCCCGAACCAGCCGGAGATGCCGAGGGTATGGGCTTCGCTCTCGCATCGGTTCAGCGCATCGAGCGCCGGTTCGATCGGATCGCTGCGCGTGCCGGGGGTACTGGAGGGATCGGCCACGGCCAGCGCGTTGGCCGCGGCTTGCACCGAATCTGCGAGCTCGGCATTGTGCACGAAGCTGGCGAGCGCCGGGCCGATCACGAACAGGGCCACCGCGAGCGCAACGAGCGACACCCGCAGATCCGTGCTTGCATGTTTGCGGTTGCCGCTCGGGGATCGACCGGCGAGATTTCGATCCGGCAAAATGACCGATCGAAAGAGGTCCGTCAGGAAAAATCGCGGAGTCGACCGCCCGCGGGCTTGGGTCGAATTCCCGGGTGCCCCATCGTACGCGGTCGCCGTCGGGTGAGCCGCGAGAGCCGCCGGCGCCCCGGCGCTGACGAAGTAGAAGCCCCGGAAAAGCGGACCCTGAAGGGCGGGTCCGGGTCGGCAAAGGGTCTCGGCGAGTCGAGCCACCGGCGAGGTCAACGAGCGGAATTCGAGCGGGTATCGCAGCAGCCGTACCCGCCTCTGCGGGTCACCCTCCAGAGGCAACTGATCGATCAGTCGCGCCCGTAGCGGTTGGGCGAGAATGTCGAATTCCCGCTCCACCGCCTTCGACGCTTGGACGCCGAGTGGCTCGTCGTCAGGCGAGAACGAAGCGCCCCAGGTCGAATCATCCGGCTTTGGAAATCCCCCCCAGAACTCGAGGAAGCCCGCAATTCGGTCGGCCAGGGTCGATACGACATAGACGGGCACGATCGTCTCGAGACGATCGACCACGTCGTCGATTCGTGCCCGAAGCTGCTTGGAAGTTCCGCGCGCGGCCCAGTCTGCAGACACGATCTCCGCCGCGCTCACCGTGAGCAGCACTCCGTTGACGGGTTGGTGGGGACGGAAGCGTCGAAGTTCATCGAGCAGCGTGAGCCACTTGTCGCGGGCGCCCTCGTCGTCTTCGACGCGCACCCTCGCTTCGACCCCGATGGCATCTCGGGAGCACCACATGTCGAACGGCGCAGGCGAGTCTCGTCCTTCCGGCACCGCGTTCGGTACGGACACGGGTACCACCGACAGGCCGAGCGCCTCGAGCAGCGTCGTCTTGCCGGACCCCGGGGGTCCGAGCACCAGATAGAGCGGAAGCCGACGAGTCGGCCCCCGTCCCCCGCGAGCTCGGCGGACCTCCTTGAAGGCCTTGCGAATCCGAGCCCGGAGCGTCGAAAGATCGGGTCGGCGGATCCCGGTGGACGAGATCTTATTAGATGACGTATTTTCTTCTGTCTGGTTATTGCTTTTAGTTTTCCTTTTCATT
>JBEKOY010000062.1:0-33555 GCA_049521295.1 Polyangiaceae bacterium | reverse complement strand
GCCGCGTCGCCCCCTTTGCCCGACATCGCCGAGGACGCCGACGCAGGGGTGTTCACGATGGTGGAATGAGTGTTCACGATGCGCTGGAACCGGTGTTCACGATGGGCCGGCGCACGCACGATAGATCATCGCCCAGAATTCGGCCTTGATCCCCGCCCGCGCCGCAAAGGCATCCGGGTAGGTGTCACGGACCTATTGAGTGAGCGCGGTAAGGGATGAGACGCAGAAGTTGAAGGGAGTGGCCGCGGCGGCCGAGCCCGGAATCTGGAATTCAATGAGCGCGACCAGCGTGGGATCCCAGGTCTCGGCAGTCTCCCACGCTCCTTGGCCCAGGGGCGGAACCGAAGCGGGAACCGTGTTCAGACCGATCGTATCGACCGTGGCGAAGAAGACGTTGTCGTCCCCCTTCTTGCCATAGGCAAACCGAATTCCGCCGGTGGGAAGGGTTCCCGACAACATGAAGCTGAATCCCGTGACGCCGTTCTTTGTCAGATTGAATGGCTGTTGGCCGCCGGTGTCGTTCAGCTCGAACCCGATGCCGCCGTACGAGCTCGCGCTCGCGACGAGAGTCCCCTGCGTACACATGTTGCCCCCGACGTTCGCGAAGCTCCCCGTGCCGGGAGATATGGTCGAGGCGGTATCGGCGTAGGTAAACCAGTTGCCGTTGATTCCCAAGGAGTTACTCGCGGCATCCACGTGGCCCGTCGCGTCCGGAGTAATCAGGACGCGAGTCCCGGGCACCGACGAGTCCCCCGTTCCCGAAGGAGTACCCGCCGCCGATCCGTCGGCACCGGCCGTGGCCGAAGAGCCGCCGCCCGAGGAGCCGGCCGTGGCCGAAGAGCCGCCGCCCGAGGAGCCGGCCGTGGCCGAAGAGCCGCCGCCCGAGGAGCCGGCCGTGGCCGAAGAGCCGCTGCCCGAGGAGCCGGCCGTGGTCGAAGAGCCGCCGCTCGGCGAAGAGCCGTTGCTCGTCGAGGATCCGCCGCTGGCCGCGGGACTGCCCAGATCGGAGCTGGAGCTCGCGGCGGAAGTGCTGCCCGATGCTCCGTTGTCCGTGCCTCCCGTCGCGCCGCCGGCTCCCTGCTGGGTGCAGGCCATCCACGGCCCAGCAGCGATCGCAATCAGTGAAATCCCCGGCCGACCAAGCTTCATGCGCGCAAAGACTACCGCGGCCGCGCTAATCGTCCAATCCGAGACCCTCGAGAATCCTCGGGATGTGCTTCTCGACCCGGGCGGCCCGGGTCGTCGACAACTTCGGTTGCGAGAAATGGAAGATGTACGCTCGCTGCCGACCCGGCGTCAGCGCGGCGAAGGCCGACCGCAACTTGGCATTCGCAGCGAGCTTGGACTCAAACTCTTCGGGCAGCTCGATGTCCTCGGTCTTTTTGAACGGCACCTTCCGCCCGGCGCGCTCGATCTCGATCGCCTCGCGCACGTAGGCCTTCACCGTCTTCTCGAGCTTGGTCACATCTTGGACGCTCGTGAACCGGATCTGCCGGGCCGCCTGCACGTTCTTGGTCTGTTGAATGAGGACGCCTTTGGGGTCCTGAAGGAGCGCGCCTTTGTGAAACAGGATGGCGCAGTACTCTTTGAAACCGTGGATGAGCGCGACGTTCTTGCCGTCGAGCGCGTAGCAAGGCTGACCCCACTTCAGATCTTCAATCAGCCCGCTGTCGAGTAGGATTTCGCGCAGTTTCTCGAATTCCGCGCGCCACTTGTCCTGCCGCTTCAAAAACGCATCCACCTTGGGGTTCATCGGCGACCTCCTGTGTCCCGCGGTGCACGAGCTTCCTTGTACCGCAGCGGCGCGCACCGACGCGAGAGCGGCGTTGGATCCTCGGCGTCTCGCGCGCCCCTTGGCCGCAGGCGGGCGGAAGAATGCCGCGGACGGCTCGCCGCGACGCGCGACGATCCGCCACGAGAGCCCGAAGCGGTCCTTCAGCCAGCCGCAGCGGCTCTCGGCGCCCTGCGAGTCGCGTCGCATGGATCGCTGCCGAAGGCAGCTGCGTCGCCAGCAGCCGTCGTGCTTCGGCACTGTTGATCCTCGGGCAGCGGTCAACCCGGGTTCGGCCCTCAAGAAAACGACCTTTCGCGCGGCACACGGCGTGCACGTCGGCGATCCGAACAGGCGGGCGTTTCGCGGCGCGGCGAGACTCGTGGAGCCGGCCGTCTCGATCGCAAGCCCACCGCTACCGGGAGATCCTATGACCATTCAACACAACTACACGTACGCTTCGGCTCTGGACGCCGCCGTTCGTGTTCACTGGCGGGTCGAAGACGTGGTTGGAAACGGCAAAACCCTCGATTTCACCAAGCCGTTTTTGCCCGATGCCCTCGCCGGCGTGTCCGGTATCGCTTCCTTGAGCGAGAGCGAGAAGCTCGTATTGAACCAGATTCGCGGCGCTACCTATCTCCATTTGTTCCAGCTCGTCGAGGAATTCATTCTGCCGTATGCCCATCGACACGCCGGCGACGACATTCATGGCGACAAGGCTCGCGTGCGAGCGTGGCTCACGTTCGCCGAAGAGGAGGCGAAGCACCAGGTGCTCTTTCACCGCTTCGCCGAGGAGTTCGAAAAGGGCTTGCCGACGAAACCCGAATTCATCGGCCCGGCCACGGCCATTGCCCGCGCGGTCTTGGGCCACAGCGAGCTCGGAGTGGCGCTGCTGGTCCTGCATCTCGAGTGGCTCACGCAGCGTCACTATCTCGAGAGCGTGAAGACGGATGAATCGCTCGACCCCTTGTTCGTGAGTCTCTTGCGCCATCACTGGCAGGAGGAGGCCCAGCATGCGAAGCTCGATACACTCGTGGCAGCCGAGCTCGCGAGCCAGTCGACGCCTTTGCAAATCGAACAGGCCATCGACGACTTTCTGAAGATCGGCGGGATCCTCGACGGCGGTCTCCAGCAGCAGGTGCAGTTCGACATCGGCACGCTCGAGCGCGCGATCGGGCGCCCACTCACCACGGCGCAGCGCCAGGAAGTGGAGAGCGCGCAACTGAAATCCTACCGCTTCACGTTCCTCGTTTCCGGCCTGGAGCAGCCGAATTTCACCCGAGCCATCGCGGACCTGAGCCCCTCCGGCTTGACCCGGATTGCGCAAACGGCACGCGCCCTGTCGTGAACAGAGTCCGCCCAGACGCTGCGCGATGCAGCGTCGGTCCCCTCCCGACACCGACGACGGTGACGAGATGCGAAGCGCTTCCCGCACCCGCCCGTCGGGTGGGGGAAGTGTGATTCAGGTCTTGGCGGCCGAAGCGGGACGGGCCACCGCGTCCTGCAAGCCGCGAACGGCGACGGCCAGACGATCTTCGGCTTCTCGCGTCAGCGCGACCCCGGTTTCCTCCACTGTGAGCTCCGCATCGTTGACGACGAGCGACGGCAGCCCGCGCGCGCGGAAGAAGCGAAAGAGAGCCTGAAAGGCAACGCTAACCTCGGCGCCGTGCGAGTCGAGCTTCGTCGTGGCGATGCCCAAGGCAGGCCGGTCGACGAGCGCGTCGGGCGGGATGAGATCGATCAAGGCCTTTAGGCCCGCCGAGTAGGTGGCCTTGTAGACGGGCGTCGAAAGAACGATGGCGGCGGCACTCCGGACGACGGACAGAAATGCCGCCACCGACGGCGTTTCCACCCGGCCCCACAGCAAATCGGCCGCATCGAAGTCGCTCAGCGAAAAGAATCGGGTCGACAGGCCGCGAGTTTCCAGTTGTTGGGCGACTTGCCGTGCAACCCGGGTCGACTTCGACGTGGCCGACGGACTGCCCGCGAGAAAAACGATTTGTTGACTCATGCTCCCTGTTCCCTTTCCCTGGTGATCGTTCGGCTTGCCCCCGATCGCGCCGCCGGATCGGCCACGAACGCTCCGAAGCGGCGGCCAAAGTGCAGAAGCGGCGATCCCGCGGAAACGGAGGCCGCCAGCACTTCGGCGACGAAAATGGTGTGGTCGCCCGCGTCGTGAAGCGCGTGGCGCCGGCATTCCAAGGCAGCAAGCGATCCCTCGATGAGAGGGACGCCGTAGCCCGTGCCGATCGAAAGCGGGATGCCGGCAAATCGGTCGATGCCCGATCGAGCGAACTGGGCGGCGATAGGCGCCTGGCGCTCGTCGAGAATGCTCACGCCGACATGCTCGCAGGTGACGATGCGATCGTACGCGCTCGCCTTCTTTCCGACACAGGCAAGAACGAGCGGCGGCGAAAGGGACAGCGCGCTGAACGCCGTGGCGGTGAAGCCCACGAGGCCACTCGGATGCCGGGCCGCGACGATGGTGACCCCGGAGGCGAAACGCGCGAGCGCGTCGCGAAACGCATCGGCAACCAACGGCACGTTCATCGAAAAGACTCCTCGTCCCGCGCGTCCTTCGGTCGGCGCCGCCCGATGCTGTGCTGCATGCATCGCGCCAAGGCCCAGTGCGCGAGTGGTGACCTGCCGCGGGGCCAAGAGCCCCGACGCTCGATGGCCGCGCGCTTCACAACCGACTCCGGCCGAAGGTGCGTTCTCAACCGAACCGCATCCTACGTCTCTTATACTGGACGCGCATCTACTATTATAGTACTCGTTCCCCCCGTGAGACCATGCCGCTTCTGCAGTTGCCCCGATCCGATGCCCGACCGTCGCGTGCGCGAGCTCTCGTCTTTGAAGACCCCCTCTCGCACGAATTACTGAGAAGTCTCGAGCAAATCGCTCCGACCGACGCGACGGTTCTCATCACCGGTGAGACGGGCACCGGCAAGGAGATCATCGCCCGTCGGCTGCACGAGCGAAGCATGCGCGCGAAGGCGCCCTTCGTCGCGGTCAACTGCGGGGCCTTGGCCCCTTCGCTCATCGAGAGTGAGCTCTTCGGGCATGAAAAGGCGGCGTTCACCGGTGCACTCTCGGCCAAGGCCGGTTGGTTCGAGGCGGCCGATGGCGGCACGCTGTTCCTGGACGAGATCGCCGATCTGCCCCTTCCGGCGCAGGTGAAACTGCTGCGTGTCCTGCAGGAGCGTGAAATCGTCCGCATCGGTGCACGGCGGCCGGTCGCCATCGACGTCCGTCTCATTGCCGCGACGAACGCCAACCTCGCGCAGGCCGTGACTGAGGGCCGGTTTCGAGAGGACCTCTTTTACCGGCTTCACGTCGCGCACTTGACGCTGGCTCCGCTCCGGGACCGGTCCGGCGACATCCTTCCGCTCGCCAAGTATTTCATCGCGACCTACGCGGCCCGACTCGGGCTCGAGGCCGTCCCACTTACCCCCGAGGCGGAGGCCAAGCTCTTGGCGCATCGATGGTCGGGCAACATCCGCGAGCTGGAAAATGCGATGCACCACGCCCTGCTCGTGCGAAGCGAGGGATGCATCAACGCCGACGATCTGCGTCTCATCGAGGAGGGGCCCACCCGCCCGTCGCCATCGAGCCCTCCGCCGGCAAAAGAGGACGCACCGCGTTCGCGCGCGGGCGATCCGCTCGGGGCGATGGAAGCGGCTCTCGTTGCGTGGTTCGAGCGCGAGCCGCCGAGCCTGCTGCAGCAAATCGAAGAGGCGGTCTTTCGCAAGGCCTACGAGTTTTGCGAACACAACCAGCTGCGTACCGCGCGACTTCTCGGCACGAGTCGGAACATCGTCCGCGCGAGGCTCATCCATCATGGCTTGCTCGCTTCGAGTCCCGAGCCTCAGGCGTCCGCCGCGCCGGGCGAAAGCACTCCTGCATCCGTTCCGAAAGCCATTCGAGTGCGCATCGGTCACCAGCCGTTCGGCGTGCTGTCGCTGCTCAAAGCGACGCGATCGCTGGAGGATGCATTTGCCCTGCACGGGGCCGAGGTCGAATGGACGCGCTGCGCCACCGGCATGCAAGTGGTCGATGGACTCGCCGTCGGTGCCATGGATCTCGGCGTCGTCGGCGAGGCGCCTCCGGTCTTCGCACAAGCCGCCTATGCGCCACTCGTGTACTTGGCCGCGGAGCCACCGGCGCCTGAGGGCGAGGGGATCCTCGTGTTGGACACGTCGCCCATCCGCAAAGTCTCGGACCTGCGCGGCAAGACCATTGCCGTCCCGCGCGGATCAAACGCCATGTACTTCGTGCTTCGAGCCCTCGAGGAGTGCCGCTTGAACCCCGGCGACGTGGACATCCGTCCGCTCGCGCCCTCGGAGGGCCACCGCGCGCTGTTGCGGTCGGAGGTGGATGCCTGGGCGATTTGGAATCCGCTGCTGGCATTCGTCCGCCAGACAACGCCCGTTCGCCAGATCCGCGACGCCCGCGGCCTCGCCAGCAACCGAGCATTCTACGTCGCGCGGCTGGCCTTTGCGGATGCGCATCCCGAATGGGTCGACGCGTTTCTCGGACAAGTGGCCGCCTTGGGCCGGTGGGCCATGGAAAACCAGCGGGCGGCAGCGGATGCGCTTGCGCCAGAGACCGACGTCCCGGCCGACGCGATCGAGAAGGCGCTCTCGGCGACCCGTTTCGATGTCGGCCCGATCCAAACGGAGGTCGTGGCCTCTCAACAGCGCATCGCCGACACGTTTTGTCGACTCGGCCTCATCGCGCGCCATGTGCGGGTGTCCGATGCGGTTTGGGCTCCCCCGGGGGCCCAACGGCGTTCGGCGTAGCCGGGATCTGGCCGGGCGCGTAGCGTTGGGCCAGCATTTCACCGAAGGGTCCGGTCAGGTTGTGCTCGAAACCGTTGGCGCGCATTTCAAGCGGAAGCCTCGGAAAGAGAAGCTCGGCCACCCGATACGCCTCTTCGAGGTGCGGATAGCCGGAGAGGATGAAGCTGTCGACTCCCGCATCCGCGTATTCGAGTATGCGCGCCGCGACCGTGTCCGGGTCCCCCACGAGCGCCGTGCCGGCGCCACCCCGCGCGAGACCCACGCCGGCCCACAGGTTGGGGCTCACTTCGAGCTTGTCACGGCGACCTCCGTGAAGGGCTACCATGCGACGCTGCCCCTCCGATTCGAAGTGCGCGAACGCATGCTGCGCCGCCGCGATCGCAGCGTCGTCGAGGCGGCTGATGAGCGCCTCGGCCGCCGACCAGGCCTCCGAGTCGCTTCGTCGGACGATCACGTGCACGCGCAGCCCAAAACGCAGGGTGCGCCCGAGCTTCGCCGCGCGCTCGCGAACGTCCGCGATCTTCGCGGCCACCGCTTGGGGGGGCTCGCCCCAGGTCAAGTAGACGTCGACCTCGCGCGCCGCGACGTCGTGCCCCGCGTCCGACGAGCCTCCGATGTAGATCGGCGGGTGGGGGCGCTGCACCGGTGGATAGAGAATCTTGGCGCCGCGTACCGAAATATGTCGACCTTCGAAGTCAACGGTTTCGCCGCCCAGAACGCGTTTGAAAATCTGCAAGAACTCGGAGGTCGCCACGTAGCGCTCGTCGCGTCGCAAGTAGACGCCATCGCCCTCGGACTCGGCCGGATCGCCTCCGGTGACCACGTTGAGCAAGACGCGCCCCCGGGAGATGCGGTCGAGTGATGCCGTCATGCGCGCGGCGAGGGTCGGTGAAAGGATCCCGGGGCGCAGAGCGACGAGAAAACGAAGCCGGTCGGTCACGGGCACCATGGCGGAGGCCACCACCCATGCGTCTTCGCAGGATCGTCCAGTGGGCAAAAGGACCCCGTAAAACCCTAACGCATCGACCGCCTGCGCGATCTGCCGCAGATACGGTAGGTCGACGGCCCGAGCGCCGTCGGCGCTTGCCAGAAAGTGACCGTCACCGTGGGTGGGAAGAAACCAAAAAATGTCCATCACTCTCGTGGCCGCCCCGCAAGTCTCGCGCCCGCGGCGGCCACCCTCGAAAAGGGGGGGAAAGCGGATTCGGGGCTGCTGCCCACGCAGCAGGGCTCCAGCAACGGAGTTCGCTGCGCAACACGTGTCCGGGCGGGGGCGACGTCCGCCACGTGTCGCAGCGGACCGGACCTGTCGTGGTGGACAGGACCTTCGACATCCCCCCGAGGCTCCACAGCCAGGCTTGTCCGCAACCCGCGCGACCGCTCGCACCGGCATGTGGCCTGCACGTGGTCCGGCATGACCGACCTGCTCGCTATAGCCGACGGCCTGGCCCGGACCTTCGCGGCGACTGCGATCGAGCGCGACCGCACCGGAGGGACCCCGAAGCGCGAGCGCGATGCCCTGCGCGCAAGCGATCTCTTGACCATGACCATTCCCGTCCGCCTCGGCGGCAGCGGGGCGGACTGGGCGACGACACTGCGCGCGGTGCGGACGATCTCGCGCGCGGACGGATCGCTCGGACACGTTTTCGGCTTCCAGCACCTGTTGCTTGCCACCGTTCGCCTCTTCGGCACGCCCACCCAGTTCGATGCCCTGGCGCGCGACACGGTGAAACAGCGGTGGTTCTGGGGCAACGCCCTCAACCCGCTCGACACGCGAACCAGGCTCGTGCAGCGCGGAGACGAGTTCGCGATCTCGGGCACGAAGAGCTTTTGCTCCGGTGCAAGGGATGCGGACATGCTCGTCGTGTCGGCGACCGATGCCGTCAACGGTCAGCTCATCGTCGCGGTCGTGCCCGCTTCGCGCCCCGGAATCGCCGCTCACGGCGATTGGGACAACATGGGGCAACGACAGACCGATAGCGGCACAGTCGTCTTCGACAACGCCCGCGTGCTCGAGAGCGAGATCCTCGCGCATCCGGGACCGCTCGGCAGCCCGTTCGCCTCGCTTCGGCCTCTCGTCGCCCAGCTCACACTCGTCAACGTCTATATCGGGCTGGCCGAGGGTGCCTTCGAGGCCGCCCGGACGCTCACTCGCGAGCGAGGCAAAGGTTGGTTTGCCAGTGGGGTCGAACGGGTCGTCGACGATCCGTACGTCCTCGCCTCGTTCGGTGACCTGTACTGCGAGCTCGAGGGCGCACGGTTGCTCGCAGACGCGGCCGCGGCGAAGCTCGACGGGGCGTGGACCCGCGGGGACGAGCTCACGACCCACGGGCGCGGCGAAGTGGCGGTCGCCGTGGCCGCCGCCAAGGTGGCCGCGACGCGCGCGGGCTTGGAGGTGACCAGCCGGATCTTCGACGCGACCGGTGCGCGTGCGACGACGGCGCGTCTCGGACTCGATCGCTTCTGGCGCAACCTGCGGACCCATACCCTGCATGACCCGGTCGACTACAAGCGCCGAGACTTGGGGCGCTGGCTTCTCACCGATGAGTGGCCGGCCCCCTCTTTCTACTCGTGAGGCGATGGGCTCGCACCCGCGTGTGCTGCTGTAGCAGCAGGAACCCCGCAGCCGGTGCACCCCTCGGCGCAGACGACGCGACGTGGGGTCGAGTCGCCTTCTTTTTGCGGCGATTGGGGCCGGCACAAAGCCTGCTACTGAGGCAGGGCGAAGGCGAGTGAACCGGACCTATCCGAAGGAGCGCACGATGAGTACCGAGACGAGCACACGCGTAAACGAACCCATCAAGTTCGCCTACTGGGTTCCCAACGTGAGCGGGGGCCTGGTGATTAGCACGATCGAGCAGCGGACCGACTGGAGCCTCGACTACAACGTGAAGCTCGCCCGGCTCGCCGAAAACAACGGGTTCGACTACGCGCTGAGCCAGGTCCGTTACATGGCAAGCTACGGGGCGGAGTTCCAGCACGAGTCGACGACCTTCAGCTTCGCACTGCTCCAGGCGACGCAGCGGCTCAAGGTCATCGCGGCCATCCACCCGGGCCTCTGGCATCCGGCCGTGCTCGCCAAACTCGTTGCCACGCAGGACCAGCTGAGCGGGGGCCGATCGGCCGTGAACGTCGTCAGCGGGTGGTTCAAAGGTGAATTCACCGCGCTCGGAGAGCCTTGGCTCGAGCACGATGAACGCTACCGGCGGTCGGAGGAATTCATCCGCGTGCTCCGGGGCAGTTGGACCGAGGACCATTTTTCATTCTCCGGCGACTTCTATCGCATCCATGGGTACAACTTGAAGCCGAAGCCCATCCAGTCCCCACACCCGGAGATCTTCCAGGGCGGCACCTCTCGAGCGGCGCGCGACATGGCCGCTCGGGTCTCCGATTGGTACTTTTGCAACGGCAACACGGTCGAAGCGATCCAGGCACAGGTCGACGACATCCGACGCAAAGCCGTCGAGGTCGGTCGGCGTCCGCCGAAGATTGGGATGAACGCGTTCGTCATCGCCCGCGACACGGAAGCCGAAGCGAAGAAGGTCCTCGACGACATCGTCAAGCATGCCGACCGCGAAGCGGTCAACGCGTTCGGCGACGCCGTGAAGCAAGCGGGCAGGGCGTCTCCCGAGGGTCAGGGCAATTGGGCCAATTCGACGTTCGAAGATCTCGTGCAATACAATGACGGCTTTCGGCCGGGATTGGTCGGTACACCGGATCAAATTGCCGATCGGATAGCCGAATACAAATCCGTCGGGGTCGATCTGGTGCTCGCGGGATTTCTTCATTACCTGGAAGACGTCGAATACTTCGGCAAACGAATCCTACCGTTGGTGCGCGCGGCCGAGTCCAAGAATCGCGTCGCTGCTTAAGGTCCGGACGGCTTTTTGTTCATGACCACCGCGCTGCTCGACGTTCAGAACGTATCGCTCGCATTCGACGGCATTCTCGCCCTGGACGACGTGAGTTTCCGTGTCGCCCGGGGCGAGGTCTGCGCGCTCATCGGCCCCAACGGGGCGGGCAAGAGTTCGATGCTCAATGTCGTGAGCGGGCTCTACACGGCCAATGCCGGGGACGTCCTCTTCGAAGGCGAGCGACTCACGGGCGTCGGGGAGCTCGCGCGGCGAGGCATCGCCCGAACCTTTCAGAACATCGCTCTCTTTCGAGGTATGACCGTCCTCGAGAACGTGGCGCTCGGAACCGACTTCCGCGGTCGGGCGAGCTTTTTCGAGCAGGCTCTGCGAATCGGGCGAGCGCCGCGCGAGGAGCGCCGGATGCGGGAGGAAGCGGCCGTGGTCATGGACTTGCTCGACATCGCGAGCCACCGCACCGACGTGGTCGGACGGCTTCCGTACGGCCTGCAAAAGCGCGTGGAGCTTGCGCGCGCCCTCGTGCCGCGACCCAAGATGCTCCTGTTGGACGAGCCGATGGCGGGAATGACCGTCCACGAAAAGCGGGACATGTGCGGCTACCTCCTAGGTGCCCACGAGAAGCTCGGAACGACGGTCGTGCTCATCGAACACGACCTCGGGGTCGTGATGGACCTGTCGGATCACGTCATCGTGCTCGACTACGGCAAAAAGCTCGCGGACGGCACGCCCGACCACGTTCGTGCCGATCCCGCCGTCATCGAAGCGTACGTCGGTTCGTTCGCAACCTGAGGACCCGCGGATGTCGTTTTTCATCGAAGTGCTCCTCGGCGGCCTGCTCTCGGGCGTGATGTACACCATGGTCGCGATCGGGTTCGTGCTCATCTACAAGGCGTCGGGCGTGTTCAACTTTGCGCAGGGCGCGATGGTGTTGTTCGCGGCATTGACATTCGTGTCGTTGACGGAGCGTGGCTTTGCCTTTCCCCTCGCATTCATCGCGACGCTGGCCGCCATGCTCCTGCTCGCTCTGGCGATCGAGCGTATCGTGCTCCGCCCGCTCGTGAACGCGCCACCCCTGTCGCTCTTTCTGGCGACACTTGGGCTCGCGTACATCCTGGAAGGTCTTGCCCAGACCCTGTGGGGCACGCAAGTGCACGGTTTGGACATCGGGGTGTCGGACGCGCCCATCTCCGCGGCCGGTGTATCGGTCAGCCGATTCGATCTGTTCGCGGCGGGCACAGCGGCGACTCTCGTGGCCACACTCGCACTCTTTTTTCGCCTGACGCGTTCGGGCGTCGCCCTCCGCGCCGTGGCCGACGACCCTCTCGCCGCCATCGCGGTCGGAATCGACTTGCGACGCCTTCTCGCGCTCGTGTGGGGCGTCGCAGGAGTCGTAGCCCTCGTGGCCGGCCTGCTTTGGGGGGCGCGCGTGGGGGTGCAGTTCTCTCTGTCGCTCGTCGTCCTCAAAGCGTTGCCCGTCCTCATCATCGGAGGCTTCTCGTCGATTCCCGGGGCGATCGTCGGTGGCCTCATCGTGGGCGCCTCGGAGAAGCTGGCCGAAGTCTACGCAGGCCCGTGGGTGAACGGCGGCATCGAAACCTGGTTTCCGTATTTCATTGCGCTCGCGTTTCTCCTCGTTCGTCCGGCGGGGCTTTTTGGCGAGCGATCGGTGCAGCGAGTCTGATCATGCGGATCGAAGCGACCCCCTGGTCCGAACCGAACACGTCGACGCCTCCGCCGCGCACCAGCCTGTTCGCGAGAGCGTCCGGGCGCGCCGTCGTCCGGATTGCATTGGCGGCGGGGGGGACCGGCCTCCTGCTGGTGCTGCCACTTCTCGTCGACGACTACGTGCTGAGCGCCGTCCTCGTGCCGCTTCTCGCCCTGTCGCTCGCTGGCATCGGGCAAAACTTCGTGACCGGCTACGCCGGGCAGCTGTCGGTCGGGTCAGCCGCATTCATGTCCGTGGGCGCATTCGCGGCATACGACCTGCATCTGCACCTACACGGTACGCCTCTGCTCGTGTCTTTGGCGTTCGGCGGCGTCTCGGCAGCCGCTGCGGGTGCCTTGTTCGGCTTGCCGAGCCTGCGTATCCGGGGCTTTTACCTGGTCGCGTCCACGCTCGCGGCGCAGTTCTTCGTCGAATGGTTGTTCACGAAGGTCGGCTGGTTTTCGGGCAACAGCGCATCCGGCGTGATCACGGCCCCCCCGCTTTCCATCGCCACGGTCGACCTGTCGTCACCCGGGGGTCACTACTGGCTGTCGCTTCTCGTCGTCGCCCCGTTGACGGCTGCTGCCTACAACCTGGCTCGCGGGCGCATTGGACGTGCGTGGATGGCGGTACGCGACATGGAGACGGCCGCCGCCGTGGTCGGCGTCCGCACCGGTCAGGCCAAGCTGCTCGCCTTCGCCATCGGCTCGTTTTATTGCGGCGTGGCCGGGGGACTTTGGGCGTTTGCGTATCTCGGCACGGTGGAGCCCCACGGCTTCGACCTCGATCGTTCGTTTCAAATTCTATTCATCGTGATTGTGGGGGGTCTCGGCAGTATCGCGGGCAGCTTTCTGGGGGCCGCGTTCATCGTGTTGTTTCCGATCTTCTTGGACCAACTGGCAACGTTCGTAATGGGCGGGTCGGTCGATCCGGGCGTATTGCAAAATATCGACAAAATCATCTTCGGTGGGCTCGTGATTGCTCTTTTGGCAAAACAGCCCGCCGGCCTCGCCCGCCTGATCGAGATCGCGTGGCTGCGCGCTCGTCGCTGGACGCTGCGATCCGCCTGACGTCATCCTAAAACAATAGACCCTCAAAGTCCTCGTGACGAAAACCGTGATAGCGCGCCGCAAGGCGCGTTCGGAGGTCCATCCATGCTTCGTACCCGCGCACCTGGTTTTGTCCCTTTCCTCGCGGCGGCACTGCTGACCACAGCATGCCGGTCGCGCTCGGAGAACGCGTCGGCTGCCGTCCTCGCGAGCCCGGCGCCGGGCACCGTGAGCCCCGGGAAGGAGTCAGCGGGCAAAGAGCAATATTTTCCGCTTCAGAGCTATCGCGTCGGGCCGTATGCCGCCGGTGGAAGTGGATTCTTCGGCGGCTTCATCGACTACATGCAGCTCGTCAACATTCGCGACGGAGGCGTCAATGGCATCAAGCTGACCTGGTCGGAATGCGAGACCGAATACGTGGTCGAGCGCGGGGTCGAGTGCTACGAGCGACTGAAGGGCGGTCTCAACGGAGCGCCCGCCGCGGCGATGAATCCACTCAGTGTAGGGATCGCGTACGCGCTCATCGACAAGGCCACGACGGACAAGATTCCCCTGATCACGATCAATCACGGAAGAACGGATTCGACCGACGGACGAGTCTTTCCCTACGTGTTTCCCTTGTCGCTCAACCCCTACAGCGAAATCTCGGCGATCGTCAACTACATCGGTCAACGTTCGGGCGGCCTCGACCACCTGCGGGGCAAGAAGATCGCGGTTCTCTATCACGGCTCCCCTTATGGCAAGGAGACCCAGCCGATCGTCGAACTCCTCGCGCAGAAATACGGATTCGCGTCCACTCACCTCGAGGTGCCCCACCCTGGCACCGAGCAAGAGTCGCAGTGGCTGCAGATCAAGAAGCTCGCCCCTGACTGGATCATCTTGCGCGGGTGGGGAATCATGAACCCCGTCGCGCTCAAGAACGCCGCCAAGATCGGATATCCGGTCGACCATATCATCGGCAACATCTGGAGCAACTCCGAGGAAGACGTCATTCCGGCCGGCGCAGCCGCAACGGGGTTCATCGCCATTACGACGCATCCCTCGGGACGCCAGTTTCCCGTCCTCCAGGACGTGGACAAGTACGTCCTTTCGGCGGGCAAAGGGAATATGACCGACCCGAAGCGGGTGGGCACCGGGTATTATAATCTGGGGATCAACAACGGCATCTTGAACGTCGAAGCCGTGCGCGTGGCTCAAGCGAAGTTCGGCAACAAGCCTCTGACCGGAGAGCAGGTTCGGTGGGGGTTCGAGCACATTCACATCGACGACGCGCGTCTCAAGGAATTGGGTGCCGTGGGGCTGCTCCAGCCGATCGAACTGTCGTGCTCCGATCACGAAGGCGGGGGGGCGGTACGGTTCGAGCAATGGGATGGCAAGGAGTTCAAGGTCATCAGCGATTGGATCAAAGCCGATCGCGCTCTGTTGCGTCCGATCATCGAAGCCTCGTCCACCAAATACGCCACTGAAAAGGGTATTGCGGTTCGCGACTGCGATGCCGAAGCTCGACTCTGAGACGGAGCTCCGGAGACGAAGCGGAACCGAGGGCCGTCCGCCCTCCACCCATAAAGAGGGTAAGGCCCATGGTCGCAGAGGATCCGTTGCTCGCACTCAACGCGGTCGAAGTCGTGTACGACGAGATTGTCGTCGCTCTTCGCGGCGTTTCTCTCGAGGTTCCCGAGCACGGCATCGTGGCTTTGCTCGGGGCGAACGGTGCCGGCAAGAGCACGACGCTCAAGGCTGCGTCGGGGTTGCTGACGGCCGAGCGGGGACGCGTCCGGGCGGGGTCCATTTCGTTTTTGGGCCGACCGATCGCGGCGCGCAGCCCCGTGCAACTCGTGCGTGAGGGCCTCGTGCAGGTGTTGGAAGGAAGGCACTGCTTTCCGCATCTGACCGTCGACGAAAACCTGGCCACCGGCACGTATGCGCGCCGTCCGTCGCGCGCAGCGTTGCGCCAGTCGCTCGACCGGGTCTACGCGCGCTTCCCACGACTCCGAGAGCGGAGAACGAGCGCGGCTGGCCATCTCTCCGGGGGCGAGCAGCAGATGCTGGCCATCGGTCGGGCACTCGTGGCCGAGCCCCGCCTCGTGCTGCTCGACGAACCCTCGATGGGCCTTGCGCCCAAGGTAGTGGAGGAAATTTTCGTTCTCGTGCGGCAGCTGCATGAACAGGATGGGGTGGCCTTCCTGCTTGCGGAGCAAAACGCCGCGGCGGCGCTCGCCGTCGCCGACACCGCGTACGTTCTCGAGACCGGCCGCGTCGTCACCGGGGGCACCGTCGCGGAGATTCGGGCACGGGACGACGTCCGGGACCTGTACCTGGGGGGCAGCAGCGGACAGCGAGCCAGCTTCCGCCCGAGAGTCGAGGGGTCTGCACTGCAGTCCCCGCATTGAGCCGGGCCCCGCATCGTAGCGGGGATCCGGCAAGGAGAGGAATCGATGACCATTCGTCACAAGGCGATCGCGCCCATCGCGATCGCAGGGGCAATCTCCATGTGCGCGCACGCCGCGCGAGCCCAAACCTCTTCGGCCGGCGCCGAGGCACCAGCGCGCGAGCCCGCGAGCACGCCGCAGGCGACGCCGGGGCCCACGAGCCCCGTGGAGGCGACGCCGACGCCGTCGAGCTCCGGAGGCGCGACACCGACGGGCGCACCGGCGGCGATCCCCGCGCCCACGAGCCCCGCCGCGGCTCCAGGGGTCAAAACGGCAACCGCACCTGCATCGGGGCCAGCGTCGCCTGGCCAGCCGACGGCCACCGCAGCCGAGCCGACGGTTCACGCCAACGAGCACGAGGGACTGAGTAGTCAGGGAGCTGCGCCCGCATTGGCCACTCCTGCCGTTCCCGAATGGATGAAGTGGATGAGAGGGGTGACGATCGGAGCGGGCGTACTTCTCTGGTACTACCAACCAATTCACGTCCCTGGCGTAGAAAACGACGTGAGTGTCTTCTGGGCCAGGCTCCTCGTCGACGGCAAGTGGGGCATCTTCGGCCTGCACCTCGAACCGCGCTTTCGCGACACCAAGCTGCGTCCCTTTTTCGACGGACCCGCATGGCTTCAGGAGGCGTACGCATCCGCCGATTTCGGGAACACGCAGCTGCGGGTGGGCAAGACCTACAGCCGATTGGGACTCTTCTGGTACACGTCTTTCTACGGAAATGTCCAGGTGTACGACGGGCTCAAATTGGACCCCGATTATGGGGCGACGCTCCAGGGCGATCTGGGAAAGGCAACCGATCCGGTCAGCCTAGGCTGGTGGCTTCAATACTTCGTCGTCGATGGCTCGACGAACGTGTCGCTCGAGAATCGGGACACGATCTCCTACGCAGGGGCTCGCCGCCGCAATCAAGTCATCGGTCGAGTGGAGCCGCGATTTGCATTCGGCCCGGCCAAGCTCGCGCTGGGTGCCTCCGGGGAGTACCTGGAGGCGACGGGCCTGCCGTCGCTCGATGCCCAAAATGTCTGGCGTGCGGCCGCCGACGCCACGTTCACGGTCGGTGACCTTGTGGTACGAGGCGAATACCTCCATCAGGGAGGTCTCACCGTAGCCAACTTCCCGTACACGGGTCGGCCGTCGGGCAACAACGATTACGTTTTGGCGGGAGCTGAATACACGATCGGGCCGGTGACCGGCGTTTATACGTTCAGCCTGGGCAGCTACAACGATGTCTCGTATAAGGAGACGATGCACGTGCCCGCGATCAGCGTCGCCGTGAGCTCGAACATTTCGCTCCTCGGCGAGCTCGTGTTCTGGTCGAGCACGTCGCCGACGGGCAGCTCGCTCATCGATCGGAGTTTCAACGTCACGCTGCATGCCCATCTTTAGGTGAATCGCGCACTCGGCCCTTGCGGGACACAGACAGCCCTTTCGCTGGCGGGTGGATGCCGACTTCTTGCAAGAAGACGACTCCGCGCGCCGGCGAGAGGCGCTTCAGGCGGGGGCCGCACTCGCTGACGCGCACGGTTTCCGGGGCGCGAGCCCTGGGTCGCCCGCACCGTGCTGGAGCTCGTGACCGTACAGCCCGAGGCCCGCCGTCCCGCGAAACGACGGCACGTATGCAAGCCGTTTTCCCCTGAGGGGCCCGGCTGTTTCGGCCATCGATGCCGACGGGAACCCCTCGGAGGGTCCTCGCCGTTGGCGAGGCCGCAGGCCAGGGCCACCCACGGCGCCGTACGGGGTCAGAACCCAGCGGCCGGCCGTTTCGGGGCGGGTGCAGTACACCCGAAGGATGCACCCCGACGACCGACTCGTGGGGGACGACCGGTCGGGTGCTTCCGACCTTTCAGATTGAGATCCGGGGTGGTTGCGCGGTCAACGGACCCCTTCCCTGCCCGGCGCAGCGCGACTGACCGCCTCAACTCCATGCGTGAAGCGGCGGATTGACCCCGTTGAGGTAGTAATTGCCGAGGATTGCGTACTTCCAGCGGACCGGATCGTGAAGGGTGTGCGTGCGAGCGTTTCGCCAATGCCGATCGAGGGCGTGCTCGGCCAGCGTCGATCGGGTGCCGGCGAGCTCGAAAATCTTGTTGGTGGCCAGAATGGCCAAGTCGGTCGAAAAAATCTTGGCTTTGGCCACTTCGATTTGCGCTTCGGCGACCGTTTGGGTAGTGGGCTCCGCCACGGCGCGGTCCACCGCGCGCCCCGCCCCGTCGAGCAACGCCTGGGTCGCGCTCAATCGGAGCTCGAGGTCGCCAATCGCCTGAATCGTGTACGGATCGGCGGTCGCCGCCTCCACACCGCTATCGACCCAGGCTCGAGTTTTCGTCTTCACGAATTCGATCGTGTCCTCGATGGCGGCCCGAGCGATGCCGGTGTCGACGGCGGCCTGGATAATCTGGAAGATCGCGCCGTCGGCGGTCGGGTGGTCGTACCCTTTGTAGCCGGGAACCAGGTGCGTCTTTGGTACCTTGACGTCTTTGAGCAGCACCGTTCCGCTGAGGGTGGTGCGCTGTCCAAAACTCGACCAATCGTCGATGACGCTCAAGCCGGGCGCATCCCGCTCGGCGATCGCGTACCAGGCCCTACCCTGATCATCGAGCGCCACAATGGGCACGAGGTGCGCGAGTAGCGCGCCGGTCGCGTAAAACTTCCGGCCGTTGACGAGCACGTGGTCGCCCTTGTCGTCGAAGTGCGTCTCGAAGTCGACCGCGCGCTTCGACCCGTATTCGGAAAACGCGTTGCCGAACCGAAGGCCGCGGAGGACTGCGGCAAACAAGAGCTTCTGCTGGGCCGGATCCGAAACGGTACGAATCGCGGCCACAACGCCGAGATGATTCTGCGGAATCTGACCGAGCGACGGGTCTGCGGCCGAGATGATTTCGATGACGCGCGAGAGTGTGACGTACGACACTTCGGGCCCGCCGAACGTCTTTGGCACATTGATGGACCAGAGACCGCTCTGCGAAAAATCATCGAGTTCTTCGAGCGGTCGCCGCCGTGTTCGGTCCCGCTCGGCGGCGCCTTTGGCAAACTTCTGGGCGAGCTCCCGCGCGACGGCGATGGCTTCTCGATCGTCACGAATGATGTGCGCGGGGTGTTTGGGGCGGGCCACCGCCGGCACGGGCTCGGTGGCATTCTGCGAGGAAGCGCTGGTCATGGAACGTCTCCGCAACGGACGCAAGCATCGGCCGTGCCACGGCAACTGGATACGGCGACGCACGAAAAGGCGGGCCCTGGGCGTTGCTGTGCACCCGCAGGTGATGAGCCTCGAGCAGCGAGTGTTGGCGGACTGCTGCTGGACGCGCAAACGGCCCGCCGCCGCGAGGTGGCGAGGCGAGCGAAGGTTAAGATTCCTTTGGCAACGTCCGCTGTCGTTGAAACGCAGACCCATCGGCAGTCCCTTGAAGCGGTCCGCGTAGCCGCGCGGCGGCGGTGTCCGCTCACTGAGACACGAGCGCGTACATGGCAAAGGTACCGGGATTGTTCGCCACAATGACCTTGGGCGCTTTCCACTGACCGGCAACCAGCCGCGTGTGATACGGCACATACATACCGGACGACTGCGGGGAGCCCCCGAAGACGACCTCGGCCGTGGCGGTTCCGACTCCCGCCGCGAGTCCCACCTGGGCGGAATCGATGGTGTCCAGCCCCCACGATGCAAAGACCGTCGTTGCGGTCGACCAATTCGTTCCGTCGAACTGCGAAACATAGGCGTATTGGTTCACCGAGATGAACGCGAGAATGGCTTGGCCATCCGGCAGCGCCAGCATCGGTGTGGCAAAACTCGGGCTGGGGCTGTCGCCCGCGCCCATGTTCGGCCGGTTGGGATCAGTGTTGTCGACCTTGGTCGGCAACCCAAAATCCTGGACGGTCGACCAAAGGCTTGCCGTCCGGGTGGCAAAGTGCAAGTCGGACATGGCGCTATCGGTGTAGACGACCATGAGCTCAGCACCTGTTCCGCTGAGAGCGATCAGACTGGGAGCAAACGATGAGGTCGCGGCCGCCGACGCAGTCCCGGATTCGATCACAGTCTCGGCACCCCATGTGCCGTTGGTGCGGTCCACGGCGACCAACGCGCCGTCGGCAGACCGAACGTAGGCCACTGTGGCGTCCGCCCCGCGTGCCGCGATGCTGGGCGCGCCCCCCGTCAGCGCCCCGATCTTGGTCACGGTCGACCACGAGCCGGTGGCTCGCGCCGCACTCGATTCGGCCTTCGTGCCGTCGCCGGCAAAGGCGATCTCCGGGGATGTCGAACCCACGGTCAGCGACGGGGCGCCGGAAGCGGTCACTGCGGGGCCGATGGCAGCAAATGGCGCCCATGTGCCGGCCGCCCAGGTCGCGAATTGAACGGGCCCCGATGCCCCTGTCACGTCCGCTGCATCGGTCGGATCCGTCAGAACGGCCAGTGCGGTGCCGGGTCCGGTGAACGCGAACGAAACGAAGCCGTTCGGACTGTCGATCGCTCCGCTCGTGCCATCCCCAAGAGGTGTCCCGGCACTCCAGGTGTCGGTCGCGGCATCGTACGAGAAGCCGACCGTCACCTGGCTGGTCCCCACGCCGCCTGCTGCAACGAGCAACAGAGACGGGGACGAGCCGGCGCCATTGTCGGAACCGGAGACACCGGAGTCGTCGGCGGACCCCGAGTCGCGGCTGGAACTCGCGCTGGTGCTGGAACCCGAGTCGACGGCGGAACTCGAGCGCGTGGTGGAACTCGAGTCGCTCGCGCTGGCGCTGGAACTCGATCGGTTGCCGGATGCGGGGTTGGACCCGGAGCCGTTGCTCGAACCAGATGGGCTGCTGGAACACGCCGCGCATGCGACAACGATCCACGCACCCCGATGAAGGCGTTGCATCATCACGAACCGTGAGTCATCGAACGTAGCTCGATAGCACAGGTACCTTCGCCTCTACGATGAGATCGCGTACGAACCCGCTGACGATATTCGCCCCTGCCTGATTGAAATGGTCATTTTCACCGGGAGCAAAATACGGGGCGTAGCCGTTCGGGCCGAGACTCTGGATCCACGTCGTCGTGCGAGTCGTGAGATCCAGCAAGGTGACATTTTGTGCGGCGGCGACCTGCGCCATGACGGTGGGAACGTTGCCCGTCATGTACGGATCGACGACGCCGTTCGTGAATATGGCTCGGTTCGCGGGCGTCATCAGCAGGGGTGTGGCCCCTTTCGCCCTGGCTCCCGTGATCATGGTGGTGAGGCCCTGCGTGATGGCTGCCTCGCTGTCCGTCTTGTCGTTGTCGCCCAGCTCGATCAACAAAAAGTCCTTCGCGGTGATGAGACCCTGGATGGTCGGCCAATAATGAGAAAGGGTGGCAAAGCCGGGAGTGTCGACGCCCGAATTGCCATAATTGGCGACGGATATCGGTGCGCTAAAATACTGCGGTAACCATTGGCCCCAGCCCGCAAAAGCGGTGTCGAACTGATCGCACCCGGTGGAATCGGTGGCGAGGTACACGACGATGGGATCGACGGCAGGTGCGTATCCGATCCCGCTCAAGAGAGCGGCCCCGCCATCGTTGCCCCAGAAGTACATATCGAGGCCGGACGGAAGACTGGCGGCACCCGTGAGATCGGCTACCGGTTGCCCTTCCGGCTCACGCACGTTGACCACCATGGTGTATTTCGCCGTTTCACCGGCCGTCGTGGCGACGGGGGCGAGCATTTCGCGCGAGATCTCGGCCATCACGCTCGTGTTTCCGGCCGTCGCCCCGCCCACCTCTACCGTGATGTCGTAGTTGCCTATGCTTCCTCCGAAATGACAAGCGATGGGAGCCGTCCCGCTGCACTTTGCCAAAAGCGACGGATCCACCGCCACCCCCCCATCGTCGGGGGAAGGGGGCCCCTCTTCGGAGGCGAGAGTGCCGGTGGTCGTGGTGCTCGAATCCGAGGGGGAGCTCGCATCGCCAGCGGCCAAGCTGGAATCGAAGCTGGAGAGGGGCCCCGAATCCACAGTGGAATTCGCAGAACCATCCGTCTGCACCGACGAATCCGGCTGCGAGCCAGGCATGGCCTCCTCGCCAACCTCGCCAGAGTCTTGCACACCTACGGAGGCATCGGCCGATGTGCCGCCGGTGCTGTTGGGGGCAAATCCATTGCTGCTGGACCCGCACCCGGGGGACGCGAGAGCCAGCCCGAGGATCAAGAGGGAGACGTCTGTAGGGTGCCCGTTTCGCATGGTGAACTCCGTCGCGAGGGTCGTACGGAGCCCGACCCCGGTTGCGGAGTCTAGTCGCGTTCGACCGTTGTCAAGTGCCCCCCCTACTCCGTCAGCTCGCGTCGTCGCCGTTCCCACGGCGTCGGCGGGGACCGCCGGAAAAGGGGATTCACCGGTATTCGCGGCAACCAGTATCTGGGCGGGCGAGTCCGGCTCACCGACGCCGTCGTCGTGGCCTTTTGCCGTGGCAGCCGCTGGAGGCTGCCACGACATTTCGATGCCCGCACCGGGAAAACAAATCGGACCTTCCGGCCGTACGGTCATTCGACGTTGTCACGGGTTTTCCGTTTCCGCCCCGATGCGAGCCTCGAAGAGCGCGACCTTCGGCTGCTCGCACGTCTGCCAGGCGACCCGACGCGGTGGTTCCGCGGAGACCGAGGAGAGCTACGGCAAGATGGCGCTGGGCAGACCGGCGCTTCGGGTCATCGAGTCCCGAGCACGGCTATCCTTCGACGACACGTCGGCACCCTTGCGTGCATCGATCGCGTACGCCACTGGACGACTGCCGATCGCTGTCGAGGGTCGTTCGCATCGTGGGGGGTGCCAGGGCGATCCGGACACGAACAGCAGCCCACGTCCGCTCCGACGAACTCGACGGCAAGAAAAGGAGCATAAACCAAGCTTCATCGAGGCTCAGTCTCCTCGTCTCTCTTTGCCGATGTGTTTCGACGCGGCATCCAGGGCCGTCACCTCACAAACGTGTCGGCCTCGGGCACACGAGTCTCACAGAAACGTCCACGAACCCCCAATGGACGCCATGCTTCGACCCCAGGACATCGGGGATATGCCTGTCGCGATCGACGCCGCGCCGATCGGACCCGGCAACTCCATGCCTCGAGATCCTCAATGCAGCACCGGCAAGCTCCAGCGCAACGTATGTCATCTCCCAGGCCGGGATGTCTCTCGAGGTCCATTGCGACATGGGCTTCGCCGGCGGCGGCTGGACGCTTGTCCAATCGACGAACGGCGGTAGCTGCACCCCCGCCACGGAGACGGCGGGAACCGTTACGCTAGGCTCATGTGCGTACATGCCCAGTGCGGCCCTCACCGTGCTCGCCCAAGGGTCCACGACCGTGCAGGTGCGCAGCGCGAGCGGCTCGGCCGCGCCCACGGCCTACATCGCCAGTGCCACGGCGCTGCCGATGCAGAACCTCCGGATGGGGCTCATCACGAACGCCAATGAGACCGTCGGAGACACCGTCGCCGAAGAGGCAGCATGGACCGTCGTGGGGGACCCTGGGAAGGCGACCAGTCAAGGGAGAACGCCGCAGAGCATCTTGACGTTCACCTGCTCGGTTGCCGGGGAAATGTGGCCTGCCGTCTACCGCGCGTGCGGCAACGGCGCGGACGGCTTCGTCCTCGACGTGGTCGACAACGTCTCCTTCTGGAACTGGGGCATTACGCCGCGCGTCAATTCCTCCATGGAAGTCTACGTGCGCTAAAGGGTCCGATTCCGCTCGCCGGGGCCATCTCGCCGCCGTCCCTCTCTTTCGTCAGCCGATGCGCTGCGAAGCCGGCGACGGTGGCGAGAACCAGGACGCGCAGGATGCGCAGACGAACTTCGCTCTCGGGGGCGCGACTGATGTTGTCGAGATGCCCGCCGGCATGAATCGCGATCGCTACGGCGATGCTTCGGCTTCCTCGCTCGAACATCCAGGCGATGACCACCGACCACAGCGATAGGTCGAGCATGTACACGAGGATCGTCGTCGCGGGGAGCGCGCGAAGCGGGTCCGGCGCGAAGAGCATTCCCAGATGCCAGAACCCCCAGACGGAGCCCAAGATGAGCGAACCGACCACGCGACCATGGCGCTGCGCCAAGCGCGGGTACGCGAAGCCGCGCCACCCGAACTCCTCTCCCAACGGGAACATGACCAGCGCAGCGAAGTGCTCGGGCCTGACCGGCGGGTAAAACCAGTGCGCCGGATGGCCACCGAGAGCGATGTCGATCACGGTTGCCGGGAAATGTAGCGCCGTCGGGAGCAAGAGCCCGAGGACCATCCAGATCGGCTGGGTCCGCCACCTGCCGAAGACATCGTGTAGCGCACCCCGGCGTGCAGCCAGCACGAACGCCGCGAGCGAAGGCCCCAGAGCGCCCAGTCCCACCATCGGCATCGCGTAGGGGGGCGGAGTGGTGTTCGTGGCCCACGCCAGCGCCAGAGGCAGGTCGAGGGCCCAGGTTATCCCGCAGGCCAGCCCGAAGAAGGCGTAAACATCGTTGCGCCGCGCCAGCTCGCCAAGGTCGATCATGGCCCGGCAGACAGCCGGGCGCCGCGAGAGTTCCGTTCGGTTTCGGCGCTCAGTCCGACGACCGCGATGATTGCAACGGTCTTCACTTCATGACTTCGCGGTCTGCCATGACGGGTACGCAAGAGTTCACGTCGCGTCGCTTTCCGCATCCGTCGTGACCCCGCCGGCATCCAAAGGCCACGGAGCGAGCGGTGTTGAGACCCCGGCGCGGATTTCCCATGCTGAACGAACGCCGATGACGACGCCGAGCATCCGCGAGGCCGCGAGGTCGCCCGGGGGCTTGCCTCCGTTGTCGGTTCTGGACCTCTCTCCCATCCTGCAGGGTGGCAACGCATCGCTGGCGCTGCGCAACACGCTCGATCTCGCCCAGCACGCGGAGCGTTGGGGGTATCGTCGCTTCTGGCTCGCTGAGCACCACAACATGCCCGGGATCGCCAGCGCGGCGACGGCCGTCGTCATCGCCCACGTCGCAGGCGGCACGTCGACGATTCGCGTGGGTGCCGGGGGCGTCATGCTCCCCAACCACGCGCCGCTCGTGATCGCCGAGCAGTTTGGCACGCTCGAGGCGCTCTATCCCGGTCGAATCGATCTCGGGCTGGGACGCGCACCGGGAACCGACGTGGCGACGATGCACGCCCTTCGTCGCGACCTTGCGAGCCGTCCGGACTCGTTCCCGGACGACGTCGTCGAGCTCCTGTCCTACTTCCGCCAACCGACGGCGGGCCAGCGTGTGCGGGCGGTTCCAGGCGCCGGGCTCGATGTGCCCGTCTGGATCCTCGGTTCGAGTCTCTTCGGCGCACACCTCGCGGCGGCGCTCGGACTCCCCTACGCGTTCGCGTCCCACTTCGCGCCGGACCACCTGGACGAAGCCCTCGATACCTACCGCCGAACGTTCCGACCGTCCGCGTCGCGCACCCAGCCGTACGTCATGCTTGGCTTGAACGTCCTTGCGGCCGGCACCGATCGTGAAGGCGAAAGGCTTCTCACGTCGCTCGAGCAGGCTTTCGTCGCACTCCGACGCGGCGCACCGACTCCCCTGCCACCGCCCGTCGATAGCATGACGGGTCTCTGGACTGAGGTGGAGCGAGCCCAGCTCGAACACGCGCTTGCGTGCTCTGTCGTGGGTTCGCCCGAGACGGTGCGGCACGGTCTCGAAGCGTTCGTCGCCCGGACGCAGCCCGACGAGCTCATGGTGACCGCGCAGATTTTTGACCACGCCGCTCGCCTGCGCTCGTTCGAGATCCTGGCCGGTATCGCACGGCTGACGGCGTGACAACGATCGGTCGGGGCCCCGGTGGCACACTGCCATCCGGTCACGCCGCACGGAGCGCTCCCCCACTCCGGCCGACCGAGGTCGAGGTACCCCGGTCGCGCGCGAGCGACCGGCGGAGCTACACTGTCCGGTACACCATGCCCGAGCCCACCGACCGCCAAGTGCAGGAGCGCATGGGCCAGAGCTATGCTCTCGACCGCCTCTGGGGTGAGACGATGGGTTTGACGTCCGGCGACACGAAGGAAAAGCCCCTGCGGGAAGTCATCGCCGTGCTGGAGGCCACCGGAACCGCGTACGCCGTGATCGGCGGCATCGCGATGCAAATTCATTCTCCGGAGCCGCGAACCACGCTCGACATCGACCTCGCGGTGCGGTCTTTTGCCGAAGTACCGTCCGATGCCCTCGCAAAGGCGGGCTTCGTGCACGAGGGCCGCTATGCGCACAGCGACAATTGGCGAGCGCCGGGAAACGGGCCCCGGGGCGAGCGCGTCCCCGTGCAGTTCTCGGCCGAAGACGTGGGCATCCACGAGGCGATCGCTCGGGCTCGGGTCGTCGACGCGGGCGGCTTTCGACTTCGCGTGGCGGCTCCCTTCGACCTGCTCGTCCTCAAGCTCGCGGCCGCCGAAGAGCCCAGACGTCGGCCAACCAAGCGGCTCCAGGATATGACCGACATTGTCCTGCTGTCCAAGGAGTTTCCCGAGGTCGCCGCGGCATTCCCAGACCTGCAGGAGCGGGTAAACCGCCTGGCGGCGAAGCTGCTCACCGTGGGCCGGGACCGCGACGGACCCGAACGCTGACCCCTGGCCAGGGGGATCGAGCGGAAACCGGGGTGGACTTTTGCGCAGACCTCGGAAAGACTCGGCTTTCGCCCGCGATTGGAATTCACCGCTTGAGCGCCCGCTTTTGAAGTCCCGATCGGAGGCAGGATGAGACTCGGCGCGAAACTCGATTCGCCGTCCCGGATCGCGCGCGTAGACGGCACCGAGACGGCGCGGCGATCGGAACGCTCGACCCCGCGAATCGTCGGCCGCGCGATATCGCCTGCCGTCGCAACGATGGCGCTCGCTTTCTTGGAGTGCACGCATCCGACCTGTGCGAGCCAGCCGACTGTGAAGCGCGAAGGGGCGGGGTCCCCTTCGGCGGCCGTCCGCGCCGCAGTTCCCTTAGAAATCGCCGAGCTTGTCTACGACGATGGATTCAAGAACGGGTGGCAAGACTGGGGATGGGCCCCCCGCGAGGTGCCTCGCGATGGCCCCGCCAAGGTTCGATTCAGCGACTACGGTGGGTGGATTCTCGCCAAGCCCGGGCTGAGCGGGAGTTACGACGCGGTCCGCTTTCGAGTCAAACGGCCCGCGGGCGAGGGAGAGTTCCTGGAAGTCGGGGTCGAGCTCGGCGGCACGAAGAGGCCGCACATCCAGGTGACCGCAAGCGATGCCAAGGATTTGGGCGACGGCTGGACGGAGGTCGTTCTCCCGATGGATCGACTCAATCCTGGTTCTGCCCCCTTCGACCATGTCGTCTTCCAGGCGTTTCGAACCGTGAGCGGGGATTGGGTGCTGCTGAACGGGATTGCGCTCATGCGCCGTGTTTCGAAGCCTTCCACGGCGTATACCCCACAAGAAGCCAGGCCCGTGGCGGCGCGCCTCGCTTGTGATGCCCAAGCCATTCGGGTGAGCCCGCTCATCTATGGAGCCGCAGGAGACATCGACGCGACGATCCATCGTTGGGGCGGCAACCCAACCAGTACGTACAACTGGGAAGCCAAGGTGTGGAACGTCGGCAAGGACTGGTTTTTCGAAAATCACTCGGCGCCGGATTATCGGCAGTTTCTCCGCGAGAATGCGTCCCACCAGACGTTGTCCGCGCTGACGGTGCCCATCCTCGGCTGGGTTGCGAAGGACGGATCGTCGAACGGATTTCCCGTCTCTGTGTACGGCCCACAAGCTCAGACCGACTCGTGGCGTCCGGACGCCGGGAACGGACGGACACGGGCCGGCGCACCGATTCCCCCGGTCCTGCCCCCGGCCGCGGGCCATCCCGCACCGCCCGCCTGGATCAAGCGGTGGGTGTCCGAGATCGCCAGCGCCGACGCGAAGAGCGGCAAGCGCAGCGTCGCCGAGTACATCTTGGACAATGAACCGATGCTTTGGCACGAGACCCATCGATCGATGCGGCCGGACCCTCTCGGGTACGACGAGTTGTTGCAGCGGACGATCGACTACGGCACAGCCATTCGCGAGGCGGACCCGGCGGCCGTCATCGCCGGACCGGCAGAATGGGGCTGGACCGGGTACTTCTACTCGGCCAAGGACATCGCGGAGGGAGGGCCGTCGGCCCGGCTCGATCGACGCCTCCACGGCGACGTACCCCTCGTGGAGTGGTACCTACGAAAGCTGCGCGACCAGGAGCAGACGGCGGGCGTCCGCATTCTCGACGTCTTCGATCTGCATTACTATCCGCAAGCCGACAAGGTCTATAGTGACGCCTCCGATCCGGCCACGTCCGCGCTCCGTCTGCGGTCGACGCGAAGTCTCTGGGACAAGACCTACGTCGACGAATCGTGGATCAAGGACACGATCGCGCTTCTGCCGCGCATGAGGGAGTGGGTGGATCGGAATTATCCCGGTCGAGCGATCTCGATTGGCGAATGGAACTTCGGAGGGGAAGAGCACATTTCCGGCGCCCTCGCGATCGCCGAGGCCCTTGGACGCTTCGCGCAGTTCGGCGTCACGTCGGCGTTCTACTGGATGGCCCCGCCGCGTGGATCCCCGGGGGCGCAGGGGTTTGCCGCCTATCGCAATTTCGACGGCAAAGGAGGTCGCTTTCTCGACTGGTACGTTTCGACGACCTCGGCGTCGAACGACGTGTCGCTCTTCGCCTCGCGTGACGATGGGGGTACCCATGCGGTCGTCGTGGTGGTCAATCTATCGTCCGAGGATGCGATCCTCGTGAAGATCGACACGGCGTCTTGCGGCGCCGTGACTTCGCGTCAGGCTTATTCGTTCACCGCTGGAGCCTCGCAATTCCAGGCCAGCCCCACGCTTCCGACGAGCGATGCAACCGTCCGCCAGGTGCTGGCTCCCTGGTCCATTGCAGTCCTCGACTTGGGCTTCGGACAACCCATTCGCGGCGAAGTGCAGCCCTCCGCGTCGTCCGCGTCGAGTACCGGCCCGTAGCCGGCCGTTCTTGCGACACGCGTCCGGCGGCTAACGGCCTCCGGCCCCGGTCGGATTCCTTCTCCCCGCGATGCGGTGTGCCGCGGTACCGTGAATTTGCAGCTGCACCACCAAAAAAGCGGCGCCGCGGTGGCCCGCGGGCGCTCGACGGACAGAGACGTGCCACGGCATATGCCGTAGAGTGCGCTGCCGCGGCTTCGGTCGGAGTGGATTTTCACCGAACCAGGCGTCAGGATTGCCCGGGCCCGCGCTTTGTTCGACTGATCGCCATGCGGGGGTGCCTGGTTTGAGAGATCGCTTTGAACGGCAACGACGAGAACGGACTCCCATGCGAACATCGACGATACTCGCCCTCAAGCTTACGCTCCGTTTTGCCTCGTGCGCCCTGGTCGCCTGTGGCAGCACAGCGAGTGTGAGCTCGACCGGCAACCAAAATTCCGCGACCAGCTCGAGTCCTTCCACGACGGGCCTCGGAACCACGAGCTCTTCGAGCACGAGCGCCTCGCCAGGCGGAGCCACGAGCTCTTCGAGCTCGAGCACGGCCGCCACGGGAGCAAGCACGAGCAGCAGCGGGAGCCTGTCGACCGGTTCGACCAGCTCGACCGGCTCGAGCTCGACGACGAGCACGGGGGCTCCGCCTTCCGACGCCGGGGGGAACACGCCCCCGGCCGATTCGGGGAGCGCTTCCGAGGACGGCGGCACGGCGGGTTGTCCGGCGGGAGCGATCTTCTGCGACGGATTCGAAGGCAGCACGACGCTCGATTCGAACTGGACCGTCCTCAATACGGCGGGCGCGGCCAGTGCGCCCGCCGTGGTGACGACCAAGGCGCATACCGGCACGAACTCCGTGCACATCAGCTTCGCGAGCGGGGCAAGCGGGTACAGCTTCATCAGTGAGACCAAGGGTTTTCCAATCACGACCGCCAGTTGGGGCCGGGTCTGGCTGTATGTGATGACGACTCCGGGAGCCCACGAGATCTACATCCAGAGTTCGAACGGCATGATGCTCGGGAACAACGGCGTCCGCGAGCTGAACACGTACAACGGGCCGGACGTTCGGACCAATATCGACCCGGTCGGCACCGGGGAGACGAATGGGATCTCCGCTCCTGCAGTGGCTTTGCCCATGGGAGTGTGGACGTGCTTCGAGTGGACCGTGTCTTTGACGGGCACGATGGGAACTACCTCCCTGTACATGAATGCCACCGGCACGACGACCGCGGCGCTGGTACCCGGGACGACGGCCACCTTCCCGTCCACGGGGAATGTGGCGGTCACAGGCTTGACGGAGCAGCAGGTCGGATACGAGCGTTATAGCGGCGGCGCGGCCGGCGACGTCTACATCGACGACTACGCCATCGGAACGACACAGCTTGGGTGCGATTAAGAAGCCGGAGCCACCGGGGCCGAGCGCCGGGCGACGGACGCCGTCCGAGGGCCCGGACGGGTCCTCCGCCCACCGGTGATCGGGTCGGTCATGGCCGCTGACGCCGGCTTGGTCGACTTCTCCATCGCAGGAATCCCCAGAGCAGCAAGGTGACGGATGCCGTGAAGAAACGTCTCTTCCCGCTTGTCGTGGCTTCGTTCGTGGGCATCGGCGCACCTGCGTCCCAGTCGGCGGCGCAGCCGTCGTCCGCAACGGTCCGAGTGGAGATCAAGAACCTTCGGAGCAACGCGGGGCAGGTGGGCTGCCTGCTGTTCGCATCCGCAGATGGCTTTCCGAGCAAGCCGGACAAGGCCGCGGGGCGCGTCTTCGTACCCATCGCCGACAAGTCGGCGACCTGCGAGTTCACGAATGTTCGCCCGGGCACCTACGCCATCGTGGCGATGCACGACGAGAACGGCAACGGCAAGCTCGACACCAACCTCGTCGGGGCGCCGACCGAGGGCATTGGCGCGTCCCGCGACGCGCGGCCGGGATTCATGCGCGGACCGCGATTCGAGGATGCCGTGCTGCGCTTCGCCTCGGGAGTCTCGACCCTCCCGATCCCGCTCCACTACTGAGAGCGCGCCCCGTGCAAGCCATGGATTTAGCCTACGGAAGGTTCGCAGAACATGGTGACCTATGATTCGTATCGCAGCGATCGCGACATCCGCCGCCTTGCTCGCGGCTTGTTCCAGTTCAACGGCAGGCGGACCCGGAACCAGCAGCGACGCGTCCATCCCGGATGAGGCAACGGATGGCGGCGAGACGGGCGATGACTCGGCTTCACAATCGGCGGGCTCGGCCGACGTCACCGGCAGCTTCAACGGGCAGGCGTTGGGGGTGCAAAGTGCGTTCGCAGGCATTGCGTCCGCGCCCGGGATCGATGCCGGTTCCATTCTGTACGAAGCCGTCATCAATCTCGTGAGCGTCGCGAACGCATGTTCGTTCTACACCCTGTATCCCGATCAATCCGTCTACATCCATGACAGTCAAGACCTCACCCTGCTGGTGATCACGGACTCTCCGCTGACGCCAGGGACATTCCCGATCGTGCCGCCCAATATCGTAGCCAGCACAAATATCTCGGCGTTGGGAGCCGTCGCTCTGTACTCGTCTTCCGACGCCGTGTGCAACGGGACCGACTTTGAAGAGGCTGCCAGCGGAACGATCACCATCACGACCGTTACCGCGTCGGAATTCACGGGGACTTTCGACCTCGTGCTGGGCGAACCACTGGCGACGGGTACCGTCGACACGATCAATCCAGACCACGTGAGTGGCTCGTTCACCGCTTTCGTGTGTCCTGACTTCAGCACCGATTTGACGGATGAAGTCGACGGCTCGACTCCGTCTCAAGGCGCGGGCATGTGCCTGTGAGTTCGTATCCAAGGACACAGAACTCGGTCGTTCTGGAAGTGAACGAGTTCTCTCTTCGGGCGTGCGTCGGTCCACGTGATGTGCGCCACGTGCACTGAGCTTCGCTATTCGCGAATACCGCAGGCCGTTGTGGCGCGGTTCCATCGTCACGGGCGCCGCGGCCGTCGATCGAGTACGGTCCAGGGATCGCACCCCGCGACGAGCCTGGTATCCGTGCCGGCTGAATTCGTAGCGAACCGTTTCCGGCCACCCCACCCGACATCACGATTTGGGCGACGGTCAGAGGTCGCAACGGAGCTGCCGTGACGGCGTGGGGTGGCTCAGAAAGACCCGAAAGTGTTGACCCAACCGACCCTTGAACGTGAGGTGGGCGCTTCCCGTCGGTTCCGCGTTGCCGTTCTGCTCGACAACATCGACTCCGACTATCAGGCGGAGATCATCGAGGGGGCCCTGCGGGCCGCCCGACCGGCTGCGGTGCGAACGCTCATCGTCCCGGGAGGGAGAGTCGGCGAGGCTGGCCGCAACTTTCTCTTCGAGCACGTTCGGCAGGCGCAAGTCGACGGCATCCTCATGCTTGGCGGAAGCCTCAGCAACGACTGCGGACTGCCCCACTTTCGCGAGTGGGCACGCCGATTCGAGCCGACCCCATGCGTTGCGATCGGCGTCGAGCTCTCCGAGCTTCCGACCGTGCACGTCGACAACGCCATGGGAATGACCGCTCTCGTCCAACACCTCATCGTGGAGCACAATCGCCGGCGCATCGCATTCATCGGCGGCCCCGCGCAGAGTGCCGAGGCCGAGGTCCGACGGCGCGCTTACCTGCAGGCCCTGCAAGACCACGGCGTGGCTCCCGACGAACGCCTGATGGTCGGGGGCAACTTCACACGAGCCGGCGGAGTCGAGGCCGTCCGGCGCCTTTTCGACGACCGTCACTTTTCACCGGACACGCTGAACGCGATCGTCGCGGTCAACGACGATTCGGCGCTCGGCGCACTCGAGGCGCTGACGCAGCGGGGCATCAGTGTGCCTGATCAGGTTTCACTGACCGGGTTTGATAACGTCGAGAGCGCTGACGCCGCGAACCCTCCCCTGACGACGGTCGATCAGCGCGTCGAGGCCCAGGGGTACGCGGGCATGCGCGCGCTCATCGACGCGCTGGAGAGCGGGCGGGCGCCCGAGAGCGCGGTCCTCGACCTTGGCACGGTGCTCCGCGCGTCCTGCGGATGCAAACGACATACGCACAACAAGACGGAGGGGACGGTTTCGCCGCGGCTTGTGTTAGCGCGAAGCTTGCGCCTGGCGCTCGTCGAGCGCCGTGGAGCGATCGCGGCCGAGCTGAATCGCGTTGCTGCGGGGCGTATCGCGGGAATCCCAAACTGGGAATCCAAGCTCCTCAATGCCCTCGAGCGCTCGATGCTTGCGCCTGAGAGCCAAACGTTCAGCGACGAGGTGGAGCGGTTCGTGCGCCGCCAGCTGGCGCTGAGGCAGGGACCGGGCGCATGTCACGACGTGCTCACGGCGCTTCGAATCCACGTGGTGGCGCTGACGGCGGCCGAGCCGGAAATACGGCCCCGCGTCGAGGATCTCTTTCACGAGTCGCGTCTGACCATCGCGCGTGCGGCCGCCGACTCGGAACGGGATCACCAGCGGACACTTGAGAGGCGAATGCGCGCCATCACGATTTCGTGCTTGTCGCTCATCGGCGAGACGGAGACGGGCGATCTGGCGCGGGTGCTGGATGAACACCTGCCCGCGCTCGGAATCGCTACGTACATCGTGAGTCGGTTTCGAGCTCGGGACCGACTCGAAGAGCTCGAGATCGTCGCTCGACGCGGCTCGCTCCAGCAGTCGAGCGCGCAGCCCTTCGTCCGGGCCGCAGATCTCGGCCTGAATGCGATGTTCGAGCAAGAGCAGGCCACGGTCATCCAGCCGCTCGACCATCAGGGGCAGCCTGTGGGCATCGCCGGATTGGCGTGGGGTGCCAAAAAGCCGGTGCACTACGAGCAGCTGCGCGAGATCTTGGCCGCGGCACTCTGGTCCAGCCGTTTGGCGGGATGACAAAAAAGCGGTCCTGGGTCATGGCGCGGGGGTCGCGGGTCGCGGTCGCGGGTCGGGGTCGCGGGTCGGGGTCGCGGTCGGGGTCGCGGTCGCGGGTCGGGGTCGGGGTCGCGGTCGCGGATCGGGGTCG
>JBEKOY010000061.1:0-33797 GCA_049521295.1 Polyangiaceae bacterium | reverse complement strand
GCGGCTCTGGCGCTTCTGCGCTAACCCGCGTCCACGGAGAGTTTGTCTCCGATTTGTCGGGGCCGCCTCAGGGCTGTTCACGACCTCGCGATCGGGAGCCGGTCACTTCATACGTACTAAAAACCAGCGAGGGACGGGCCGATCGCCGTCACATCGAGGCGCGATATAATTCGGCGAGGTCGTCGCGTGCGGTGGCGCGCGGGTTGCCGCGGTGGCATGCGTCTTCCGCGGCTTTGTCGCTCAGCCTGGGCACGTCCGTTTCGGTTACGCCCTCGGATCGAAGGCCGCTCGGGAGGCCGACGCGTTCTCGCAGTCCACGCACGGCGTCCGCACAGGCGCCGGAACGCGGGTTCAAGATGGCCCGGATGCGGTCGAGCTTGGTGTGCACTGCAGTCTCGTTGAACTCGATGACGGCGGGAAGGCAGAGCGCATTGGCCAGGCCGTGGTGCAAACCCTTCTCGCTCGAAAGCGGGTGCGCCAGCGAATGGCACGCACCGAGCCCCTTCTGAAAGGCAACCGCGCCCATCATGGCCGCCTTCATCATGGCGCCCCGTGCGACCAAGTCCTCGCCGTGCTCGACGGCGCGGACCAGATGAGCCGCGCAAAGCTCGAGGCCCCCGAGTGCGATGGCGTCGGCCATGGGGTGGTCTCCGATCGAAACGAATGCCTCCAAGCAGTGCGTCAACGCGTCGAAGCCGGTCGCCGCGGTCACACGAGGCGGCATCGATCGGGTGAGCTCCGGATCGAGCAGGGCGGCCCTGGCGAGTAGGTGCGGACTGAAGATGACCGTCTTGCGCCCAGTCGCGGCGAGCGTGACCACCCCCGAGCGCCCCACTTCACTGCCTGTCCCGGCCGTGGTTGGAATCGTGACGACCGGAGCGACGTTCGGGCCGATGAATCGGCCGCCATCGGCGGCATCGTCGTAGTCGGCGAGCGGTCGATCGTGCGTCGCTCGCAGAGCAATGAGCTTTCCGCAGTCGAGGGGCGACCCACCGCCGACGGCCACGACGCAGCCCGCGTCGTGTTCGCGGAACATCGCGGCGCCGTCGAGTACGTTTCTTTCGACGGGATTCGGGTCGACGCCGTCGAAAACGACGGTGGAGACCCCGCCGTCGTCGAGAATTTGGCGCACGCGCGCCGCGATGCCGACGCGCACGATTCCCGGGTCGCACACGATGAGGGCCCGCGTCGCGCCGATTCGCCGAACGTGGTCGATGACGGTCGAGACCGCGCCGGCGCCAAACCGAATCGTCGTCGGAAAAGCCCACGTGACGAGCGAGTCCGTCATGGGGCTGGAGCTAGCACGTCAAACCGCCTCGAAGTAGCGTCCGAGCTCCCAATCCGTCACTGCCCGGTCGTACTGGCGGCATTCCCAATCGCGGGTTCGGGCATAGTGATCGACGAATGCCTCGCCGAGGAGCGCGGGAGCGACGCGGCTCGCCACCAGCCGGTCGGTCGCTTCCCGCAACGTTCGGGGTAGCGGTGCGGCCTCGCCTCGGTCCGACGCGTTTCCCTCAATCGGGGGCGGGGCTTCCGTGGCGTGCTCGATGCCCCATAGCCCCGCCGCCAGAGTCGTGGCCATGGCGATGTACGGGTTGATGTCCGCTGCAGGTTGACGGTGTTCGACGCGGGTCGAGGTGGCATTTCCGGGGATGGCGCGGATGGCGCACGTTCTGTTCTCGATGCCCCAACTCGCATTGATCGGCGCCCAGACGCCGGGTACGTACCGCTTGTAGCTGTTGATCGTCGGCGAGATGAGGGCCGTGAGTTCGGGCATGAGCGCAACCTGGCCGCCGATGTAGTGCCGCGCCAGTTGGCTCATGCCGTGCGGGCTGAATGCGTCATGGAAGACGTTTCGTCCTTCCCTCCAGAGGGAATGGTGCAGGTGACCGCTCGACCCGGGAAGCGCGGCATTCCATTTGGCCATGAACGTCACGGAGTAGCCGTGCCGTGCGGCGACCTGCTTGAGCGCGGTCTTGAATAGCGCGGCTTTGTCGGCGGCGCGCAGCGCCGAGTCGTATCGGATGGCGGCTTCGTAAACCCCGGGTCCGGTCTCGGTATGCAGACCCTCGATCGGGATGCCGAAGCTCGCGAGGTCGTCCAAAATCGAGTGGCAGAAGCTGGAGTTTTGTCCTTCGCGCACCCACGAATAGCCGAACATGCCGGGCGAGATGGACTCGAGCTCGCGGAAGCCTTTGGCGTGAAGCGACTGCGGCGACTCCTTGAACACGAAGAACTCGAACTCGGCCGCAAGCACGGGTTCGAAACCGAGAGACAGCGCGCGTGCGATGACCTCCCGAAGGACTCCGCGCGGGCACGCCGGATGGCGAGAGCCGTCGTCTCGAACGAAGTCCAACAAGAACGCGGCCGTGTCCGGCTCCCAAGGCAGCACGCGAAAGGTCGATGGATCCACCTGCGCCCGAGTGTCGGGATAACCCGTGTGCCACCCGGTCAGTCGCGCGTTGTCGTAGAGGGCGTCGGCGGCGTCCCAACCGAAGATCACGTCGCAGAAGCCGATCGGCTCCCGGAGCGCAGCCCAAAATTTGTCGAGCGCCAGGTACTTGCCGCGCAAGATGCCGTCGATGTCGTAGCCGCCGACTTTGACCTTTCGAATGCCGTGGCTGTCGAAGGCCTCCTTCAGCTCTTTCGCGTCCATGAACGCGAGTGTATCGCGGTTTAGGCAACGGCTTCGGCACCGAGTGCGGAGTCGAATCGCTCAGGGAGCCAACTTGACGTAGCCGTCGACGACGGCCTCGTACGCAGCGGTCAAGAAGAGTCGCGCGTCGGCTACCGACTCGGGCGGATCGCCTGGTGCCGCACTGGCAAAGTCACGCTGTTCGGCGTGAAACTGTGCGCCGATGATCGGCCATGCGCGGTCCCGGGAGCGGAATGCCTCGGTGACGGTGTCGCACCAACCCGGTCCGTGCGGATTCGGGAACCCCCCGTCACGCGGTCGGGCGGGAACGACGTTCGGACCGCAAAATGCGCTCGTCGCGATGATCTCGAACCGCTGCAGCGGCCCTCCCGGCAGAAACGCGTCGGTGCGGATGGCGTCGGAGTGGGACTCGGGCAGCGCCTGAGTCGTCGAGCGAAGCAGCGGGCCCGCCAAGTCGACGAAGAGCGGATCCTCCGGCACGAATTCGACCTTCGCACGCAAAGGGTGTGGATCGGTCGGCCAGGCCCGTTCGAAGTCGGCGGGAGGCGCAAATCCTCGGATCGGGCGTCCGCTCGTTCGCCGCAGCACACGATCGATCGTGCGAAGATCGTCCTCCACGGGTGACGGCTCGGCTCGGCGTGCCTCGAGCAGAGCCAAGATTTGCGCCCCTCCGCAGAAGCCGAGAAATGGCGTCACGCGATTTCTGACGGCAGCCACCAGTTGGCCCATGCCTCCGGAGCGGGGGTCACGCAACGGGTCCCAATGCCAGCGCGACGGTTGCACCGGGTCCGGCCCAGTCTCCCTTCCGTAGTCCCAATCGTTGGACCCACTGAGGACGGCGATTGGAGGGGGGCTATTGTCCGCGAGGAACCGCTCGTCGAGCTGGGGGTCGTCGCCTTCGATCGACTCGAGCGCCTCGCCGGCCTGATCGCGTGCCGGCGCGTCCAGGGGCTCACCGTGCGCACCGAGCGATCGAGCGTACCGATCGTCGGCCCGCAGGACCGGCAGCAGCGGTGCGAACCGACTCTGCAAGAACTTCGCGTGGTACGCGTCGTTGGTGAGTTCGGCCCCGGGCGTGAGCTTCGACTGCCCCGCCGGGTTCGCGTTGACGCTCAAGATCCACGGACTGGCCAGAATGGGTCGCGGGTCGTCGGCGCGATACGCCGCGATCTCGCGCACCACCGGAACGGCGCCCGGCTCAGGCACGCCGGTGGCGCCGGTGGCTCCGACCATCACCAAGCGCAACGCCATCACAGGGTGAGGTTCCGAAATCGTGAGCAGGCGCCGACGGACGGGCACGACGGAGCCGTCGGTCCGCAGTGGCTCGACCCCGATCGTCCGGAAATGCCTGCCGTCCTCGCTGATTTCAACGGCGTAACGGATGGGTGCCCACGCGATGGCGTAGTTTCGCCCGCCCCCAGCCCGCGGCACGCTGGTCGCATCGAAGCCGAGCACGATGCGCACTCGGTCGATCGGCTGTGGCTTCGACCAATCGACTCGGAGCGTCCAGCGGGCCTTGCCGGGGGCGCCCGCCCAGCGGTGCGCGTAGGACCCGTCGATCGCATCGGCGGCGCTAAAGCCGGGGTAGGATCCATCGTCGCTCGCCCGGCCGTCGCGCGAGACATCGCGCGCGCCTTCGATCGCCTGCACCTCGCGAAGCACCGGTGGCCCGGCGTTGGTTCGGTCGATGACGAGGCGAAGATCGCACGCGTCCACGTCGACGAACCAGGAGCGACGCGTCGGCTCGGCGAGCGCGTCCCGGGCGGCCGAGGTCGATGGGTCGGCTCCGTCGACCGGGGTCCAGACGCCGTCATCGGACGTCGACGTCGAATCGCACGTCCGGCCATCGAGCGTGGGCTCGCGGACCTCCCAGCGAAAGGAGGTGGGGACGCCGCTCGTCGGCGAGTTGCCGAAGTGGGCTCGAATGACTCCGAGGTGCACGGGGCGCACAAATGAGGCGGTCCACCGCCACTGGTTTTCGCCGGCGCGCCCCGCCCAGACGGTCTCTTCGCGACCGTCTGCGGCGAAACGCGCGTTGTCGCCGGTGGGATCGGCCGCGCGGACCGCCACGAGCTCAGGGGCGTGCAGCGCGTCGAGGAGCGCGCTGCGCTCGTGGGCGCTCACCAGCGCGCCTGCCGACGCCGAGCGGCTACTGGACAGGGCGATCGGGAGGGTCGCGCCGAGCGCGACGACGGTAAGGCTCACGAGCGGGGTCCAACGCACGGACCCTGCCTGACGGCCTGCACGGCGCGCGTCGTCGCCGCGGGTGACGCATTTCATCGCTTTCGTTGCACGTCCGTTGAACGACGACGCGCCTCGGAATCTCGTGTTCGGATACGGGTCAGAAACAGGTTTGCAATCTAGCGCATTAACTCGAATCATCGCGCGTTCATTCCCGTCCGCGCTTCCCCGGTCGAATTTCCTCGACCCTCATTCCAGGTGATGGACGTCGGCGATGCGGGCGAGCATCGGTCCCCGATCTCCGAATTCGAACGAGGTGATCGAAGCCGGGGGACAGGCGACGTGACTGCGGAAGCGACCGAGCGGCATGCCGAGCAGCGCGCACACGATGACCCGAATGGTGGCCTTGTGACTCACCAGCATGACGTTGCCCTTCGGGTGCTCTCTCCGGGCGAGCAGGACGACGGGAAGAGCGCGGGCCGCGATGGCGAAGGCGCTCTCGCCCCCGGGCGGGGATACGAGTGCCGGGTCGGCGCGCCAAGCGTCGTAGGCCTCGGGCTGCTCACGGCGGATGTCGGCCTCCGTGCGCCCTTCCCAGGACCCGTAAGCGATTTCGCGAAGTCCGTCCGAGAAGGTGGGCCGAAGCTGGCATGCCTGCGCGACCGGCTCAGCCGTGGCGCGCGCCCGCAGCTTCGGGCTGCAGTAGAGTGCGTTCAACCCGAGCGGCCTCGCCGCTCGAGCAACCCGCTCCGCTTGAGCGAGGCCGTTGGCCGTGAGCGGTGGATCGAGGTCCCCGCAAAAAATGCCCTCCGCGGCTTGCGTCGTCTCGCCGTGGCGGACCAAGTGAAGCGTGAGCATGCCGATCCATCCTATAGGACGATGCGGGTCATCCGCGAACCCCCGTTTGCATGGTGCATTTCGGCGGCTTTCCCGCCTCTCGCGGCGTTGCCCCTCCTCGCCATGCTGCAGCATGGCTCGTCGTGGCGCCTCGCGAGGCCCCGGCGTGCGGCCGAACGACGGGCGCGGGCGCTCATCGCGGATACGCGCGCGCGTCCGCCTCGGCCCGTTCCGCAAGCGCGCGGTCCCCGCTCGCCTCCATGACGAAGGCTCGCGCGCGAAGCAGGGATGCGGAAGCCTGCGCGAGGTCGGGCTGGTTGGCCGCGCGCTTCGCGAGTCGCTCCCGCGCTGGGGCCGTTGCATCGAGGGCGCGACGCCGGTCGCTCGATCCCCGCGGCTCCACTTCGAAGCGGTCGAAAAGCGCAAGCGGGACGAGATGACGGCCGATCGCGGCGCCCCACCGCCGATCGTAGGCCGTCACGAGCGGCCGCGCCGCGGCTGCGAACGAGAGGGACCCCTCGGTGGGCGTGCCCGTCAGCTCGATGTCCCGCCAAAAAGGCACCAACGACGGTTCCCGCGTGATCTCGCGCCACGGCGGTTCGCAACCGCTGCACGTGGCTACGACGAGGATGTCGTCGCGCAACTGCCCCTGCCCCCGGGCGGCCCGGGCTCGCGACAAAACGGACGGGTCGCCGACGACCACGATGCTGTTGGGCGGAAGCGTCCCCCACGCAACCTCGTTCCACAGGGTCGCTGCCTCCGCGCTCTCCGAGTCTTGCGCAGATTGGGCGAGCACATCGTCGGCGGCTTCCACGGGGAAGACCATCGCGATCAACAGGACCATCGCGGCGCTCGCACGCGCCATGGGAAGGCGCGCTGTGGCCGCGGCGCGCACGGCGGCCTGCAGGGCCACTCCCGCGAGCAGCGCCAACGCCGCGTGGGCCGCGAGCACCGGCGCACCAAAGCGCATCGGGCCGGCCGGGGCCCCTACCCAGGCACAGGCGAGTCCGAGCGCTGCGATCACGACGAGTGCCGCGGTCAAGGGCCGCGCTCGTTCGAACCGCGCGGCAATGGCCGCTCCGGTGACGGCGAGCACGAGAAACACGGGGCCCGCGTCGGTTTGCAGAAAGCGCGTGGGCGAGTCCGCGACCGATGCGCTCGCGTCTCCGAGCCACCCTTGGGCCAACGCCGGCTCGAGAGGAACGCCGTCCCGACGCACGTGGACGATCGCGACGAGCCACGGAGCCAGGCCCAAGATCGCCGCGGCACTCGCTGCCGCTCCGTGAGCGCGCCATGCAGCCGCGAGGCAACGACGCGACCGGGACGTCGACGCGAGGAACGCGCTGCAAGCGGCGAAGGCGCACATGCCATCGAGGGGCTCGTAACCTGCCGCGGCGGCCAGAACGAATGCGGTGGCCATCCACGACGTTCGGCACCCCTCGGGATCCCGCCCGGCCACGAGCGCGAGCGGTGTCACGATGAGCATCGCCCCCGTGACTGAACCGCCGACCATCACCGCTTCCGTTTGCCAGGGGTTGCCGAGCGTGGCGGTCAATGCCGCAATGGCGGCCACGATGATGGCCGCTCGCCCCCGGCCGACGCCGCTGAAGAGCAGACGGCGGCCCAGCCGAAAGAGGATGACGCTCGACGCCGCAGCGATGAGGCCGCTCGAGATTTGGCTGCGTGCGACCAGCGTACCGATCGGCACCAGCGCCAACAGGTTGTCGAAGGCCACATCGAGTGCGCGCCATGGCACCGGTGCGATCCCTATGACCCGCGCGACGCCTTCATCGCAAGCCGCGCTCGCGGTATGGGTGACGCGTAGCGCGGCGAGCAGCGCCGGTGCAAACGCGCAGACGGCGGCCATCGCCGCGCCGGTGCGCCGCCCCATCGGCGAGTTCATCGCCGCCATGGTACCGTGCGACCCCGCACCATGGCCCGATTCATCGATGAATTGAAGCGCACCCATCATTGCAACGAGCTCGGCGCCGCCGATGAGGGCAAGACCGTCGTTCTTTTCGGATGGGTGGCAAAGTACCGCGACCACGGCGGGTGCGTCTTCGTCGACCTTCGCGATCGGGAAGGCATCACCCAGCTCGTGTTCGATCCGGATCTGTTGGGGCACGGCGATGCCCCGCTTCGGGCTCATGAAGCCGCACGCGCGCTACGCAGCGAGTGGGTCATCGGCGTGCGCGGGATCGTCAAGGGCCGCGGCGCGAACAAGAACCCGAAGATCGCGACCGGTGACATCGAGGTCCAAGTCGTCGAGCTCACCGTCTTCAACAAGAGCGAAACGCCGCCGTTCGAGCTGTCCGACTCGATCGATACCGGCGAAGAGACCAGGCTCCACTACCGCTACCTCGATCTGCGCCGAGCCCCGATGCAAAAGGCGTTGCGCGTGCGCCACCGAATCAACCAGGTTACCCGCCGCTATTTCGATGAGCACGGGTTTATCGAGCTCGAGACTCCCATCATGGTCAAATACACGCCCGGCGGCGCGCGCAACTTTCTCGTCCCCGCGCGCATGCACCCGGGCAAGTTCTACGCGCTTGCCGAGAGCCCTCAACTCTTCAAGCAGCTCTACATGGTGGCGGGCTTCGACAAGTACTTTCAGATTGTTAAATGCTTTCGCGACGAAGCTCTCCGGCTCGATCGCCAGCCGGAGTTCACGCAAATCGACGTCGAGATGTCGTTCGTCAACCAGGACGACGTGTTCCGCGCGATCGAGGGGCTCATTTTCCGCATCTGGAAAGAGATTCTGTCGATCGACTTGACGGCGATCTATCCGAGCGGACGATTTCCCCAGATGCCATTCGAAGAGTCCATGGCATCGTACGGCAACGATAAGCCGGACCTGCGGTTTGGGCTCGCGCACGTCGACTTAACGGACGTGATTGTCGAGCACGGCGGAGGCGGGGTCCCGTTTTGGACGAGCATCTCCGACAAGTTCGCGAGCGGCGAGTACCGTCGAGACTTGCCGGCCGAGATCGTCAAGGCGCTCGTCGTTCCATCGACCTGGGCCTCCAAGCTGTCCCGAACCGACGTCGAGAAGCTGGAAGAATTCGTGAGGGGAATGGGCGCCAAGGGGCTTGCCCGGGCGAGAGTCGACGCCGCCGGCAACTGGGTGCAGTCGCCGTTGACGAAGACCATCCGCTCGGAGCTGCGCGCCGCAATCAACGCCCGCGCGGGCGCAAAGGACGGAGACCTCATGCTCTTCCAGTTTGGTCGCGAGAGCCTGGTGCAGACCGTCATGGCCAATCTGCGACTGTACCTCGGGAAGAAGCTCGGCTTGATCCCGGAGAGCGGCCATGGCGGGCACTGGAATTTTTTGTGGGTCGTGAACCCCCCGCTCTTCGAGTACGACGAGGAGACGAAGGGATGGGTCGCGGCTCACCACGCATTCACGCGTCCGCACGACGACTGCGTCGACCTGCTCGACACGGACCCAGGCAAAGTCCTTTGCTGGCGATACGATCTGGTACTCAACGGGTTCGAGATCGGCGGCGGTTCCATTCGGTTGCATGATCCCGCGGTCCAGTCCAGGGTGTTCCGTGCGCTCGGCATCTCCGACGAGGAGGCCCGCAGTAAGTTCGGCTTCCTTCTCGAGGCGCTCCGGCTAGGGGCGCCGCCGCACGGCGGAATCGCCATTGGCATGGACCGTTTGGCCATGCTCCTGAGCGGCGCGGAAAGTTTGCGCGACGTCATCCCGTTCCCGAAGACCCAGAAGGGGACCGATTTGATGACCGACGCGCCCAACGTCGTGTCGCCTGCCCAGCTTCACGAGCTGAGGATCCGAGTCGCCGAGGGGACGTCGTAGCGACGCCGTCTGCGCGCCCCAAGACTTGTCCGGAATCTCTCGGGATCGGCCTTCGGCCTAACTTAACGCCTCGTCAGCTTCGCAATCGCGTCCCGGAGCGCCGGCATTTGGGCGGTCAGTTCGGCTCGAGAGGGCATCTCGAAGTCAGCAAAGTCGAAGCCCGGGGCGACGGTGCACCCGCAAAGGGCGTAGTCGCTCCCGGATGGAACCGCAGCTTGCCAGACGCCCGCTTCGACGACCTGCTGCGGGCGCTCGCCGCCGGCAAGGTCCCGGCCGAGCCGCAGAATCTGGTGGCTGCCGTCACGGAGGATGTGAAGTGCCACCGGATCGCCCCCGTAGTGGTGCCACACCTCGTCCGAACGCACGCGATGGAGTGCAGAGAGCGTGCCTCCGGGCAATAGAAAGTAGATGGCCGTGGATGCCGCACGATGTCCTTCTTGGGTGTCAACGTCCAGCGGCGATCGGAACATCTCGCGGTAGAAGCCGCCTTCCGGGTGCGGTGCGAGGCCCAGCAATTCGATGATGGCGCGAGCTCTGCGGTTCACGGCGTGGGCCCTCGGCTACCGATCGAGCAGCTGCCGGAGCGCCGCGAGCGGATCGAAGCCGAGCAGCGCGGTCACGTCCTTTCCGGTGGCCCGGGCCACGTGGGTGCGTGCGGCGCGAATCCACGGGGTTACGACGGCGAGGGGTGCGATGCGCCCGGTTAAGGCGCGGAGCCCGCGCAAAGCGTAGTGGGTGCCGTCGAACCCGATGGCGACTCCGACCGCGACGGGCATGGGCGAGATGATCACGTCGCGAACCGCAACCGCGCGGCTCCACGCACCGGGCCGGCTGTCCGTCTGCAAGGATCGGAACGTGGACAGCTCAGCAAAACAGCCGAATCCAAGAGGCGCGTACCGCTCTTCCACGGCGCGGGCGAGGTGGCGGTAGTCGCGCCTCCAGTCGCCCGACAGAAGTCCCAGGCCGGGGCGCAACTCCTCGGGGCCGGCGACCACGTCGAAGGCGTCTCCGCGCCGCCGGGCGACGAACGACGTCCAAAGGGCCCCCTCGTCGAACAGACCGAGCACGACGGCTCGCCCATTCGCGCAAAGCGCGTCGAGAGTCCGACGGATGACGGTGGCCGTCGGCAACGGAAGGCCGCGCAGCCGCTGCGGCCATGTGGCAATGGCTCCCTCTTCTATCATCTCGCGCACGATCCCGAGGAACATGACCGACTGGGCCGTGAAGTCGTCGCCCCGACGCGCGCGCGCGCCGAAGCGTTCCATGACCTCGTCCAGCGCACCGAGCCTCAGGCTCAAGACCCAGCTGGCATGATGAACTTGGGCCATCTGCGGCAACGACGAGAGGGCGTTGGCTCGCGGCGTCACGGCGCGCGCCTCGGCAGGATCGCTCGGGGTCCCACTGGCCGACAGGGCCGTAGCCGCCGACGGGTCCAGGCGGCCGTGGTGGGTATGCAGCAGTTTGAGGACCAGGCCCTCTTCGTGCACGATGACCAGGCCGCCCCGTGGCTTCGTTCGCTCGTGGCCGTGCGTCGTGCGCGGCTGCCAGAGTCGAAGAAAGCGCAGCCAATCCTCCGTGGTCCAGCCCTCGAAGCGCACGTCGGGGGTCAGCAAAGCGGCCCGAGCATAGCAGCGGCGTGCTAATCGGCTCCCCGACTCGCGTGGATGCCGAGCACATCTTCGTTCGGTACGTCTTGCCGCTCGTTCCACCCGACCAGCGCGACGACCTGGCGCGTGCGAGGAGTGTCGATGCGAACCCAGCTCGCAACGCAGCCGTCCTCGGTCACCTCGACGACGCGGCCGATCGGTTCGCGCGCAATGCCTCGAGTCTGTTCGGCACCGACTTGCGCCTCGATCGAACCGACGCGAGCGTTCATCGGCTCGGCGCCGCGCTGACCCGTGCCCGTCGCGATGTGTGGGCGAATCGAGGGGCCCCGGGCACGGCCGACAACCTGCTCTTCAATGCCATCGCTCACGGAGCCGCGTACGTCGGTGCGTGCATCGTGGATCGCCATGCCGGCGTATGGGGCGTGCGCCGGCCGCTTTGGGAAAGCGTCGTGCGGCTTCGATCACCCGCTGGCGAGGCCGACCTCGCCGTGTTCCATTGGTGGCTCAAGTCCTTGTCGGACGAAGCGCTCGGAGGATCCACCGGCGCGACGCTGGCCGATCGGTACCGTGCTCACGTCGAGGTTCCCTGCGCGGCTCCGCACGCTTTGCCGGTGCTCGTATCGGGAGGGCGCGCGTTGCCGCGGCTCAAGCATCCGAGCTACGATCGACTTCACAAATACTTGAGAGCCCACCTTCCCGAAGTGAAGGATGTCGGCGCCGATTTCCCGAGTGCCGAGCGTTTCGCCGCCTTCGGTTTTCGATGGATGGACTTCCACCTCGTCGGGGGAGGGCGCAACGTCCTGCTCGCCGGTGCCTGCCGCGAAGGCCTGCACTTGATTTGGCTCGGTCAGAACGGCTTCGAGAAGAGCGCGTTCGTCGCCGGGGACGAGCAGCCCGATCCGGTCGTACGCATCGAAGGCGATCGCGTCACGGCCATGACGTCGGAAGGTGGCCAACCGCGCGTCGCCGAAATGCTTTGGTGGGGTCCCTGATCGGCCGGGGCTCTCCGAACGATCGATGCGTGGCGCGGTTCAGCGGCCCGTCGCGTCGGTCGTCCACCAGCGGATGCACAAATCGTCGCTCGCATGGCGCAGGGCCGCCTGCGGCGCGATCGTCGTGGCACGCGAATCGTCGTTCCGCCCGCTGGGCTTGGGGGAGAGGGTGACGGATAGTCCCCATGGATCGGCCTCGGGACCGCAGAGATTCGCTTCGGCGCGCGCGACGATCCATGGCTTGGAATCGACGGACACGACCTGAATGCGTCCGAGTGTCATGGCAAGCCCCCCGGCGACGCCCAAGCGTACGACGACGTCGCGCGCTCCGGTCGCGTCGGCCGCAGGCCCGCGCAGCAGGCTCCGGATACGGATCACCGCGATCTCGCCCGCCGCGTACGCCCGCTTGAGCTGCGCCTCCTTGATGCGGAGAACGACGCCGGCCATTTGTGGGGGCCCGAGCAGAGGCTGAGTCCCGGGGCCGCGTGCGGGTACCGTCTCGGTGGCGACGCGCTCACTGGGCTCGTCGCTCCGTGCGTCGCCCCGCGCCTCGGCCGGCGACGTCAATCGCGCATCCATGGCGATCGGCGTTCCCGGCGCCCCGAACGCCACGTAGAGATCGAGCCCGCCCGACTGCCAGTCGCCGCGCGGCAGGTTGACGTCCTCGATCACCACGACGCGGTCGCGCGCCGCTTCGACGCGGACGCGCGCCACGCTCGGCAGCATGGGAAGAGGGGGCGTTGGCGCGTGCGACCAGGCCGGCGGCTGTGGGGCAACGGCGCGGGCAGCAGGGTGCGAGGCGGGCATCTTCGCGCGATCTCGGCCGACCAGCGCGAGGCCGATGCCCACGACGGCCAGAGCGAGTCTCACCCAAGAGCCTCCTCGAACAGACGGCCTTGCGCCTGGGCGCTCGGTACCAAGACCGCTTCGTCGATGGGCTCCGGTACTGGCATGGCGCCTTGCGCCCGCAATTGCGCCCACGCTGCCGGGTTGCGAAACCAGTCGGAGTCGAACCGATTGCGCAGGGTCTCCCGCAACGACGGTGCCTGAAGCAGCGCCACGAACCGCCCCGGCTCGTCGTCGCGCGGGAACGGCCACGCACCGCGCAGCCTGGCGTCGAGGGGTGCTCCGAATAGGCGCGCGCCGATCTCGTCGAAGAGGCTTGCCGGCGAAGGGACCTCGTCGTCGCCGAGCAAGATGCGTGCGGCGTGCAGGCGGACGTCCAGGAGGGCGCTTCGAGCCAGCATCCGCGCCTGGCCGGCTGCGATCCGGCGTCCGAGACCCAGTTCACGCCGCTGGAACTCCATGTCTGCGGCCAGCGAGGCGAAGACGAAGCCGTGTCGGTGTGCGCCGACCGACGCGACCTCTCGTGACAGCCCGTGCGGTAGCGAGGACGGCGCCGCGCCCACGCGGGCGGCGAATCCGAAGGCGTAGAGAGCGCGCGCGAAGCTCGATGCGCCGAGCGCGGGCGGGAGGCGGGGCAGGCGAATGCGCAGACCCGACGTGAGCGCACCGAACATTTCCTCGAGCCATCGCGACGAGAGATGGGCTGGCCAGCCCTCGCCGGCGTCGCGTGCGGTCGCCTGATGCAGTGTCGCCGCCGCACCCGATGCGCCAGTGCCCGCTTGCCGGCGGACCGCGACCGTGACGTCCTCGGTCGCATCGAGCAGCCGCGTCGCCGCTTCGCGAATCGCGTCGCGCGAAATGGGCACCGAAATCTCCCAGGGGTGGGAGAAGCCCAAGCGCCGGGCGACCTCGACTCGCCTCGCCGCACTCCTTCGACCTATCGCAGCGAGGCCCGCGCCGGCTTCGCAGGCCGCCTCGAGCCAGCACTGCGCCTCGCCGCCCGTGCGCGCGGCGACGATGCCACGCCACGCTTCGCGCCACGACACGAGACGTGGGGTCGGACCATGGAAACGTCCGCGCGCAGTGTTGACCTCCCGAGCCCGAGCCAGCTCGTCGGCGAGCCCGATACGCGTCTGCACCAGCGCGGCGACCCACGTCATCAGGGAGTCCCGCAACGGTCCGTCGGCGGCGCCGGGAGTCCACGCGCGCAAGGCGTCCCGTGTCGACTTTGCCGACGCTCGCCTTACCCCCTCGAACGGGTCTTGCTCCGCACTGGCGTCCGGATCCTGCGCCAGGCCTTCCCGCCAGCGCTCGACTTGCCCCACGGCACGCGCCACGTCCCGGTCGAGCGCGAGCAGGTCGTCGATCGTCGATTCAGCCATGAATCGTAGCGCGCTCCGACGGCGCGCCCCGACGAGCGAGGGCCGTCACGATGGCCGCCTCGGCCTCGGCGAGCCGTTCCAGTCGCGTCAACACACGCTGGCGATCGCCGTGGCCGACGCGCAGGGCCAGATCGACGAACGTCCGATAGTGGCCGGCCTCTGCGGCGAAGAGCTCCTCCCACAGTGCGGCGACCTCTCGCTGCCCCACTTCGCTCGCTGTTGCGACGGCGAGCAGTTTGAATCGCTCGCACGAGCGAGCCTCGATGATCGCGGCCACGAGCAGTCGATCCACAAGCGGAGTGGAGACAGGCCCGTGCGGCAGCGCGCGACTGGCCCTGCGCAGCCCGGCTGCATACGCGTCGACGGTTGGCGCGCCGAGGGTCCCTCCGCGAGCCTCCAGGAGGGCACGCACACGGTCGAAGTGCTCCCGCTCCTCGCCAGCCAGATCGGTCAGGACCCGCACCAAGTCCGCGTCTTCGCGGTAGCGGGTCGCAAGCGAGAAAGCATTCGACGCCGCCTTCATTTCACAATGCGCATGATCGATGAGGACGGCGTCGATGCGACCCACCGCTGCGCACGCCCACTCGGCATCGGTTCCCACTTTCAAGCAGAGCATCGTCGTATGTTCTTAGCGTTTCTGGCCACCCTTTCGTAGTCGTCCGAGCTCGCCGCCCAAAGCGGCAAAGGGGACCGCAATCGCCACGACGACGAGCGCTCCGGGGGCGAAGCCGAGCGTGAGCCAGGAAGCGGCGACCGCCACGATCGCAGCCACCAGTCCGGCGAGCGCGGCGCGGCGCGGCCCCGCCGTTGGCCCCCCCCAGGTTCCGATCAGCGCCCCGCCCGCAAGGGCCGCGGCGGCGAGCGCGAACGCGGAGGCCACGGCGCTGCCGATCGCGGCGCGGGCGAGCCGGTGGGGGCCTTCCCCGACGGCGATCCAGCGCGAGGTGACCGACACGGCCAACGCCGCCAGAGGCACCCATACGACGAAAATGGCGATCGCCCCGAAACCCACCCACTGCCAGGCAGTTCGGGGCTCGATTTCGTTGTCCGAAGGCACAAGAGGCAAGCGGCGCTTGCGCTCCATGCCCGGCAACATAGCCCACCCGGGATCCCGGTAACAACGCGGCTGCCGCCATGTTAGATGGGGCATCTGTCGTGCCTTCGGAACCGATCGATCCGGCCGCTGCGCGCAGCGTCGTCCGCGTCCGCGTGCGCTTCGACGATACGGACCTCATGGGTATCGTTCATCACGCGAAGTATCTGTCGTTCATGGAAATCGCCCGCGTTGAATGGCTCCGTCGCCGGGGTGCCAACTACGCGGAATGGACCGTTCGCGGCATCCACCTTCCCGTCGTCGAGGTCTCGGTGCGGTACCGAGCACCCGCCCGCTTTGACGACGAGCTCGACGTCGAGGCAGTCCTTTCCGAGATCGGAGCGGCGACCGTACGTTTCGATTTTCGCCTGGTGCGTGTACGGGACGCCACACTGTGCGCCGAAGGCTGGACGCGGCTTGCCCATGTCGACGGTCGGCATGCGCTGCGCAGAATTCCGAGGGAGATCGTGGTGGAGCTCACGCGGCCCGAGCGCCTTTCGTGAAGACCCTCGAGCGGGGGCCCGCCTGGCTCGCGGCTCTCTCGTTTCTGATCGCTTGCGAAGAGGTGGGTTCGGCGCGACTGCAGGGGCGCTGGCGAGGCGTGCGTGTCGAGGGAGCTGGCAGTGACGCCGCGAACGCATTCGCGCTCGCGATGGAGATTCGCGTGGATGGTCATTCGATGACCGTGGTGTCGCCCAACCAGACCCAGTCGGGCAGGTATCGGGTGGTGCGCGAGGACGCGACGACCGTCGTCCTGGTCACCGACGCCGACGGGCCGGCGGCGGCCCACACGTTCACGTTCGGAGAAGACGGCACGATGCGATGGGCCGTGCTCGCTGGTCGTTCGATCGCATTCGCACGCGAATGAGCTTTCGACAGACCGACCCCGCGCGTCCACCCCGCAAGCCCCGATCCGACCCAGACTGCAAACATCCATCGGCCCCGCCGTTTTGACTGTGACATCCGTCGGTCGACCCTTCCTCCGACCTCAGCGACGAACGGGCTCGCGACCCATTCGAAACGAGAGTGTTCGATCGTCGCGCTCTACGGTCACGAGCACGTCATCGGCCAGTGGACCGCTCAACCGCGCCCGCGCATCCTCGATGGAACCGACCGTTGCCCCGTCGACCGTCAGCAGGACGTCGCCTGGGGCGACCCCGGCGCGCTCGGCCTCGCTCCCCTCGACCACGGATACGATGACGACCTCCGCAGGATTTCCTGTTTCCCCGAGAGTCACCGCTACGCTCGAGCCTTGGGGGGGCTCGTCGGCCGCGGCGCCGCCGGGAGCTGTGCCGAGCGTCAAGCGGATGCCTTCGTTCGATCGCCCAGCGACGAGGTTGACCGTTGCCCGGGTCCGGCCCGCCTCGGGCGCGTACGCTTCGAGCGCGACAGGGCCTTCGGGCAGCTCACCGAGTCGGAACCGCCCGCGCGCGTCCGTGATCGCCAGTCCGTCCGGGGTCGACCCGACCCTCAGCCATGTTGGAGCGCCGTCGCGCGCCACGCGTGCCCCTGCCACCGGCTCGCCGCGAGCATCGACGACGTCGCCTTCGGCCACGCACTCGGCGGCCAGGGCGATTCGATCGATCTCGAACGGTCGACGCCCGCGGCTTTCCGGGACGGTGATCGCGTCGCTGTAGGGCGCGTACTGGCGGGACGTGACGCGTAGTTGACTGGCGCCGGCGGCCAGGTCGGTCAGCGCGAAACCACCCCGCGCATCGGTGCGGGCGTGGCGCGCTCCGAGCTCCGTGTACAGGGTCACGTCGGCGCCGCCGATCGGCTCGCCGTCGCGAGCGGCCACGACCTGTCCGACGGCCGATTCGGCCGCAGCCAGCTCGACGCGCAACGAATCGGTGCTCGCGTCGGTGACCCACACGCGCGGCGCGTGCGAGGGGGCTCGAATCTCGAGCCGCAGCGGAACGCCGTGAGCTCGCTTCAGCTGCGCCTCGCCGTCGGCTCCCGTGAATACGGTCGTGCGCAAGAGCGAGTCGGCCGAAAGAGAGCTTGCGGTGATCTGCGCCGCGGCGATCGGCCAGCCCCTATCGTCCACCACCGTGACCGGAAGCGGGCCGCGCTCCTCGGGCAAGTGCAGGGTCACTTCCTGGCGTCCCCCCTCCGGCACCGAGACATGCAACCGCACCTCCGGCTCGTCGTCGTCCCCTGCGCTTGCGCCAAGGCTCAGTGCGTCCGGAACGTCGGCGAAGGAGAACGTTCCGTCGCTTGCCGTTCGGGTGGTCCGGTCGAGCGCCGTCCGGATCGCCGAAATGACGACCCGGGCCCCCGGCACGGGACGATCGTGTGCGTCGAGCACCCGCCCTTCGAGCGATCCCCCCTGGTGAAGTACGATTTCGACGTGCGATTCGCCACCCGGAGCGAGCCCGACGATGTCGCTTTCGGACTCGACGAATTCCGGATGATGCACGATCGCACGGATGCGGCCGGGCGAAGCCGGCGTCGCGCGGAACGTTCCGTCGTAGCGCGTGACCCACGGCTCGCCGTCGACGACGCCGTCCACATGAGCGCCCCACGTCGGTGCGCCCGATGGGCTCGCGAACGGGACCGGAGGAACCGGCCCGGGCACGACGCCAAGCTCGCCGGCAGCGACGAAGGGCGCGGGTCCCGCCAGCATCGAAGCGAATTGAGCCGCCTGGAAGCGTGCGCGCCGGGGATCATCGAAGATGGGGTCACCGTTCGTGTCCGTCCCGACCAGCTCGATCGTGGCGCCCGCGACCGGAATGCCGCGGGCGTCGACGACGTGCCCAGTCAGCACACCTGCGCGAACGAGCGCGACGCGTGTCTCGAGCGGAGGCGGATCGGCCACGAAGACCGCCCCGCGCCCGACGAACCCTTTGGCTTGCGCCCCGATCGTGGTCGTACCGGGCGCTACGGGGCCGAGGCGCGCACGTCCGCGTGCATCGGTGGTCGCCTCGAGGGGAAACGGCGACAGCCCGCCCTCGGCGAGCAGCACACGCGCTCCGGCGATGGGGGCCGCGTCGTCGCCCTCTCCGTCGGTGACGCGTACGCCGACGAATCGTCCAGGTCCCAGACGAAGCTCGACGCTCTTTTCCTCGCCGCGTTCGAGGCTGATGCCGAGCTCGATCGGCGATGCGTACTGCCCTCTCGTCGCCCGCAGCGCGTAGATGCCTGCGACGAGTCCGGCGATTCGCACGTTGCCTTGCGCGTCGGTTTCCGCGGCGCGCGGTGGCCAAAGTGTCGCGCCGGCGACCGACACGCGCGCATCGGCTGCAGCGTGATCGCCCTCGGCCTGCACGTGGACGTTGAGGGCTCCCAGCCGACGCAGCGTGATCGTGACGACCTCGGCATCGCGCTCGGCTCGCCCCGGCATCTCCTCGTAGCCACCGGCTCGAGCCGTCACGCGCCAAGGGCCGGGTCCGAGTCGTTGCATGTGCGCGACTCCATCGGTGCCCGTTTGGGCTCCGACCGGCAAAGGGTCGCTGCTTGCGACGGCTTCGACTTCGCCGCCGGGGACGGGAGCGCCAAGCTCATCGCGCACCACGACATCGAACGCGTGGCCGGATCCGAGCTCGAGCACGATCGTGCGGGGCGCGGCGTCGACGATGAGGTGGGACGAGCCGCGCGCGTATCCGGCCGTATCCGCGAGCAGCCAGAGCTCGCCCCGCGGCAGATGGACCATCCGCGCCCGTCCCACGTCGTCGGTGGATCCCTGATCGGCCAAGTAGGCCTGATCGTCGATGATGGCCAGTGCGCGGACGCGAGCACCGGCGAGCGCGAGGCCTCCCTCGGCGGCGCGGACCGTAACGTCGATGGCCCCGTCGCGACCGGTGACTTCGCTGGGAACCGGCGCTCCGTCTGCCGCGTTGCCGATGGATCGAAGGCGTGAGCCGGGGATTCCGCCGGTCACCAGGCAGACCGCGACGCCGAGCGCGAGTGCGCCGACGGTGCGAAGGACCCCGGGCAGGCCGCGTGCGGGCCCATACGACGCGCGAGTGTGGGATGCGCCCTGTCGCATCGGAAGGCATCCACACTGCTACCATGCTGGGGTGACCGGCTATCGTCGCCTTTCGCGTCGCGCGCTCGACGTCGCGCGGATCGGCTTCCTCTTCGCCGTCTTGCCTGCGGCCTGCGGCGAGCAAGAGTCCGAGTTCCCGCTGCTTGGAGACTTGGCGTCGGGGTACGCGCAAGCGGACGCTGCGGCACTCAACCTGCAGCCCGCCGAAGCAGCTGCGCCCACATGCGACTTGGGCCCGAACGGTGGGGTGTGCGCGTGTGTGGACGAACCCATCGTCGTCGACCCGCCCAACGTCTACTTCGTGCTCGACCGCTCAGGGAGCATGGCGGAGGACAACAAGTGGCCGACGATCATCAGCGTCATCGGCGAGATCGTCATCGCGCTCGGGCCGCGAGCCGTCATCGGGGCGGCGGTGTTTCCAGATCCCTACTTGGCCGCCAACCAGCCGGTCGACTTGCCTACGGCCTGCGAAGCCGGAATCGAAGTGTTTGCCCCGCACCAGGGCAACGCACCGGCCGGAACGCCAGGTGCGACCGCGCTCGCGTTCCTCAGCGCGCTCGGCCACATCGGAGCCGACGGAGGGACCCCTACCGCGGCGACACTCTTGGCACTCGAGCCCCGCCTGCGGTCTCTGCCGGGCAAGACGTTCGTCGTTCTCGCGACCGACGGCGGTCCCAATTGCGATGAGTCGCTCGCGTGTGGCATCGCTCAGTGTCAGCCGAACATCGACGGCGACTGTCCAGTGGCTCCGAGTAGCTGCTGCACCGACGACTCCTCGGCGGCCAATCAGCAGATCGCCAACCTAGCGTGCCTGGATTCCCAGGCGACCATCGGCGCCGTTCAGACGCTCGCCAACGACGGCATTCCCGTGTACGTCGTCGGCGTCCCCGGAAGCGAGGTGTACGCCGGTCTTCTCGACCAGCTGGCCCAGGCGGGAGGCACCGCGCGCGCCGGTGACGAAGCCGGCACCCAGTACTACGCCGTGAGCACGGCGGACCAAGCCGCGTTCACGACGACCTTGTCCAAAGTGGCCGCGGCGATCACGGGCAGCTGCACGCTGCAGCTCAACGAGGCTCCAGTCGACCCCACGCTCGTCAACGTATTTTTCGACGAGCAGCCGGTTCCGCAGCCCGGTCCCGACGGCTGGACGCTGACGGGCGCGACGGTGACGATCCTCGGTGCGAGCTGCCAGAAGATCGTCGATGGCGACGTGCTGGACGTTCGCGTCGTCGTGGGCTGTCCAACCGCCCTTCGCTGACGATCCGGTATGCCCATCGCGATCCCCGCCGTCACGGAGGCTTGCCGCCCCTTCCTGAAGTGGGCCGGAGGCAAACGGCAGATCCTCAGCGAGCTACTGCACCATGTACCGAAGCACCACGCACGGTACTTTGAGCCTTTCGTCGGCGGTGGAGCGCTCTTTTTCCAGCTGAGGCCCCAGAAGGCGGTGCTCGCCGACGTCAACGAACGGCTCATCCGCACCTACAGGGGCGTGAGGGACTGCGTCGACGAAGTCATACGGCTGTTGCGAGGCTATCCGCACGACGAGCAGTTCTTTTACGCCCTGCGTGAGATCGATATCGATGCCCGCACGGACGCCGAGGTGGCCGCCTGGTTCATTTATTTGAATAAGACAGGTTACAACGGCTTGTATCGGGTCAATCGCGGCAACCGCTACAATGTGCCGTTCGGTCGTTACGCCCACCCAACGATCTGCGATGAAGCGAATCTGGCCGCCTGCTCCGCGGCGCTGGCGGCGGCCGATCTGGTCGTAGCCGACTTCGAAGTCGTGACGGCGAAGGCGAGGCGCGGTGACTTCGTTTACTTCGACCCTCCGTACGTCCCGCTTTCGGCGACGTCGTCGTTCACGTCCTACACGTCCAAGGGCTTCGCACTCGACGAGCAATCGCGCCTGCGCGACGTGGCACTCAAGCTCAAGCGCCGCGGCGTGCGGATCCTGCTTTCGAACTCGTCGACCGAAGGGGTCCGAACATTGTACCGGCGGGGATTCGTCACGACCGAGGTATCGGCGACCCGTCTCGTCAACCGAAACCCGAACGGTCGCGGCGCAATCGTCGAGCTTATCATCCGCTAGTGCATCGCCGTTGCAGGTTGCGACAAGCATCGAGGCGGGCGGTGCAGCAGGGGTTTGGGCGCAGCCTAGGGACAGAGCGACGAGACCCGTTGGGGGCTGGGTCGCGGGGTAAGGGCGGGTCGCGGCTCGGGGTTGTCGGGCTCGCGGTCGCGGTCGGGGTTGTCGGGGTCGCGGTCGCGGTGTCGCGGTCGCGGGTCGGGCTCGCGGTCGCGGGTCGGGGCCGCTCGATTCGAGCGAATCGACGAGGACAGCCGGTGCATCGGAAGGGGCGAGTGCTTCCGTCGGCTCGCACCCCCCAGGGCCAGTTCAGTGCAGCGTGTACCAGCGCCCCTCGTGCTCGACGATGGGGACCGAGGGCACGCGCACCACGTGCGTCGCCTCATTCGCCGGCTCGATGGGGTGGGCCTTCGCGTCCACCAAGGACACGCTGGCTTCCGCCAAGGCCTCTTCGCGGGCCCACAGAGCAAGCTTGGCCTTCGCCTGTTTGCGTTTGGTCGCCCACGCCGCGATCGACAGCGCCGCGATCAGAGCCCAGAACACGCCGCCACCGGTCAGCGCCGGCACCCACCCGAAGCGACGTCCGACGTCCTCGCGCCATTGGTATTCGAGCGTGCGCACATCGGTGCCGTAGGCGTCCTCGAGCGCTCTGTCGAACGCGATGCCCGCTCGGAGCCGCTGAATGAGCGAACCGAAGCGTGCCCGATCGGCGTCTCGCATCAAGAAGCGAACGACGTCGGCCGATTCTGCATACGCGACGCTGACCTCGGCGCGATCGTTCGGGAACGCGCGGTCGAGCTCGGGCAGGGGGATCAATCGCCTCGAAAGGGAAGCGTTCCACAGCTCCGTCCAACGCTTCAGGTAAAGCTCGCCCGACGCGTGAATCGCGACCCCTTCGTCGAACCAGCGCGGCACGTCGTGGTTGGCAACCGCGTCCGCGAGAGCCACGTGCGTAAGCTCGTGCTTGAGGACCTCCGACAAGTCGGGCGCTTCCCACGTGTCGGGAGCCTGCAGCGTGAGCACGATGAGGTGCACGGAGGGGTACGCGACGCCGGCGGCGTATGCGGGTGGCGGGGCGCCGCGCGGCGCGAGTTCGACCATCTGTTCCGGACTGCGTGCCACGCGGACCCGTACGCGCTCCAGCAGCGGGCCACCGAGATCCTCGGCGATTTGCGCTCGCAGGTCGTCGGCATCGCGCAGCAAGGAGTCGACGCGCGACTGCACGCTCATCGGAAACTCGACCACCAACCAGCCATGGTCGAGCTGCCGAAAATCAGGCGGTGGGATGGGCAGCGTTGCGGTGGCCGGTTGAGAGACCATGCCCACGTCGCGCGCGTGCGGCAGCTCGCTTTCCGGATCGGTCGAGGCGCCTGCCCGGGTGGACCAGAACACCACCAGAGACGCGAACGTCAGGATGAAAGAATGGACCTCGACCCATCGTCGTCGGTTCATGGAGGCGGCACCTGCACCACAAGATGGATCGTGGGGGAGCCGCTGTCTCGCGTCAGGAGGTACGTCACCCCGGCGGCCGCGGCGGCGAGCCCCACCGCGCCCCAGAACCAGGGAGACGAGTAGAAAGGTCGGTGGCCCCCTCGCGCATCGGCGGGCGGCACCTCGTGCGTCGCCAGCGCCGGTGCGGCGGCGGACGAGGCCGACGGAGCGGACCCCAAGGTGCGGGCCAATGAGCGGGCTGCGGCCGACCACGACACCGGCAGCCGGCCCGCGTCGGGGGCGTACGTGGCTGCGTCGAACGCTCCGAGGTCCGCCAGAAACACGTGTGCGACGGGGTGGCCGCCGTCGACTCGGACGACGACGAGCGCGCGCAAACCAAAGCGATGCGCTAGCGCGCTCAGCAGTGCCCGCGATGGAGCATCGTCGCCTCGAACTGCAGCGATCGTATCGGCCACGTCGCGCTCATCGGCCGACGCGCTCGGGGCGGGCGGCTCCCCGCACAGGATGCGCGCGTAAGCTTCGCCGAGCGTGCTGGCCCGAAGCGACGCATCCCCGTAAATCGCTCGCGCGAGCGGCCAGGCTGCATCGGTCGCTATCGGGAGCGCGACCACCGCGACGCCTTCGCCGGAGGCGGCGGGCTGAGTCGTCGACTCCACCGCACCTGCGGCGGAGGGGGTGGCCCAGGCGGACACGTCGAACACCGTGGCGAGAACCAGGACGCGCAAGGCGTAGCCAACGTGCTTCATTCGGAAGCCTCTGGGATCCAGCGTGCGGCCGTGGAGAACGCCGGCGCGTGCTCGTCGATCGCGTTGCGCAGGGTGGCGTCGCGCAGCGCCGTGATTCCAAGTACCGCGATGACGATGGCAACCGGGGGTCCGGAGAGCGCCAACGGGCGGCGCAATGCGAACGATGGCTGAGCCGCAAACCCGGCGGCGAGCGCGAATGCGAGCACGTCGACGACGATCGCCGCCGCGTTCGCGGATGCCGGATCGTGGGCCGTTGCGCGCATGAATCGCAGTCCGACCCAACCTACGGCCGCCGCCACGGCCGTGCCGAGAGCCATCGCGATGACTCGGCGCACTGTCGGGGACGCCGCGCGCATGATCGCAACGAAGCGGGCGCATAGCACGGCCGAGCCGGCCGCAAGCGCGAGCGCGCCGAACGCGAACGTCACACCGGCGAGCGCGTGATGGTGGGTGGTCGCACGCAGGACGCTGCCGAAGACCGAGAACGTGACGAGCAGCGACGCGAGCCAAAGCGCCAGCCCGAACGCCCGCACTTCCACTCCCAGTCCCGCAAACGCGCGCAGTCCTTCCCGAGCCCCCCGGAGCACGAGTATCGACGCTACCATCGGTCCGAGCGCGGCCGCCGCTAGAGCAACCGCGACGCGCATTTCGCTCTCGTCCGGGCCGATGGCCGCGCACACGCGCAGCGTCGCCGGCAGGACGCAAACGAGAGTAGCGAACGCTCCGAGGCCAATGGCCGTGCCCAAACGCACGGAACGCGACCCGGTCCGCTCGGGGACGCCGGGTGGGATCGACATGGAAATGGGCATGCCTCGGACCGGGGCAATGTAGCAACGCTTCAAAAGTCATTCGGTGAGAAGTGCAGCGCTCCGCCGTGCTGGCCAGCGGCGCGCGCTTCGTGCTACGGGCGACTGGCCATGTCGAGCCGTACGTCCGAGGGGAGGGACAGCGAGACAGGGCGGCTCGGTAGTGCTCGCGCCGATTTTGTTGCGTCGCTCGGGCGTAAGGTCGCCGACGCCCGCGACCTTTTGTCCGCCATCGAGGACGACCCGACCTCCAAGGTCATCCGCGACGAACTGCGCCGGCGGCTGCATGCCCTCGGGTCCGGCGCTCGCCTGTTGCGTTTCGAAGCGATGGCGCGTGCTCTCCAGCAGGCTCTCGTCGTGCTCGAGCAGGCGGCGCAGGCGGGTTCCCTCCGCGAGGCGGAGGTCGCGTTCGTCGGTCAGACCCTCGATGAATTGCGGGTGCTCGCCTGGGGGGATGCGGCTTCGCGGCCAGCCCCGGCCCAGGCCAACGACGATCCGGACGAGGCACCCGGTCATCCGCCGATCACGGTGCTGGTCGTCGGCGGCGAAGATCTGGCCGAAGCACTCATGGACGAAGGCATCGCGCGCATCCGCGCATTCGAGTGCGAGCGAACCGCGGATCTCGACGCGGCACTGCAGCTGGCGCGGGCGTATGCCCCCGATCTCGTTCTGGTGGATGCGGACCTGGCCCGGGCGACCGACCTGGTTTCGGCGCTGCTCGACGACCCGCTGACCGAGCCCGTGCCGATCATCGTCGTCGGCACCTTTCGGATTGCGGACGATGCGGCTCGCTTCGTCGCGCTGGGCGTTGCCAAATCGCTCGCCAAGCCGGTTAACCCCGAGCTCATTCGCGCAACCTGCGACGAGATTCTCGACTCGCGCGAAGGCCGAACCTTGCGCGTGACGCTCGGAGAGCCCACGCTCGAGCAGCTCGCCGACCGTTTGGCCGACGAGTTGAAGCGTGCGCTCGTCGACAGCGTCGACCGGTCGGCGCGCTCGCTGCGGGTTCCGCTGGGCGAGGGAACGGAAGTGCTCGGGGCGCTCTGGGGCGCGATCGCTCGCATCCAGGAAATCGTTGCGCAGCGAACGGGGGGGGCCATTCAATTCGACGGAGGCGCGCCGGAGGGGTCGATCGCGGTCGCGCCGTGGCTGCATCACGAGACGCCCGCCGATCGGGGCACCGGTCGCGGGCGCGGCGCCGCAGCCGACGTGCGGCTCAAGGGCCGGCGCGTCGTCGTGGCCGACGATGACCCCGGCGTCACTTGGTTCATCTCCGATCTGCTTCGCACGGCGGGCTGCGAAGTTCACGAGGCGCTCGACGGTCGGACGGCGCTCGACATCGCATTTCGCGTGCAGCCCGAGCTCGTCGTGAGCGACATCTTGATGCCTGGGCTCGACGGGTTCGCGTTGAGCCGCGCCATTCGCCGTGACGTCGCGCTGCGCGACACTCCAGTGATCCTTCTGTCGTGGAAAGAGGACCTCTTGCAGCGCGTGCGTGAACTCGGCGCCAGCGCGGCCGCCTACATGCGCAAAGAGAGCGACTCGCGCGCCGTTCTCGCTCGCGTTCGCGAAGTTCTTCGCCCTCGCGCGCGCATCGAGATGAGACTGCGGGGCGACGGCGAAGCCCGAGGTCGGCTGGACGGGCTTTCGCCGCGCCTTCTGCTCGATCTCGTGTGCGTCGTCCGCAAAGACGCCCGCGTCTCCGTCCGTGACGCGATGTTCTTGTACGAGGTCGAGATCCGCGGCGGAGCGCCCCGCAAGATCACGCGTACGGCCAGTGATGGCAGCTACCAGAGCGGCGAACGAGCGCTCGCGAGCCTGCTCGGGGTCGGCTCCGGGCGCTTCGCCGTCGCGACCACCCACGACCCCATTCGAGGCGATCTCACCGGGAGCCTAGCCGAGCAACTCTCACGGCCGATTGCCGCCGCGCGCGGGGCACTCGCGGCGACCACCGGGGCAACCACGATTCAAGTCGAGCGCATCACGATCGACGATGCCGTGCTCGGCGAATACCTGCGCGCGACGCCGGAGCCAGCGCGGGTCCTCATCCAACGCCTATCGTCGGGTGCTTCGCCCCGGCAGATGCTTCTTGCGGGGGACGCGTCGCCAGGGCTGCTCGAAGACGTTCTCGCCGATCTCGCCGCTCGCGGTGCCATCCGCAGCGTCGAGGGGTACGACGGCGCCGACTTGCTCACTCCGGCCGTCGATGAGGCGCTCGCCGTGCTTCGAGGTTCGGCCCGCAGGTTCACCGTCCCGCCGAATGCGCGCCCGAGCGCCCCCGTGCCCGTCGGCGCCTTCGGACGAACGCCGGCCGTGGCGCCCGCGGTTCCCCGGGCGCCCATGCCTCCCGCACCCCCCACGCCCGTCCCTTCATCGTCGACCGCAACGCTCGGGGAGCCCGCGGCCGACTCGTCTCCCTCGCCTTTGCCGTTTGCGCTCCACGCGGGGGTCACGTCGCGCGAGCCGCCGCCCGACGGGTCGGACGAAGACGCCGACGCGCCGTCGTCGCTCGAGGACGCCGTGATGCGCGAGATCAGTGAGCGATCGCCGGAGCCGGGGTTGGTTCATTCGGGCAATGCGCTACGGTCGATTGTCGAAGCGAGTGAGCTCCGTCCGCGTTCGTCGGATCCGCCCGCCAATCACGACGAAGCGGCCGAGGTTCGGGCTCTTCCCTCCGTGCCGCCTGACGCCATCGTGCCCGAGGCGAGCGCGGAATCGGTTGCGTCCTCCTCGGAATTCGGCTCGGTCGAGCGCACGGCCAAACTGCCGATGCCGGTCGACCGCGACGTGCGCCGGTCCGAAGGGATATCGTCGCCGTCGCCCGCCGAACGTTCGAGCGCAGACCGCGAGACGGCAGAAGCGTACGTTGGGCCCTTTGCCGTCGCCGACGAGCCCGGAAAGAGCGATTTGCAAGCGACTGCGGAACGTGCCGTGCGGCTGCCCGCGCCAAAGGGCGACCCAAGGACGGAGCACGCGCAAGGGGCAACCGTTCGGCCGGAGCCGTTGGACGTCGAGCCATATGATCGGATCGGCGTCGAGCCGAGAAGCCCACGGGCCAAGGTTGGGGGCTACGTCGTGGCGCTCATTGTGTTGGGTGCCGCCGTCGCGCTCATTCTGCACGTCGACTCGCGCGAAGCCGAGCGGCCCCGTTCGCACACCCCGGCGGTCACGGCTTCGGTGGCTCCAGCGATTCTAAACCCGACGGCATCGAGCACACGGGATCCATCCGCGATCGACGATCTGCCGCTCGGCGCCGAGGTCCCCGCGGGTTACGGCTTGCTCGAAGCGTTTGTCCCAGCGGGAGCGCTCGTTCAAGTGGACGGTGCACGCGCGGGCTTCGGCCCGCAAATAGGAACTCCGCTCAGCCCCGGATATCACGAACTCAGGGTCGAGCAGGCCGGTCGAACGTCCACTCAGGTGGTGGACGTTCGGGCTGGCAAGACGACGCGGGTGCATGTGGCTTTGCCGTGAGCGCATGGGGCCGCCCGCTGCTCCTTTCGCTGGCTTTCGGCGCCTGCGGCCGAGGGTCCGCTGAGCTCCCGACGCCCGCGGCCGCCGCGTCCGACCCGGAGCCGCAAGATGCGTCCGGAGCACCTTCGCGTTCCGTCGTGCTGGACATGTCCGCGACCTTGGAGGCATGCGCGTTCGGGCATCGGGGCGTCCTACTCGACTTTGGCGAGTCGTCGATGGTCGCCAGTCTTCGGCCTGGTTCGCTTCGCCAAGGGCAAGACGAAACCGTCGAACGCGCGGGTGCGACATGGCTGCGAGCCCACTCCAGAACGCTTTCGGCGACGTTCTATTGGCCTGCCTCGGCGAGCGAAACTCCCGATTCCGGCACGTACGCCGAGGCTCGGGTATACGGCCTGCTGGCGCGCAGTGTCTCTGTGGCCATCGATGGCAAGGTCCTCGGCACATGGCCGCTCGGCAAAAGCCAGACCCGCGTCGTGGCGGCTCGCGGATCGAACGTCACGTTGGCCCCCGGCGGCCACGAGCTCACGCTGCACTTCGCCGGCGGCGCCCGTGCGAGCGACGAAGCCCTAGCCGAGATTGATTGGGTGCACATCGGCACGGGAGAGGTCGCCGACTCGTATTCGGCTCCAACTCGTGCCGACGTCGTGGTCGATGCGACGATCTCGGGACGATCGCTCCAGGCTCTATCGCTTCTCGCGCCCGGGTTCGTCCGCTGTTCGGGATGGATTCCCGCCAACGCGACGCTCGAAACGGAACTGTCCACCATGGGCGGGGGCGATGCCGATGTCGAGGCACGCCTCCTTCGCGACCGTCATTCTCCAATCGTGCTTGGCACGGCCACGGTTGCCGGGGGCGCGGCCGCGTGGACCCCATGGTCTGTCCCGGTCACCGGACTGGAGGGTGACGGCGCGCTCGCCTCCATCGAACTGATCGCCAAGCGGGCCGCAAAGGGCACGCGGCTACTGCTCGGGGCGCCTCGCGTGGTGGCAGCCGGTTCGATCGTCGCCCCCTCGCCGCCGGTCGAGCATGGAGTCGTTCTCGTCGTTCTCGGAAGCACGGCGGCTCGATCGCTGGCGCCCTGGGGAGGGCCGCACGCCGTTCCGGAGCTGGCGAGCCTGGCGTCCACGGGAGTTACTTTTCTGGCACACCGGGCATCGAGTTCGCTCGCGACCGCCGTGATGGCGTCGATGCTGACGGGGTTGTCGTCCCGCGCGCATGGCCTCGGCGATCCGGACGCGCGGCTGTCGGACGCCCTGACGACGGTCGAGGATGCGTGTCGCCAAGGCAGCATCGCCACCGCGATGTTCACCGCGAATCCGACGACCGGCGCCGCGTTCGGCTTCGCCCGCGGGTGGGACCAGTTCGTCATCCATGATCCGCTCGAGGACGTGCCGGCGACGAGGGTCTTCGACGACGCGGCGGAATGGATCGAGGCGCATCGGGCGAGCCGCTTCTTCGTAGTCGTTCATGCGCGCGGCGGTCATCCGCCTTGGGACGCGAGCCCCGACGAGTTGAAGACGATGCCGCCGGAGGGCTATTTTGGCATGATCGAGCCACGCCGGGCGGCTGAGGCGCTCATGAAGGCTCGCCGGCACCCCGGTCGCTTCAAGGAGGATGACCGCGTGCGGGCCTGGGCGCTCTACGATCGAGCGATCGACGCGCACGATGTGGCGCTCGGGCGGCTGGTCGGTGCCCTTCGCAGCGCAGGGCGCGAAGGCGACACGGTCGTGATTGTCACCGCGGACGTTGCGGCGAACGAGTCCGCGCCCGTCCCATTCAGCGATCCGGACACCCTCGACGAACCTCAGCTGTCCGTCCCGCTGGTTGTGCGCTGGCCTCAGGCCCAGTGGCTCGCGGGTCGTCGCGTCGAAGCCGCGAGCGCTCCGGTGGACCTCGCGCGAACGGTGCTCGACGCCCTCGGGCTCGTGCCGCCGGCAGCCTTCGAGGGCGTTGACGTCGCGGCTCTGGCTCGGGGGGCGCTATTGCCGGAGCAACGGCCTTTGCTGGCGACCCGTGGCGGCCACTTCTCTGCGCGTTGGGGGCCGTACGTGCTCCTTGGAGGTCACGACCGTGAGACGCGATTGTGCGACCTTTCGCTCGACCCGTCCTGCGTGGCGGACGTTCGAGGAACGTCGCCGCTCGCGCTCGAGCCTTTGCGTCGCTGGACGCTCGCTGCGCTTGCGCCTGCATTGCCACCCGCGCCACCGCGCACGCCCGCACGTTTCGACGATCACACGATTTCCGCTCTGATGAGATGGGGTCGCCCTTCGGAGGGCGAGCGAGAGGAAGACTTCTAGGGTGACGGGAGACTTCTAGGGTGACGGAAGGCTCCTGGGCAGGAGGACTTCCAGGTTGATGGGAGACTTCCAGGGTAATGGGAGCCTTCTCTAGGAGTAGGTGAAGGGACGCAGACGAGACGCGCCCGATCGCCTGAAAACGCGTAGCCAATCAGCGGCGGCGTTGTTGCGAACCACCCGCCGCGCCCATCGCGAGGGTGCGCGCTCGCTACGCACCTGATCCGCGCCCGCCTGGCGGCGGTTTCGTCCGATTTCATTCCACGAGGCCCTCCATGCCCCCTTCCCTCTCGAAGCGACCGTTCGTTCAGCATGCGCTGGGTGCCGCGCTGCTCGCAGGCGCGGCGCTCGCGGCCGGTTGTGCCAAGGGCGACTCAACGACGACGCCCGGCGGCACCTTCGGCCCTCCCGGGTCGACCGGAAGCACCTCGCAGACAAGCGGCAACCCGCCCGCCATCGGCACCAGCGGCGGCAGCGGGGGAGTAGGCCTGATGGGCACCAGCGGCGGCTGCGCAGCGACGGGCTCGTGCACGGATTTCGCTCAGGCATGCACCCTCGCAAACGATGCGGGCTCCTGCAGCGCAAGCCAGTTTCCGCTCATCGCAGATGAGACGTGGCCCTCCGGCAGCACTCCGTCCGGGATCTTCGGAACCCCCGCCTCCACGGCCCAGGCAGGCGGATCCGGAGGCCCGTGCTTGTACGAGCCGGCCCCGGGCGCGCTCTACCCCAACAATTGGCTTCGCCCCCGTTTCATCTGGACGGCGCCGGCCGGACAGACTCTCTTCGAGCTGCGGTTCCACTCGAAGAGCGAGTCGAGCGATCTGCTCGTTTACACCGGCGCCACGAAGTGGACGATGCCGAAGTCCCTGTGGACGAGTCTGGCCTCCAACGTCCAGGGCGAGGCGATCACGGTCACCATCCGGGGCGCGGGGACGAACGGATCGCCGTCGGCCGGCACCGGAACGAACTTCATTGTCGCTCCCGCGCCCGCGCAGGGCGCGATGGTGTTCTGGTCGACCGCGTCGTTCGTCACCAATGCCGCGACGACCAACCTCCAGGGGTTCCAGGTCGGCGATGAGAGCACGGAGGTCGTCCTCACACCCAATCAGGTCACGCAAACCGTGTGGGCGCAGCCACCCATCGGCGGGAACTTCCCGAGCCCGCCGGTGCCCGAAGCGGTCGGGTGCATCGGCTGTCACACGGCGACGCCGGACGGTAATTTCGTGGGGTTCACGGCACAATGGCCATGGCCGAACGCCCTCGCGTCGGTCTCGGCGGACGCCGGGGTGGTCGGTCAGGTGCCGCCGTGGCTGACCGCAGGCGCGATTGCCAACCTCAGCCCCAACACGAACGACGCGAATTACGCCGGTGGCTACAACGTCTCGGCCACGAACAACGTCGACAACGTGATGCTCGGGATCGAGACGTTCTCGAAGGGGCACTACAACTGCACTGCGCCGCCGGGCGATTGCATCGAAATCGCTTCGCTCGGCGCCTCCTTGGACGATCCCGAAAACGCCGCTGGAGTGCTCGAAGGAACCCAACCGAGCGGCGTCCTCTCCCAGTTGGTGTGGATTAACCTCTTGTGGGACGGCGACGCGGACGGGGGGCGCCCGAGCGCGGCTCCGGGTGCGCCCAACAACGGAGGCTGGGGCATCCTCGCCCGGACCGGCGACACCAACAGCGCCGGCGCGCCGAGCTGGAGCCACGATGGCATGAATGTCGCGTACACATCGTCCGCTCAAGGCACGATGGACGGCCGACTCGACATGCCAATGGCCGGCACGACGGCCAGTGTGATGGTCGTGCCCTACAACGCGAACGCGACTCCGGGCGGCGCGGGCGGGACTCCGCGTAACCCTCTCGCGACGTCCTCCACGATGAGTTATTACTTGCCGTCGTTTTCGCCGGACGACGACTTTCTCGCCTTCGACGGAGTCGCGGCGGGCGAAACGATGTACGACGAGCCACACGCCGAGATCTTCGTGGCGTCGGCCACCGGCACCGGCGCGACTCCGACTCGCCTTGCGGCGAACGACCCTGCAGAGTGCCTGACCGGGGTCACGAGCCCCACCCCCGGCGTTCAGAATACGTGGCCCAAGTGGGCGCCTGCTCAAGCCGGCGGCGTGGCACCCTCCAGCGATGGGAAAACGTACTACTGGCTGACGTTCTCATCGATTCGCATCAACGATCCGAATAGCCCCGCCTCCGTCGGCTCTTCGCAGATGACCGGCGGGGGACTGACCGGCAAAGTCCAGCTCTACATCGCCGGAGTCGCGGTCGACACGAGCGCCAACAACGCCATCACGACGTATCCCGCCGTTTACTTATGGAATCAGGACCCCACGGTCAACAACCTCATTCCGGCCTGGGACAACTTCGCGATTCCGGTGGCGACGGGGGTCGGGATGCCTCCCCGGTAAATCGGCATGGTGAGCGCGCGAAGCGCGGGCGATCCAAACATCCCCACGTGGCCCTTCACGGCCTTCGACTCGGCCGCTCGCGCGCTCCCGTCGAGGCGCGCCCCGTCTCAGTCGCCCCTGGGGGCCGATGCAGACGGCGAAGGGCGTAGCGGCCGACGATCCGAGGCGATGGCGGCGACGACCGACAAGAGCACGCCGAACGCCACGAATAGCAAGAACCACAGTCCGAACACCCAGGGGCCGTTCCGAAGGTGGCACTCGACCGCCATGTTGTGGTCGTTGATTTTGCCCGCGAAGAGGGCGGGCAGAAATACGCTAAAGAGAGGGTGGGTCTCCGACTCGGCGGGGATGGGGTTCGTGGCGGCCGCGGCGGCGTTCACGAAGATGCCAAGAGCCGCGGTCGCGTAGAAGGCCAGTCGCCGCCGCGGCCAACGCTCAGCGAGTTTGCCCGCCCCCTCATAGACCAGAAGGGCGATGACCGGAGTCAGATGCCGAGGCCCGGTGCACCATCCGCCGTCCCATTTGAAGTAAGAGCACACGAAGAAGAACTGGGTGGCGCAGAGCGCCGCGATCAACATCCAGCGGCGCCGCTCCGCCGCGTAATGGGCGGGTGGCCGGCGAAAGGCGAGCGGAGCCAGCACCGCGAGGGTCGGCGCGTAGAACAACAGACCGCGGTACTGACCGAATACGAGCTCCCACGCGGCCTCCGCCGAGGGTCCGCGGATACCGAACGCGGTGTGCATGGCCTTCCAGACGTCCGGCACATGCGAGTACGGGAAGTCGAACGGACGGCCCGTCACCGCGACGTTGTAAGCAAGCATCGCCACGGCGGGCAATGCGGCGCCCGCGAGGTAGGCGGCGGCGCCTCGCCAACGGGAGCCACGCCCACGTTGCCCCAGAAGCCAGAGTGCCAGGACAAGATTGGCCAGCGCGAGCGGATACTCGGTGACGACGGCACATCCCCCGAAGAGCCCGGCGAGGGCGCAGCGCCCCTTGTCGACCGCAAGCAGGTAGGCGGCCAAAAATGCCGGCCTGGGAACCTGCTGTTCCAAGCTGCCGGCGCCGCAGCCGTCGTATTCGGAAAGGGAAGTCGTGGTCATAGCCCTCCCAGCACAAA
>JBEKOY010000060.1:0-33958 GCA_049521295.1 Polyangiaceae bacterium | reverse complement strand
CCGGCGCTGGCCTCTCCTTGGGAGGGGCCGGCGCTTTGTCTTGGGGTCGCGGGTCGCAGTTGCGGTTGTCGCGGTCGCCATCAGTCGGGGTCGCGTTCGCGGTCGGGGTCGGGGTCGGGGTCGGGGTCGGGGTCGGGGTCGGGGTCGGGGGTCGCGGTCGGGGTAGTCGGGGTCGCGGTCGGGGTCGGGGTAGTCGGGGTCGCGGTCGGGTTCGTCGCGACGGCCGGTGCCTTCAGGGCCCTGTCGCCTGAAGCTCCCGCAGCTCGCCGAGCCACGGCTCGTAGTTCCGCCAACGCTCGACCGAGGTGCGGTAGATCGGCTGGCGCGCCTGCCATCGGCTGGCAGTCCGCACGGCATCCGGGTTGCGATCGGGGCGGAGGCACGCAGGGTCCCATTCGAGGCCGCAGAACGCAACGAGCCGCCGCGCGGTCTCCACGGGGGCGGCGATCGCTTGCTCGTAGTCCACGTCGATCATGCGATCGGCGGGGAGCACGGTGCGCCAGTGGTCCATGAGGCGCAGGTACTGGCGATAGTACGCGGCGAGGTCTCCGCGATCGCTCGCGAAGCCCCAATGCTCCGCGAAGTAGGTCGAATAGATCGACAGGCATGTGTCGACCGGATTGCGCCGGCAATGGACGATCCGCGCCTTGGGCAAAAGTACGTGGACGAGGCCCACCCACAAGAAGTTGAACGGCATCTTGTCGGTCACGCGCAGAGCGTCCGGCGCGATGCCGCGGAGCATGCGGAGGTATTGCCCACGAAGGCTCTCCGCTCTCGCAGCAAGCTGGGCCGTCGCAGCGCCGACCCAGGCCGGGCCGTTCTGGTTCCAGAAGCCACGCTCCCCGCCCCCAGCGACCTGCGGGTGACTCGAGATGAAGCGCTCGATGATCGTCGTCCCGGATCGCGGCATGCCGAGAACGAAGACGGGTGTCTCGTCGTCGTTGCCGAGGGCGCGGTTCTCAGCGAAGAAGCCGCGCGCGAACCGCGCGACGAGCCCGGCGACGCCCCGCGCAAACTGGTTCCGGTCGAAGGGCGCGATCGTGTGTCGGATCCGGTTGGCGGCGTCGAAGTGCTCCATCGCCGCACCGTAATCGCTCAGATCGTCGAACGCCTTGCCCGCGGCGAAGTGGAGCATCATCCGCTGGCGCTCTGTAAGGTCGTTTCGTTCGAGGCGCTTGACGACCCGCTCCACGATGGGCCTGTCGTCGTGGGTCATTTTTTTTGACGTGATGAGCCCCAGGTGCCCCGTCGCCTGCCACGGGGCGAGCTCGATCGACCGCTCGAAGGCCGCCCCGGCTTCGCCGAAGCGCCCTGTCTCGAGAAGCAGATGGCCGAGTGCGAGCTCGGCTTCCACACGCCAGCCCGCGTCCGATCCGTCCGCCGCGGCGCGAGCGACGACCTCTTTCAGGTACGCCTCGGCCTCGCTCTCTCGACCCTGAGCGCCCAGCGCCTTGGCCTTGCAGAGCATGCCGTACGCGCCGGCTGGCGACGCTTGGAAGGCCTGCTCGTAGGACGACGCGGCTTCTTCGAAGCGGTTCTTGCGGCGCAGGATGTCGCCTGCCTGGCCGTGCGCCTCGGCGAGCTTGGGGTCGAGCGCTGTCGCGGTGCGGAGGGCCGCGAGAGCGCTGTCCTCGTTGCCGGCCTGCGCCAGCGCGATCCCGAGCTCGAAGTGCACGCGCGCGACCGTCGGCTCGAGCTCGATCGAACGGCGCAGCCAGTCGATCGCCTCCGGCAGACGTTGCGCGAAGAGGCATGCGACGCCGAGTTCGTGGAGCAGCGCCGGATCGTTCGGCGCACGGAGCGCCGCCTGCTTCAACGGCGCGATCGCGTCTTCGTACCGGTGGGCTTCAAGGTGCCCCCGAGCGATGCGCACGGCGTTCACGACGGCGCGCGACGGCACAGACGAAGAGTCACGCGCGCGCGACATCCGGCGCCTCAAGAGAGCACGACGGACTCGCCTCGGCTATCCACGAAGGTAGCCATCACCTGGCGAGCGGTCCGCGGCAACGAGCCTCTCAAGATCATGCACGCGGCCGGCCACGATGACCTCCGCACGACGATGATCTACGTCAACGAAGCGCAGGTCTTCGAGGGAGGTTTCGGGACACCATTTCCGCCGCTCCCCGCCAGCGTGATTGGGATGTGGGACGGCGTCGAAAATATAAGTATCAAGAAGGATTGCGTCCCCAGGGGGAGTCGAACCCCCGTTAGCGACGTGAAAAGCCGCGGTCCTGGGCCTCTAGACGATGGGGACTCGAACTCGTGCGCGACCGGCTCATAGCCGCGCGGGCCTTGCGTTGTCCAGATCGCCGGCACGTTCAGCCGAGCGATCCATGCCCCTAGCCGGAATGGGCCGTCTCTACGCGGTGCCGATCTTGTGCACCTGCGCGGCCAAGCGAGATACCGTTCGCGAAGCCATTTTCCGTTCGACACCGCCCTTGCTCGCGGCCTTGTCGAGCGCGACCGTGGCTTCCGCCAGGGCTGCGACGGCCGCCTTGGCGTCCTTTGCCGCAATGGCGGCGCGAACGGTCTTCACTTGCGTTCGGACGGCACTCTTGATCGCACGATTGCGCAGAGTTCGCTTGACTCTCTGGCGGTTGCGCTTTTCGGCGGACGGATGATTGGCCACGGGTGCCTCGATCTTCGGAAAGGCGAGCACTGTATTCGGTGCACCCGCCCTGTCAAGGGAGCGCGCAATGGCTTCGAGGCTCGCGTGCCCCGCCCCCCCCGAGCGGCCAACGACGAGCGGTCAGGGACCGCGCAACGGTAGCGCGATTCGAAACGCGGCGCCCCCGAGATCGCCCGCTGCCACCGAGACGGATCCATGGTGCGCCTCGGCGATTCCGCGGGCGATGGTTAGGCCGAGCCCGGATCCGCCGGCCGCTCGTCCGCGCGCGCCTTGCTTGTAGCGATCAAAAATGGTCTCTCGCTCGCTTGCGGTCACGCCCGGACCGCTGTCGGTGATCTCGAAAATCGTGAATCGATCGTCGTGTGCGACGCGGACGACCACCCGGCCGCCGCGTGGGGTGAACTTGAGGGCGTTGGCCACGAGGTTGTCGAGCGCCTGCCGAAGCTTGTGCGGGTCGGCGTAGACCGTAATGTCGAGCGATCCCTCGAACGCCAGTGCAACGCGGCGACGGGCCGCCACCGGTGTGAAAACGACGAGCATCGGCTCGATGACCGCGCCGACCCGGATCGGACGCGGCTCGACCGTGAAGACGCCGGCCTCGAGCCGGCTCGCCGCGAGCACTCCATCGACGAGCCGAGCCATTTCCGAGCACAGTCCGCGCATTTGCGAGACTGCGGATTGGCGCTCTTCCGGGGTCATGTCCTCCGCCTCGAGCAGTTCCGCCAGAAGGCCCATCGACGAAAGGGGATGCCGCAGATCGTGCACCAGCATCGCAACGTGGTCGCGGCGTTGGGCCTCGAGCATGCGCTTGAGGCGGAACGTCTCGAGGGCGGCGCGTACGCGGGCGAGCAGCTCGCGGGAGTCGATCGGCTTCGTCAGATACGCGTCCGCTCCTTCCTTGAGGCCCGACTCGATGGCATGCGGCTCGCGTCGCGCCGCCGTCAACATGATGACCGCGGGTCCGCCTCCGGGACGCGTGCGCAGCCTTCGCAGCACCTCGACGCCGTCGAGCCCCGGCATTGACACGTCGAGCAGGACCAGCTCGGGCTCTTGCTCGTCGACCCAGTGCAGCGCTTCGGCGCCGCTCGTGGCCGTTCGCACCCGATGCCCGTTTTCAGTGAGAAGGCTCTCGTAGAGCGCGAGTGTGTCGGGAAAATCGTCGACGATCAGCAGGTCTCCGCACGAATCACCGAACGTCGCGACGGGACTTTGCGAGATCACGACAGCGCCTGCGTTGTCGTCGCAGGGCTCTCGGCCAGAGCGTGCGCGCCCACACCGGGCAGTACGAGCGTGAACGTCGATCCGTGTCCCTCGCGGGACCGCACCTCGATCTCGCCCCCGAGTGCACGAGCCAGTCGGCGCGACAGCGCGAGTCCCACGCCGGTGCCGTGGTAGCGCCGCCCGTCGCCGGCTTCCAGCTGGTGAAACTCCTGGAAAAGCTCGTTCATGGCATGAGCCGGGACGCCGATGCCCGTGTCCCGGACCGCCAGCCGTACTTCCGTCGCGGTAGCCCGCAGGAGGATCGCCACCTCGCCGTGATCGGTGAACTTGATGGCATTGGCAAGCAAGTTGAGGAGAATTTGCCGCACGCGTTGGGCATCGGTCGTCATCTCGACGGGCACGTCGCCGACGTCGGCCACGAGCCGAATGTCCTTGCCGGATCGCAGGCTGTCCACCTCCGCGAGGCACGCGCGCGCCAGCAGCGCGACGTTGACCGGCGCCAGCCGCACGTCGATGCGCCCGGCTTCGGCTTTCGCCAGATCGAGGACGTCGTTGATGAGGCTCAGCAGATGCTCGCCGTTGCGCTGAATGCGCTCGAGCGACTCGCGCGCGCGCGCGGACAGGTGCTCCTTGGGCGACGTGATCAGCAGATCCGCGAAGCCGAGGATGGCGCTGAGCGGCGTGCGAAGCTCGTGGCTCATCGAAGCGAGGAACTCGGTCTTGACTTTATTCGCGCGCGCCAACCGCTCCCCTTGTTCGGCGAGCGCCACGCTCTTGTCGCGTAGACGGTTGTGGGTCCACGCGTTGTGCAGGGCAGCCGACAGCTGGCGCGCCGCGTCCCTCACCGAATCCACCGCATCCTCGCTCGGCGTTCGGATTCCGGCGAGCACGATGGCGCCCGCCCCCTCGCTTCCAAGCGCAACAGGGTACGCGAGGGCCCACCGAAGCGGTGCATTGCCGACGCCCAAGTCGAGTGTCGGCAGAGGCTCGCCCAGAGTCTCGGCCGTCAAGAAGACTGGCTCGCGCCGATCCATCACGCTCTTCGGCAAGCCGCCTGCGCCGAACATGCGGTGGTCGACGGCGCGCCCGTCGGAAGCCGCCGCCTGGACGGGCACGAGCCGGTCGGCGTCGTCGAGCAAGTACACGGCCCCCACCTGCGCGTCGGCGAGTCGCACGAGCGTCTGCAGGCCTCCGGTCGCGAGCGCGCTGACGTCGAGCGCTTTGAGTTCGCGAACGAAGTCGGCGAAGGCGCGCGCGCGCGCGTCGCGCATCGCAAGATCTTCGTTCGCGCGCGTCAGATCGGCGAGCGCCTGTTCGCGATCGGCCAGCGCCGCGCGCAGCCGGCTGTCCTTGTCGAGCAGCAGGGCGTTCATCTTGGAGAGGCTCCGGGCCACGGCGCCTAGCTCGTCGCGACGGGTGGGCAGCAGGTGCACGGATTCGAGCCGTCCGGTCGCCGCGAGCGCGTCCTCGAGTTGCGCGGTGGTCCCGGCGATGTCGCGCGCGATCCAGGCACCGCTGCCGAGCGCGATGATGATCGCCACGAGCAGCACGCTCCGCGTGGCACGTTGCGACGCGCTGGCGGAGTCGAACGCCGCGTGTTCGCGCGCGTCGGCTTCATCGATCGCGTGACGGCGCAGGTCCGTCAGGATCGCACGCATCTCGTCGGTGCGTGATTTTCCTTCGTCGGCGGCAGCAGGATCCGGCACCCGGCCCTGCTCCCGGTCGCGAATCTGGGGCTCGCTCACGTTCGCAATCCACTCGTGCACCAGGCGTCCGAACGCCGCGACACGCTCGTCTTCCATGCCGTTCTCGGCGACCGCTTGAGCTTCGGTCAGCAAGCCTTCGAGATCGTTGTGCGCCTGTTCGTAGGGGGCAAGAAATGAGCGGTCGTCCGTCAGCAAGTATCCGCGCTTGCCCGTCTCGAGATCGACCATCAGTCGTAGCAGTTGCTCGGCATCGTCGGCCAGCTTGAGGTCGTGTTGGACGAGGCGCTCGAACTGTTGCTCGAGCTGTTCGTGGGCTGCGTTGGCCCGGTACAGACCGACGCCCAGCACGGCGACGACCAACAGGGAGCTCAGGAGGATGCGCCAGAAGAGAGCGCTCTTCAGGATGTGCACGTGGGCGGCAAGATTCTGGCACGGCCCCCGCGCAGGCGCTGCTTTTCGGGCGACCCAGCCGCGCGGTCCCATGCGCGAAAGGGCGCGGACCTCTCGGAGCACGCTGTCCGTGCTGTCAGGCCTGCCGGCCGATCCACGCCCCGACGAACGACAGGACCCAGGCGATGGGCGACAGCGCGAGAGCAAAGACCACCGTGAAGGGCGCCGCCATTCCGAGCGCGATGAGAGTGACCAGCAGCGCCAGGACCGTGGCAAGCGCGGGCTCGAGCAGAGTACTCATGCCGGCGGCGCGCACGATGAGCCAGCCGCTCGCCGGGAACGAAAGAAGCAGGCCGACTCCCAAGAGCAACGCCGGCGACGCGGTCACCACGTCCTGCTCGTCGACCGCGGCCAAGTCCAGGTGGAACCACCGGGCCGCGATGACGCCCGCCGCGACTCCCGCGATCATCGCCCCGAGCGTGACGAAGGCTCCGAAGACGATCCAGCCCAGGCGCACGGGCTGGTCGTGCGCCCTGAGCGCCTCGCGCACGGCTGACAAAGTGGGCGGCGATCGACGGAGGCGACGGCTCGGCAGGGAAGGGATGCGCGACGGCCGATCGTCGCGCGCGCGCAGATCGCGCCCGAGCAACGAGGCGACGAACCCCATGGCCGCGAGCAGCGGGGTGACGGCGAGCAACGCTCCGCCGCCGCGTCCGTACACGAAATGCGCGTAGAGACCATGCGCGGCGATGGCGGCGATGAAAGCTCCCGGGAAGATGGGCAGGCCGCGGCGCGCGTGCTTGGCCCGTCCGAGCGCGTAGCCCCAAAGGCAAGCAAAGAAGACGTGCGCGGGAAGCGCGAGCGCCGCACGGGCGAACCAGATCGCCCCGACGGGGTTGGCGTGGAGCACGACCGCGGTCTCGACGGCCGCGAACCCGAGCGACGCGGCCGCCGCGTGGACGACTCCGTCGTAGGGCTCGTCGAGGTGTTTGGACACGAATGCCGGCCACGCTGCCGCGACCTTGGCTGCCTCTTGGACGGGCGCGACCACGAAGAAGAGAAACATCAACGCGCTGGCTGGACCGACGTCGGAGACGCGGACGTCGAGGCCGGTCCAGCGCTCCGCGCGGGACGTGATGAGCAGCGCGCCCGCGGCGCCCAGCATGCCGAGCAAGAACGTGCTCCCGACGAGCAGGGGGGGCTCGCGACGCGAGTCCGTGCGCCAGAGCAGCCATGCGAAAAGCCCGACCGGCACCAATGCGGGAAGACACCAGCGCAGAGTCATCATGACCCCGTGCCTCTCGCTCTGCCGCATGCGGGGCGCCGTCGCCGTCGCCGTCGCAGGTCGCGACGGGGGTCCCCCACGAGCGGTCCAAGTCGAGTTCGACGGTTCGATCCCGAGGACCGTTCGTGGATGCGGATCTCGTTGGGGTGCATCGTTGGTTCGCGCTCACACTGTAAGCGAGCGTTCGCGTCGACGGGTCGCTCATCGAGCCCAAGACGGTGCTGGTGGGTCGACGCGTCGATGGTACGTTTCGGTCACGTGCAAAACGTAGGCGAAAGTCCGTGTCCGTGAAGACGAAAAGGGCATTGTTCGCGCTGGCGGTCGTCAGCTTACTCGGGGGCTGTGAGATCGTGGCGGGCATCGAAGACCTGCAGCTCACGTCGAGTCCAGGAGACGACGCGGGGTCCGGCGACGCCGGCAATCCCGATGGAGATGCCACGACGGGGGCATCCAGCAGCAGTGCGGTCCAATCGATCGATGCGAACGACGCTTTGGTTGCGCTGGACGTGGGCGATTCGCTTTCCCCCGGCGACGCAACCGACGCGGCGGCCAGCGACGCGACGCCCGACGCGTACGCGACCGACGCGCCGGCCGATGCCGGCGGGTCCGCCGATGGGGCCGGGTTCGACGCGTCGGCGGATGGATCGCAGGATGCGACGAGTCCGCAGTTGGTGCTCATCGACGACATGGAAGCGGTGGGAGTCCCCGTCGGCTTTCTGGATGGTCCGGGCCTCGCGGGTAGCTGGTTCGATTTCGACGACGGCACTGCGGGAGGCGTCTTGACCCCTGCCGTCGGCGGCAGCAACTCGGCAATGATCATTTCCGTGATTCCCGGGGGTCGAGGCACGGCCGTCCATGCGGCCCACATCACCGCCAACAGCGGCTTCACCAACTACGGCGCCGGTATGGGCTTTAGCCTGAATGTTTCGGGCACGACGCCACACCCCTACGATGCTTCGGCGTACCAAGGTTTCACCTTCTGGGCCCGTGCCCTGGGCGACGCCTCCACCACGATCGTGCGTTTCAATGTGCTGGACAAGAATACGACTCTGGTTTCGGGCGGCGGTGTCTGCGACGGAGGCGCGTGCAGTGCCTACTACGGCTTTACGCTCACATTGACGAACGCATGGCAGAGCTTCACCGTCAGTTATGCGGAGCTCGAACGCCCGTCGTATGCCTTACCGGACGGCTTGCCCTTCGATCCGTCGAACATGATGGGATGCCAATTTCTTGTGAGCCAGAGCGTGGCGTTCGACCTCTGGGTGAACGACATTTACTTCGTCGACAAATAGCCCGAAGCCGCCCGGCCACCGGCCCGGCGCGTCTTCACGCTCCGGGGGGCCGATCGCAATCGGCGTGCGGCGCGGCGGGCGGACTCCTGGTCACTCTTGTGGCCGATGTCGGCGACGATGGCATTGGGCATGGGGACCGTGACCGCGCCGACCCCGACCGCGACCCCGACCCCGACCCCGACCCCGACTTACCGCGACCCCGACTTACCGCGACCCCGACCTTTTGGATTCCCCGCTCGATCCCTGCGGCCGAGATGCGTCCGGTGAACTCGCCGTTTTGTCCAATTTGTCATTGGGAACGGAATCTCGCCTCGACCGGAGGACAAGCCACCCCCTCCGGGTTGTTGGGTTTCTGCCGGACCCGGGATGAGAACCGGTATCGTGAGAAGGTCTCCGTGAGCCGTTTGGCATCGGCCACCTCTCTTTAACGATCTCAACGCGCGCATTCCGCAAGGGCGTGTTGCACCCGAAGGAGACGCCGGTGAGAATTTTGCTGCCCAACTACATGACGCTTTCGAAGCTCGGGCACATATGCACTCATGTAGGTCGGTCGCGGCTGGCATGGGTGGGCCTCGCGTCCCTGGTCGCTTGCAGTTCAGGTCTCCGGTCGACCTCCGGCAGCCCAGCCGCAGATTCCGGGGCCGCGTCGACGGGGACCCCCGGGTCGGGCTTGAGCGGACAGTCGGGGGCGACGAGCAGCGGCACGGGGTCGGGCCTGAGCGGGCAGGGGGCCTCGGGGTACGGTGAAGACTCGGGAGCCAATCCGTCGGCAGCGTCATCGACCGGCACGGGCGGCGGGCCGCCGGACAGTGGGAGTGGAGGGACCGCGAGCGGATCGGGCAACAGCGGCAGCGCGCCGGCCAACGACGCGGGGAGCGATGGCTCCGGGGCCGGCGGCAATGCGTCGGATGCGGAGGTCGCGGCGAGCTCCGACGGTTCTTTGGAATCGGCGTGCGGAGACGCGGTCGTGTGCGATGACTTCGAAAGTTACACGTCGCCGACAAACCTGACTCCGTGGGTCCTCACGATGGCCAACGCCTCGCTGATGATCGACTCGACCCACGTCTACAGCGGCAAACAAGCCGTCAAGTTCACCATCAATGCGGGCGCCAACAACGCCGCGCAAATGACGCGCAGTGGCGCCCCACTCTTTCCCGTCGCCCAGGATGAGCTCTGGGGCCGCATGATGGTCTATATGACCAACTTGCCGGCGGCCGGCGTCCACTACGACAACATTCAGGGGGACCCGGGGACCACCATGACCCCTCAGTACCGGATCGGGGGGATGGGCACCATCCTACTCAATTACCAGCCCAACGATTGCTACGACCATCCGAGCAATCCTATGCCCCACGACATGTGGACGTGTTGGCAATGGGTTTTCGACGGCTCGGCGAACACGATTGAATTCTATATTGGCGGACAATTACAGGCGAAGGTCGTCAGCACCGGCGGGGGATGCACCGAAGGGCCCGCCGGTACCGTGTGGACGGCCCCGACGTTCGGCGCGGTCCGGCTCGGCTGGGTCAATTATCAAGCGACGACTGCCGTCGTCGACATGTGGATCGACGACGTGGCGCTCGGCGGCGACGCGATGATCGCGTGCCCCGCCATGCCGGCCACCGCGCGTTGACGTGCGATGGATGCGCCGGTTCGGATGCCGTGGGCCGGTTCGGAATTCGAGTTTCCGGTCGCCCGCGGCAAAAACTGACGTACGCTATTCGCATGCGAAGCTTTGCCCTTCTACTGGCCGCGTCGGTCGCGGCTTGCAGCGCGGGGGCGCCCTCTGAAACTACAGCGTCGCTGAGCAGCCCGATCCAAGGAGGGACCACCGACACCACACACAACTTCGTGGTCGCCGTGGCGGAGCAGGTTTCGCAGGGTTTTGGGCTGTGCTCGGGCTCGCTATTGGCGCCCAATCTCGTGGCCACGGCACGCCATTGCGTTGCGCAGGTGATCTCTCAACCCATCGATTGTACGGTGTCGTCCTTCGGCGACACCGTCCCGGCGAGCGAACTGGAGGTGACGAACGTCGCGAACCTCGCGAATGTGACCCAAAGTATCGCGGTCGAACAGATCATCGTGCCCTCGGGTGCCGGTACCACGTCGTTCTGTGGCAACGACCTCGCGCTGCTGATTCTCGCGCAGCCGATCGCCGTGCCCGAATACGTGACCCCTGTCATCGACCCTCCCATGACGGATCACAGTCTCTACTCGACCACGATCACGGCCATCGGATACGGGATCGATTCACCCCTGGACACGACGGGTCAGACGGCCGGGATTCGAAGGATTCGCGAAGACATCGACTTGGTGTGCGTCCCGAACGACGTGACGGTGCCCGACTGTTTGGCGACCCCCGGAGCGTCCGAATTCATTTCTGCAAGCGAGTTCGAAGCGACCGGCGGAGTGTGCTCCGGCGACTCGGGGTCGGGGGCTTTCGAGCAGAGAAACTTCGACGCCGGGATCTGGACGAGCTTCGGAGTCCTTTCGCGCGGTGCGACGGGTGCCGATGGCGGCCTATGTGTGAACTCGATTTACACGCAATTCAGTGCTTGGGGTTCCCTGCTCGCCGACACGGCCGCTCAAGCCGCGCAAATCGGAGGTTACCCCACCCCTGCCTGGGCGGTGGCGATCGGTGCCGAGGGCGGCGTGCCGGCCGAGGCCGGGCAGCCGGCTGCCCCGTCTTGCCTTTCGTCCGGATCAGCGTGCGGTGCGGATCCCGAGTGCTGCTCGGCCAACTGCATTTCGCACGACGACGCAGGCACTTTTTTATGTGCCGACTGCAATGCCGAGAACCCATGCGATGTCGGCTACCAGTGCAATCAAGGAACGTGTGTCTCCGACCCGGGCTCCGATGCCGGCCAGGGCCTGCCTTCGAGCACCCGTGCCTCGACGACCGTCACCGGAGTGGGTTCCGGCGGCGGAGCGGCTGCGACTTCGTCGGGTCAAGGGTGCAGCGTGGGGGCGGGCGCACCGCGCCGTCCAGCCGGCGGGTCGATCGGCCTGATGGCGTTCGTGCTCGGCTGTTGGCTGCGCCGCCGCTTGCCGCAACGCGTCCGGCGTCGACCGGGTCGGGACCGAATCGCGTGAGATCGGCCCACCTGGGCGCAATCATTTGCGTATAAGCTGCGGGCGCGTTCCGCTAAAAGCGGTTCGGAGCGAGACGGGACGTATCGGCCAGCCGGAGGCATCGCATGGCGCTATTATTGAGAAGCACACGACAAACCATCACCTACGCGATCCTCGCCGGTCTCGCGCCGTTCATGGCGGGCGGCTGCGGGAGCAGCAGCAGCAAGCAAGAATCGCCGGGGACGGATGCCGGCAGCGATGCACTCGCCTTCACGGTCCATCCCGATGGGTCCACCTCCAGCGCCAGCTCGTCCTCCGCCGCCTCGTCGAGCAACTCTTCAAAAATGGCTTATGACGGAACGACCGGGGCCCTTTGCCAATCCGACCTCGACTGCCAGCCCGCCAACGGCCCGGGGCTCAATACGTGCTCGAACTCGCTCTCGGTCCTTGCCGTAGTCGTTTACCCGACGCCGGTGTGCATCGGCAAGTGCACCTTCGTCGACGACCAAATGATTCATTTTTGCGACGGCGAGACGACGTCCACGACGACGCCCCCGGGCGTGTGCATCCCGCTCGGCGCGGTCACCCCGGGATCGACCGTCGCCGGCGCGTGTTTGCCGTGGTGCAGTTTTACCGCAGGCGGCGGGTCTCCACTGAACTCCAACGGTGCCGCTCCGGCCTGCCAAACGAACGACACGTGTGCGCCATTTGTATTTTTTCCCGCCGACACGGTGGATACCGACGCCGGTGCGGAGGCGCTCCCACCCCTCGGCATCGGATATTGTTTTGGCGGCTGCACCGAGGACTCCCAGTGCCCGGCCGGCAATTCGTGCCAGACGAACGAAGGCTTCTGTGTAGCGACCGTCAGCCCGACTCTGGCGACCGGCGCAGCGTGCACTAATCCGCCGGCCAATGCGCCGGAGCAGTGCGACTGCTCTTTCAATGAACAGGGTACCGCCGGCGTTTGCACCCAGTTTTGCATCACGGGCTCGACGACGGCCACCTGCCCAGCCGGTTACGTGTGCGACGCCACCGAACCCACTGCTTTGGCCATCGACCTCGATGGCGGCATGGGGCCCGGGTTCACCACGCAGAATCCGGGTCTCGTAGGCTCGTGTTTCGCGGCCTGCTCCGCCGACTCCGGCACCTGCCCGCCGAATTCGACGTGCACGACAGGTGATGCAGTCGGATCGGACTGCCAGCCCAGCAGCCAGCCTTGAGTGGTCTCCGGTGCGCCGGGGCGTGGCTCCTCGCTGCCACGACCGTGACCGCCGACGCTCGCGCCGATCCATTCGCACACGCGGAGGACGATGCGCGCGGCCAACGGGCTCCGGCCGAAAGCAGCGATCCACTCCGTGGGTCGACGTTCATCTTCGACCAGAGCGTGTCGACTCAAACCATCCGCCTGGATCCTTCGGTCCCGCTCTCGTACGTTCCGTACTACGGCTGGTGGCTGTCTCTTCGACCCCGATGGAACTTCAACGACCACCTCAGGGTGCAAGCCCGATTCGATTACTACAAGGAGTTCACGAACAGCGAGGACACGACCTACTATCGTCAGAATGTCTTCGGCGACATCGGAACCGATCTCGTCTACTCGCGCCGTCTTGCCGACTACGGCGTGGGCAAGAACAGCAAATGGTCACTCGGGCTTCGCGCGCTCTGGCCCACGTCCGCAGCGAGCCAGGGCTCGGGCATCTACGTGACGCTCGGCGGTCTCGCGGCCCTGTCCCAAAAAATTCCCCTCCGCGGCGATGACGCGCCCGCGTTCAACTCGGCGCGCCTGGGCCTGAGCTTCGTCTACCTTCACCCGTTCACGCACGCGATCACGGCGACCGATTACGGCAACTTCCAGATGGTTTCCCAGACGGACTCGGGGGCCTCGTCCCTGAGCGATCAGTTGACCGGGTACCCTCTGACGAAGGACGCTCTTTTCTCCATCGCGGACGCGAGCCTGCAGATCCTGCCCAGGCTCGGAGTCGCCGCGACCGCCATTTGGATCGACCAGTGGCACTACATTCCTCCTCCTTCGTCGGTGGCCACACTGACGGGCCCGGCCAGCGTCTCGCGCGTGAACGACGAGCAATTCACCCAGTTCTTCTGGTTCGTGGCGTCGGTCGACTACGAACTGATGGACGAGGTGTCGCTGGGCGCCGGCTACTACGATCTCGCCAACGTCGTCGGCATGAACGGCCAGTTGCGCTCGCCATTCCTCGGCGGCGAGGACAACGCGTTTTGGAGCCCGAATGCGTGCCTCTTCGTCGACGTAACGGCGAACCTGGACAAAATCTGGGAACGCTCGATGAGCGGCGCCAAGGACCGCGCACGCGTCGGCGACTCGATCGAAGCGGCGCGCAGTGCGCGCGAGGCCCGGCTCGTGGGCCAAAGTGTCCGATAGGCAACCGCGTGGTTGGGTATGGATGAGCCAAAGTGCGGCGCTCGAGGGAGATCGGGAAACATGAAGTTGAAGTTCTTGAGGTGGCTCGCCTTCTTCGTTCTCGTGGGCTCGGTGTGCGCCCTGTCGAGCAGCTGCGCGGAGTCCCGACCGCCGATCAATCGCGTGCAGGCCGGCGCGCTCGACAAGGGTTTCTTCGTGGGCCCGAACCTGAGCGATCCGGCCGACGATCCGGAATTTTACTTTGGAACTCGGATCATCGGCGAACCGTACGGCCTCGGACAAGACTTCGCGATGTTTCAGGCCATCGGGTCGCTGGCCCGGGTCAAGTGGGAGATTCAAGAGAATCTTCTCGTGGCTCGCCTGACCTACGACCGCATCGCAAACAGCGGCTACAACGGCGCCACCAGCACGACGGACGGCCAGATTGTCGCGGAGTTCAACATCCAGAGCCAATTCGACATCATTCACGATTACAATTTGCAGACCGGCGAGCAGCTCAATGTCATCGTGGAGAACACGACCGATCGTCCATGGTACGAACGGCAGTACTTCCGCGTGGACTGGTCGAAGAACCTCGTCACCGACGCCTACGACTTCGACCTCTTTTCCGTCGGCGCCGCCCTCGACGGCCTGACGTACAGCCCTGTGTCGTACTACATCGAGGACCCGAGCGATCCGAACGCTCCGGTCTTCAATGCGGAGGATGGCTACTTCGACGTGACGACGATGCTCACGGCCAATCCGCAGATCGTCAATACGCCCTACGGAAACATCCCGGTGTGCTGGCTCTTTGGCAGCTATCCGGCCATTACCTGCGACCCCGCCGAAGTCACCATCCGCCTTTCGTTCAAAAAGGTGGTCGACGACGATTACGAGCCTGAGAATTGGGACGGAAACAAGATGAACGCCTTCGGGTTCTTCACCGTCGACCGATTCGGGTACACGCAAAACTACGGCATCCTGGACCAGAATTGGAACCGCTTCATCACCCGGTACAACATCTGGCAGGGGAGCCATATCACCGGCACGCAGTGCGCGATCGACGCGTGGCGCGACGCCAACGGCAACGTGCAAAACTACCAGGTCGACGCGAGTGGCAACTACCTGTTCGACTCCGTGACCGGGCTGCCGATTCCGGACCCGGCCGGTCAGCCCTTCACGAAGAGCGGCGTCGGCGCCAACGTGCACCGCGATACCGACCAGGATGGGACGGAAGACGAATGCGAGTTCAAAGACGCGGCCGGCGACGTCGTGAATCCGGGCTCGCGGTGCGACGAGTTCACCAACAAGTGCGACATTCCGCTTTACCTCAGAAACACCAAGACGACGCCGTTTTACATCGGTCCGACCGCGGACCCCGATCTGTTCGCGACGACGTCGGAAGCGCTGAACTCGTGGAACATCGCCGTCAAGCGCGCCGTGCAGCTCGGCAAGGTCGTCGAGGCGAATCGCGTCGGTGCGCCTGTGGTCGTCGAGGCGAATGGCGTCGTCGCGCCTGTAACGCAGGTTCTGACCACCGAAGCCCAGCTGCTCGCCGATCAGCAAAACGGATTGACGATCCCGGACATTTTTGTCCTCTGTCACAATCCGGTCGTCCAAGGCGACAGCCCGGCGTGCGGCGCCGCGGGCCTGGCGGTTCGCCTGGGAGACCTGCGCTACAACGTGGTGGATCTCATCGCGAACCCCCAGCTCCCATCGGCGTGGGGCATTGACGTCGACTTCGACGATCCGCTCACCGGCGAAAAGGTCCAGTCGAGCATCAACGAGTGGATCGCCGTGCTCGACACCGCTTCGCAGAGCATCGAAGATCTCATTCGCTGGCTCAACGGAGAGATTACGAACCAGCAGATCGCCGACGGCCAGTACCTGAGTCAATGGGCTTCGGGGAGCCAAATGGGGCTGGCCCAGTACTCGCCCTCGGTTTTGTCCACGGCCGAGATCGCGTCGCGCATCAATTCGATCGACACATCCATGGCCCAACAGAACGGCCTGTCGACCGCGGGCGTCGCGACGTCGTCGCCGGCATTCTCCGGAGTCAACGGCAACGCACTGCGGCTTTTGGCACAACAGACGAAGTCCAGCCTGCCGCTTCCGATCCAGCGCCAGGTGGCGGCCACGAACCTGAGCGCTCTAGGCCCGACGATGGACTCTCAGTTCGAGGCGATCCGCGGGCAGCTCATCGGCTCGACGTGGGAAACGCAGCTCGTCACTCCCGACGTGCTGCAATGGGCTGGGTTCAATCCCCAGGAACCGATCGCCGGTTCTCCGACCACGTTGGCGTTGGCTTCTCCGCTGCAGGGCCTGGATCCGCAGCTGCGCAAATGGAGCAACGGCATCATCAACACGGCGCTCGTCCAGAAGGACATGAGCATCGACGACGGCGTTCCGGAGCCGGACTCGCTCGTGGGTCTCGCTCGGCAGGCGCAAATGCTCTTTCCGGCGCCGACCTCCGGCAGCGCGGCGGCGAACGCCTCGCGCGATGCCGCGCTTTACGCGTGGATCCGCCAACAGCTGCACCTGTCGGTCATCGCCCACGAGATGGGCCATTCGATGGGACTTCGCCACAACTTCGCCGGAAGCTTTGACGCGCTCAACTACCACACCGAATACTGGCAGCTTCGGACGCAGAATGGGACCGAGCATTATTGCGGGTATCCGGGCACGCTCGACGCCACCACGCCTCAGGCGAGCGGGGGCACGTGCGTGGGGCCGCGTTGGGTGGATCCGGTGACCGACCAGGAAGCGAACGACTTCATTTGGAAGTGGGGCTCGACGAGCGTCATGGACTACCCGGGCGACCAGACCCAAGACATGAACGACATTGGGTCGTACGACAAGGCGGCGATGCGGTTCGGGTACGCCGACCTCTGCGACGTCGAAACCAACATGACGTACACCGAAGCCAGCGGCGTCGCCGAAGGCGGCCGGGGCGGTCTCGACTACCTTCTGGCGCTCGACGGATTCAACGGAGTCTTCGGCAATTCGATCGGCGGCAATCACTACAGCACGTACGCCGACAAGTACCCGATTCTCGGAACCTGCACGCCCCGGCCCGGTTGGACCGGCGATCCGAGCGACCCTCTGGCTCAGCAGTGCAGCGGGCCCGACCTCGACTATGTGGCCACCCGCGACATGCTGACCGTCGACAAGTATTCCCCCGCGGTCACCGCCGTTCGGCCCGACCTCGTGGCCAATTTCGCGGTGGACAGTGGTCTACCCAAAGCGCGGCAGCAGGCGAATCCGTCATTCGCAGGGCGGGTTCGGCACCCGTACATGTTTGGTGGAGACGAGTACGCGGACGTCGGCAACGTGCCCCTGTTTCGTTTCGATGCGGGCGCCGACTCGTACGAACAGATGCAGTTTTTCATCTCGACCTACGAGAACCGCTACATTTTCAACAACTTTCGACGCAGTCTGGTGCTCTTCAACACCGACGCGGTCGTCAAGCGCATCGAGACTCGCTATTTCGACAAGGTCCAACAACTCGTCAAGACCCTCGCACTCGGAGTGGAGCTCGACGGTGCCGCTGCGACGAGCGTGCCGGGAGAGCTCATGCCCTTGGCGATGGCCGGCGACGACGGCCTCGCCATGTTCGTTCGAGCGATGACGCGGCCAGCGCCGGGATCCTACGTCGTGACTCCGGCGGGAACACCGGCCACCGGCGGTCCGCCGAACGCGTGGGGGGGGGCGTGGCAACTCGGCAACGCGAACTCGCTGACGGCACCGATCAGTCTGATCAACGTCGCCCTCGGAAACGGTCAGGGCCGATACATCGAGAACAACTACGACTACACCCAAGGCTACTGGTGGTCCGAATACCAATCGCAGGTCGGGAGCTACTACGAAAAAGTCCTGGCTCCCATGTACCTGACCGAGGCCTACAACCAGTTCGTGCTCAACTCGGAGGACGACTACGTCGACGGTCGCTACAAGAACCTGAACTTTGCGTCGGTGTATCCGAATCAGATAAGACGTTTGTTCGCCAACCTGATGGCCAACCAGAGTGCGACGCAAGTGATGGCCTCCGGCACCGTGGCCCAAATCTTCACGCTTGCGCCGTACTCGATGCCGGCGACCACGGGCGGTGCGCTCACCCCGGTGCAATACCTCCCGTGGGACAAATACGATCCGACCGACACGACGACGACCTCGCTGGCGTACCCGGCCGGATCCGTGCTGCTCGACCCACTGGTGGGCTGGGAGCAGGAGTACCCGGCGCTCATCTCCCTCTTCTGGTTCGGGCCCACGACGTTGACGATGAATCTCATCGATCAGATGCGCATCTTTTCGCCTGGGGACGCCGCGAGTCTGTCGATCCCGACCGATCAGTTGGTCGCCTACCGGGATCCGCTCACCGGCATCGAGTACGTCGCAAAAAACTACGGAACGGAAGTCGTGAATCCGGCCATCGGCTTCGACGTCGCCAAGACCATCGGCGCGCGCATGATCCAGTACGCCAACACGCTCGCTCAAATCGCCTACCAGGTGGTGGGCACCCCCGACCCCGTCTCGGGCGAACTCACCTACGCGGTGGACGCCCAGGGCAACTCGATCGCCAATACCGCGCAGAGCGCTCAATACGCCGCGACGATGCTCACGGCCTATGCCTCGAACCTCGACGTCGTGCGGCAGCTCACGCTCTTCTTCGGGTACGGCCCGATCCAGTAGCCGCTCGCCGATCTCGCCGATCAATGCCGCTCGCCCAAGGCGACCGCCCGGACCAGACGCGCCAAGGGACGTGGCGCCCACCAGTTGACTTGCCCGAGAAGGCGCATCGTCGCCGGGACCACCAGGACCCGAACGATGGTGGCATCGAGCGCAACGGCCAACGCCATGCCGAACCCGACCGCTTGGATGACCACAATTTGTGCGAGCGCGAACGCCGCAAAAACACACACCATGATGGCGGCGGCGCTCGTGATGAGCCCCGCGCTTTTTTCGAGACCCGTCGCGACGGCCGTGCGGTTGTCTCCCGTGCGATCGTACGCCTCTTTCATGCGGGTCAGCATCAGGACCTCGTAGTCCATCGAGAGGCCGAACAGCGTACAGAAGAGAAGCACCGGAAGCGCCGGTTCGACGGGCCGGGGCGTGTGGACGAAAGCATGCCCTTCCTGGAAGATCCAAACGAGCGCGCCGAACGATCCGGCCATCGAGAGGAAATTCATCAGGACCGCTTTGAGCGGTAGCAGGATGGACCCGAGCAGGAAAAAGAGGACCACGTAGGTCACGAGGACGACGGATCCGACGACGTAAGGAAATCGCTCGCGGATGTATTGGGTCGTGTCGACGTCGGTTGCCGTCTGGCCGCCGACGTAGACAGTGCCATCTCCGACCTGGCGCTGATCGCGTAGGGCGGCGACGATCGACCGAGCCTGCTCGCTCTCGGGCGGTCGGTCGGTCGTGATGTCCACCAAGACCGCGCGGCTGCCGACGCTGATTTGTTTGGCAAGGTCGATGATCGCGGCAAGCGCCGGGGGCGGCGAAAGCAGCAGATCCGCCCATTTCTCTCGTTCGAGCGATTCGTTCGGGTCGACGATGCCTTGGACGTTCGTAACGAACGGCAGGTGGGCGACTCGGTGGGTGAAGTCGTAGAGCGCTTCGATGCGGGCGCGATTGAGAGCCGGCGCGCCGGGGAACTCGACGGCGGCGAGAACGTGGTTGGCGGCCGCGTCCGGAAAGTCGACTCGGATGAGCTCGTAGCCTCGCCGCGCTTCGGTATCGAGCGGCAGAATGCGGACGTCCGAAGCCGCCATCCGCAAATGCGCGAAGGGCGCGCCCATCCACGCAAGCAACAGCAGGCACGGCAGGAGCACGGCGATCGGGCGTTTCATGACCCACAGCGCGGCACGCCGAAAACCGCCGGTAGCCGCTCGCCTGCGCGTGAAGGGCACGCGGCCGGCGTGAATTCTCGGGCCGAGTACGGCCAAGAGCGCCGGCAAGAACGTGAGCGCGAAGAGAACGGAGAAGCCGACCACGATGGCTCCGCCGATCCCCATGCCCATCAGATAGGAGCGCGAGAAGAAGAGCAGTCCGAAGAGACCGACCATCACCGCAAAGCCGGAGAACAAGACGACGCGTCCCGCCCGAATCACCGACAGCCGAAGTGCGGCCACGGTGTCGTGTCCCGCCGCGAGCTCCTCGCGGTACCGGCTCACGATGAAGAGCGAGTAATCGATTGCGACGCCCAGGCCGATGAGCGAACACACGTTGAGTGTGTATTGAGCGAGATCGATGAAGCGCGACAGCAACAGGACCGACGCCAAGCCGCTGGCGACCGCCAGCGCGCCGACGCAGACGGGCAGCAAGGCCGCGACCGCGGTCCCGAAGACCACGCACAGCAGCAGCACGCAACCCGGCAGGGAGATGGCCTCGGCGCGAAGTAGATCGTGCTCGAGCGTCTCGTCGAGGTCGCGGGCGAACGGCAGGCGGCCGGTGCACGTGATCGACAGGGTATCCGAACGAAGCTCACGGCGCAGTGCCGGATACGCGTGCGCGGCTTGACGGAAGTCGCCCCCGACCGAGACGTACGCGTAGGCCGCGTGCGCCCGCTCGTTAGTCATGGCGAACGCGCGAAGCGACCCGGCGTTATACGGCGTCGTGATGGATCCGACCCTCGAGTCGTGTGCCAAAGGCGAGAGCGCGACCTGCATCGCGTCGCGAAATGCGTCGCCCGTCGGGTCGAGCGTGGACGACGTGAAGACCGCGATGAACGATGTGTCGGGCGCGCGTCGGAGGATCCCGTCGACGATCCGACCGGCGCGATCGGATTCCAGCCCGCGGATGGAACCGGTCGACAGCCGGCCGACTCCCGACGATAGGACCGTGACGGCCAGGGCGAACCACAGGCCGGCGAACGCCAGGATGGACTTTCGATGTCGAACCGTGAAGCCGCAAAGCGCGTCGAGCATGCCGGTCGCCCGAACGGGCGGGCAGCGCAGTGTACACACCTTCGTGGCCTGGGGTGCCTTCGCGCCCCCTCGCGCCGGGCGGCTCGCGGTGGCCGGGGTACACGCGTCGTCGTGACGGCCCTTCGTCGACGTCGTTCAGGGGTGCGCGGTCCCGGGTGTTTCGGGTTGGCTCTCGCGGATCCTGCCCCTCGAACGCCCGCCGGCCGGGGCCGTCCGATCCGACGGCGTCCGGAGGTTCTTCGTTTGCTGGAGAGCCAGAGCGGACGACGCTTTTTCGAGGGCGACGTCGAGTGCCCCGCCGGCCGCCCCGAGCATGGATCGGAGCTCGGCCAACATCGCACCGGCCCTTCGATCCGCGATCCCGCGTCCGACGATCATCGAGGTCGAGGTCGCGACCACCCGCGCGTATTCCAGGGCGAACGTCGCGACGCGTTCGTCGTCGCCGCAGAGCACGCTCATCGACGCGCTCCGTGCGCGTCCGCTCGCCGACCAGTATGCGAACATTCCCTCGCGCAGAGCGAGGGCTCCGCTGTCCGCTCCGCGGAACACGTCGTACAGAGCGTGTGTGAAGGCCTCGCGGGCACGTACGAAGCGATACCGGCGTCTCTGGTAGCGGCATAGCGCGCGGTCGGTCAGCCCGTATTGCGCGATGGCGGCAGCGAGGGTCACCACGTCGTGCATGCCGGTCGTCATGCCGGTCGCGGTGATCGGGTGCGAGCATCCGCCGGCGTCGCCGACCAGAACGGCGCCCGGCACGGCGCAGGCGCGGGTCGATATGGCGTGGTTGGCCGCGCCCGCCAGACCGTCGCGGTCGAGAGCTTCGATCATGGATCGTCGCATCCGGTCGGGGAGCTGCGTCGCGTAGCACTCCCGCAGGGTGGTCTGGAGCTCGGCGCGTCCTTTCGCTCGGGCGAGAGGCACGTCGATGGTCATCCGCACGCGCTCCGGACCGCACGGATAGGCGAGCGTGGGTCCGGGGGCATCGACGAACACATGGCCATGGGCCGGCAGGACGAGGACGTCGCCATCGAATCCGAGCGCGACCGAATGCGATAAAAGCTCGGTGGTCGTCGGGATTCGCAGCAATCTTCGGATCCGCGAGTGTCTCCCGTCCGCGGCCACGACGAGTCCGGCGCGGGTTTCGCGGCCGCCGCTCAAGCGCACGCCCACGATGCGCTCGCCCCTCGAAACGACGTCCTCGACGCGTGCGCCGCGGATCAACGTGATGCGCGGCCGGTTCGCGAGGGCCTGGCGCATAGCATCGACCAACGTCGCATGATCGAGCGCGAGCCCGGTCCCTTCGACCGACAGCCGATCGGTCGGGTACGGCAGCGTGATGGGATCGGCGCGTCGTGGGGGGAAGACCGCGAACCCGCGTACGCGCACGGCTCCCGCGGCAAGCAGCGGATCCACCAAGCGTAGCGACGCGAGCGCGCGCACGCCCCTCGGGTGAATCAACTCGCCACGGAACGCCGGGTTCGGCCCGGCGAGCGCCTCGAGGAGGGTCACGCGAACGCCGGCGTCGTCGAGCGCCGCGGCGGTGGCCAGTCCGACAAATCCTCCCCCGACGATGACAACGTCCGTGCGTTCGCTCATGTGCGTAAGTGCGTTTGCGCCGGTTTCGGCGATCGCCCACGTTCAAAACGATAGTATGGCGGATAGCTGCGGGTTCCGAGAAACCCCATCGTACGTTCTGCGCTCGCGAACACCACCACCGCCGAGGAGGCTCTGGCGAATGCCTGTTTCTCTCGATGAACTGCTCACGAAGACGAGCCGCACGTTCGCGTTGGCGATTCCGCTTCTTCCGGAACCGACTCGGCGGAGCACCTGCCTGGCCTACCTGCTCTTTCGCATCGCCGACACGCTCGAGGATGCCGAACTCTGGTCGCGGCCTGCGAGGGTGACGGCACTCGACAACTTTGCGGCCCTTCTCGGCGACCCTTCCGAGGCGCGTTCGGCCGAGCACGCTCGCACATGGTTGGCGCATCCGCCGACGAAGAACCAATCGTGTCTCGATCTTTTGAGGGCGATGCCCGAGGTGCTCGAAAACGTCGGGCGCCTGGATCTCGCGACTCAGAAAATCCTGCTCGATCACGCAAGCCGCACCGCTCGGGGCATGCGCACGACGGTCGCGGGCATGGACGAAGCCGGAGGCCTGCGCCTTGGTTGTCTCGAAGAGCTGCGCGCGTATTGCTACGCCGTTGCCGGAATTGTCGGCGAGCTTCTGACGGAGCTCTTCGTGCACGATGCGCCAAGTCTCGAGGCGGTTCGCGCGACACTCGTGGAAAATCAGGTCGCCTTCGGCGAAGGGCTGCAGCTCGTGAATATCCTCAAGGACGAATCGGCCGACGCGGTGGACGGACGCGCCTACGTGCCGTCGACGGTTGCCCGGTCGGAGGTTCTCGCGATCGCCCGCGCCGACATGGACAAGGCTCGCGCATACATCGCTGCGCTCGAGCGGGGTGGGGCGCCGCGGGGCTTCGTCGGATTCACGACGCTTTCCGCCGACCTCGCGGACGCGACGCTCGATCGTCTGGAGAAGGACGGGGCGGGCGTCAAGGTCCCGCGCGCAACCGTCCTTCAGATGCTGGCGCGCATCACCGACCGAATCGCGGCTACGCGGCCGTAGCGTACCACTCGGCTACGGCCCACAGCGGGAAATAGTGGCGGTAGTTGTCGTAGTTGATCAAGCACGTCTTGTTGAAGACCCCGACGAGCGGTTCGCGAGGCCATGCTCCGTCGTGTCGTTGCCGAGCCACGATCCATCGGACCGCGCTCTCCTGCGCCGGCCGGCTGGCATGTCGTGCGCGAACGAGCGTCGACAACGCCCAGGCCGTTTGGGCGGCCCCCCCCTCGGGGGCCTCGACGTATCGCCGCTCGCGGCACGAATCGCCGTGCTCTCCCCAACTACCGTCGGCGCGCTGTTTGCTAACCAGAAAGGCGCACGCACGATCGATCGCCGAATCGCTGGGCTCCACGCCGGCCGCCAGCAGTCCACTGACGCCGAACCATGTCCCGTACGTGAAGCAGACGCCCCAGGATCCCTCGAAACTGCCGTCGGCACGCTGCGCGCGGCGAAGAAAGCGCGCCCCGCGTTTCACGGCTCGGTCGATTCGCTCGCCCAAGGGGGTCTCCCTGAACCGGATGCGCGCTCGGACGAGCGCCTGAAGGCAAGCACTCGTGCACTCGACGTACGAAGAATCGACCATGATGTCGCCGAACACCTGGGAGGGGTTCAAAAGCTCGAGCCATGCGCCTCCGCGCTGCCGTTCGTAGGTCGCCCATCCTCCGTCGTCGTTTTGCCACGACAGAATCAAGGCGACGGCGTCCTGCAGCAGGGCTTCGGGAATGCCCGCGGCGGTTTGGCCCTCGAGGGCGAGCGCGCATTTGAGTCCCTCGGCCGTGCAGTCGGTGATGGGCCATCCGTGCGCCCGGTTGGAGAAGGGCCAGCCGCCGCGAGAGGCGTGACGGTAGTAACGCTCCGCATCCGGGACGTCCTCGAGGATCTGATTGTCGCGCAGGTAGCCGTGCGCACGCTCGACCATGGCGCGGTGCGATCCGTGAGAGTGCAGAGCACCGGCGGCCAGCGCAGCCTGGATGGCGAACGCCGTGTCCCAGAGCTTGCTGCTGTTGTAGCCCTGCATCTTCGTGCCGTCGTGGCCGGGCCATAGATACGGTTCGCACGCGGCGAACGCGCGCCGAAAATCGTCGCCGCCCGGCTCGTTGAAGTGGTGGACGAAGCCATTGAGCACTTTGTTCACCGGCCCGATGTCGATCCACTGGGTCGCGCGGTCCTCGTAGCGCACGTGATCGAGGACGCGATCCATGGCGTACCGTCGCAACGGCGCAGGGCAAATGGGCTCGAAGAGGTCCTGGAGGCCGTTCGCCGCTCGAAGGACGGCGTTCAGGGGACGGTACGCATCCGTCGCGGCGAGCGTGTCCCGGTGTGCCGCCCAGGCAATGCGCGGGTAAACGTTGGCTCCGTAGATCTCGTCACGCAAGGCGCGGATGAGCGCGTTTTCGGCGACGGTGGCCCGGCGGCCGTAAAGCCACGCCATGGGCAGGTACACTTGCCGGCAATGGCACCAGAGCCGCCGCGGGTGAAATGCGACTTCTGGCGGGAGCAGCCACAGCTCCGGCAGGACCGGGTGGATTCCGCGCCAGTCGTAAAGGCCCAACAGACAGAGCGTGAACTTGCCCCACGATGGGGTGCCGAGAGGCGACCCCTCGCGGTGGATCCACGCCCGCAGTCGGATCATCCGGGGCTCGTCGGGCCCGACGCCCAACAAGCGCTGCGCCACGTAGCCCAGAACCGTGGCGAACATCGACCCGCGCCGGTCCTCGGCGTGCAGGCCGATCCGATCGCCTTGCCCTTGGACATTTCGAAAGTAGTCGACGAATCCGGCTCGATGCCGCTCGGGAATCGCGCCGGCCGCGTACGCCAGCGCAACGTACATCGGCAGCAGGAACATCGGTCCGCCGTAGTCGCCCGACCACGCTCCATCGGGGGATTGGCGCCGAGATAGGTTCTCGAGCGCGCGCTGCATGCAATCGCGCGCCGAGCCGACGAGCGGCGGATCGGAGGGAGTCAACGCGTCACACCGCTATCATCGTGGTGCATTCGTCTCGGGGGCGCGCTCTCGGTGAAAGAAAAAGCGAAAGCGTGGTGTGTTACATCCTGGCAACAATGCGGCCGCCTGCTAGATACGCGTGTCCGGTACCCACTGAGGTGGCCGGATACTTTTTTAATACGTGGAGGAGGACTCATGCGTTCGCATCAGGTCTTGAGGTCACTTTCGCTTTCGTTTCTTTTCATCGCCGTCGGCTGCAGCAGCAGCACCACCAGCGGTCCCAGCGGCGACAGCGGGACAGACGGTCCGTCCGAGACGGGCACCGTCGCCGAGTCGGGGGCTGAAACCGGCACCGACGCTGCCGCGGATGCCGGGTCCGACGCGGCCGACGCGACCGCCGACGTAGAGCTCGATGCGACTCCCGACGCGACCGACGCGACCGACGCGACCGCCGACGTCGAATCCTCCGATGCGGCCTCGGACGCCAAGTCCGACGCGGCCGATGCGGCCGACGCGGCTCCCGACGTCGAATCCGATGCGACTGCCGACGCGTCCGACGCAGCCGACGCGGCTCCCGACGTCGAATCCGATGCGACTGCCGACGCGTCCGACGCGTCCGACGCAGCCGACGCGGACGACGCGGACTGAGAGCGGGTGACCCTTGGCCGGGCGATTCGATGCGCCGGTGAGTCTCGCTCCGCGTACTTGGGTACGCAGGGCCCGCTCATGGATCCTCGAATCGCTCGCGACGGCCACGGTTGGATGCGCGGCTTGCGTCGCGGCGTGCGAGTCACGACCGTCCGATGTGGAGCGTTCGACCGGAGGTCTGCGCGTCGTCGCGGACGAGCAAGGATTTTCGCCGCGTTCACTGCCTTTGCCGAAGGGCGGGCCCGGGTCGACGGCGAGCGTCACCTTCGTGCGGACGACGGACAAGACCTGCGCGACAGAGGTCGTATTTCCCGATTTGAAAGTCACAAAATCGCTGCCGCTGCATCAATCGGTCGCGATCGACGTGCCCACCGACACCGCTCGCACGTTGACGTTCCAATGCGGGATGGGGATGTACAGGGGCGCAGTCGTCGTCCGTTGATTTCGTTGGGCCGCTCGTCGAGAGGCGGCCGAGCGGGGGGCCGGGCCGGTGGCCGTCAACTGACCTCGTCCGGCCGCTCGGCGAACCGGTAACCTACGCCGCGCACAGTTTGGATGTAAATCCCAGCGGATCCGAGCTTTTCGCGCAGCCGTTTGACGTGCGTATCGACGGTGCGGGTCGTAACGTCCGCGTCGATCTTCCAAACGTCGCTCAGCAACGCGTCACGAGTCTGAACGCGGTTGCGGCGGTCGTGAAGCGTGACGAGTAGCTTGAACTCGAGCGCGGTAAGCTCCACCTCTTGGCCCTCGACCCAGATGCGGTGCGCGCCGCGGTCGACGCGAAGGATTCCGAACTGCATCGTTTCGCCGGTCTCGTCGGACGTCGTGCGACGCAGGACGGCCTGAACGCGCAACAAAAGCTCGCGCACGCTGAAGGGCTTGACCACGTAGTCGTCGGCGCCGAGTTCGAAGCCGAGCACCCGATCGATCTCCTCACCCTTCGCGGTGAGCATCATGACCCGTACGCCGCGCGTGGCGGAGTCCTGGCGCAGCGACTTGCACAGGTCCGTTCCCGAACCGTCGGGAAGCATCAAGTCGAGCAGGACCAGATCGGGCCGGCGCTCGCGTGCGTGGCGCAGGCCATCCTTCGCGGTCGAGGTCAACATGACGTCGTGACCGTCGCGCTTCAAATTGTACTCGAGGACCTCCTGGATATCGCTTTCGTCCTCGACGACCAAGATGCGCGCCATGGGTGCCCTCTATCGAGATGGGGTTACGTTCGCGTGACGGAATCGCAAATGGGCTTACCGGCTCGTAAACTCCGCGGTCGAGCCCCATCACGCGGACCCCGTGTATGAGGGCGCTTGACGTTCGGAGTCAAGCCGCGTGGGGTCGACGGGCAGAGAGCCTTGCCGAACGTGTCGTTCGCGCGCCTTGCGTCGCGGCTCATGCGCTGGCGTCGCTTCCGTCCTGCGGCCCTGTGTGCAGGGTTCTCGGTGGCTCATTCGCCGAATGCCGTGGCAGAAACACCGTCACGGTGGTTCCTTCGCCGGCGCGGCTGTCGATGGACAGATGCCCGCCGTGTGCCTCGACGATACGGTCCACGATGGCAAGGCCCAAACCCGTGCCGCTCGGGCGCGTCGTAAAGAACGGGTCCAGCGCGCGGGACCGCACCTGCGTGTCCATGCCCTCGCCCGTGTCGATGATGTCCACCGCGAGCCCGTCGAGTCCTCCCTCGATGGCCGCGCGGACGCAGATCGTCAGGCTGCCGCCGACGGTCATGGCTTGCACGGCGTTGTCGATCAAGTTGTCGAATACTTGACGCAACAGGTTTGCGTCGCCCCAGTAATGCCCCTCGTCGACCTCCATCGTAAGGCCCATGCGGATGCTCTTCGTGCCCGTGTCGGCGAGTGCGAGGGCCCGCTCGAGCAAGTCCTCGAGGGGGACGTACGTGCGCTGGACGTTGACCGGGCGGGCGTACCGAAGCAGATCCGTGACCAATCGGTTGAGACGGCTCGTCTCTTCATCGAGGATCGCGAGCAAGACGTCGTAGTTTTCGCGCGACATGGCTTGCTTGCGTAGGCCTGCCACCGCGTTGGAGATGATCGCGAGGGGGTTTCGAACTTCATGCGCGATGACGGCCGCGAGCTCGCCGACGACCGCGAGCTGTTCCTTCTTGACGAGCTCTTCTTCAGCGGTGCGAAGCTCTTCGTACGAGCGCCGTAGTTCGCTGGTCCGCGTTCGAAGCTCCCGGGTCCTTCGATCCAGATCGAGCGAGACTTGCGCGTAGCGCGCGCTTGGCGTGGTCGCGATGCCCACGACGAACGCCGTGAGCCCGACGTCGACCAGGGTCCCGGACGAGATCGCCCCGCTCGCCACCGCCACGTCGTGAATGGCCGTCGCGAGCAGCACGCCCGCTCCGGCGACGACGGCGAGTCCTTCGCGGCGACCGTCCGGGTGCGGGCGTCCAACGAGCACGCAGACGGCCGCGGCCGCAAGGACGGCGGCGGTGCTTGCGACGAGCGTGTCGGTTCGAACGAGCGCGTGCGAAGTCGCGCCCGGCACCTCGAAGAAGAACCGCGAACCGCGAGCCCCTCGCCCCCCGAGCGGCCCTCTGAGGTCGACCGCCCCGACGAGGGCCGCGGCGCCGTAAATGGCCGCGAGCACAGCTCGCGGTGCGGGGACGGCCGAGTATTCGATCGCGAAATGAACGGCGAGCGGCAGCGCCACGACCAGACCCGATGACGCGGTGGAATGGGCCAGGGTCGCGGACACACCCGAGACCGGGTGCGTCGAAAGGCAGGTGCCGGCCGCATGCAGCGCCGCGGCGAGCGCGACCAGCCCCGCGAGCGAATACTCACGATCGGTACGGTGGCGCAGGAAAGTCAGCGCCAGCACGAGTGCCGCGAACAGATCCACCGCGGCCGTCGCCGACTGGACGATGGCTAGCAACTGCACGGGCCTTTATCCTACACGCTCTACGGCTCGACGTTCGTAGGCGCGCCCCAGGTTTCGCCGGGCCGTGCCGGCACGGATGCCGCCGCGAGCGATTCGACGCGACGAAAGCCATTCGGCCCCATACGCGGCGACGGTCCGCGCGACCGACCGCCGCATCGAATCGCGCGGCAGGCTGTGGAGCACGGTCTAAGGAGTCGGGCCCGCGGGCGCGGCCGGCGCGGGCGGCGTGGCCGAGGCCGTATGGGAGACGGCGAATTGTCGCGTCGTCGTGTTCCACGTCCCCGGGTACGCCTTTCCGTCGGCGCCGAGCAAATCGAGCTTCACCGAGTACAAGCCGTCCTGCAAGTTGTCGAGGTAGTACGGGGCTCCGAACTTGGTCACGTCCGAGGTCTTCTCGCCGTCGATCCCGGGGCCGCTGACCGTGATGTGAACGTGGTTCTTGCCCGGTGCGAGCGTCGTGTTCGCGATCTGGAAGTCGACGAGCACGTGGTTGGCCATGTCGCCCTTGTACTCGCCTTTGGGACGGCTGTAGATGAGCGTTGGCTTCGAGATGTCCTGCTGCTTTTCGCCCTTCTTGCCCACCCAGAACTCCAGCAGCGCGACGGCTCCCTTGGTTTTGACGCTCTCGTGGTTCGCGCGGCTCGGAAACGCGGCGAGGACGTGCTGACCTTCCGCGAGCGACTGTCCGCCGGCCAGATCGGAGATCTTGATGGGGGCTTTGGGATCGAAGATGGGCTTGTACGGCAGCGCGTCCAAGATCAAGTGAACGTGGGCGTCGCCCGGCGCCGTCTTCCAATTCTTGACGTCGAGCTTGATTTCGAGGTCCGACGCCTTGGCGGTCGGCACGACCTGGTCTTTCGTCGGGGAGATGAACGTGACGGTCGGCGTCGGAGGGGCGGGATCGGGGCTAGCCGATCCCTCGGTCAACTCGACGGGCGGCGGCGGCGTGGGAGCGGCGGTCGCAGCCGGCGGCGGGGCGGCTGAGGCGGAGGGCGCCGCCGATGCCGTAGCCGGCGGCGGTGGCGGCGGAGGCGGCGGAGGTGGAAGGTTGTCGTTGGCCCCGCCGCACGCCAAAGCGGTTGCGGCAGGAAGGAGTGAAATCACGAGAGCAAGAATTCGCGCGTTCATGGGGGGCCGAGGATCGTCTGGTCGGGGCCGAAGCGCAAGGTGGGAGTGGCCTCGAACCCCGGGGCGCACGGAAGACCCCGCTTGACGCCGCTCGCGGGGCCGCGTCACGTTCGGATCGTCGACCATGCCTTTTCGTGAGCGCTACCTCTTCGTGTGCACCAACCGCCGGCCCGACGGGCATCCGAAAGGATCGTGCGCCGAGAAGGGATCCGAAGCGATCCTCGGGAGGCTGAAGGAGGAGCTTGCACGCCGCGGCGTGGCCAAGGACCTCGTGCGCGCCTGCGGGTCGACCTGCCTCGATCTTTGCGAAACCGGAGTCACCGTCCTTCAGGAGCCCGAGCACGTCGCGTATGGCCACGTCGTTCTCGCGGACGTCGAGCCGATCGCGGCCGCCGCGGCGTCGGGCGAGGTCGTCCGTCGGCTGACCGACGGATCAGGCGCGAAAGATGGCGCCGGCGGTGCGGGCTAGCCGCCATGGTTCCGTTGCCTGGCGCATCGTTTCAGGAGTGGCTGACCGGAAATTACTGGATGCTCGACGCGCCCATCGACGAGCTGGCGATCGGCGTCGATTTGACGGCGACCACGCCGGACCTACGCGGTCTCGTGAGCCACAAGGTCTGGCAGCTGTCTGGGACGATCGACGCCGAGCGGCTCGCAAGGGGTCAGTCGGTCGCCGGGACGATCTGCCTGCGGCGTTTGGATGAAGGGCGCATCCCGTATCGGTTCACGTTTCGCGGCGACGACGGGCGCCCGTACGAGTTGAACGGGCACAAAGAGTGGCGCGGCCTGGCGCCGCTCGAATCCTTGACTCTCCTTTCGGCTGGCCTCTACGACGGACGCGGCGAGGAAGTCGCGCGCGCGACGTTGCGGTTCGACCTGAGAGCGGATGGCTTGCGCTGGCTCCAGCACGTCCGTCTCCGGTTCTGACCCTTCTTTGACGATCTGTCTTTACTCTGCCATCTTGTCACCGTGCTGCAAAAGCCCAGTTTTCCTCTGCCATCGCCGGTCGGAGTCGCCTCGGTCGCGACCACACCGGCTGCGGTCGCTCCGGACGAGCCGGTTCGGGACAACCCGCTGGCCGACGCGATTACGGTTCTCGTCGTCGACGACGAGCGCTCGAACGTCGAGTCACTCGAAAAGATCTTTGCACGCGAAGGGATGCGGGTGCTCTCCGCGCCCGACGCGAAACATGCTCTCGAGCTCGTACGGTCGCACCGGGTGCACGTTGTCCTCAGCGACCTGATGATGCCGGGCACGACCGGACTCGAGCTGCTGCGTGCCGTAAAGCAGGTGGTGCCCGACGTCGAGGTCGTCCTCATGACGGCTTACGGATCGGTCGAGGTGGCCGTGAACGCGATGCGCGACGGCGCCTACGATTTCGTCGAGAAACCGCTCAAGCGCGTCTCGATTGTCAAGAGCGTTCGCAAGGCGGCGGAGAAGCAAAAGCTCGTCGCCGAGAATCGCTCCCTCAAAGCCGAGATCAAGCGCTTGGCGCATCGCGAGATCATCGGCAGCTCTCAGGCGCTCCGTCGTGTCATCGACGTCGCAACGCAAGCGGCGCCGAGCCAGGCGACGGTGCTCGTTCTCGGCGAAAGCGGTACCGGAAAGGAGCTCTTGGCGCGCTACATTCACGAGCGCTCGGCGCGCTCGCGGGGCCCGTTCGTCGCCGTCAATTGCGCGGCCATTCCCGAGACCATCCTCGAAAGTGAGCTCTTCGGACACGAACGGGGAGCGTTCACGGGTGCGATGGCCAAAAAGGACGGCCGCTTCGCCAAGGCTGCCGGAGGCACGCTCTTCCTCGACGAAATCGGTGAGCTCTCGCCCAGCGTGCAGGTCAAGTTGCTCCGCGTGCTGCAAGAGGGCGAGTACGAGCCGCTTGGGGGCAATACGGCGAAGGCCGACGTCCGCATCGTGGCGGCGACCAATCGGGATCTGGTCGCCGAGGTGGCTGCCTCGCGTTTTCGAGAGGATCTGTACTATCGACTGAACGTGATCGCGATTACCGCTCCGCCGTTACGTGCCCGCCGCGAAGATATCCCTCTGCTCGTCGATCATTTCCTCGGTCTTTACTGCGCCAAGAACGGTCGGCCCCGGCTGCAACCAACCCGCGGTGCCCTCGAGCGTTTGGCCGACTACGCGTGGCCTGGAAACGTCCGGGAGCTCGAGAACGCGATCGAAAGGGCCGTGGTTCTCTCGCGCAGCGATGCGCTTGCCGAAGGGGACTTGCCGGATCACATCGCGACTGCCCCGGCCAGCACGACGACGCAGCTCACGTTCGAGATCGGAACCCCGCTCGAGGAGATCGAGCTGCGCGTCATCCGGGAAACGTTGCGCAACACCCGAGGCGACAAGTCCTTGGCCGCTCAGCTTCTCGGAATCTCCACGCGCACGATCTACCGAAAGCTCGATGGGGTCACCGAATGAAAGCGTCCGGTGGGCGCTGACATTTTGTCAGCGGTCGGCGGCCGCGCTTCGAGCCCCTCGCCAAGCTGGCGAAGGATGCCGCCATCCAAATTGGAAACATATTGAAACATCGAGTGTTTCTGTCCTGGCACGTGCCTCGCAGACTGAACGCGGGGCACCCTGTCCCGGTTCGCGACCCGCATGGCCATCGACAAGCTCCTCAAAAGGCACTTCTGGGCGGTGGTCCTTGTCTTGGTGGCCATCGCCGCGTTCCTCGATGCTCAGGGGATCATGCAAATCGTCGGTGCGAGCCTCGCTCCGGACGACAAGCAGCTCACCGTGCCCCCCCTCACGGCACGGCTGCCGCCGCCGCCGATGTCGTCGAGTCGACACGTCACCAGCGCGGAGTCCATCCTCTCTCGAAACCCGTTCGATTCGGTCACCGGTCCTCTCAACGCCGTTGCGCTCATCGAGGACGCGAAGGCGGCTGAGCCGCCCCCGCCGGACCTGAGCGATCCGTACAGCGCCCCCGAGTGCGAGGGCGTACAGGTGCTGGTCATCGCGGCGTCCTCCGACCCGGATTGGTCCTTCGCGGCGCTCGAGACGCCGCAGGACAAGGGCAAGAGCGTCCTGCGCCGGCGTGGGGGAGATCTCGGCGGCAAGACGGTCAAGTTCATCGGTTGGGACCGCGTCTGGCTGACGAGCGGCAGTCAGCTGTGTCAATCTCAGATGTTCAGGCCGCCTCCGGCCGCCAGCAGCGCGGCCGCGCCCCCGCCCGCCCCTCCGCCGTCGGGCGGCCCCGGGGTGTCCGACGACATCAAGAAAGGCATTCAGAAGGTCAGCGCGACGGAATTCAATATCGATCGCAGCGTCGTCGACAAGATTCTCGAAAACCAAGCCGAGCTGATGCGCCAAGCGCGCATCGTGCCCGAGCAGGAGAACGGCAAGGTCGTTGGCATTCGGCTGTTCGGGGTCAAACCAGACAGCCTGCTCGGGACGCTCGGCATGAACAACGGAGACCGCCTCGAAAAAATCAACGGCTTCGACATGACGAGCCCCGAAAAGGCGCTCGAGGCCTACGCGCGACTGCGCACGGCCGACCACTTGACCGTGTCGGTGAACCGGCAGGGTCAGGACACCAACCTCGATTACAACATCCAATGACGAGATGACGACGGCCATGCCTGACGCACCGATGGACAACCGAATGCTGCTCAAGCGGACTCTCGTCGCGATGGGGGCTCTCGTGGGAGCGTGCGTCGTCGTGGTTTCGGCGCTCACGCTTCTCGCCTCCCTCGTCGTCGGCCACGCGCTCGCTCCGTCTTCGGGCGATTCGGTGACCGAGCCGACGCCGTCGGCGCGCCCGACACGGCCCACCATGCCGGGCGTCAAGCCGCTTCAGTCGGGCA
>JBEKOY010000059.1:0-33962 GCA_049521295.1 Polyangiaceae bacterium | reverse complement strand
TCCGATCTGCCGCTGCCCACACGGTTGGACCGCGAGGCGCGGTCGTCGGCGTCGACGTGTCGATCCCGATGGTTCGGCGAGCGCGCGAGCGCTCTGCCGGCCGGTCGAACGTTTCGTACGTCCTAGCCGACGCAGCCGAGCACGGCTTCGAAACTCGATTCGACGCGATCGTCTCGCGCTTCGGGGTCATGTTCTTCCGGCGCCCGGCGCTCGCCCTCGGGCGCCTGCGCGAAGCGCTGCGCGCGGGTGGCACGCTTGCATTCGTATGCTGGCGCGCGGTGGACGAAAACGAATGGGTCAGCGTTCCGCGGGATACCGTCGATTTCCTCCTACCTCCCGAGCCCGCCGCGTCGCCCGATGAGCCGGGGCCATTCGCGTTCGCAGATTCTTCCCGCGTCGCAGCAATCCTCGACCAGGCGCTATTTACGAACGTCACGTTCGCTCCGTTCGACGCGGACGTCGTCCTGTCGCAAGAGGGGCTAAGCGAGGCTGTGCGCTTCGCCATGACCACGGGGCCAACGGCGCGCCGCTTGCGAGACGTCGACGACGACATGAAGGCTCGCGTCCGCGCAGCGCTCGTGGCGCGCTTCGGCTCGCTTGTCAGGGGCAACCGCATCGCGCTGCGCGGCTCGGTCTGGGTGGTGACCGCTACCCGGAGCTGAGTCGACCGAAGACATCGGAAACCGAACCCGCGGACGTCTCGGCATCGTGGTGATGCTCATGGCTTCACGACGATGGGCATGGGTGCTTGGACCCATGCCGAACCCGCGTTCTGCCAGCGACCCGACGCCGTCAGTCCGTGATGGGCGCTCCGCTCTTTCTCGTGAAGACATACGTGGCATCCGGACCCTTGTGCACGGCAAGGTCGTCGTCGGGATAGCGTGCTTGATCTTCGGGATGACGGTTGCTCACCACGAGGTACGTCGCGGGCTTGTCGCTGCGGTTGTACAGGTGGTGGCCGTTCCCATCGCCCGCGCGGAAGCCAGCGGCCATTCCGGCTGTGAGCGGTTCCTCGCCAGCGTGGGTGTGCAAGACGAGCGCGCCCTCAAGCACGTAGATGAGCTCGTCTTCATGCGAATGGTGATGTCGCAGGGAGGACTCCTTCCCCGGGAAAAGGGTCACGAGATTGACACCGATCGCTGTAAGTCCGAACGCATCGCCGAGGGCACGCACCTCGCGCGGCAGGATGCGGTCCCGAAAATGGGCCGGCAGGACCGATCGAGAACGGGCGGCGAGTTCGGTGACGCGTTTGGCAAGCATGATCGCATTATTACGAGATTTCGCCGCGGCGTCGCGGTCAACCCGGTCTCGCGCTTTTCTGCAACGAGCTCGGCGACCTACTGCGTAACCCGGGAGCCCCTTAGGGGTGCGCGGGGTCGGCGGCATCTTCGCTCGGGAAGCGCCGTGCCGATACCCGTTTGGGCGCGGCCCGTACGGCCCCAGCAGGCGTGGTCGATTTCCGCGACGTTGCCTATTGGCGCGGCGCCTCTGGGCTGCAAGGATGCCCGCCGTGAACCTGCTGTTCAAACTGTTCGTCAAAGGTCATGTGTGGCTCTACCAGTCGTCCGACGGCCGCCGCGGCAGCACGATGCGGGGCAGGAAGATCCTGCTTCTCACGACCGTCGGCAACAAGTCCGGCCAGCCGCGCACCGTGCCAGTGATGCCGTTCTTCGACGGCGGCGACACCTTCGTCATCGCGTCGTTGGGGGGCGCGCCGCAGCACCCGGCTTGGTACAAGAATTTGAGCGCCAATCCCGAGGTTGGCGTCCAGCTCGGCGCCGACAAGTGGCGAGCGCGCGCGGTCACCGTCGAGGGGCCCGAGCGCGATCGGCTCTGGACGGCCATCGCCGAGCAGATGCCGGACTTCGGGAAGTACCAGGAGAAGACGACGCGGGTGATCCCCATCGTTCGCCTCGTGCGGCAGGCGTAGTGTTTTTTGGGCTATAGTGCGTCGAAACCGGCGGAGGCAAGAACCCATGGCAAGCACGACGATTCCCGAGAAGTTTCTGCCCGTCCTTACTGAAAAGAAGGCGCTCGCGCACCTCGCGACCGTGATGGCCGACGGCTCGCCACAGGTGACGCCGGTCTGGTTTCTTTACGACAACGGCCGTTTCATCGTGAACACGGCGCGAGGTCGCGTCAAAGACCGCAACATGACGCGAAACACTCGCGTCGCTCTCTCCATCGTAGACCCGGAGAACCCCTACGCGCACCTGGCTGTACGCGGCACGATTGTCCGGGCGACTGAGGAAGGCGCAGCCGCGAATATCGACCTTCTCGCCAAGAAGTACTTGGGCAAAGACAAGTATCCCTTCGGTCAGCCGGGCGAAGTCCGCGTGATCTACGAGATCCAGCCGACCTCCGTCGCCGGGATGGGCTGAGCGTAACGTCGACCGTGCTCCGACGTGTTTCTCTGTCCGCGCCGCTTTCGGATGACGAGGCACTCGCGCTCGCCGACGGCGACTTGCTGGTCGACGGCCTCGGCGTCGACATTCGCGCCGCGGCCTGCGCGGTACGCGACGCGCTCTTTGGGCGCGTCGTGACCTACTCACCCAAGGTGTTTCTCCCGCTCACCAATCTGTGCCGAAACCACTGTGATTATTGCTCGTTCCGCCGCTCGCCTGGCGATCCCGGCGAGTGGACGATGACGCCCGACGAAGTCGAGCAGCAGCTCGCGGTAGCGCGGGAGCGTGACTGCGCTGAAGCGCTGTTCTGCCTGGGCGATAAGCCGGAGAAGGCATTCTCCGCGTACCGCCGCACACTCGCCGCGTTAGGCCAGGCGAGCACGGTCGAGTATCTGTATTGGGCGGGGTCGAAGGCCCTGGCCCACGGGCTCTTGCCTCATACGAACGCGGGGCTGCTGTCGGAGGCTGAAATGACGCGCCTCAAGGAAGTGAACGTGAGCTTGGGCTTGATGCTCGAGTCCACGAGCCCTCGCCTCTGCGAGCCAGGGATGCCGCACCACCGCGCGCCCGACAAGAGACCCGACAAGCGGCTGGCCATGATGGACGGCGCCGGGCGACTGCGGATCCCCTTCACCACCGGCATCCTCGTCGGCATTGGCGAGACGTGGCGCGAGCGCGTCGAGAGTCTGCTCGCTATCCGAAACGCTCACCGCAGGTACGGACACGTGCAAGAGGTCATCGTGCAGAACTTCCGTGCCGTGCCTGGCGTGCCCATGAGCTACGCGCCAGAGCCCGACGACAACGAGGTGACGCTCACCCTGGCCCTGGCGCGCCTAATCCTCGACGGCGACATTTCGTTGCAGGCGCCACCCAACCTGAACCCCGCGTCGGCCGAGCGCCTTCTCGCGTCCGGACTCAATGACTTCGGAGGCATATCGCCCGTCACGCCCGATTACATCAACCCGCGTCACCCCTGGCCGCACCTCGACCTGCTGCGCACCGCGTGTGCCGGCGCCGGCTTCGCGCTGCTCCCCCGCGCCTCCATCTACGACCGCTACGTCGATCGTCCAGGCTTTCTCGATCCACGCCTGGTCGCGCCTACGCGCGCGGTGCAGGCGCGGCTCGCCCCTCACCCGCGTCCGTCATGAGCCTCGATGCGGTATTTCGCGCGGTATCGGGCGACGTGCGGAACGTGCTCGAGCGCGCTCTCGACGGCGTCGAGCTCGGCGTCGACGAGGCCCTGCTCTTGTGCAGAGTACGCGGCCCGGCGCTGCTTGCGCTCGTTTCCGTGGCCGATCACCTCCGCAGAGCGCAGGTCGGCGAAGCGGTCGGCTACGTCGTCAACCGCAATATCAACTTCACCAACGTATGCGCCAAGGCGTGCCGCTTCTGCGCGTTCTCGCGGACCCGGCGGAGCGAGGAGGGGTACTTCCTGCCCATCGAGGAGATCGTGCGACGTGCGCTCGAGGCGCAGTCGTTCGGCGCCACCGAGGTCTGCATCCAGGCAGGGCTCGCGCCCGGCGTCGACGCCCGGTTCTACGTCGCGCTGGTCCGCGCGGTGAAGGCGGCGGCGCCCGATCTGCACGTGCACGCCTTGTCGCCCGAGGAGGTTAAGTACGCGGCCACCCAGAGCGGGTGGTCCTTCCGGCGAGTGCTCGAGGAGATGAAGGACGCCGGCCTCGGCTCGCTGCCGGGCACCTCCGCCGAAGTGCTCGACGATCGCGTGCGCGCTCGGATTGCACCCGGCCGCATCACTACCGCCGAGTGGGTCGACGTAGTGACGACCGCGCACGAAGTCGGCCTGCCCACGACGTCGACCATCATGCATGGCCACGTCGAGACCGACCTGGAGCGAATGGAGCACCTGAATCTCTTGCGCTCGATCCAGCGCAGGACTGGCGGCTTCACCGAATTCGTGCCGCTGTCCTTCGTCCACGAAGAGGCACCGATGACGCTGCGGCAACAGTTGCCGGATCTGCGCCCCGGTCCGACCGGCGACGACGTGATCCGCATCTACGCCATCTCGCGGCTGATGCTGGGGGTCACCATCAAGAACCTCCAGGTTTCATGGGTGAAGGATGGAATGCGAGCGGCCCAGTGGCTCCTGTCGTGCGGAGCCAACGACTTCGGCGGCACGCTCATCAACGAGAGTATCTCGACCGCGGCTGGAGCCACGTACGGTCAGCTGCAAGCGCCTTCGGCGATCCGGCGCGCCATCCGCGACGCGGGGCGCGTGCCCGTCGAGCGGAGTACGCGATACGAGGTTCTACGGACCTTCCCGCGTGAGCCCGGTCCCGACGAGTACGACCGCCTCGACGGCGTAGAGGATCCTGGAGGGACCTTCGGGAGCTACGACCAGCTGGCGCGCGACCCGCGCTTCAGGTTCCGGCTGCCCGTCGAGGCGTCTTGAGCTGCTCGTGATCGGCGGGTGTGTCGACATCGAAGGCGATGCGCTCGCTTTCGATGACGGCCGCACGCAGGGCCGCCGCACGTGCGGTCGCGAGATGGGCCGCGAAGCTGTCCGCACGCCCGAACGACGTGGGCATCGCGGACGGTGGGGCGAGTCCGAGCGCGTTGGTGTGGTGGCCGACATGGTCCGCCACGAGGACGATGTCATGGTCGACGAGGGCCGCGAACAAGCCCGCGACGTCATCGGCAACGATCAGGGGCAAGTCGGCCATCAGCACGACCGCCGACGCGGCGCCTCGTGACTCGACGTCGGCGAGGGCGCGGTCGACGACGTCCGCGAGCGACCCCTCGCCGCGATCCCGCAGTACGTAAGCCCCTCGCGAGACGGCGAGGGATGCCACGTCGTCATCGCCCGCCGCGACGAGCACACCGTCCACGGCGCACGCGTTGAGCGCGTCGAGCGTGTGCTCGAGGAGGCGCCGAGCGAACAGGGCGCGGTCTTCGTCACCGAGCACAGGGCGAAGGCGCGACTTGCCGTGCACGAGCGATTTCGCGGGGACGATGGCCCAGGCGGGCCGCTTCATCGTACGAGCTCGGCGCAGAACGCGAGGATTTCGCGAGCCAGCCGCAGGCGGTCCTCACGGGACCGCATGATGATCGAGGTCCCCAACACGGGAATCGCCGCGACGGTCGTCTCATCGCCGCTTTCCACGACCATCGCGCGAATCAGCCCGCCGTAGTGCCGGGCCACGGCGCCGGCGGATGCGGCCTGCCCGGTAAGGTCGCGGATCATCGTCGCCAGCGGGCCCTTGATGGCGGCTCCGCCCACGATGGGGCTCAGCGCAACGACGGGCTTGCGCGCGATGGCGTCGCGCACGCCGTCCAGGCACAGGATGGGATCGACCGAGACGTACTGGTTGGAGGGTCCGAAGACCACGACGTCGGACGCGTCGATGGCCTCGAGGATCCCCGGGGCCGGTGTGCGGCCGCCCTCGTAGTGCACCGCGCGGACGGCGGGCTCTGCCCGCTTGCGCACAAACCAATCCTGAAAGGGGAGCGTCCCTTCGCGTGCGGTCTCGATCATCGTTCGCACGGGCTCATCGCTCATCGGCAAGATCGGATGCGGGATGCTCAGTGCCTGGCGTAGGCGCTGGGTGATCGCGGAGAGCGACTCCCCGGCGCGCAGCGCCTCACTGCGAAGCAGGTGCGTCGCCAGGTCCCGATCACCCAGCGCGAACCAGTCGGGCCCTCCGTAGCGCTTGACCATGGCCAGGGCGGCGAACGTCTCCTCGGCCAGCCCCCAGCCGCGCTCTTCGTTTGCGAGACCCGCAAGCGTGTACATTACGGTATCGAGGTCCGGTGACACGTGCAGCCCCCAATGGACGAAATCGTCTCCGGTGTTGACGATGGCGGTCATCGATCCGGGCGGCAGGGCGCGGGCCATGCCGTCGAGTAGGCGCGCTCCCCCAACGCCACCGGAAAGCGCAACGACCTTCATGCGTACAGGTCCTCGTCGGCCGGACGCAGGATCGCCTCCGCGCCTCGATCAGAAGGTGAAAACCAGAGGCCCCGGACGAACTGGACAGGGCGTCGCTCTGCGGCTTGGCCGGCCACCAGATCGGCCACGGCCGCGACCTGGTCGGCCAGCGCCGTGACGGTGCTCTCCAGGGCGCGCCCGAAGAGGTCAGGCTCACCGCGGCGGTCCCACACCGGGGGCAGCCCCGAGACCCCGATGGCGACGCCCACGGTTCCGAGCCGGAAGGGCCGTCCGAACGAGTCCGTGATGACGACACCCACGCTCGCACCCGACTCGGCCTCGACCCTCGCGCGGATGGCAGCGGCCGAAGCGTCCGGCGACTCGGGAAGCAGCAGCGCCCATGGGCCGCTGCCCGGCGGCGCATCGGGGGGCACGGCATTGCTCAAGTCGATCCCCGCATTCGCCACGACGAACCCGAGCCGATGTCGCACCACGAGGACCCCGGGAGCGCGTCGCGATACCGCGGTGGACTCCCGCAGGATGAGCTCGACCGACCGGGGGTCCTTGCGAACCTCCCGGGCGAGCTCGATGGCACGGGGCGACGGCTCGACGCTACCCAGCTCGACGAAACGGCCCTCCGCGCGCGACACGATCTTGGACGTCACGACAAGCACGTCTCCGTCGGAGACCGAGAGCCCCGCCGCCGACAGCGCGCGCGCCACGAGCGCAGGCACGTCATCGCCGGGTGCGACGAGCGGCAATCCCGGCAAGGCGAGAACCTCGAGGCGATGGCTGCAGATGATCATGCTAGGGGGTTACCCTGGAGATCCGATGCGGCTCGGGATTGTAGGCGGAACGGGCAAATTGGGTAGCGGTCTGGCGCAGCGATGGGGCCGGGCCGGGCACAGCATTGCCCTCGGCTCGCGCGATGCGGCGAAGGCCCGTGCTCACGCCGAAGCGCTCGAGGCCAAAGGACTCGCGGTCCAGGGCGGAGACAACGTTTGGGCTGCGCGCCAGGGCGAGGTCGTGGTACTCACCGTGCCTTACGGCGCCCACGGCGATACGGTCCGTGCCATCACCGAGGCGTTGGCTGGCAAGGTGCTCGTCGACGTCACCGTGCCGCTGGTGCCGCCAAAGGTGAGCCGCGTGAACCTCCCTGCCGGTCTGGCGGCGGCACTCGAAGCCCAGCAGCTCGTGGGTCCTTCGACGCCCGTCGTGGCCGCGCTTCACCATGTGAGCGCGACGCACCTGGCGGATCCGGCGCACGCAATCGAGTGCGACGTGCTCGTCGCCGCCGACGACGCCCAGGCGAAGGCCGTGACCATCGGTCTGTTGCGCGACCTAGGGCTCCGAGGCCTCGACGCGGGACCGCTCGTGAACGCCATCGCCCTCGAATCCCTCACGCCCGTCTTGATCCACATGAACCGCATCTACAAGAGCCAGGGGGCGGGAGTCGTCTTCACGGGCCTTCCGGGTCGGCCCAGCCCGGACGGCTAGAACGCCGAACATCTAGGCGGACCTCGGCTCTAGCAGGCGATCGCTTACTCCGCGTGCAGCCGCGCGACGGCCTCGCGGAACGCGCCGGCCGCCATCTCTTGCTGCATTTCGAGCTGGAGCGACGCCGCGAGCGTGCCGCACGGGATGCGTTCTCGCTGCGCTGCCAGCGCCGGGAGCAGGTCGGCAAGAGAAACCGTCTCTCCGCCCGGGTCGGGACTGCTCGTCTGGGACTGGATGAAAGAAAACGCGAGCGCATAAGCGGCGAGCGCTCGGACCCGTGCGATGATCGTTCGGGCCTTCTCTTCGGCCGTCGCCGGACGTCCCAGATAGCTTGCAAGCAGGGCTTCTCGCTGCACGCGGGCGGGGAACGCAAACACGCCGAGCTGCGCGAGGTCAAGGAACGGATCGCCTTGCCCGGCTGCCTCCCAGTCGACGAAGTACGCACGTTCAGGCGTGTCGAGGATGTTGTTGGGGTTGAGATCCCGGTGGCACGGTGCGGCGAGCGCGAAGCGCACCGTGCAGGGCGCCGTGTCCCGCAATGCGGCGGCGACTGCTGGAGCGACCTTCTCTGCCTGGAAGTATTCCAGAGTCTGCGCAAGAGTGAGCGCCGGAGGAAACGCGGGACCCTCGTGGAGGCGACGAAGCGTCGTCGCGACGCGCTCGACCCGGTGCGGTGCGAGTGCGGGGTCTCGCCCGAACGGCTCGCCGCGCGCGCGGTCCATGATGCAGATGCCCGTGCGGTCATCCGCGTAGCGAAGCCCCGGTGCGACGCCGCGATCCGCCGCGATGCGAAGGCAAACTATCGAGTGGGCCGCGCGCGCTGGATCTCCCTTGCGCAGCACATAGGGCGCCCCCGCCACGGTGAAGGACAGGAGCAACGCCCCGGACAACCCACCCGACAGAAGCGCTAGCTCGTGGATAGGCGCCTGCCCGAACGCTGCGCGGAGCCCCGCCACAACGTCGATCGGGAGTGACGAGGCCTGCACCGCCGTCATCGCGGACCCCGCAACGCGGTGATCCGCTTGGCATAGAGGCGCCTGCGCGCGTCCCCGTCCCTTGGACGAGGCCAGTCCCACCCAATGGCCCGCCAGTCGGCGTCCTGCGGGTCCAACCCGAGGCTCGCGACGAAAGCGCTCCCGGCGACGAAGAACTGGCGGCCGAACGCAAGCAGGAAGGGCCGCCCCCCGCTCCGAAGCGCGTCGTCTGCAAACACGTGCGTCTCCGTGTACGTCGCAAACCAGGGATGCAGAAAGCCCCACGAGGCTACGCCGTAGAGCATCGTGCCGAAGTCCGCCTCGGCCGAATCACCGTCGAGCACCCGCAGCGCGTGCTCCCAACCGGAGAAGCCGTGTTCACGGGCGACGATTGCGAGGCAGTGTTTGCGCCGCGTCGTCGCCGACATCGCCACGAGCGCGGGCTGTGCCGCCCTGCGCATCTCCGGCAACGCACGCAGACGATCGAGGGCGCCTTGATTCGCCGAGGCCAGCGCCTTCTGCAGGATTTCAGCTCGTACTTTCAGCTCCCGAACGGGGTCCATGATGCACGTCTCCCTCTTGTGGGGCAACTACCCGCTCCCTCGGCCCGAGGCGTCGACGTTGCAGAGACCGTTGCACGGGAAAATCGCGCGTGCGTCGCGTGCAGGGTGAAGGCTTCTTTCCGGCGGGGAAGGCACCCCTGCGCACCTGAGGCGGAAAACTAGCACTCGTCCTTCGGCGAGCAAGATGCCAAATGCGTCCGCGTTCCGGCTTCCCATTCCGCCGAGCCGCTCGGCAGGCCTCCGAGCGCCCGCCGAAATCTTTGGACGCGCGCCCTTGTCTCGGTCCATGGGCCCGTCTTCACCTCGAAGCGTCGCCCGAGCTGACGGTTCTCTGATCCCCAGCTCTTCGGAGTTCCTGCGATCATCGCAGCGGGCTGGTACCCTCGCCCAGGTGACGATCTCCTTCGAGCCCGACCTCACGACCGAGCCGAACCTGCTGGGTATCCTCGACGAGCTGCGCGTCCAGGAGCCGATCGGCCACCGGCCCGAATTCGGAACGAAACGCGCCGACTTCGCCGCCCAGTTGGCCGACGACTTCTGGGAGGTCGGGGCGTCCGGCCGCCGCTATAGCCGCGAGTTCGTGCTCTCAGTCCTGGAGAACCGATGGTCCCGGCCGCATGAGGACCTCTGGGGGACGAGCGAGTTCCATGGCCGCGAGCTCGGCAAGGACACGTACGCGCTCACGTACACGCTGCGGCAACCGGGGCGCGTAACTCGCAGGCTCACGATCTGGGGCAGGGTGGACGGCGCGTGGAAGGCCCTCTTCCATCAGGGCACGGTCGTCGCCGCGTAATCGCCGAGTCATGGACCCCATCGCCTTCGCTCGGCACGTGTGCCACGCCGCCGGGCGACTGATGCCGCTCGGGCTGTCCCTGTGCTCTTGCTGCGGACGGACCCAGGATCTCGCTCGTACGCCCGCGCCCATCGCTTTCGCGACGCCGCCCGTTGCCGCCCCCCCGCTCACCGCGACCGATCTCATCGGTGCCGGCGTCACGCCCGAGACCGCAAGCGGCCTCCCGGAGGCGGCGATCGACGCTGCGGTCGCGCAGGCCATGGCCGCCCACGACGTGCCCGGCGCGGTCATCCTCGTGGGCCGCCACGACGGCGTCCTGTTCCGTCGTGCATACGGATACCGCGAGCTTTTGCCGGAGCGTGCGGCGATGACCGTCGACACCTTGTTCGACCTGGCTTCGCTCACCAAACCCATCGCCACGGCGACCTGCATCATGATTCTCGCCGAGCGCGGGGCGATCGGGCTCGACGACCGGCTTGCGCAGTACGTTCCGGAGTGCGGCAAGAACGGCAAAGAGGCCATCACGTTGCGCGAGCTCTTGCTCCACACTTCCGGTCTACCCGCGGACACGCCCAAGGACGATTTCGCACACGGCCGGGACGAGGCCATCCGCCGCGTGTGCAACACGCCCATTCGGTCGGCGCCGGGAACCGTGTCCATCTACAGCGACCTCGGGTTCATTCTCCTCGAGGAGGTGGTCCGGCGGGTGACGTCGCGCAAGTTATCGTCCTTCGCTGGCGAGACGATCTTCGCGCCGCTCGGAATGGGCGACACCCAATTCGTCCCCGGAGAGGCACAAACCAAGCGGGCCGCGTGGACGGAGCTCGTGGACGGCGCGTGGCGCGTGGGAGTGGTGCACGACCCGCGCGCGTTTTTGCTCGGAGGCGTCGCGGGGCACGCGGGCCTCTTCTCGACGGCCGACGATCTTGCCGTGTATGCACGCGCGATCCTCGGCGGCGGAACGGTGGATGGCAAGCGCATCCTGTCGCCGCACAGCGTGGCCGACATGATCGCCCCCTACGACGTGCCCCAGAGCGTCCGCGCGCTCGGGTGGACCGTCGACAGCTCCTGGCGCGGCCGGGGGCTGTCGCCAAGGGCCGTCGGCCACTTCGGGTTCACCGGCACCGCGCTTTGGATCGACCCGGACAAGGACCTCTTCACGGTTGTGCTCACCAACCGCGTGCATCCGGACGGGAAGGGCGACGCGAAACCGCTGGTCGCCGCCGTGAACACGCTGGCCGCGCAGGCCATCGGGCCGGCGGTCGGTCGGGCTCCCGCCTGCGCGGCATCCGGCGGCGTGCTCGCGGGCATCGACGTGCTGCGCGAGGAAGGCTTCGAGCGCCTCCGCGGGCGGCGCGTCGGCTTGATCACCAACGCGAGCGGCCGCGCGCGCGACGGCCAGTCGACGATCGACTTGCTCCGGAATGCCCCGGGTGTGCAGCTCACCGCGCTCTTCACGCCGGAGCACGGACTTGATGCCGATCGCCAAGGCCTCGTCGCCAGCGGGCGAGATGAACACACCGGCCTGCCTCTTTTCAGCCTTTACGGAGACGCCTTCGCCCCGACGGCCGAGAGCCTGGCCGACGTCGATACGCTGGTCTTCGACATCCAGGACGTTGGAACACGCTTTTTCACCTATGCGTCGACGATGCGGCGCGCGATGCAGGCGGCGCGTGAGCACGATCTGCGCTTCGTGGTCCTCGATCGGCCCAATCCCATCGATGGCGTCGATGTCGCCGGCCCCGTCGCGATGCCGCTCTCGCGCTCGTTCGTCAACTACCATCCTTTGCCCATTCGCCACGGCATGACCGTGGGCGAACTGGCTACACTCTTCAATGCCGACGATCACCTGGGCGTCGCGCTCTCGATCGTCCCCATGCGCGGGTGGCGGCGCGCACTCTATGGCGACGAGACGGGACTCGCCTGGGTCAATCCATCGCCCAACCTGCGCAATGTCGACGAGGCCTTGCTCTATCCCGCAGTCGGAATTCTCGAGGCCACGAATCTTTCCGTTGGACGAGGCACGGACCGCCCCTTCGAGCGCCTGGGCGCGCCCTGGATCGCCGGCGACGCCCTCGTCGCGGCCCTTGCGGGTGACTTGCTCGCGGGCGTGACCGTCACTAGCGAGACATTCACTCCGGATAGCGATCCGTATGCGCACAAGCCGTGTCATGGCCTGCATTTGACCGTAACGGACCGCACGCAGTTCGATCCGGTACGCACGGGCATCGCCGTCGCCCGCGCGCTTCGGCACCTGTACCCGCGCGCGTGGGAGTTCGCCAAGCTCGATCGGCTTCTCGTCCACCCCGGCGCGATGCGCGCCATCGACGCGAATTTGCCGCTCGAGGCCATCGTGACCACCTACGGCACCGAGCTCGCGGCGTTTGCCGCCAAGCGCGAGAAGTACCTTCTTTACGACTCGGAAAACTGCGGTTCGTCTCCTGTGCCTTGAGGGTCGAGCGACGAAGGAGCTCGGCGCCGGGTCATTCAAACCGGTCGCGGCCCTAGGGCCGTAGGAGGCCGTCGCCGGAGGTTCGGGTCACGCCCGGAAGGCTTCCGTCACGCGCGCCATCCAGTGCAAACACCCGGCCGCCGAAGGGGGTGGTCGTGACCAGGGCGCCGTGGTCCGCCAGCCAGGCATCCAATGGGCCGCCTTTCGGGCGAGGCATCGGCTCGACGTAATAGCGCGCGCCGCGTCGGCTCGCGTTCGCGATGAGGCTCGGGTCGGCATCGTCCGCAGCAACCGCCCAGCCGTGTGTCCTCGTGAGGTAAAAAACGCGTGGATCTTGGTAGTTGTTGGGCGTGCGCCAATAGGAGTCGTATCGTGTGTCGAGCGATCGAACGACGACAAGATCGCCGGGTCGCGCGAGACCCGCGAGCGCGACGCTGGCCGCGACGACGGGCGCGTCCCATTCGGACTTACGATCTTGGCTGCGCTGCTTCAGCGCAACGCCGAGTGCCACGGCCAATGCAGCCGACAAAGCGGAGACGGCGACGATGCGCCTCGACGATCGCAGAGCGGCCTCGGCCACGAGTGCGACCGCGTGGGCCGCCAGTACGGCGGCGAGTATGTGGTAGTGGTTGCCCGCCGCCTGCGACGTGTATCGCAGCGCGAGCAACGTCCAGATGGCGTTGCCCATGAACAATGCGGCGATCAAGTCTATCCTCTTGCGGATGACGAGCAGGATCACCATGGCGGCGGCCCCGGCCATGCCGGTCCCCCAACGCACGCTGTGGACGGCAGCCTTCAGGTAGAGCCGAGGAGTGAGCAGGTGCTCGAGTCTCGGCAACTTGGAGTCGCCGCCGGACAGGACTCCGAATGTGTTTCCGTACTCCAGGTAAAGGCTCCGTGCATGGATCAAATACAGCCCGAGCGCCGAGAGCATGAATGCCCACGCGAGCCACGGGCCCAACGTTCTCAGCTGGTTGGGCGACCGGAAGAGGAGCAGAAGAAAGCACGAAATTCCGAGCTGGGCCGCAGTCGGCTTGACGAGCATTGCCGTCGCTCCCAAAGCCGCGTAAATCACCAGCCACGAGGACGAAGAGGACGATTGGTAGCGGAGAAAGCCGAACCACGCACTCGTGTAAAGGAGCAGGCAAAGCGCCTCGGGTTGCACGCGGGTCGCGGTGTAAATCACGGCCGGTGACGCGAGCAGCGCGATCGTTCCGAAGCCCGCCGCGAACGGACCCTGAGCGCGCGCGAGACCGCGGAATGCAACGCCAGCAGCCGCGGCGGTGGCGAGCAGGGACAGCAGCTCCCCAGGCCACTCTGCGTCGCCAAAGGTTCGCAAAAGCCGCGAGACGAGCCATGGATAGAGCTGAAACTCGGTCTCCACGTAGCCCGGGCCGTCGCCCCCCCAGTCGACACGAGGGTAAAGAATGCTGGCCCCCGGCTCCGCAAGATGTCGGGCGATCGTTTGCGTGTCGGCCGGCCTCCACTCCCGAATCGTCGGCGGACGGACAACCCCCCACAGAAACATGGCATACAGCGCGACGAAAAGCGACAAGGCCGCGGTCGTTCGGGCCCCGGTCCAAGCGCTGATGGTTTGAGGAGAAACGGTTGCCAAGGGGGAAGGCTTTCGTATCGAACTAAACTAAATCGACCGGGACACACACAGTACACGCACGTTCACCGGCGGGCTTTGCGAGTGGGCCGAGGCGCGCGACGAGACCCGCATGCCGAGGCGAACCAATGGGCGGCCTCTGGAGATGTGATGTGCTCGCTTATCGTGGCTGTGCGATGGAGTCAGGCAGGGGCGGAGCCGGCCGCCGTCCAATCGACAAATCCCAAGGACGCGGCTTGCCCGCGAGGGCCGAGCCAGTGGCGGCTGCGTAATGGGTCATAGACAGGCCGCCGCCGCGCGCAGGGCCGACGGCGCGGCGGCCCCGCTCACAACGACGCCGTGCGCGACGAGGAGCCGTGTCAGATCCGGCATCGCGGCAAACCGTTCGAGGTCGGCCCGCAGGGCCTGCGCGTCGCTCACACCGACCATCTTGAACAAGCGCGTCACCCGCGGACCCGGCGCCGAGCCGAAGATCGTCAGCATGAGCCAGCCGATCGGGTCTTTGGGTTTGTTCGGCATATTGAACGCAGCTCCCGCGAAATCAGGCCGGTCGGACAGACTCGCCTCCCCCACGTTACGTCGCTTGGAAGCCCCGCCGCGTCTTCGCCATGAAGACCGGGCCCAACGTCCATCCTTGCGCTATGAGCATCGCCGGATGCAGACCCATGTCGTTCGGGCGACGCGTTCCGACCAGCCAGTGCTGCGGGAACTGTTCCAGCTCTACGCGTACGATTTCAGCGAGATCATCCACACGGAAGTCGGCGACAACGGCCGTTTCCCCGACCCTCGGTTGGACGCTTACTGGTGCGACGCCTGGCGGTTCCCATTCCTGCTGCGAGTCGACGATCATCTCGCTGGCTTCGCGCTGGTTCACCGCGGAAGCCGGATCTCGAACGACGATGACGTTTGGGACATGGCCGAGTTCTTCGTGCTCCGGAGGCATCGCCGTGCGCGTGTCGGCATGCGAGCAGCCCACCACCTATTTGCCATGCATCCAGGTAGGTGGGAAATCCGGCAGCGCCGTGAGAACGCATTCGCAACGTTGTTCTGGCGGAGAGCCGTGTCGACGTACACGAATGGCTCGTTTTTCGACGAGCTACTCGATGACCCCATGTGGCAAGGCCCGGTCCAGCGGTTCACGAGCGGCCACCGGTCACTTTAGCGCCGCGCCGCCCGCTTTCAGTGACTGGCCGCGAACACGAACAGCGGCTGCACCGCGACGAGCGGGCCGGTGTGGGCGAACGCCAGGGTCTTAATCTCCGCCATGCGAGGCTGCAACCGCGCCGAGAGCGCCTTCAGCGAGGCCACGTTTTGTGCAGGGTCCTTGGAGAACAAGGGCACGGCCTTCATCATCGTTCCGTCCTTGGCTGCGCCCGCGCTGTCACCGAAGAAGAGTACGCCGCGAGCCAGGTAAACGGCCGATCCGGGCGTGTGACCGGGCATGGCGAAGACCTCCATATGCAGATCGCCGACGTCGGCCGTGTCGCCGTCGTTGAGCGCGTGGGTCACCTTGGCCGCGGTGCCGATGAGCGAGACTTCGTTCTCGAGAGCGTAGACCTGCGCGTCCGGAAACAGCTTGCACCCCGCGGTGTGGTCGCCGTGACCGTGCGTCAGGAAGATCGCGGCCACCGCCGCCGGCGTGAGCCCGCGTCGCGCGAGCGCCGCAAGGATGGCCTTGCCGGAGCCATCCTTGCCCGCATCGATCAAGGCGACCTTGCCCGGCCCGGCGTCGAGCATGAAGACGCTGACGAAACCGTCCTTTACCGTCTCGACGCCGGGCGCCAGCAGCTGCCCGTCGACGATGGGACTGTTGTTGCCGAACGCCGAGTACCATAAGGATCCCGCGGCGATCAGGAGAACCAAGACCGCGAGGCCGACCCACTGCAGCGCGCGTTTCATACGCCCGCTCTACCACGGTAGCCGACGATCTCGTGACGCGAGAGGCTCCCGGCGGCGCCCATCGGTCGGGTCAAGTCTCTACTCCTCGCGCAGGATAAGCCCGAGCAACTGCGAGAGAATCGCAGCCTGCTCGCGGTTGACCACGAGCCCACGGACGTCGCCTGCCGCGACGCGAATCTCGCTGAGGCTCGACGCACTCACATCGGCGCCGTGGAGCTTCGCGCCAGAGAAATCGGCGCCCTTCAGATCGCATCGTATGAACGCGGTGCCGGCGAGGTCCGCTCCGCTGAAGTCAGCCTCCCTGAGACGGCACCCCTCGAACGAGACCTGACGCAAGCGAGCCTGTGCGAACGTGGCGTAATCGATCTGGCAGTCGATGAAGCGGACCTCGTCGAGCTCTCCCTCGTGGAGCTTCGCACCCGTGATTCGACACTCGCGCACTTCGACACGAGTCAGGTGCATCCCGCGCCACTCGATCATCGACAGGTCGCACCTTTCGCAGAGAACGTCGAGCCACGTGACGTGCGTGAGCCTTGTGGCGCTCAGGGTACCGCCGAGTACTTTTACGCCGTCGAAGCGGACGTGCTCACCGACCTGGTGGGCCAGGGTGCAAGCGTCGAGACGACATCGCTCGAGCTCGGCGGCATCGATGCGGGGCAGCGTGCACGGATCGAGATCCGTCGGCAGAATCGGAGCGCGCAGAGTTCTCTTGGGCGAACGCATTTCGGCGTCGATCGTACCTCCGAAAGACCGCCATGGCCGCAACGGACCCACCCTCGGCGGGCGATGGGCCTCGCCTGGGTGCCCGTCCTTGCGCTCCGCCTTGGCTCACGGGATAGTGGTCCCGTTAGGAATGAACGACGCCGGATTCCAAGCCGCGTCAGCCATTGCCGTCTCATTCACGGTCGCGTCGCCCCTGGCCGCCTGCGGCAGCGCAGCCGGTCCGACCTTCGACTCGACCCACCCAGGCATGAGCCCGTCGGACGCCGGCTTGCCGGACTCGAGCCGATCGAGCGGGTCGGATACGTCGAGCGAGGATGCCGGAGCGCAGAACGACGGCCCCGGGGCGGGCCTCGGCGGGGTCTGCGAACGCGGCGCGTCGCAGTGCGCGGGCAACGAGGTGCAGACGTGCGGATCCAGCGGCTATTGGAGCACCCCCGTCGCTTGCGCATCAGACGTGCCGGTGTGTCTGATTGGATCCTGCTCGGCCCCTTCGGCAGACGGTGGAACCGTGACGCCTCCGAGCTGTCTGCCCGGCGGGCCTGGGATGACCAACTGTGGCCCCGGGGGCAGCGGAAGCGAGAGCTGCTGCGCCAGCCTGGAGGTCTCGCCCGGCGCATTCTACCGCACGTACGATCCGCTCGACTCCAACGGGGATGTGATCGTCGCTCCGGACGGCGGTCCGGCGGACGAAGCCGACCCAGCGACCGTGAGCGACTTTCGATTGGACAAGTACCTGGTCACGGTGGGGCGATTCCGTCAGTACGTGAACTACGTGACGGGCGGCGCCGGCGCCGCGCCCGCGAACGGCGCGGGCGTCCACGCGCACCTGAATGGGGGCTCGGGATTGGCGAACAGCGCCAGCCCCGGATCCTTCGAAACGGGCTGGGACGCGACGGACTGGGACTCGGAAATCGCGACGGGAGCTTTGGCGGCGAGCATGTGGGACACGAACCTCGCGTGCGATCCGTGCGGAGCGACGTGGACGAGCACCGCCGGAACGCAGGAAAACCTGCCGATCAACTGCGTGGACTGGTACGAGTCGTACGCATTCTGCATCTGGGACGGCGGGTTTCTGCCGAGCGAGGCGGAGTGGGCGTACGCGGCGGCAGGAGGCAGTCAGCAGCGTGAGTACCCTTGGGGTTCGACGGATCCGGGGACGGGCATCACGTATGCGATCTACAATTGCAATTACCCCATCACCGCATCGGGTATCGCCCCGGTGGGAACGACGATTCTGGGAGCCGCGTACTGGGGTCAGTTGGATATGGCCGGTGAGGTGTATGAGTGGAATCTGGATGGCTATGCCCCCTATGTGGATCCGTGTACAAACTGCGCCTTCCTTTCACCCACTTCGTTTCGCGTGGTCCGGGGCGGTAACTTCTTTATCGCGACGGCCGGCTTGCTGGCCTCGAGCCGCAGTTTCACCAATCCGCCCACCCGGGACACCGACTACGGGATCCGCTGCGCGCGGGGGCCGTGACCGGAGCCATCCGATTTCAGTCGCCCCGCTGGGCAGCCTGCGGCTTTGCGGCGGCGCGGCGCAGGAAGACCACGTACGTCGCGCCGAGCACGAAGAGACACGTGACCGAAAGCCCGACGTAGCTATTCGCGAGTGACGTCTTGGTCCAATGGAATTCGCGAATAAGCCGCTCCATGTCTCCCTCCGAGTCGTCGCCGACCGCGGAGCCGTGCGGCATGGGCCCCGTGCCGCGCGCAACGCCGATCCACACAAAGAGCGCATGCACAAAGCCGACCGCCGCGACCCCGAGCACCGGGTATCGCCAGAAGTCCCAACGCCATCCGATGGGTTGGTAGAACGCGACCATGACCAACGTCGGCAAGACGATCGCGCCCGCCTGACCGGCGAATAGGCCCCACTGCCGGGCCTGAGCGGGGTTCAGGACGACGGTAAGTTCGAGCTGCGTCAAGGCCAATACGCCCGCGAACGCGACGAGCCCCCAGAGCCGCCGCGCGGCGGATTCGTAGGCGATGGCGCCGATCGAACCCAGAACGATGGCAACGACCCATCCACTTCGCGCCTCGCGAGGCATCATCGTGAAAAACGGAAGAGGCACGGCCACGAACCCGGAGAGCCACGCCACGAAGGCGTGTCCCAATTCGTGAAACCACATCTCGACGGTCCCCCAAACGAGAAAGCTCAGTCCCAAGACATGCGCAAGGACTCCAGCGGCGAGCGATGCGGGGTAGGCGTACCGATTGGTCGCCACATCATCGAAGGGAATGCGGTTTGCCTTTCGGAAGCGCTCGGCGTGCGCCACGAGATCGGGGGACGCTTTCGTTGCCTGATCGCGCTCGCCACGCGCTCGAATGCGTGCGAGCTGCGCCCGGGTCAGCCAGATCGCCGTGCACACGTCGCAGGAGGCAACCGTCTCGCCCAACATGCGGGCATTGCGCAGCTGCCCGTGCACGCAGGCCGCACATTTTCCGATGGGTTCGGCGAAGCGATCCGGTGTGACTTCGATCGCTGGCATCGCAAGTGTGGATGCCAGCGTCTCGAGCGGCTGCAGGGAGGCTCGGCACGCGTAGCAGAAAAACACCTCGAAACGCTGCTCGAGTGGGGTCGCACAGGTTGGGCACGACGGCATGAACCGCAGAGGATAACACCGGGGCCGCTCAGCCCTCACCAAGGCGGCGCGACTCTCGACTGCGCGCGAACACAGCGCGCGGATCGGTCGACGAATCGTGGTCCCGGCCTGTCGCACCACCACGATCGCACCCGCGTCCGCCCAGAGCCGGGGCTGGCCCCTCGAGGCCGTGGTTTCCGTGTCATGCGGCTGCATGTCGAACGGTGCTCCGCTCCGATGGCGGCGTTGCCCCTCGAGACACGAGTGGTTTCCTTGTAACGTGACCCCATGTCGTACGTTGCTCCGCTCAGCTTGCTGTCCGCTGTCGTGGTTCTGGATGCGTCGCTCGAAGGATGGTCGCTCCTCGAGCCCTCGGCGAACGGCGCCCGCGCGTTTCATTATCCGGTGTCCTTTAGCCGACCCTTTTCCGCGCCTCCGGTCGTTCACATCGGGATGGTCGGTCTCGACGTGAGCAGGGAGGACAACGCCCGCATCCGCGTGCGAGCCCTCGACATCACCGGGAGCGGTTTCACGCTGCATGCCGAGACCTGGTTGAACACAAAAATCTGGGCCGTCGATGTCTCGTGGCTGGCCATCGGCACCTGATCGGTCGTGCCAGGTCGTGCCGGCGACGCAGAAATGTCGTTCGCAAGGCCGGCAACCGATCTCGGCCGCGACTCGAGGTCCGGCCCGTTGCCGAACGATCGAACCATCGACGTGCGTGGTGGACCCGCGCGGCGAGGGTCACGGCGGGTGCTATGACGCCGACCATGTCCGCACCGCCTCTCATCGCAAACGTGTCCGACACGGCTCGGTGGGTCGCCGCCTACCGCGCTCTGGAGTCGGCGCGAGCCGACGCGCTATTCAGAGACCCCTACGCCGCGCGACTCGCCGGCGAACGGGGACGCGCGATGACCTTGCTCGCTCCAAGGCAGACTCGCAATGGCTGGCCGATGATCATCCGCACTTGGATCGTGGACGACTTGATCGCCGCGTCGATCCGGGACGGGTGCGACTGCGTCCTGAACCTGGCTGCCGGCCTCGACACGCGGCCGTACCGCATGGATGTGCCGCCGTCGCTCGATTGGGTCGAGGCCGATCTCGGGCCCATGATCGACGAGAAGGAAATGCTGCTCGCCGGCGAAGGGCCCCGCTGTCAGCTCCGTCGCGAACGAATCGATCTGACCGACCCGGTCGCACGATCGGCATTTCTCATGCGCGCCGCCGCAGGAGCAAAGAAAGCGCTTGTCCTGACGGAGGGCCTGCTGCTGTATCTTGATGAAGAGGTGGTCCGAGACCTCGCTCGAGACCTATGGGCCCAACCGGCGCTCCGCTGGTGGGTGCTCGACACCGTATCGCCCGCCATCCTGCGCATGATGCACAAGCAACTGGGCGCGCACCTCGCCCACGCACCGATGAGGTTTGCTCCTGCGCAAGGCGTGGCCTTCTTCGAGACGATCGGTTGGAAGGCGCGCGACATCCGTTTGCCCTTTCGGGAGGCGGTACGCCTGCGGCGGATCCCGATGCTGCTGCGACCGTTCGGCATTTTGCCCGACCCCGATCCCCGCAACGTCGGGAGCGCTCGATGGTCCGCTGTCGTGCGCCTCGAGCACGCCTGACCTCGCGATCGCCGTGGGGCGCGCGCGTCCCGTCCGCCGTCAAACCGGGGTAGGCGGAGTCTCGCGTTGCACGCCGGGGAAGTGGCGGTACCCCTCCGAATCAAACCACAGAAGACGGTCGAGCACCTGCGCCGCACTCAACGGCACCTCGCTGTGCTGATGGGCCCATCGGGCGAGTTCGGCGCGACCCTCGTGCGCGGCCTTGCCGAACCAATTGACCATCTCGACGAACGCTCCCGCATTCGCGGCGGAGGAGCCCCCGAGCGCGAACAGCCGGGCGGCCGGAGGCATGAGAGGCACGGCGTCCGGAACCAGTAGCGCGAGCACCTTGCTGATCGCCTCCACACCGAATGCCTCGGGTCCGAGGGCTTGGATTGCCGCCAGAACCGCATCGCTCGACTCGACGTCCAAGGGACCCGCCCGGGGCTCGTCGAGAACGTCGATCAACGACGCCCAGACCTCGCGCTCGGGCGGCAGCACCCATCGGCGCAACACGGTCGACGGAGCGGGACTGTTCACGCACCAACTGGCGGGCAGAGCGAGAACGAGTCGCCCCATCGCGGAGACTCCCGCCGTTTTGACGTGGCGAAGGCTCTCCGCCGCGAGATCGAAGACGCGCGCTCCGGGAAGCTTGGCCCGAAGCGCCAGCTTTTCAGCCGCCCGATCGATGCGCCACGCTGTGCCATCCGCCTTCGCCAGGATCATGGGTCTGCCGCTCCGAACGCAAAAAAGGGCCGGCCTTCCGCTGGATGGTAGCGCGGCCCGGAACGTGCTGTTCTGAAGCTGGTGGCCTTCGATTCGAACGAGCGGGCGACGGAAATGGCGCGGGCGCGTCCCACACGAGGACTGCCCATGGCGCCGCTCGCCAAGCCCGGAGCGAGGCACTTGCCTCTCGCCGGCGAGGCCCGCGACATCGACCGCCGACTCCGCCCCATCTACGCGGTTTGGGAAATCACCCTGGCGTGCGACCTCGCGTGCCGGCACTGCGGTTCGCGCGCGGGACGTGGCCGTCCGGACGAGCTCACGACGGAAGAAGCGCTCGATCTCATCGATCAGATGTCGCGGCTCGGGGTGAAGGAAATCACGCTGATCGGCGGCGAAGCCTACCTGCGACCGGATTGGCTGGAACTCGTCCGGGCCACGAGCGCCCACGGCATTCCCACCACCATGACAACGGGGGGCCGCGGGCTCACGCCCGAACTCGTCGATCGCGCAAAGGCGGCGGGACTCAAGGGGGCGAGTGTCTCGATCGACGGCGACGAGCCGACCCACGATCGTCTCCGCGGAGTCAAGGGCTCCTATCGGGCGGCGATCGAGGCTCTGCAAGCGTTGAAGGACAGCGGCCTGAGCGTGTCGTGCAACACGCAGATCAACCGGCTATCGATGCCGCTGCTCGAGGGCATTCTCGAGACGGTGGCCGCCGTGGGGATCCGGGGCTGGCAAATCCAGCTCACCGTGCCGATGGGCCGCGCCGCCGACGAACCGAACATTCTGCTGCAGCCCTACGATCTGCTCGAACTGTTCCCGCGGCTGGCTGCGTTGAAGAAGCGGTGCGACGCACTCAAAATCCTGTTCTGGCCCGGAAACAACATCGGCTACTTCGGGCCCTACGAGTCCATCATTCGAGGACACTACTTGCGGGGTCACGGCGGATCGTGCGGAGCCGGGCGGGCGACGCTCGGCATCGAGGCCAACGGTGCCATCAAGGGCTGTCCGTCGCTGCCCACGGAGCGGTGGACGGGCGGCAACATCCGCGACGAATCGCTCGAGGCCATCTGGGAGCGTAGCGAACCGCTCCGTTACATGCGAGACCGTACGTTGGACGATCTCTGGGGTTACTGCAGGACCTGCTACTACGCCGAGGAGTGCATGAGCGGCTGCACGTGGACGAGCTTTGTCACCCTCGGTAGGCCCGGGAACAATCCGTACTGCCATCACCGTGCGATCGAGATGGCGCGCGAAGGCAAGCGAGAGCGGATTGCGCCCGTCACTCCTGCCCCGGGAGAGCCGTTTGATCACGGAATTTTCGAAATCTTCGTCGAGTCGACGTCCGAGGGAGGTCGTGGATGATCCAGATTCCGTTGGCCGCTTGCCCCGGTTGCGCTCGCCATGTTCGAGTCAACGAGCCGGCTTGTCCGTTTTGCCGGGCCGAATTGCCCGCTTCCTTTCGGACGAGGCAAGCGCCGCTGTCGCCGGCCACGCGTCTCAGTCGCGCTGCGCTCTATGCCTTGCGAGTGGGAACGCTCTCGGCAACCGCCGTCGCCTGCGGAGGTCAGTTCTCGGCCGCCGACCGAGACAACGACGGTGGCCCGGACAAGTCGGGCGCCATCCTCGATGCCGCGTACGGCGGATCTCCGCCGGAAGGGAGCATGAACGACACCGGCCAGGACGCGCCGACGGTGGTCGCCGTCTACGGGGCCCCCATCCCCGACGCCGGAGTGGCCCTCGACGCCGACGTCCACGACGCAGCCGCTCGTCTCGATTCTGCCGTCCCGGTGGACTCCGGCGTGGACGACGGCTCCACGGTGGTGGCTGCCTACGGAGGCCCCATCTTCGACTCCGGAAAAACGGAGCGGGATGCCAACTTCGCCGTACCGTACGGCATTCCACCGATCGGCGGGTAGTCCTCGGGCCGGCCCCCCTTCGCTTGTCGATCTGCCGGACCCGCTGCAAGCTCGGGCGCAGGTTGACTCGTGTCGGAACCATCGCACTTGAAGCAACGTCGTGGACTTGGACGCGCCGCCAGGCGCCTCCTTCGTTTTGCGCATCCCGCGGGCCCGAGCGAAAAACGCGCGCGATCGGGTCGCTGGCGGCGGTCGGTGTTGGGGGCGCTCGCGTGTCTGGTTGGACTGGTCGCGCTCGCCGCGGTCAGCGTGGTGATCCTCCTGGATTCCCTCGACAGGCCCTGGGTCAAGCGACGGATCCAGGGGCTCGCGCGCGCATCGGCCGGCATCGAGATCGACTATCGCGCGGCTCGCATCGAATGGCTCTCGGGGGGCGAAATCGATGGGCTGGTCGTGAAGTCCCCGACGCAGCTTCGCCGGTTCGCGCCCGACCTCGTTCGGATTGGTCGCGTGCAAGCGCACTGGTCTCTGAGATCCCTTCTGCGGGGTCGCGGCCCCGTGGTCGAGAGGCTGCTCGTCTCCGACGTCATGCTGACGGCCGTCATCGACGAACAGGGCAGGACGTCCTTCGACGCGCTTGCTGCGTCCGGCTCGAGCGCCTCGCCCCGCCCCACGGTACCCCTGTCTCGCCAGGCCTCGAGGTTCCTCGGCACCGCGCCCCCCGTCGGCCAGGTCGACGTCGATCACGTCACCCTCGCCTGGGTCCGAACGAAGCTCGGCGAGGTGTCCGACCGCGCGGAGCTGCGCGGCATCTCAGTCACGCTGACCGCGAGATCGATGGAGCCGACTGCGAGAGGGTGGCGCGCCGAGGTGGGGCTCGGCTCCGCCGCCATTCCCCTCGACCTGGTGCTCTCGCTCGAACGGGCGGGTGTCCAGACGGGCACTGCGCGGGCGAAGCTTTGGGTCGCGGTGGACGCCACCTCATCGGCCGTAGCGGCGGCCCTCGATCTGCGGATGATCGAGCAAACGTTCGCCTCGAGCGCTTGCGCCGATCCATGGGTGCACGCCGAAGCGACCCTTCGATTCGACCCGGCCGCGGGCCGGACCGAGATCACACTCGACCACACCCGGATGGGCGACGCCGCCGCGACCGCCGAAGCATGGATGGAGATCTCCGACGCCGGGGAGCTGATCGTGCGCCGCGCTCACGGCGACATCGACCTCGCGCGGCTGCTCCGGTGGCTTCCCGCCGGCCTCGTCCCGGTGACCGCCGAACGCGCCCGGGTCCGCTACCGCGTCGATTCCCTGGTCACGGGGCCGGTCGTCCATCTGTCCGCGGGTGGGTCGGTCGCCGTCGACGCGGAGCTGTCGAACGTGGCGGTCCGCGCCCCCGCTGGGCCGCTCGACATCGGCGCAACGCAGGTGTCGCTGCGCGCGCAGCCGGCGGACGGGGGAGGAATCGCCGGCCGGGGGTCGGTGAGGATCGCGGGGATGCATCTCGCGTGGGGCGAGGAGGATCTCGCCGCGGACGATGTCTCCGCCGATTTCGACGGGCAGCAGGGGGCCGATGGGGTCGTCGCCGGCCGCGTGGGCTTGCGCTTTGCGCGCCTGGATCGCGCAGGCACTCGGTCCGTCGTTCTTGGGGACGGTCACGTCGAGCTGCGCGTCGAGGGGCTGCATGCCGACACCGATGAGCCGATGGCCGCACGAGGCGACGTTTCCCTGTCCTTCGACCTGGCCTCACTCGACCTGCGTTCCCGCGGGACGCGCACGATGGTCGATCGGCTGACCCTGCGCGCGCACACGCGGCTCGACGGGCACGGTCCCTATGCCGTCGAGTTCGAGGCGCCCGTGTCGCGGATCCGTGTGATGGGGCACGATGGCAACCTTTTCTTGGACGCTGCGGCGCGAGTCGAAGCCCGGGCGCACGAAGTCCAATTCGATGTCGCCCACCCGGCGGCGAGCCGTGGCGTGGTCCACGCCGTCGTCACCCTCGGCGAGATGCGGGCCTCACTCGACGCGACGAAGGAAACGGACGCAGTCGACTTCGCGCTCGACGCTTCGGCGGCAAGCCTGAAAGCCATCCGGCCGCTGTTGCCTGCCGCTCTGGCCGACGTGGCTCCGTGGGATCGAATTCCGTGGGATCGAATGACGGCCGCTGTGCGATCGAGCGGTCACCTCGAGCCTCTGAGCGGAGGGACTCCCGCTGTGCGTCACACGACCGACGTCGACATCCATGGCCCCGAATTTGGCACCGTCACCGCGCAGTCCCTGTCGCTGACCCTCAAATCGCAAGGGACGGTGCTCGCGCACCAGGGCAGCGTGGACCTGCGCGCGCACGGGCTCGCCGTCGGCAACGACAGCCCGAGCGACGAGCACGTCACGCTCTCGGCCACCGTAAACCGCAAGCGCCCGTCGCTCCAGTTCCAGCTCGCGACCGAGGGCCGCGCGACCGCCCAGCTCTCGGGGTCGCTGTCCTTCGAGCCGTCGCGGCGAGCCCTCGCGTACGCGATCGAGGGGCACCTCGCGGGGCTCGCGGCCCTTGCCCCTGTCGCCGCACGCGTGCACGGTCTCGACGGCTTCGATCTTTCGCAGCTCGAGATCGGACTCTCCGCCCGCGGAGCCCTCCTCGGGGTCGTCGCGGGGGTTGCACGCGACGCGACGATCGCGATCGAGCCGAGCCCCTCGCGCACCGCATCGGTCGAAGGAACGGCCGACATTCAGGTCGCTCACTTCCGTTGGGCCAAGGGAGTCAGCGCGATTGTCACGCCGGCCGTAGCGTGGCACGGCGACATGCGCGCGTCGGGAACGCGCCGCACCTTGGACAGCCGCACCGAGGTGGGCACGTTGCACCTCGATCTCGGAAGCCGCGACGTCGACCTCAACGGGATCAGCGAGCAGGCGAGCGTTGCGGTCACTGGCAACCTGGCCAACCCGGAGATCGATTTCACCGAACGCAGTACCATCCGCGCCGTCGAGCAGACCGTCGTCCCCGAGTATCCGCTCGGCGATCTCACGTTCGCGCTGTCGGCCGAGCGCGGCCCGGAGGGGGTGATCCACATCTCGGACATGAACGTCGCGAACGGCTTGGGGGGAACGGCGCTCGGGGTCCGCGGCAACGTCGACCTGGGCGAGGGGCGCCGCACCCTGTCGGTCACCGCGTCGCTGACCGAGGATCTCGGGAGACTGTCGAAGATCCCCGAGCGGTTCAAGGGGCGGGGCAGGATAGCGGTGGAGACGAACGTCACGTCTCCGGATCTCACCCATTACCAGGTACGGGCCGCGGTGAAGGGCGAGGACGTCACCGTGAGCATGTCCCGCATGGGAGTCGACGTCGAGAACGCCAACGGCGAGGTGCCGATCACGGTGGCGCTCGAGGTCCACGAAAACGGCGTGTCTCTCGAGCGCAACGACAAGCAGAGCCCCTACTCGATGCTCCGCTTCGCGGATCAGCACCCGCTGCTCAGCCGCAGCGGCTTCCTATCCGTAGCACGCCTGAAGACGCCCTTCGTGTCGATCGCGCCACTGGTTGGCAATCTCGAGATCGAACAGAACGTGATCTCGCTTCGGCAGTTCGAGATGGGGGTCCGCGGCGGGACCATCACCGGCCAATGCGGCATCGCCTGGAACGGCCCCAAGTCGACGCTCGAACTCCACGTCCGTGCGAGTGGCGTGCAGTCGTCCCATGGAGAGCCGTTCGACGGCAACATCGAGGTCGCCATCTCCGCCGCCGATCGCACCATCGACGGGCGGGCCGTGATCCTGCGCATCGGCGCGCGCCACTTGCTCGATTTGCTCGACTTGCAGGACCCGCTCCACGTCGATCCGGCGATGAACCGCATCCGCACCGCGCTCGCCTTCGGCTATCCGGATACGTTGCGTCTGGTCTTCGACCACGGCTTCGCGAGCGCCCGCCTGGAGCTCGGGGGGCTCGCGCGCCTCATCCGCATCGACGAGCTCCGCGGAATTCCGATGGGACCTATCGTCGACAAGATGCTCGCGCCCGTGCTCGCCGGGCCCGACCGCAAGGAGCCGCCATGAATCGAGTCCTCGCCATCGCCGTGATCGTCGCCCAGCCCGGACTCGCCGGGTGCTTCAAACCGCCGGAGATCGTGATGGTCGATCGCGCAACGGCCCTCGAGCAGCAGGCATCGGGCTCGTTCGACGACCTCGAACTCGAGTTGGATCGCGCGGCGATCGAGCCGCGTCCGGTGCCGCTGACCTCCGCGCAGCTCTCAGCGCTCGGCATTCGACCTGCGCCGCTCGTCGACGAGAGCGACCTCACCGATGCCGATCGGCTCGACGGGCTGCTCGCGCAGCACTGCGTCGGCGAGGGCAAGGACGGGCTGATCGTCGAAACGCGCGACGCCTGCAAAGGGGCCGCCGACGCCGAGGAGGCTCAGACCCTGCTCGAGCGGGTGAACCGCGCGAGGCGCCAGCTTTGGCGATGGATGCACGAGCAGCGCACCGACGTCGCGGAAGGAGCGCTGCAGCGCGCATGGCGCGACGGCCATGTGAAAAACGTGGTGTGCGGAGGATGGATCCAGGGAAACGACGGAACGTGGCAAGAAAAGTCGTGCTGAAGCCGCGAGCCCTGACGGCCGCCGCCGTCGCACTGGCCGCGTCCCTCGTCGCAGGGCGTGCGTCGGCCGACAACGTGGACGACGACGATCTCGTGAGGCCCGAGCGCCTGACTGTGGACGTGGCCGACGATCTGCTTGGTCAGCTCGGGCTCGACGGGAAGACGCTTTACTTCGTGTCGAACCGCGACACGACCCATCAAATCTTCGCGCAGAGCGTGGCCGACGGCCGCGCGCGGCAGCTCTTCGACGACGGCGCAGATGTCACTTGGCCGCGGGTGAGCCCGGATGGGAGGTCATTGCTGTACATCTCGTTCGGCGAGAGTGCCTCGGGACAGCTCTGCGTCCGTCGCCTCCCGCAGGGGGACGGGCGCACGTGCCTCCAGGACTCGGCCGCCGCCTTGCAGGCCGAGTGGATCGATCGGGATCGGATCGCACTCGTGAGCCGGCAATCGATCCAGGGGGACCTGCGCGTCCTGGAAGTCAGGATCGGCTCGACCCTCTCGGCGCGGCCGCTGCTCGATCGCAACCTGACGAGCCCGGCCGTCTCGCCCGACGGGCGCTGGCTCGTCTACGTCCCGGTCGCGCGGACGGTGCGGGCCGTGGGCCCGGCGTTCGCGGCCCATGCCGCCCGGGCCCTCGAGGCGGTCCCGCTCGCGTCGGCCTCGACGGCCCGGCCGGCCACCCTCGTCTTGGCGCTCCCAGGACAGACGGGCCAGCCGGTCTTCGCCAAGGACGGCCGCTCGCTGTACGTCGTCCAGTTCTTTACCGACACCAATCGCGACGGAACGGTCGACGCAAGCGACCACGGCGTCCTGTTCCGGGTGCCGATTTCGTTTGCTACGGGCACGCCCGTCGTCGGTTCCCCCGAGCAGCTCACCGAGACGTCGTGGAACTGCGAGTACCCCGCGCCGTTCGTCGATCGCCTGATCGCGACGTGCTCACGGGACGCGAGCCTCGACGTTTACTCGCTGCCTCTCGACGGCGAGGTGCCCGCGTCCTGGACGATGCCGATGCTCGTGAACGCCATCGACGACGCGGATACGCTTGTCGAAGAGCAGCTGCTTTCGAGCCTGCGTCTCTCGCGCGAGGACGGCGCCGCCGGCCGGCGACGCGCGATGCTCGCGCTCGTGCTGGTGCACCTCGAGCGCGAAGAATTTCCCGCCGCCGAGTATTACGCGGAGCAAGTGGACGCGCTGCGCGACGAGGCGACGGCGGGGATCTCGTTGCCGCTTCGGATGCTCGTCGCACAACGGCAGGCCGAGCGCCGCCGCGAGCAGGGACGCATGATGGAGGGATTTCGCATTGAGGCTCAAGAGCGGCTCGGCCGGCTGCGCGCGGACGCGGCCGAGAGCCCGATGGCCGAGGACCTCACACACCTGGCGCGAAGCGAGATCTTGGATTCGATCGGCGAAAAGGCCAAGGCGCGCAACGAGCTCGAGGCGGTCACGGTCGACGAGACGACCCCCGCCCCCATCGTCGAGGCGTACTACCAGCAGGTCGACGCGTTCTACCGTCAGATCGACGATCGCGAGGCGCTCATCGCGGCGTGCCGGAAGCTCTCCGCCAATGGGGCGTTGAGACCCGACGAGCAGCTCCGTTATGCACAAGCGGCAGTCCGCGCCATGGTCCGCGGGGTTGCCTATGGTGACGCTGACGCGCGACTCGCGCGCGAGCGGGCTCACGCGACCGCCCTCGAGGGGGAGTGGGTCTTCGCGATCGACCTGGCTCGCGACGTGCTGGCCATCCGCGACTCGCACGCGCCCCAAGCCGTAGGCGACGCGCTGCTCGCGCTCTACGCGGCGCAGACCCGCCCGGGTCGCCGGCGGGCGCTCATCGTCGATGCGGTGCAGCGGGCGGACGACGTGGACGCGGACGACGTGCTGGACGCGCTGGTACAGCGCGACATCCGTGACGTGAAGCGAGGAACGCACGAGCGGGGGGAGACCGAGGACGTCTATGAGCGCCTGATTCTAGCGCGAGCGTACGAGCGTATGGCCGCGAAGCGCTACGGCGATGCACGGGACGACTTCGATGCGGTCGCCGAGCAGACCGGCTCGCTCGAGGCGGACGTGGGAGCGATCGACATGCGCCTGAAGTTGGGGGACCCACCCGCCGCGATCGAGGCCCGGTACGACCAACGCGGAATCCTCCCGGCGCGCGCGCATTTCGCCAAGGCGTATCTCGTCGCACGGCAGCTGCCGAAGCTCAACGGAGAGGCCCACGCCCAGGCGGCGGCCGGTGCGATGGCGGCGCTCGACGCTTCCTGGTCGGATCTCAAGCAAGAGCGGATCGCCCAGGCGCTGTTCGGCGCGCTCCTGCACGAGGAATACCTCAAGACCGAGGACCTCGGGGCGGCCGAAGGGGCCAACGCGCACTACCTCATCGGGCTCGAGCTCGTGGCCGACAACGCGCGCTTCCGGGCGATGATTCTCGGCGAGCTCGGTCTCCTGCACACGGACGTCGGAAACTACCGGATCGCACTCGGCTACCTGCTCGAACGCGACAAGCTGCCCTATAGCGACGACTCCGAGGGACTGGACGTCCTCTTGTCGAAGGCGCAAGCACTGCTGCACGTGGGGCGCGACACAGAGGCGGCCGCTGCCGGCGACGCGGCGCTCGCCATGATCGCCCGCAAGCCGGAGCTCGTTCCTTACCGGCTCCTCGCCCTCGACTGGGCTGCTCTGGACCACCTCGCGGCGGGGCACTTCGCACGCGCCCTCGCACTCTACGATGAGGAGATCCCGCTGCTCGACGCGTCGCACGCCCCCTTGGCCGGGCGCAATCGGGTGGTAGCGCGCTTCTCGCGCGCGGCGGCGGCGGTCGGCGCCAAGGAGCCCTCTCGCGCGCTCGCCGATCTCGATGACGTGGAGAAACGCTTAGGCGACCCGAGGACGGTCGCGGCGCTCCAGTGGCCGCATGCGACCCCCGACCACGTCGTTCGCGCGTACCGGCTCATCGCGAGCGGCCTGCGGGCCAACGCGAACCGGGAGCTTGGTCGCTTGGACGCGTCAGCGCTGGCCATTGGCCAACGGCGCGCGATCCTCGAGCAGCGGCTAGGGGAGACGAATCGGGTCGAGATCGAGCGCGAGGAGATGCTGGCGGAGGCGCAGCTTGCCCTGAACGGGAGCCAGCGTCACGACGCGGCGGCCACCCGCAATTGGCTCGGTAGGGCGCTCGCGCGAGCGGACGATCTTCACGCCAGGGCCCATGGAGTGACCGACAAGGAGCAACTCGATGTGCTGTGGCTCACCGCGCAACTCACGGTCTCCATGGGGAGTCCGCTCGTTCCGAATCTGCCGAAGCGGATCGAGGCGGCGGCGGCGGAGTTGGCGGCGCGCCGCGAGCCTTCGCTGCAGTTGTACGAGCGGTGGCTTGAAATCTACGGCCCTCTCGTCACCGGTTTCGATCGCGAATAAGGTCGGCCGCGTGCTTCGGGGAAAGCTCACGCTTCGATCACGACCCTACAGCCGCACGCCCCATTGCAGGCCCACCATGAACGCGGCGAACGAGCCTGCCGCGCTCGATCCGATGGCGCTCGGCATGTAAAAGACGCTTGCGTCGGTACCGATGACGAAGGGACCTGGCGTCAGCGCCACCAGCACTTCAGGTTGCACGTACAGGCCGTTGCTCGCGGATGGCGGCGGGCTGATTGTGCCCGTCGAGCAGGTCATGCCGGGGCACGACCCCCTCGCTTCGGCGGTCGTGAGGTAGTCGCCGATGCCGATTTGGCCGCGAACCGTCAGAATCCGAAAGAAGGTTCGACCGTAACCGCCTTCGAAGCCGAAAGAGCGCCCCCACGACGATCCACAGCTTTGGTCCGCGGTGTCCAAGCAGCCGCCGTGCGAAAAATAGCCCATGTACGACAAGCCGCCGTAAATGCCGAGATAGGAGAGGCCTGCCCGTGCGCCAAAGCCGTCGCCCGCCAAGGGCAAGGAGCCACGCACGTTGGTGAGCGGGCTGTACGCCAATCGAGCAGCCACCTCGGGGTGGAACGCTCCGAACCATCCCGCCGGTGTGCCGTCGCCTTCCAGCGCATCGGCGCTCGACGCGACCGCCAGCAACGGCACGCAGAGCCATCCAACGGCTGCCCACCTCATCCCATGCCGGACGCTAGCACCCGGGTTGCGGGTGGCAACCCACGGCGGCGCGCCGTCCGGGACTCGCGCTCTTGCGCACTCGGCGGCTAGGTTCGAACCCCACGAAAAACTCCCCCGCACCTGCGCTCACGGGCGGTTCGGCTGTGGGGGCTCCGGGCGCCCACTGCACCTCAACGCGTATCGTCGACGCGAATTCGGAAGAGCGTTCGCAAGAGCTGCCCGGGCTGCACGAAACGCAACCCGCGACCGGTCGTGAGCGCGTCGGTTGGCGCGGTCATCGGCTCGAGGGCGATGAATTCTTTTTCCTTCGGAGCAAAGACCTGCGCATAAGGGAAGCCCTCCAAGAAATCCACGGCGATCCGCCGACCCGCGCCGTCGATGGACAGCGCGGCCCGTTGCCCGCGTAACGCGAAACCATCGTCGAAATCGACCTCGCCGAGGGGGGCGTCGAAGCCGTCGAAGGGCTCTTCGACCCCAGTCGGGATCCCGCGCGAATCGAGTGTCAGTTTCCGCATCGCCGGCAGGGTCAACTTCCAGTCGGCGCGACCGAGTCCCGGCAACCCCAGGAAAGGGTGGAAGCCGAAGCTCACCGGGACCGGTCCTTCGGAACCCCCCGAGACCGTCGTCTCCAAGGTCAGGCCGTCGGCGCCCAACGCAACGGCGAGATCGACACGATGAGGAAAAGGAAATACCGCCAAACGCTCCGGGGAAGTCCAGTCCAGCCGGGCCGTGATGCGCTCGGGCATCGCCTCGAGAACCTGCCAGGCGAGCCGAGACCAGGGGACCCCGTGCATGGGCAGGCCACGACTGTCCCAGTGCAAAAGCGGGGACGCGGGGTCGAGCACGACCGCGCGCCCTGCGGCCGTGTAGCGCATTGCCGAGAGGCGGTTCGCCCAGGGGTACAAAAGCGGGATCGCCGCCGTCTTTCCCGCAGCGGCGGCACCGTCGAGGTCTTCCACGCGTCGCAAGAGCTCGGCTCCCCGGTGACGGAGCGAGGCCACGAGCATGCCTCTGCCCGGCGACACGAGGGCCTGGAGCTCACCGGCCGTGAGCATGCGTGACGCATCGAGTATTTGACGATCCATTCGAACGGTGGCATCCCCGTGCGGCAAATCCGCCGAAAACGCATGGTACGGTGGGTCGTGGCCCTCGTCTCGTTCCTTGTCGCCCGAGCCCATGGAGAGCGCATGGTAGCCTTCGCCGCCCTTGCCTCTCCGTCTTCTCACGATCCGGCGCGCGGCGGCCGCCCGAGGTTGGCGCCTCTTGCCTTCGGTGCTTGTGTTCGTGGGATGCCTGTTTTTGGTGATGTTCTTTCATCAGGGCGTCAGCGCCAACCCCATGTCGCGCTTGTTGACGGTGTTCGCCCTCGTGGACGATGGGCGTCTCCGGGCCGACCGATGGGGCGGCGAGACGGTCGATAAGGCAATCGTCGGGGGTCATGTTTATAGCGACAAGGCGCCCCTCTCGAGCTTCCTCGTGGTGCCGTTCTACGCGGCGTGGCGCGCCGGGCATCGACACGATCCGCCGGCGGTCTACGAGGACGTGGGGGCGGTTCTGGGCGACCTCGTGGTCGCCGCGCTGCCGTTTGCGCTTTTCAATGTCCTCGTCTTTCGTCACGCGGCCTTTCGTGTCCGTGCCCACGTGGCGTCGCGAATCGCGTGGGCCGCGGCGTTTTCTACCTGCCTATTCAATTACGGAAATATCTATTAC
>JBEKOY010000058.1:0-34252 GCA_049521295.1 Polyangiaceae bacterium | reverse complement strand
CGGGGTCGGGGTCGGGGTCGGGGTCGGAGTCGAGGTCGGGGTAGCCGGGGTCGAGGTCGAGGTCGAGGTCGAGGTCGGGGTCGAGGTCGGGGTCGGGGTCGGGGTCGGGGTCGAGGTCGGGGTAGCCGGGGTCGAGGTCGAGGTCGAGGGTCGCGGCTATGCCGGGAGCCGGGCGCTTTGACCCGCGCGAACCCAGGCTGCGGCCACCGCGCACGATGCCAGCCGCGCCCGTGACGCGTCGGCGCGGCTTGTGAGCACGATGGGCACGCGGGCACCGACGACGATCCCCGCGAGCTCGGCTCCCCCCAGATATTCGAGCTGTTTGGCGAGCATATTGCCGGATTCGAGGTCGGGCACGACCAGGATGTCGGCCACCCCCGCGACGCGGGAAGTCAGCCCCTTGACGCTAGCGGCCTGGGCGCTCACGGCCGTGTCGAACGCAAGCGGCCCATCGAGCACCGCGCCGGTGATTTGCTTTCGGTCCGCCATCTTGCAGAGCGCCGCCGCGTCGATCGTCGATGTGATCTTCGGGTTCACGGTCTCGACGGCCGATAAGATCGCCACGTTGGGCACTTCGATTCCGATGGCGTGCGCGAGGTCGATCGCATTGGCAACGATGTGCACCTTGTCCTCGAGCGTTGGGTAAATGTTGATGCCCGCGTCGGTGATGATGAGCGGTCGCGGATACGCCGGAGCGTCGAGAACGAAGACGTGGCTGACGCGTCTGGAGGTTTGAAGGCCGCTGTCGTGTTCGAGGACCGCATGCATCAACGTGTCGGTGTGCAAACTGCCCTTCATGAGGGCATGCGCTCGCCCCGACCGGCAGAGAGCGACGCTCTTGCGGGCCGCGTCCAAGTCATCGCTGGCGTCCACGATTGAGTAGGGCGTCAGGTCAAACTCCATCGTCTGCGCGACCCTGCGAATGGCGGCGATCTCTCCGACGAAAATGGGCTCGATGAGATGCTCTCGGGTCGCGACGACGACGCCGCCCATGGCGAATTCCGTCGTCGGCGCTACCACCGCCATGGGCACGGGGCCGGCCGCTCGACACGCTTCTATCAGGTCGTCGAACACCCGGTGCGTCGCGCCGGCGTGGGCAGGGGCATGCAACATCGGCGTTGCCGAGAGCAGGGATCATGCCCGCGGGCGAAACGCGGCTCCCCCTGGCTGTGACAAGCACCGCGCAGCCGCCAGCCCGTCCCGATGTGCATCCTTTGCCGCGTACGGCATCTTCTTCGGTGCAAATTCCGCGGAATCCGACGGGTGCAAGATCCGCAGGGAACAGCGAAGAAGCCGGAAATCCGCAAGGAGAATCCGCGGAGAAGGAGGAAGAAAGCGTGGGCGTCGTGCGCCTCGCGCGGCGCCGCGCTTGGCCCGGGTCGTGCATTTTCTCCAGCGGACACGTCGCGTAAAGCGCGGGTGTCCATGGCGAAAGGAAACGATCCATGCCCAATATCAACATTCGAAGGGAAGACGGAAATCGTCCCACGTCGAGCTCGCCGGTGGCTCCCGTGCGGTGGGAGCCCGCTCGCGTGCTGAGGGATCTGTTGAGCTGGGACCCCTTCATCGAGATGTCTCCGCTTGCTCCGCACCTACCGGCAGGCTTTACGCCCCAGTTCGAGGTCAAAGAGACGAAGGACGGCTTCGTGTTCAAGGCGGACGTGCCCGGCGTTAAAGAGTCCGATCTGCAAGTGACCGTCACGGGCAACCGACTCGCGATCACCGGCAAGCGCGAGGCAGAGCATCAGGAGCAGACCGATACCTTCTACACGTACGAGCGCTCGTTCGGCGAATTCACCCGCACGTTCACTCTTCCGGACGGCGTCGACCTGGCCAATGTCCTCGCCGATCTCAAGGAAGGCGTGCTGACCGTCACTGTGAGAAAGAGCCCCGCCCTTCAGCCAAAGAAGGTCGAGATTCAAACGGCGGCAAAGAAGTCGTAAGTGGCGCGCGCGCGACCACGGGAACCTCCGGCGGTCGCGCGCCGAGTCCTCTGGAGTGCTTCGACTCGAAGTCTTTTCCAAGGGATGCATGGACCCCGAAGACGCGAGCCCAATCATCCGACGGCCTTCTCGTTGGCGTGACCCATGGCGCGCCGCCGGACTTCATCGGGCGCGGCCCATTTTGTCACTTTTGCCCCTTCCAACCGAGGCAAAGTGCCACGATGGGAAGGCCCTGGAACGTCGCAGCCTCTTCTGCAACGCCGGCGTCGGTACCGACGGGACGTTCAGCACCTCTGTAGCCTCAAACGTCAGCCCCGAGGCGGCAGGCGTTCGCTGCCGATCGCGCCCGCGTTTGGAGCGGGGCCAGCCGCTTGTTGCGGAAAGCAGCAGCCGTTCGTTGCCGATTCGCGGCGCTGCGCGGGCGCTCGCTGCCGAAGCCGCAGGCGCTTGTTGCCGATTCGCGGCGCTGCGCGGTAGCGTCCTGAGAGCGTCATGACGTATTGCGTCTCGCTCAAAGTGACGGCCGGCATGGTCTTCGCGTCCGACTCTCGCACCAACGCGGGCTTCGACCAGATCAGCACGTTCCGCAAAATGGTCGTCTACGAGCGGCCTGGGGATCGGTTCATGGTTCTGCTCTCCTCCGGGAACCTCTCGATCACGCAGTCGGTACGCGAAATGCTGCAGGTCGAACGGGTCCAAGGCGACGGTCCCGAGCCCACGACCATTTGGAGTGCGACCAGCATGTTCGATGCGGCCCGCGTCCTCGGGCATGCCGTGCGTCGCGTATACGATGAAGATGGTCCCGCGTTGCGCGCGGCCGGGATCGATTGGGGCTGCACGCTCATCTTCGGGGGTCAGATTAAGGGAGAGCCGATGCGGCTCTTCCTCGTCTACTCGACCGGCAACTTCATCGAGGCGACCGCCGAGACTTGCTACTTCCAGATCGGCGAGGCCAAGTACGGAAAACCGGTACTCGATCGTATGCTCGTGCCGAGCACTCCGCTGCCCGTGGCCGCCAAGTGCGCTCTCGTGTCGATCGACTCCACGCTCAAGTCCAATCTCTCGGTCGGGTTGCCCATCGACCTGGTCGTCTATCAAGCGGACACGCTGCGCTGCGACCACATCGTTTGCATCGATGAAGCCAATCCGTACTTTTCGATGATCCGAGACTCCTGGGGCCGGCGCTTGAACGAAGCCTTCGCGAGCATCGACGATCCCGACTGGGAGGCTTCCGTCGCACGATTCCCACTCCGGGTCCCATCCGATCGCTACGAAATCCTGCATAAAATCGGAAGTCCCCACGAAAAGCTCGTCTGACCCGCCGACCCCGACCCCCGACCCCGACCCGCGACCCGCGACCCCGACCCGCGACCCCGACCCCGACCGCGACCCTCGACCCGCGGCCCCCACCCCCGCGATCACCGCTCGCCCCACGTCTCCGCCCTGGGTACAAGGCTTTGCATGATCGACCTCGTGCTGACGCTCATTGGGCCGGATCGCCCGGGCCTGGTCGGATCCGTGGCCGCCATCGTTGCGTCGCATAGCGGCAACTGGCTCGAGAGCCGGATGATCCGGCTCGGTGGAAAATTCGCCGGGATTCTCCGTGCGGAACTCCCTGCCGAACACGTCCCCGCCGCGCTCCGCGCGCTCGCGGACCTCGAAACGGGCGGGCTCAAAGTTCTTGCCGAGACCGAATACCGAGTGGACCGGCAGGCGACCGCCGGGCACGTGGCCATGGTGCTCGACGTGTTGGGCGTCGATCGGCCCGGGATCGTGCGCGAGATTGCCCAGCTCCTCGCCGCCGCCGATGTCAACGTCGAGGAGCTTTCGACCGATCGGCGGAGCGCCCCCATGTCCGGCGAGATGTTGTTCGAAGCCCGTGCTCACGTGCACGTCCCCGCATCGACCGATCGCGCAGCCCTGCGCACGGAGCTCGAACGGACCGCGAAGGACTTGATGGTCGACGTTCGGATCGAGGACGCTCCTCCCCGTCCCGGACGCTGATTCGGCGCCCCGGCGAACCCGCCGTCGATTCGGACGTCACCGAAGCGGGACGAGAGCGCGGAGCCGTTCGTCGCGGAGGTAGACTCCCGTCCAAGCGAGCACGCCCAGAACGACCGGAATCAGGAACATGTCCCCGACTCGGACATGCGTCGCCACGGCCCCACCGAGATAGCCGGTCAGCAGGATGGCTCCGAGAACGGCCGTGCGCGGAAAGACGAATACGGCCACGCACGTCAACTCCAGCAGGCCAATGGGCAGAAGTTGACTTTCGGCGTAGCCGAACTTGCCCGTCCACATGGTTACGAATTGCGGAGCGTGCGAGATCTTCATCGCGGCACTCAGGACCATCATGAGCGCGGGCAGCGCGCTCAAGACTCGCCCGGTCCAAAGTATGGACTTGTTCGGGGAGGGCGTAGGGCGCGATGGCGCGGTCTCGGCCGAGGCAGCGACGTTCTGGGCGTAGTCCGCGTTCTGCATGGGGATTCTCCTGGCGACGGTCGGTCGCTCGGCTCGGATGCGGCGGACTGCGCTCACGTTGCGGACCTCGGCGGTCCGCGACCGAAGGCCCCCGGGGGGGGCCGGCAGGCTAGCTCGGGCGTGAGCCGTTCGGGGTCGCCCTCGGCCTGCCGAGGACTTAGGCTGAATAAGCTCGATGTTTCTCGTGTTGATGGTCATGGGATTGGCCGGCCTTACGGTCATGGCGCTGCCCGCGCTAGGCGGCGGCAAACACGGTCACTCCACGGGCGGGCACGCGCATCACGTGGGCGGATCGGCTCGCAGCCACGCGGCGCCCATCAGCAAACTGCAGGTGCCCTCCAAAGCGGGGATGGACGCGTTTGTGGGGGAACCTGGGCAGCGGACCGCTCGTGCCGCCCCCGGGTCTCGGTGGTGGCGGCTTCTGCCTTCCCCGAGGCTCGTCTTTAGCCTGCTCGCCCTTTACGGGGCGTCCGGCAACGTGCTTTCGCACATCGAGCACATTCACCCACTCGCCGCCGCGCTCCTGGCGCTTGTCCCGGCCTTGGCGGTCGAGATTTTCGCGGTCACGCCGCTCTGGAACTTCGCGCTCCGGTTTCAGTCGGCGCCGAGCTCCCCGTTGTCCGCCCTGGTGCTTGAAGAAGCCAGTGCCGTCACGCCCTTTCGCAACGGACGCGGAATGGTCGCGGTCGTTCGCGACGGCCGCCTAGTTCAGTTTTCCGCGCACCTCGTCGATCCGCAGAGTGACCTGCCCGTTCGCGTCGGGGACCGCTTGCGCATCGAGGACGTCGACGCCGATCGCGAGCGTCTCACCGTCTCGCTTTCTGAGCGTCGCGTCTGATGACGTCATGGGGCTAGCCCCTTTCGCCCGAACTTTCGCCAGCTGCATTGCCGTTTTTCCGTCCCCTGTCCTTGCCGTCCCCTGTCCTTGAAGGAGGCCTCCCGTGGAGCTTTCTCTGATCGTCGCTGCCCTTTCCGCCGTCGCCGTGCTGGTGCTCACGTCGTTCATCGTGACGACATTTCTCCGCAGCGTCGAAGCCGGGGAGATCTTTCTCGCGAGCCGGGGCCGCAACCTGCATATCTATCGCGGCCCGTGCAAGGCTCTGATCATTCCGGTCATCACTCAGGTTCGCAGGATTCCGGCGCAAGCGATCAACGTCGACATCGAGATCACCGACCAGACGGCCGACGTGGACGCCAACGGTCGCCCGTCTCCGGTCAAGGTGACGGTTCGCGCGTCGGCGATCGTGAGCGTCGGCGAAGACGAGGCGATGGTGAACACCGCCGCCAACAAGTTTTTTTCGAAGCCCCCCTCCGAGCAGCTTTCCACCCTAACCGATGTCTTGTCTTCCGCCGGCCGTCGCGCCATCAACTTGCTCCGCCACGATCAGCTGTTCAACGCGCGACCGACGCCTGTCGCGAGCACCGCAATCGCCGTCGCGACGGCGACCAGCGAGGGCCTCGCGCTCGCCAAGCGCAGCGAGGACGACGAGCTCGCCGTGATCATCAAAGACGCGTGCTCGCGCGAGCTGCTCGATCTAGGGCTGTCCTTCAATAGCCTCAACATCAAGGCCGTCTTGAGCGAAGTGGCCGAAGCGCGGCGCCGCGAGTCGGCCGCCCGGGCCAAGGCGGACGCCGACGTCGTGCAAGCTCAGGAAGAGCGACGTGCGAGGGTGGCGCAGCTCGAGGCCGCCCAAAAAATCAACGACCAAGAGCGCGCGCTCAACATGCAAATCGCGTCCAACGGAGCGGAAGTCGCAAACGCCGAGGCGATCAAACAAGCGATGGTGCGCAAGCAGCGGGAGGCGGAGCTTGGCGCCTCTCAAATCACCCAAGCCCGCGCGGACGCGGAACAGAACGTGATCCAGCAGGAAGCCGAGGGACGCGCGCAGGCCGCTCGCATCCGCGCGATCGCTGAGGCCGAAGCCGACGCCATCCGCATGAAGGCCCAGGCGCTCATCGAGGCCGGCGAGGCGTACATGGACTTGCGTCGCCTCGAGCTTGCCCCCGCGTTGACGCGCGAAGTGGCGGTCGCCTTATCCAACGGGCAGTTCGTCAACTTTGGTACGACGGGCACGGACGGCACCGGAGCGGCTGCAGCGGGGTCGAACGACGTGATGCGTGTGGTTCAGACGCTTCTCGCCGCACAGGTCATTTCCCGAAACGACGGCGGGCAACGCTCGACGCGCCGGGAGGCCGATCCGCCGCCATCCGCGCCGAATACGCCCTCGCAGCCCTCCCTGCCGGCTCGTGCGCCCACAACCCCTCCTCCTCCGTTCCTGAGGAGTCGCTGAGGCGGATTTGCGCTCTCCCTCAAAGGTCCGGGCCGACGGTGCTCTCGCAAAGTCCGACCGCCGAACCCAGAAAGAACGGCAGCCCGCCCATGCACGTCTCGGAGGGTGCGCAATCGCCCGCGTCGGCTTCGGTGTGGCAGAGCCTGCGGCACAGCCTCTCGCCCCAGTTGCCGGTGCACACGAGATCTTCCGCGCAGTGCTGCGAATCGCAGCTGTCTCCCGCCTGAGCCAGGCCGATCTCGACGCATGTAGTGAGCGGCGTTCCGTTGGTGGCCACAATCGCCGCGCACGTGGCGTCCGACCCACATGACCCCCCGGCGTCGGGGCTGTCGAAAAGGCCGCACGGCTGGATGGGCATGCACACGGGTACCGTGAGCGCCGGGTCTTGGGTCTCCGGCTGAATGTCACAAAAGTGGGACGGATCGCAGGGGTCCGAGCAGCAATAGCGGCGACACGAACCGGTCCCGACACACTCGAGAGTCGGTGCGCAATCGGTGGACAGATGGCAGGGGTTGCCGTCCGTGCCCAGTCCGGATGGCAGGCAGGCTGCGGTGGGTGCGGAGAGCATGCCCGCTTCGGCGACGACGTGGCAGCCAAGAACTCCACCGTCGTAGTCCGCAGTCGGATCGTAGACGCCGCCGTCGGGCGCAATTCGGCACGCCTGGGCGGAGGACGGGTCATCCGGGAAGCAGCTGCTGATGCCCCCAGCCGGCGAGGCGTTGCAGAGAGGGTTTCCCTGAACGGGATTGGACGGGATCGGGCTTGCATCCGCCAAGACCAGGGGGGCCGTCGCCGCATCCTCCGCGGCATCGGGCGACGAATGGTAAACCGTGGTCCCGGCCGCAGCGCTAACGGACGAGCTCGGCACGACCGCGCATGCGACACCGAGGGTGGCGGATGGCGATACGATGCAAAAGGCGACAACGAAGAAGGGGCGGGGAGTCATCGAAGCAAAGGTTCGAGGGGTGAACGCCCCTGTGAGTACACGGAGCGTGCCGCGCGAGCATTGTGGCGGCAGATCGACCGGACGGCCACTAACGAGGGCTACCCCAGCGGGCAGCCGGGGGCGACCCCTGACAATTCTGTCCTGACCGGGCCGGCAACGACCCTCGGGCGGCGCGGTCCCGGCCGCCACCGGTGGCGGAGGTTCGTGGCAACGCTCGGTCGGCTTCGGCGGCCCTCGGGCTCTCGACGCCGTCGGCCCCCACCCGGGTCGACTCGGCGCCGGCGATGGGGCCGGCGTCAGCCGTGGGCGTGACGCCCTTCGGCAACGGGCCCGCAGCTTAGCACAGCCCATCCTGGGGGGCTTGGTCACCTCGACCCATGCGCTCGGGAAGTGCCCGTCGCCGAGGGCTGAGGCCATGCGGACGCGCACGCGGAGCGCGCTCGATTTCCAGGCGGACACTGATCGCCCGAAGTTCGCCTCGCGGCTTCTGCCGCGGTGGTTGGCGTTCGATCGGGTGCTGCGTCGCGCGGGGCTTGAGCCGAACGGTGCGCGGCCGCGACAGCGCGCTTTGGCGTGGTTCCCGTCTGCCCGAAAGATCTCGAGGAGAGCCTCGTAGATTCGGCAGTCCTTCAGCCGTTGACGGGGCGATCAGGCGCGTAACGGGCGAGGTAGCGGAGATCGCCGCGGAACTGCACGTCGAGCGTGTGGGGCCCACGCGCGCAATGGCGCGCACGCGGGCGATTTACCGGATCGACGTGGTTGCTCAGCACGTCGAGCTCGCCGAGAAGCTTGCGAACCCCCCCGCGAACGTCATCGGCGGCCTCGCCCAACGGCTCGCAGCACTCCGACTCCTTCACGAGCTGCCGCATCCGCTCTGGGTCGCCGCTCGTTTTTGATCACGAAACGCGCCCGAGCCGGTCACAAATCGCATGGCTCATGGCAGATCAGCGGAGTGTGCGAGCGGACGAGCGGGAGCGGACGAGGGCGATCAAGCTCTTGTCCGGCTTGGCTCTCGGATGCGCGGGCTTGACATGGAGCGCCACGGCGGGGCCTCAAACGCAGTCGATGCAGCAGCTCTTGAGTCACTACATCGATCAGCGCTTCGGCATGTTCATCCACTACAACATGGACACGTACCTGGCGACCTCCCATCCGGGGGCCTGGGCCGAGGACCGGGTCGATCCGACGACGTTTGCGCCGCCCAACGTGGACTGTCACAGCTTTACCGACCAGTGGGCTTCCGCCGCGAAGTCGGCCGGCATGAAATTCGGCCTTCTGACGACCAAACACCACGACGGGTTCGCGATTTGGCCGTCCAAAGCCGTTCCGCCGTCGACGACGCCTGCAGCGTACGACGGAGCCCCCTACACCATTGCGCAGAGCGCCGTCCCCACGATGGACGTCGTGAAGTGTTACGTCGATTCATTCCGGGCCGCGGGGCTGGACCCCAATCTGTACTTTTCAATCTGGGACCCGAACAATGGAATCGGTTCGCAAGCCGGTCACAATACCAATCCGGGCCCCATCGACTGGAGTGTGATCCAGGATTACGTCGTGACACAGCTCACGGAGCTTCTCACGAACTATGGAGACATCCCGCTGCTTGCCTTCGACGGCTACTCGTGGCTGACGGGCCACCAGCAAGTCCCGTATGACCAAATTCACGCGCTGGTCCGGCGGTTGCAGCCGAACGCCATCATCCTCGATCACAATGGGGGGGTTCCCTGGGAGGTGGACACGCAGTACTTCGAGGAGCCGCTCGGGATTACGTCGCCCGCTGGAAACACCACCGCCGGCTCGCAGGGACAAACCATCGCGACCAACAATCAGTGGTTTTGGAGCCCCACGACCTACCGGAGCGCTGCGCAAATCGCGGCCGAGCTGATGAAGACCGAGCCGAACTACACGACGTTCATTCTCGACTGTCCGCCGAACATGAGCGGCGTTCTCGATGCCGCAGTCGTCACGGCGCTCGGGCAAGTACCGCAATACTGGACTCCAAATACCTCGAGACCGCCCCTCCCGACTCAACTGCCCAAGATCGAGACCCCGTTGACGGCGGTCTCGGCCAGGGCCACGAGCGGCGACGCCGCACTGGCCGTTGATGGTTACAACGACTCGAGCAAGGGCACGTTCAGCGAGACACTGTGGAAATCGAGCGGCGTGCTGCCCCAGTCGGTCACCATCGACCTCGGGCAAGTCTGCGGCAACATCGACATGCTCGAATATCTGCCGCAGCGCTGGACCGGCACAACGAACGGTAACGTCACGTCGTATGCGATCTCCGTCAGCACCGACGGATCCACCTTTACGGAGGTGACGCGCGGAACCTGGCCAGCCGATCCTCACTACAATGGTTTGCTGAGTCCGCAGCGAGTCCAGTTCGCGGCGCAGAGCGCGCGCTACGTAAACTTCGAGGCCGACGCCGTAGCGGGTGGAGGCACCGAAGCCATCGTCGGCGAGGTGGCCGTCGGCTCGAGCGAGACAGCTATCGGGAATGGGGGCGCAGACGGCGGGGACGCAACGTTCGACGCGGGGGCCGAGGGCGACATGAATGCGACGAGCGACAACGGGCTTGAGGACGCCTTCACGAACGACGACGATGTGGGGTGGGAGAGCGAAGCAAGCCGGCTCGTTCCTGCCGGTTCGGATGGCGCGGTCGTTGAAGACGGCTCGCGCGAGAGCTCCACCGGCGACGCAACCCCCGACGGTTCGAGCCGCGCGGGCGCCGCTGCGCCGTCGGACACGGGTTGCGCGTGCAACGTCGGCGATCCACGAGATGCGCCGTGGGGAACGGCCGCAATCGTCGCCTGCGTGGGTGTCCTTCTGGCGCGAGGGCGTCGTCGCCACCCGTGATGAACCCGTCGCCTGCGAGCCACTTCGACAACCTCGGCCGTCTGCCGGGTCGCCGCCGTAACGGTAGGAGGCGAGAGAACCAGTCCTGCGGGGCCCGCGCTCCTACTTTCCGTACCCCGCAGCGACGATGTTGGCCTGGACGGCGTTAAGGGTCGCTACGGTTGCAGCCCCGCTGGTCATGACCCCTTCGTAAAAGTCTCCCGCCGAACCATTGCTGTTGTCGCCGCCGATTCCTAGGATGATGGCACCCTGTTTCATCATGGGCGCATAGCCGTTGGGACGCGCTCCGTCGTACATGGTCGCCAGGGTACCGGCCGTCGCGTCGCCGCCATAGAGGGCAAAGCTTCCTGGGGCCGCCCCGGATCGGCCGACGACCACAGCCGTAGCAAAGTTGTAGGGGAGAGACATGTTGGTCGCAATGCCCTTGGCATCTTTGGCACCGTTTGCCTCCACGCCGGCACATAGACCGTTTTCGATGTCTACCTCGACCCAGGGGCCGGGGCCGACACCGGTGGCATAACCGCTGCCCCCTCCAAAATAGACAGCCTCCATGGTGCCGTCGCCGTCGGCGCGATTGTTCGTTTCGGCGTTCCCGTAATCGTAGCAGCACCCGTCGACCAAATCGTTCTGGCTCGACACCATATACTCGGTCTCGGCTTCGTCGCCGGTTGCGGTGCCGGTGGCCTTGTCGTTCCGATAGCCCATGCCGACGCGAATGCGGATGCCGTAGACTTCATGGCCACTGGCCGTCGTTGCGAGATCCGTCGCATTCGCCGGCTTGTCGGCCCCGGTGCCGTGCTGACCGGCGGGTCCGGGGGTGAGATGATTGCCCTGCGAGGACTGGTCGTAGATGATGGTGATGGTGCATGTCGTGCCTGCGCAAAACGTGTCTTGCGCGGCGCCGTTGGCGAAGCCCCCAGGGGCGAGAACCCCGATGTCCTTGGTCGTGGTGTCCGACGCGCGCGTGACTTGGTAGAGATTCCCGTCGTACGCGCTGTAGAGTGCCCGCACCGTGCTGTGCGCGGCGACGCACGGAGTGCTTGCCGACGCGAAGATGTCACAAACCCCAGTCCCGGTCGTCGGTGCCCCGGTGCCGCCATCAGGGCCGACGCCCCCCGTGCCGCCCTCACCCGTCGCGCCGTCCGCGCCGCCGTCGCTGCCTTGCGACGGGATCGGTCCGCTTCCGCTGTCGATGTCGCCAACCGGGCCGCGGCTGGAGGAGCTCGTCGGAGCGGTGCTGGCGGCAGAGGAGTTGGTCGGGGCGGTGCTGCCCGAGCGGCTCGTTGCGCTGGGGATGGGGCTGCCGGAGCTAGCCCCCGTTCCCCCCAGCGTCGTCGTGGATGGATCGCCACTATCGCCCGTGTTGACCATGCCCCCGTCGGGAGGGCCTTCGTCAGAACCGGCACCCGAGTGCGAGGAGCCGCACGCGAACAGCAGCGCCGCGAGATACAACGAGGAGGAACGAAGAAGGCGTGTGTTTAGGCGTGATCGAGAGCCCATCGTTGCCGCCAGACGGATTCAGGGGTTATTGTGTCAGGAAGAAAAGCCGATTCACCTGGATTCGTGGATCAGAAATCGGGGTGGGCGAATCCGGCTCATAGGCGCAAGAATCGCACCGAAGAAAAAGGGGTGAAGACCTTCGCGCGGCCTTCGCGCGGTGCGTCATGTATGCGACGCATACGCTCCACGTTCGGTCGTCGCATGGGTTTTCCGTGCCATGCCTGCGGGGAATCCGAGTCCGTGCCGCGCCGGGCGAATGCCAAAGGTAGTGGGGCACGCGGGTCGACATTTCGTGATCAAAAAAGGGCGGGCGGAGTACCGCCGCAAACGTCCGCGAAACGGCATCCTTTCGCGACGCGCCCGACAACGGTTCGTGAACTCTCGCGGCAACGATGGACACACTGCCGATGAGTGGCCGGCCGCGCGTGGCTTCGTGGTCAAAAGTGCAGCTCGAACCCCAGTGCGACTCGCCCCGTCCATCGATTCGGTTGGTGGATGAGGCCTCCTTGGGCACCTTCCGACACGAATTCGGGGCGGCTCAGTTCGAGACCCCCGCCCGCGTCGGCGCGAACCGACCATACCGAAGACCATGGGTATGCCACCGTGGCTCGGGCGCGCAGCACCCACCACTCAGCATCGCCGGCAGACCCCTGACTTTCGTACAAGCCCTTCCCACTCAACCATGCGACTTCGACGCTCACGCAGGGACCGATTTCGAAACCTCCGGCTCGCGTCACGACGCATCCGCTCGCGTCGAACGTGCGAAGGGCGAACGCTCCGCTTCGCGCAGGCGGACTGGACGTCGTCTCGCTGTGAAAGAGGGCCGCGTCGAGTTCCAGGCGAAATTGGGGAAACGCGGTCGCCATCGCGGCCAGCCTCCCAGCGACTCCCGGAGCCAGGGTCGGCAGTGTGCCCGTATCGAGCACCGCGAAGACGCCGGACGAAAAGCGGACGGACCGTCGCGACGATGGCGCGAGCGGGGGCCGCTGGGGGCGGGCCCCTTGGAGGGGTGCGGACTCGCTCTGAGCGAAGGGGGGTGCAGGCGGGGTGAAGGTGGGGACAGTCGGCACGGGGACGGGGCTAGTCGGCGCAACCGGAACACTCGGTGCGGAGCCGGCGACCGTCGGCACAGAGGCCGGGGCCGTCGGCGCAGGGGCGGGCGCGCGGGGCGTGGGAATCGGGGATGGGATGACGGACGTGCTTGCAACCCTGGGTCTCGCCCCCGCATTTTCGGAAACCGGCCGCGCGGGCGCTTGCGACACCCTTTCCGTCGAGCGATCTACCGCCGCAGGCTCCGAATCGACGGGGAGCGCCAGCGCAAGAATCAGGGCCGTTGCGTCCGCCAGCGCGCGGCACGATTCCGCGCTGATCGTCCGATGCCCAGGGCCTTGCGGGCCGGTCGTTCGGAGATCCATACGCCACTGCCCCGACTTCTCCTTCTGGATCTCGGCATGCGCCCGTAGGTAAGGATGGGCTGCGGGGGTGAGGTCCGCACGGAGCCGATCGACGTCCCGCGCGATGGTCGCGGCATCCGGACATCCGTCGGGCGCGACCCATTCGAGATCGACGAGAGGCCCTGCGTCCGACGCTCTCGCCGGCGCAGTAGCCCATGGCAGAACGAGCACCACGGCCGCGAGCGTGCAGCCAAGCCGCACCTGCACGTGGCTGGCTTGAGGCGCCGGCGAGATCGCACCCTCTGGGGGAGAGCCGCGTGCGCGGTCGGCCATGCGAGGTGTGTACCGCGCTCCAGGGCATCGCGGCGAACGTTCTTCAGATCGCGGTCCCTTTGGGCTATCGTCCGGCTCAGAGTGGCCGGTGCCTCATCCCGCGCGAATGAATCTCGGTGTCATCGCGGGTCTCGCCATCGGGCTCGCATCCCTGGGATGTCCTGACGCGCGGGTCCTTCTCGGTTGGAACACGATCCCCGGTGGTTCCGAGATCGAGGCAGGAACTTCCGGGGACGCGAGCAGTCTCGAAGCGGACGCGGGTGACTTCGAGCCGCCGGATGCGTCGCTGGACGCGCAGGAGGAAGGCATGCCGGCACCGCCGAGTTGCCAAGGTACCGGCGCGGGTCTGGACAACTGCGGAGCAGCAGCCGAAAGCTGCTGCACCAGTCTGCCGGTAGCCGGGGGAAGCTACTACCGGTCGTTTCAGAACTCCGGCAACGGGCCGACCGGCGAGGCGGACCCGGCGACGGTAAGTCCCTTTCGGCTGGACAAGTACTTGGTGACGGTGGGTCGCTTTCGCCAGTTCGTGGCAGCCTGGAACGCCGGCTGGACGCCGCCGGCGGGCTCGGGCAAGCACAGCGACGTGAATGGGGGTGCCGGCCTGATCAACGCGTCGGGCGTAGGCTACGAGCCCGGATGGCTGGCGTCGGACGACGGCAACATCGTACTGACCGATGCCGCACTGGAGTGCGAAGGGACGCTCGTCCCGGACCTCACACCGGGATCCCGTTACTGGACCTGGACGCCTTCCGTGGGCATTCAGGAGAATCTGCCGATCAACTGCGTCAATTGGGACGAGGCCTACGCATTTTGCATCTTCGACGGCGGCTTTCTTCCAAGCGAAGGGGAATTGGAATACGCAGCGGTCGGAGGCTCGGCGCAGAGCGAATACCCCTGGGGCACGACCGGTCCGGGGACGATGAACGAGTACGCCATCTACATGTGCTATTTCCCAAACGGCTCCGGGACCTGCTCCGGCGTCCAGAACATTGCGCCGGTGGGCACGGCGACGCGGGGAATCGGCCTGTGGGGGCAAATGGACCTCGCGGGCACCCTCTGGGAGTGGACATTGGACTGGTACGTGAGCCCCTACGTCGGTGGCACGTGCGTGAATTGCGCCAATCTCACCGCAGGCACCGAGCGATCGACCCAGGGCGGTAACTTCGACACGGGGTATTCGAATTTTTCCCCGGCTCGACACCCGAACGCCCCTGCCGACACGGGTGCCTACGCCTACGGAGTTCGGTGTGCCCGGAGTGCTCTGTGAGAATCGGCCGGAGCGACGATTTCCCTGGCCGCGAACGATTCGGCCTGCTCACTGCCCACCGACGACGACTTCCGCGAGCGCCGCGGGCTGCCCGACGAAGCTCACGCGCACGAACCCCACGTTGGCGAACTGGCCGGTAGCGGTCTGGGTCGTGGCAGTGCTGGTGGTTTGGCTGTTGTCGACGACTGGGGTCCACGTCGTCCCGTCCGGAGAGACATCGATCGTATACCGATAGTTGGCGCCGGTCGGAAACTCGAGCTCCACCGAAGTGACGGTGTAAACGAGCTCCAGGTTCACGCTCCACCACGGATTCGTGTCCGTGCTCGCCGCTTGCCAAGAAGTGCCGATGTCGCCATCGTTTGCATTTCCCGCAGAGGCTGCATTGCTGCTCGCGTTGGTCGGTCGGTTCAGAGCGAGGGTGAGGCTCGTAACCGTGCCGGCCGCGCCCGTGTACCGAGTGTACGGCCGCGCGGGGGTCGGCGGCGTGACGCCTGCGACCCAGGCCGGGCTGCCTTGCGACGTGATCGCAATCGTAGCGTCGGTCAATCCGGGCGAAGTCGCTTGGATCACTGTCGTGCCCGCGTAATAGCTGCGAAATTCGATGGCCGCGATTCCATCCGCGATGGCGATATCCGATTGTGGGCTACTCGACGCCGGCGTGAACGTGATGGTAGGGCCGGTCGGGAACTCACCCGGTCCCGACATGACCGAGAGCGTGACGGGGGCATTGTTGCTGACGGCATTTCCCTCGGCATCGACCACCGTGACGACAATCTGTGCATCGTCGGTCCCGTCGATGGCGGCGAGATCGGTCTTATCTGCGGTCAAGGTGAGCGCCGCGGCCGTTCCTGCGACGGGCCATGTCGGCGGTCCTGCGTCGGCATAGGCATGGCGGTACCAATACCAAGCGCGCTTCGGGATGCGGAAGTAGTCCACCACTCCCATCGTTTCGAGGTGCGTTCCGCCGATGCTGCCGTGATCGAAGGCGCACCAAAGGGCCTGACCACTGCGCCAAGAATACTCGGTGGGGAAACCCTGGGTCAGGGTGGCACTGAGGACGCCCCAACCCGGATCGTAGGCTCCCGGCCGCGTCGCCGCCACGCTCCCGTATTCGGTCACGATGCTCGGAAATCCCGGATTCTGAAATAGGGCCTGCGTCGCTCCATCGCCGTTGTAGCCGGCCACATCGCCGATCGTGTCGATGCGTCCCGCGCCGAGTGGCCGTTGCGCCCCCCCAATCGCGGCCGGCCGCGTCGTATCCAGTTGATGAGCCAGCGCGACTTCCTTCTGAAGCAACGAGCGCATGTTCGCCATCGTCGCCGAAGCCGTGAAGAACGGCTCGTTGCTCATGCTCCACGCAATGAGGCTCGGATGATTGCGATGAATGCGAATCATGTCGGTCAGGGTGTTCGTGACGCTCGTTTCGAAGGGAGCCTGATCGGCCGCATTGTTTGGATAGGCGCCTGCGGTGAGCCACGAGCCCTCGCCCGTCGCACCACCGAGGCCCCAGAACGGGTTCTCCGACCAGAAGAGAACGCCGAGCTGGTCACAGGCATCCGCAAATGCGGGATCCTTGGGGTAGTGCGAGCCGCGAATGAAGTTCAGACCCGCTTCCTTGACGAGCTGCACATCGCGAAAGAAACCGGCGTTCGTGACGCCGTCTCCCCAGCCCGCGTGATCTTGGTGAACATCGGCGCCGTGAAGATACAGGTGCGACCCGTTCAGGAAGAACCCACTCGTCGTCCAACTGAACCAACGGATGCCAAACGGCGTCGTGAACATGTCTACGTCGGACGTGCCGTCGGAAAGGGTGGCGATCGCATGGTAAAGCGTCGGGTGGTCCGGACTCCACAGGGAGGGATTCGCAATCGGCGGTAGCGTTTGACTGAACGTGACAGTCGTGGCGGGCGCCACTGTTTGCATGGAGGACGTCGTGGCCACGATTGCCCCCGTCGCATTCTGGATGTCGGTTCGTAGGGTGCAGGTCTTTTCGACCGCAGAGTCGTTCTGCACTTCCGTCTGGACGTTCACCGTGGCCGATGAAGCCGAAACGGTTGGCGTCGTCACGAACGTGCCATACCACGCGACGTGAAGTGGATCGGTCACCACCAGGTTCACGTCGCGGTACAGCCCGCCGCTAAACGTGTGGTCGCCCGCGCGGGGCGCGAGCTGCGCGTTCCAGTTGTTGTTCAACCGCACCGCAACCACGTTGTCGCCCGCGATCGCGGCGTTCGTAATGTCATAAGAAAACCCGGTGTACCCCCCCAAATGCTCGCCGATGAGAGTGCCGTTGACGTAGACTTGGGCGTCCTGAAAGGCGGCTTCAAACTCCAGAAAAAGTCGCTTGCCCGCCCATTGGTCAGGATTCGTAAAGTGCTTCCGGTACCATCCGTAGCCGGTATAGAACTGGGCCGATAAGAAGTACGGCAGACTAAAGGAGTGGGGCAGCCCCACCGTGCTCCACGCGCTGTCGTCGTAGCCACTCGCTTGCGCGCCCACGAAGTCTCCAAGCTGGAATTTCCACGCTGGATTGAAGTTGAGCGTTTGCCGCGGCGCGCTGGACCCGGCGTCGGCGTCGAGGGCGCCGGCGTCATCCGACGCCCCAGCGTCCAGCCCCGCCGCAGAGCTTGCGCTGCGGCTCGATGCGCTCCCGGCGCTCGAGGTGGCTCCGCTGCCCGACGAGGGTTGGCTGCCCGACGTGGCGCCGCTGTTCGAGGTGGCTCCGCTGCTCGTGCTTGCGCTACCGGCGCTTGAGACGCCGGGTTTGCCCGCGCTTGGGGTGCTCGCATCCGCACCCATCGGTGCGGAGGAATCGGACCCGCAAGCCGCTGCAATCAGTGCCAGGGCCGCCACCGCCGCCCTGTCGCGCAGAAAGCACGTCCGATCGCGCGCTACGGAGTGCGTCCTTTGTCTAGCTGCCACGATCGTTCGACCTTTCCGGCCGTCTTGGGCTCATTGTGCGCGGACCGCCTGTCCCCCGCGTGTGCGATGCGCGCGGAGGGCCTGCGAGCGAGGCCTACCCACGCGTGTTGTGGGTGTTGGCAGCCTCCGTTCGTTTGGTGGCCGTCGATGCCACGGTTCGTGATCAAAAGTTCGCAGCGATCGAACGGCCGATGCATGCCGCGACGGTCAAGGACCGCCTTCGGGAGCGGAAGGCCGCGTCGGGACCCGATTGGCGTGCCTTCGGTCCCGACCCCTTCGGCCTCGCGCCACGTCTCATGGGCTCGCGGACTGGACCTGCGCCGGCAAGCCTCATTCCACTCCGAGCGGAGTCTAGCCGTGGTGCGGTCCGGGCATCCGCCGTCAAGCGGGCAGCGCCGGGTCGCATCCGTCGGGGCCGCACGACGGACCTTCCGATCGCGGTGCCCCCGGCCCTTCGGCCCAGGCTTGATCGAGCGCTGCCGTCAGCGTGGTGGACGGCTGCGCCCCCTCCACCGCGAGTCGCTCCCCCAGGACAAAGAAGGGCACACCGGAGACGCCGAGATCGCGCGCGAGTTCTTCGTCGGCACGGACCTCTTCCGAATAGGCGTCGCTCGCGAGCGCGTCGTGGACCTCCGCGCCGTCGAGTCCGACCTGCTCGCCGAGCGCCACGAGCACGCTCGGGTCCCCGATGGCGAGCCCGTCGGTGAAGTAGGCGCGCATCAAGCGCTCCTTCGCGGCGTCTTCGAAGCCCCGCGATCTCGCCAGCGCGATCAGACGGTGCGCGTCGAACGTATTGCCCGGGCGAATGCGGTCGAAGCGCAGATCCAATCCCTCGGCGGCCGCGATCTCGGTGAGATGCCGAAGTCGTTGCTCCGCTTGAGCTTTTGACATCCCGTATTTCTTGGCGAGCCGCTCGGCATAAGGCCCGGTGGCGTCTCGCACGCGCGGGGCCGCCGGGTCGAGCTCGAACGCCCGCCAGCGGACGTGGACCGCGTCGCGGTGCGCAAACCCCGCCTGCGCCGCCTCGAGGCGCCGCTTGCCTACGTAGCACCAGGGACACGCGATGTCCGACCACACCTGCACATCCAGCGATGTCATCTCCTGGCAATCTAGGTTCTCCGAAGCGCCCGCGCGAGGGGGGGACCGCCTGTCGAACGCAGTCCACCCCCGGCGAACGTAGGGAACGCCGGCGAAGCGGTCCCCGCGATGGGACGGCTCAGTCGGTGGGGACAGCGAGTCCAGCCGAGGCGTCCGACGCGTCGGTGCCGGTGGCTTCGGCGTCCGTTGCCGCATCGTCGGCAGCGCATGCCGAACTGCCCTGGATGCCGAGGCATGGGGGCAGGTTGCTCGGCGTCTCCGTACACCCGAGAGCCACGCTTGCCCCCACGGCGATCCGGAAGAGTGCGCGCACGGACGCGACGCTATCACGGCATCGGCGCGGGGTCGTTCTCGGGAGACTGGATCCGGGGCCGCTCTCGATGGCCGTCGAGCGCGGGATCGGCGTGCAGGGGTTCCCTCAGGGGTCCTGGACGCGGGCAACCTCGGCCAGCAGGGCACGGGCTCTACCGACGCCACAAGACCGAAGGATCCGCACCGGGACACCGAAACGGGCGGCTTCGCGCTTGGCCACATGAACGGCATTGTGGCTGTTCGTTCCGGTGATGATGACGAGCAGGTCGGACCGTTGGACGGCCGCCGCCAGCCGATCGGCCCCACTGCCGCGCGTATGGCCGTCGTGCACTTCCACGTCGACTCCCACTTCATCCGCCAAGGCGAGCAGTCCGCGCTCCACGCGCTCGGCTCCGCCGATGAAGCTGACGCGTCGGCGCGAGCTCATGTCCGGCCTCGGCGCGAGGGCCCTTCGATCCGCGGTGCAATGACGTATCGCTCGGCGGAGTCGCAGACCATCGTCACGATCATCTTGCCCGCCATGCGCTTCTGCCCGGCGACGGAGACGGCGGCCGCGACCGCCGCACCCGACGAGACGCCGGCGAGGATTCCCTCCTCGCGTGCCAGCCGCCGGGTCCATTCGAAGGCGACTTCGTCGCGAACGCCGAGGATCTCGTCGACGACGTCGAAGCGGAATAGCGGGGGAATGAAGCCGGCGCCGATCCCCTGGATGCCGTGAGCTCCGGGTTGTCCCCCGGAGAGCACGGGCGATGCCGCCGGTTCGACCGCGATGATGCGGACCCCCGGTTTGCGGGCGCGAAGACCTCGGGCGACGCCCATCAGAGTGCCGCCTGTGCCGACGCCGGCAACGAAGGCGGCCACTTCGCCGCCGGTGTCGGCCCAGATTTCTTCGGAGGTCGTTCGACGGTGAACCTGCCAGTTGGCGTCCGATGTGAACTGATCGAGCAGGACGGCGCTGCGCTCGCTCGGGCTTGCCGCGACTTGGCGGGCGCGGTGGCGCGCCGTCTCCATGCTCCCACCCGGCGTGACGATCACGTCGGCGCCGAGGTAGAGCAGCAGCGCCATCCGTTCGTGGCACCAGTCCTCGGGGACGGCCAAGCGAGCCTTGTAGCCTCGGGCCGCCGCGATGCGCGCGAGCGCGAGCCCGGTGTTGCCGCTCGTGGCGGCGACGATCGTGCTCCCGCTCGTGAGCAGCCCTTCGGATTCCGCTTCGTCCACGAGTGCGGCCGCGACCCGATCTTTGATGCTGCCGCTCGGGTTGCGGGACTCGAGCTTGACGGCGACACGCCCCGGAAGCTTGCAGGTCAGGCGCCGAAGCTCGACGAGAGGTGTTCTGCCCGGCCGATCGGCGCTCGTTCGGCTGGCCACGATATCCGCGGAGCCGATCCGGCGAGCGCTCGCTGCGACGATGGGGCTGGAAGTCGGGGGCATGGGCCGGCTGGTTCCTTTATAGCGGACACTAAGTCTACTATAAGAGACTTACGCGCGGGGCGCAAGGCCGTCGTCGTCGGCCGCTCGCTCGGTTGGTTCAGACAGAGATGCCGCGGCGACAACACCCTCGCAGGCTCACGCGAACGAATCCGGGACGCTTCACGTCCTCTTGGGGCGCGGACGGGCATGCTACGCTATAGCGGACTGCGTTCTATCTTGACGAACAGGGCGGCACGCGCCACAACCTCGTCCGAGGCATGCCGGGATGCGCAGTGGCTTTACGGGCTGGTCGGCCGTCGCGATGCTGGTGCTGGCCGCCGTCTCGCAGGCGGCCTGCGGAAAGTCGCAAACCGATGCAGCGGCGGGGGCGGGATCGGACGCGAAGCCTCTACGCCAGGTCGAAATCCTCAACGTCTCGTACGATCCGACCCGTGAGCTCTACGAACGGATCAACGGCGCCTTTTCGCGGAGCTACGCGGCAAAGACGGGCGTGTCCGTGACCGTCAAGCAATCGCATGGCGGATCCGCCAAGCAGGCGCGGGCGGTCATGGACGGCCTCGAAGCCGACGTGGTGACGCTCGGCCTTGCGTACGACATCGATGCGATCGCCAAGGCGGGGCTGGTCGACCCGGCTTGGCAAACCCGTCTGCCCAACGAATCGACGCCGTTCACCTCGACCGTCGTGTTCCTGGTTCGACAGGGCAACCCGAAGGGCATTCGGGATTGGGACGATCTCGTGAAACCGGGGGTGGCCGTCATCACCCCGAACCCCAAGACCTCGAGCGGCGGACGTTGGAATTACTTGGCCGCGTGGGGCTACGCGAAGGACAAGACCGGGGGCGACGCCGGCGGTCTGGATTTCGTCAGCCGGCTGTACAAAAACGTCCCGGTGCTCGATTCGGGAGCCCGGGGCTCGACGACGACGTTCGTGGAACGTGGGCTCGGAGATGTCCTGATCGCCTGGGAGACCGAAGCCCTTCTGGCCAAGAGCCAGCCGGGCGGCGAGAAATTCGAAATCGTCGTCCCCTCGGTCAGCATCGTGGCACAGACGCCGATCGCGGTCGTCGATAAGGTGGTCGACAAGCACGGCACACGGGCCGTGGCCGAGGCGTACGCGCGATTCTTGTTCACCCCGGAAGCTCAGGCCATCGCGGTGAGCGAATTCTATCGCCCGACGACGCCGCCCGAAGGGGTCGAGAGCCACTTCGCGAAGGCGAGGCTCTTCACGATCCAGGACGAATTCGGCGGCTGGAACGCCGCCCAGGCCGCTCACTTCGCGGACGGCGCGGCGTTCGATCAAATCTACTCGCCGGGCCGTTGACATGGGTCCTCGGCGCCGCTCGTCACTGCCCGGATTTCGGCTCACGCTCGGTTTTTCCGTTTTTTATCTGAGCGCCCTCGTTCTGTTGCCTCTAGGGTTCTTGGTCGCCGAGTCCGCGAGCGGCGGATGGCACGGCTTCTGGCGCGCGATCACCTCCCCCCGCGCGGTCGCCTCGCTCCGCTTCACGCTCCTGACCTCGGCCGCCGCCGCGGCGATCAATGCCGTGCTCGGCTTCGTGCTGGCGTGGGTCCTGGCCCGCTACACGTTCCCGGGAAAGCGTGCCGTCGACGCGATCGTCGACCTTCCCCTGGCCCTTCCGACGGCGGTCGCCGGCATTGCTCTGACGTCGGTCTACTCGGATGCGGGCTGGATCGGCGCACCTCTCGCGCGATTCGGCGTCCACGTGGCGTTCGCCTGGCCCGGCGTCGTCATCGCACTCACGTTCGTGGGCCTGCCATTTCTCGTGCGGACGGCTCAGCCGATCATCGAGGAACTCGATCCGGCGGTCGAGGAGGCTGCCGCGACGCTCGGGGCCAGTCCGGCCCGCATTTTCGTCCATGTCGTCTTCCCGGCACTTCTGCCCGCTTTGCGTGCGGGTTTCGCGGCGGCGTTCGCCCGCGCCATCGGGGAGTACGGCTCGGTCATTTTCATCGCGGGCAACATGCCCAATAAGACCGAGATCAGCTCCCTTCTCATCATGACCAAGCTCGACCAATACGACTACGTCGGAGCGGCGAGCATCGGTGTCGTCATGCTGACCGTGTCGTTGGTCCTTCTTGTCGTCATCCATGCGTGGCGAACGACCACCGAGAGGCGTCGTGCAAGCGCCTGACGCCATGGGCCTGTGGGCCCGCGGCAACGTCGAGACGGGCACCCGGGCAGGGGTGCGTCCGGCCGGCAGAGCCACGCGCCGCCTGTTGATCGGCGTCGCGCTCGGTTTCGTCGCGGTGGTCGTCGTCGTGCCCGTGCTCGCGGTCTTCGCGAAGGCGTTCCAGCAAGGGGTCCCCGCCTACGTGCATGCCGTCGTCGAGCGCGAGGCAATCGCCGCCCTGCGGCTCACGGCTTTCACGGCCGCGGTCGTGGTGCCCACGAACGTGGCGTTCGGTCTGGCGGCGGGTTGGGCCCTTGGCAAGTTCGACTTCCCCGGCAAATCGCTCGTCACGGCGCTCATCGAGATTCCGCTGGCCGTCTCTCCCGTCATTTCTGGACTCGTGTTCGTGTTGTGCCTCGGGCCCCGGTCGTTCTTGGGCCGCTTTCTTCTCCACCACGGCGTGCGGGTCATCTTCGCGTGGCCCGGCATCGCCCTCGCCACCGCCTTCGTCACCTTTTCGTACGTCGCTCGCGAAGTGATTACGGCCATGGAGGCCGGGGGCCGCGACAAGGAGGAGGCCGCGATCGTGCTCGGGGCGAGCGGATGGCAAACCTTTTCGCGGGTGACGCTTCCGAGCATCCGCTGGGCGTTGCTCTACGGCGTCGTCTTGTGCAACGCGCGTGCGATGGGCGAGTTCGGTGCGGTGTCCGTCGTTTCCGGCCACGTGCGCGGCGAAACCGAGACTCTGCCGCTCCATGTCGAAACGCTTTACGACGATTACCGCTTCTCGGCTTCGTTTGCCGTGGCGTCGCTCCTGGTCTTCTTGGCGGTTTTCACGCTGGTGGCCAAGACGCTTCTCCAGAGAGCGCGTGAGGTACCCTCGTGAGTTTCGAAGTGATCGGGTTGGACAAGAGCTTCGGCGCGCATGCCGCGCTGAGCGGCGTGTCGTTGCGCGTGCCACGCGGCGAGCTGGTTGCGTTGCTCGGCCCGTCGGGATGCGGCAAAACGACGCTCTTGCGCGTCCTTGCGGGTCTCGAGACGCCGGACGCGGGCAGGGTGCTGTTCGAAGGCGTCGACGTCACGCGCACCGGACCAGCGGCCCGGCAGGTGGGGCTCGTCTTCCAGCACTACGCGCTCTTCGAGCACATGACCGTATTCGAAAACGTGGCGTTTTCGCTGCGCGTGCGCCGCGCCCCCGCCGCCAAGATTCGGGCTCGTGTCGAGGAATTGCTTGAACGAGTCCGCCTGTCCGGTTTGGCCGAACGGCTGCCGTCTCAGCTGTCGGGGGGGCAGAGGCAGCGCGTTGCCCTCGCTCGAGCTCTCGCGGCGGAGCCTCGGGTCTTGCTTCTCGACGAGCCGTTCGGAGCGCTCGACGCTCGCGTTCGTCAGGAGCTTCGAGCCTGGCTGCGCAATCTCCACGACGAGACCCACGTGACGACGGTCCTCGTCACCCACGATCGAGAGGACGCCTTCGAGATCGCCGATCGGGTCGCGATCATGAATCAAGGGCGGCTCGAGCAGGTGGGGGCGCCCGCCGACGTCTTCCACGATCCGGCGAGCGCATGGGTCATGCGGTTCTTGGGCGACGTCAACGAGCTGCCGGCGCCCAACGGGCAGGACCGCGCAGGGGTCGGCTTCGTGCGACCGCATGAAATCGACCTGTCGCGCTCGATCCCGGCCGCCGTTTCGTACGAGGCACGCGTGCGTCGGATGCACACGGCCGGGGCCGTCGTGCGCGTGGAGTTCGACGTGGACGCTCTCGGGCGCGGCCTGGTCGCCGATCTGGACGAGCGGCGCTTCGAAGAGCTTTCCCTGCAATGCGGCGACACCGTCTTCGCCTCTCCCCGTCGCGTCCGCGTCTTCGACCGGTTGTAGACCGAGACTGGCCGCATCCGCGATCGCACCAGGGCCAGGCTCCTGCCGGACCGGCACCCGTCACGTGCCCGGCCCTCTCGCTCCTTCAGCGCGGCCGAGCTGGCGTCCCGTAGGTTGTGCCGGTCCTCGGTTCCGCCAGGATCGCCTGCTGCAGGGCGTCGAGCGTTGCCTGACACAGGAGCATCACCTTGCGCTTCTGATGGAGCGAGATGGACAGCGATCGGACGTTGGTGTTCTCGCGCGACAACGCCAGGATTTGGGTTTTGATGCGGCTGAACTCGGCGTAGCGCGCCGTGGCCGTCGCGAGCTCCGGGTCTTTGCCGAGGGGGCCCCGAGCGGCGAGCCCGCCCAGGTCCTTGCGAACCTGCGCGTCTTCCGTGGCCATCGACGCTTCCAGCGCGTCCATTTTGGAGTCGCTTTCCTCCGCGATGTGCGGCGGCAACAGGGTCTGAATGCGAAGCGCGCCAATCTGTGCGCCGTACGCGAGACGCAAGACGGTCTTCGCGCCGGGTGAGTCGGCATTCGTCGCCAGGAGGCGATCGAGCGCGGCGTTCATTTCCTGGATCGACGTGGCGGCGGCGCCAAAGGCCAGGCTGTACGCCTTGATGTTGGTGTTCTTCACCGCCAAAGCCAGAAGCTCGCGGTCAACCCGCTGGAACTCCGCAAACGTCGTGGTGAATTGAGCCAGAGACTCCTTTTCCGCCGGAGTCCCCCCCTCCGCCAGGATTTCTTCCAACTCGCGGCGTTCCTGCTCCACCTTCGTCGAGGCGGCGCCGGCTTGGTCGGCCAAGGTCTGCGAGTCGGCGTCGGTGATGGCAAGGACCGCGCTCTTCTCCGCCTCCGAGGCCGAGGCCAGGTCCAATTGCATCCGTGCGACCAAATCCACGCGCCGAGTCTTGAACGCCATTTGCGCGGCGGCATTTCCGTCTTCATGAAAATGCAACACCGCGAGCATGAAGAGCAAAAGCACCGCGGCTCCGGCCCCCATCCATAGAAACCCGCTGCCCTCGGGCTTGATTCTCATGATGCCAACCTAACGAATCCGCGCGGATCGATCGCCAAGTTCGAACTCGACGGGTTTTCGCCGCGGTCTCGGTCGAGGTTAGGTTGAGGTCAACCGTCGCTCGCGGGCCATGCGTCGAGCGCCCGTTCTCGACCCATCGCCTCGAGGTCTCTCTGCGATCCGGGTTCCGGGTTCACAGGTTGCGCGAGGGGAACGTTCCGCTCGCGGCGACGATCGACCCATCCGATTCGAGCACGGCATCGGACTCGCACTCCGAATCCGTGCAGCGTTGGCGAGCCCACGGAAGCGGGGTGAGGGCGAGCCGCGGAAATGTGGCTCCCTGGGCCGTCACGACGTGTCCGCACCACCGACAGAACGCGGAACCATGAGGTGCCGGAAACCACGCGGCGGTTCGTGCAATGCTACCCATACAGAAATCTTAGCCACTCCACGCGCCGATCGCCAAGACCCTCGGACGGCGCTGGTTGCGGTAGGGCTGCTTCGGAAGAGCTGGGTGTCCTCCCTAGGCCACGAGGGTGTCCGTCACCCTGTCAGCTACCCACAAGAAGGACACCGACCGCAGTCCTTCGCACACCCGCTTGCGACCGAGTACCGAAACCAGTCGATATCGACGTATCCGCGATCCGCGAGGTCGTTGTAGGTATAAAGTCCGACATAGTCGCCGCGGTAATTGCCCCACTTCAGAAGGTACGCCGGGCCGAGGGCCGTGAAACGGTCTCCGTCGAGGCTGAACTCGAATGTCGTCTTGGCGTCGCGGTCGACCCGAGAGCGCAGCCAGATCGTCTGTTGCGAGGGCTCGAGGTCGACACCTCTCACGACGGTCTGCCCGTCTTGATAGACGAGCGCACGCGTGTCGCCGTGACACACCACGCTCAGCCGGGCGTGGTCGACTCCGCCGTTGAAGTGCACGAGCCCCGCGCATTGGCCGCGGCTCATGCCTGCGAGGTCCATGTGCGTCGTGAGGACCATCCACTCGGCGCCGAACGTCCTCTGCGACACCGTATTAGCGGCTTTGAAGAAGTCGCCCGGATCGAGCGGGCGACAGGCGCGCAGCCTGAGGTGACCGGGTCGCTCGGTCAAGGACCAGAATCCGTCGCGGGGCTGGTAGTTCCATTGCCACGGGGCAGACAACTTGGGCTCGTCGAAGTCGTCGCTGCCCTGCGGGATCTTCCTCGGGTGTCCGGTCGCCGGCATGGCGGCCCCGGTCACGAGACCACCGATCCCGTCGCGGTCCGATCCGATACCGGGGATGGGCCAGTCGTCGATCCACGTGACCGGAAGCACGGACAGCGGCCGGCCGTCGGGATACCCGCCCTTGCCCTCGTGGGTCAGAAAGTACCAGAGGCCGCTTTCGGCCTGCACCAAGGCTCCCTGGTTCGGCTCTCGGTCGTCGGGACCGCGGCCCCGGAGGATCGGCCTGACTTCGTAGGCGCCTGGATTGCCGGGTTCGCCGCACGACCCATCGGAGTGCGTTCCGAAGAGGTGGCGCGCTCGCTTCATCATGCCGATGCGGGTGCCGTCGACGACTTCGTTGTGAAATAGGTAGTAATAGTCACCGATCTTGTAAATCTTGTTCGCTTCACTCGTGTCGTTGCGATAGATGACCGTCCCTTCCCCGGTCGACTGCGGGCCCTCGCGGTTCATCGCGTCAACATCGGCGTCCAGGAGGCAAGTGCCGTCCGGGCTCATTTGAAAGAGGTGGGGATACCAGGCACCTCCCACCTTGCTTGCGGCCAGATAGGCCCGGCCATCGTCATCCCAGAAGGGGCACGGGTCGTCCCACTTCATGACCCGCAAGGGCTGACCCTTGCCGTCGACCAGCTGAGAAACCTCCCACGGGCCAGCGGGGTCGTGCGCCGTGCTGACGAAGAAGCCTTCGCCCCAATACGCCGTGAAGTACACCCAGAACTTGCCAGCGTGATGCCGGATCGAACCGGCATAAATGCCGTAGTTGTAACGGTTCATGCGGTCCCAGTTGAGCTCGGGGCCGATAGCCCGAAGATCGGGAACCGCGTAGCCAATCGTCGACCAGTTCACGAGGTCGAGCGAGTGAAGCACGACCATTCCCGGCGCCAGATGAAAGGTCGACGAGATGAGATAGTAGTCCCTCCCGACCCGAATCGCGTCGGGGTCGCTGTAGTCGGCGGGCAAGATCGGGTTGCGGAAGGTCCCGTCGCCCTGATCACCCCATGCGCGCGCGGCGTGCATTCGTCGGTGGCATACCGCGTTCGCTACGGTGCGCCAGCGCACCGAGCGGTGTCCGCGAGGACGGCGGCCAGTACGGCGCGTCCCGGCTACGCCGCATCCGGGCGGTTGATGGGGTACGCTCGCCGGACCCATGTCCCCTCGTCCAGCAGCCGAGACGGTGGCGGTTGAAGCCGTGCGGGCATTCGCCGCTCGATTCGGGCGCGTCGCCCAATGGCTGGTCGTCGCGCCCGGGCGCGTGAACCTCATCGGCGAGCACACCGACTACAACGAGGGGTTCGTCCTGCCGATGGCCATCGAGCGGTGCGTCGCGATCGCCGCCGGCCCGGTCGATGCCGCCGAGCCCCGAATGCGTGTGGTCAGCGCGGCCGTCGGCGGGTCGGTGGACATCCGTCTCGACTTCGCCCAAAAGGACACCCATGGAGCCTGGTCGAACTACGTCCGGGGCGTCGTCGCCGGCTTTGGCGCGTGGGCGAAGTCCATTCCGTCGATCGACGCGCTCATCGTTTCCGACCTACCGCTCGGAGGCGGGCTCTCGAGTAGCGCTGCGCTCGAAGTGGCGACGGCCACGCTGCTCGAGGTGGCGACGGGGCGGGATCTTTCGGCACGCGACAAGGCGGATCTCTGTCGCCGAGCGGAGCACGAGTACGCGGGCGTCCCTTGCGGGCTGATGGACCAACTGGCGTGCGTGCTCGGTGACCCGCGTGGCCCGTTGCTCATCGATTGCCGCTCTGGGGCGACGCGTGCTGTGCCGATGGCCCCCGACCTGGTGGTCGTCATCTGCAATACCGGCGTGCGCCACGCGCTGGTCGATGGAGAGTACGCACGTCGGCGAGCCGAGTGCGAGCGGGCCGCGCGGGCGCTCGGCGTCGCCAGCCTTCGCGATGCGACGATCGAGAGCGTGAACGCCGCGGACGGACGGCTCGATCCGGTTGCCCGTCGTCGGGCGTGGCACGTGGTCACGGAGAACGCGCGAACCCTTGCCGCCGTGTTCGCGCTCGAGCGCGGTGACTTCGTCGCGCTGGGTCGACTGTTCGGCGAAAGCCATCGATCGCTGCGCGACGACTTCGAAGTGAGCTGCGCCGAGCTCGACATCTTGGTCGACGCCGCCAGCGACTTGTCTGCCGACTGGGGCGTTTACGGGGCCAGGATGACGGGCGGTGGTTTTGGCGGGTGCACGGTGACGCTCGTGCGCTCCGACCGGGTGTCCGCGGTTCTCGAAGAGCTGAGACGTCGGTTCGCACGGGTCACGGGGCGCGTCCTGGAGGCCTTCGCCACCCGTCCGGCACCGGGGGCACGTCGGCTGGACATCGGCTCTCTGGCGGACGATCGTGCATGAACGTCGATCGACCCGATTTCGACCAGTACCCTCATCGACGGCTGAACGCGCTGACGGGCGAGTGGGTGCTGGTCTCTCCGCACCGTGACGAAAGGCCCTGGCTCGGTCACGTCGAGGCTCCGCCGCCCGAGGCTCGTTTCTCGTACGACCCCGGCTGTTACCTCTGCCCGGGCAACCGTCGCGCCAGCGGGAGCCTCAACCCCCCTTACGAGCGGACCTTCGTCTTCGACAACGACTTCAGCGCGCTGCTGGCTCAAGGGCCCGATCGGCCCTCGGACGATGACCCGATCTTCGTTGCCGACGGCGTACGCGGAGTCTGCCGGGTGGTCTGCTTTTCGCCGCGGCACGATCTCGCGTTGGCCGACATGGACGAACGGGCCCTTGGGCATGTCATCGATGCTTGGGCGAACGAGACCGAGGCGCTTGGCGGCCGCTATCGCTGGGTGCAGATCTTCGAGAACAAGGGACCGGCGATGGGCTGCTCGAATTCGCACCCGCACGGTCAAATCTGGGCGTCGACCAGCCTGCCGAACGAGGCCGCCAAAGAGGACGCTCGCCAGCGCGCTTACTTCGAACGCCGGCACGCGCCGCTGCTTGTCGACTACGCCGCTCGCGAGGTCGAAATCGATCGACGTACGGTGTCCGCCAATGTCGATTGGCTTGCCGTCGTCCCCTATTGGGCCGTCTGGCCTTATGAGACGCTCATCGTTCCGAAGCGACCGATCGCCCGACTGCCGGACGTCCGACCGCTCGAGCGGTCGAGCCTGGCGGCCCTGCTGCGGGATCTTCTCGGAAGATACGACCGCCTCTTCGGGGTTCCATTCCCGTATTCGCTGGGCTGGCACGGCGCGCCATTCGATCCCGGGCCATGCGACCACTGGCAACTGCACGCGCACGTGTTCCCACCGTTGCTTCGCTCGGCGACAGTCAAAAAGTTCATGGTCGGCTACGAAATGCTCGCCGAGCCACAGCGCGACCTTACGCCGGAGACGGCCGCGAGCCGTCTTCGCGCGACTCGATAGCCACGAGGCGCCCGACACTCGTGCGGTGCGGGGTGACGGCGCAATTCGACCCCCACCTTAGGCGGGCGGCGCGACGTCGGTCCCATCCCCCGGCGGGACCCCCGACCTCGGGGCGGATCCGGCCTGTCGTGTCCGCCTGCCGGTCTGCACGATATGGACGACCTGATCCAAGATCACCGCAACCAAGATGACCGAGCCGACAATGACGAACGTCCAGTTGGAGTCGAGGCGCCAGATGCGCGGGGTTCCGCTCGGGTCCCGATAGCGCACCTGGAACATGTTGATGCCGTTGTCGATCACGCGCATGATCGCGGAGCCAATGACGATGCCGAGCACCGTTCCTTCGCCGCCACGCAACGAACAACCGCCCAGAACGGCGGCCGCGATGGCGTAGAGCTCGTACGAGATGCCCACCTGTTGGGACATCTGCCCGATGTAAGCGGCATAGCAAACGCCTGCGACGCCACCCAATCCGGACGAGATCACGTACGTCAGCGTTTCCACGGTTCTCACGTTGATGCCGGAGTATTCGGCCGCTTCGCGATTGCCGCCAATCGCGTACACGTAGCGGCCAAATACCGAAAAATGCAACAGGTACGTGGCGATTCCAATCACCACGAGAAAGAGGACGAGGGGGTAGGGGACGAGCGGATTGCCGTCGACCGAAAGGAGCCCCCCGTCGGCGAGACCCAAGAGGGGCGAACCGGCTAGGCTGACCGTCCCCCCTTGGACCACGGTCTGGGATACGCCACGAATGAGGAGCATTCCTCCCAACGTCACGATGAATGGCTGGAGCTTCAGCCGTGTGATGAGAATCCCTTGCCCGAGACCGATGAGCACCGCCACGGAGAGCCCGGCGGCGATGCCAGCCCAGAGGGGCTGACCCATTCCGCCGGTCTGGGTCGACGAAATCTTGGCGATCAACACGCCCGTCAGGCCGATCACCGAACCGATCGACAGGTCGATGCCGCCCGCGATGATGACGAAACCGATCCCCATCGCGTAGATGCCGAGCATCGAGATCTGTCGCGCCGTGTTGATCGCGTTCGATGGCCCGACAAAATCCGGGTTGGAGATCCACAGCGCCACGCACATCACCAAGAGCGCGACGGCCATGCCCCATTCCCGTCTCATGCGGCTGCGTGCCCCTCGGTCATCATCGCCGCGATGCGCTCGGCCGTAAGCCCGTCCCGCGTGAGGACACCGCAAATCCGGCGCTCGTGCATGACGACGACCCGATCGCTCATTCCGAGAATTTCTTCCATGTCGGAACTCACCATCAGGATGGTCATCCCCTCGTGGGCGAGTGCAGCGACGTGGCGGTAGATTTCGGCCTTCGCGCCGACGTCGATCCCCCGCGTGGGCTCGTCCAAGATGAGGACTCGGGGGTTCATGCCCAGCCACTTGCCGAGCACGACCTTCTGTTGGTTGCCGCCCGATAGGGTGATCACCTTGTGATGGAGGCCGGGCGTCTTGATCTGGAGCCGGGCGACCTCCGCCTCGGCGACCCTCCGCTCTTTCGCTCGGTCGATCCGGCCCCACCGAGTGTACCGTGAGAGGTCCGGCAGCGAGGTGTTTTGCGCGACCGACATGGGCAGCACCAGCCCATGGCGCTTCCGATCCTCGGGCACAAGGTACACGCCTCGCGCAATCGCGTCGCCTGGGCTGAGAGGCGAAAACGGTCGACCCTCGAGCGTCATCGTGCCGGAGAGCGCCCGCGTCACACCGAAGAGAACCTCTGCGAGCTCGGTGCGACCGGCCCCGACCAATCCGGCGAACCCCAGGATCTCGCCGCGTAACGCCGTGAAGGTCACGCCGTGGGGGGCGCCCGGAACGAGGAGATCCTTCACCACGAGCGCCGCCTCGCCGGGCGCGCATTCGGTCTTTGCGGGGAAATACTGCCGAGAGAGGTCGCGGCCGACCATCCGCGTCACGATCGCGTCGTGCGTCGCCTCTTTGCGCAGCAGATCTCCCGCGCATTGGCCGTCGCGCAGCACCGTGATGCGGTCCGCGATGTCGAGCACCTCGCCCATTCGGTGCGAGATGTAGATGATGGCGATGCCTTCGGTCCGGAGTTGACGGACGATCGCGAACAGATGTTCCGACTCGCCGGCCGTGAGCGACGAGGTCGGCTCGTCCATGATGAGGATGCGCACGCGATTCGACAGCGCCTTCGCGATCTCGACCATCTGCCTTCGCCCCGCAGTCAGCGACGACGCCGGAGTGGTCGCAACGAGGTTGAGCCCGACACGGCGAAGCAGGGCCTCCGCTCTGGCGTTCATCGCGGCGCGTCGCAGCGGGGCGAGCAAGCACGGAGCGCTCGGTCGCTCATGGCCGAGGAAAATGTTCGCGGCAAGGTCGAGATTCGGCGCGAGCATGGCCTCCTGATGAATCAGCGCGATACCGCGTCGCTTGGCTTCACGAACGCTCGAGAGGATGACGGGATCCCCGTCGATCGAGATCTCGCCATCGTCGGGCGAGTGGACCCCGCCGAGAATCCCCATCAGCGTGCTCTTGCCCGCGCCGTTCTCGCCCATGAGTGCCAGAACCTCGCCGGCGGCGAGCGCGATCGACACATTTTCGAGCGCGGTCACCCCCGGGAAGCGTTTGGTGATCCCTCGCATCGCGAGCAGAGGCGGCGCCGGGCGACTCGTGCTCATGACCCCCGAGAGATTCGCAACATCCTGCACGACGCGCCCAATCCCACGTTTTGCCTCGTGGCCGCCCTCGAAATCATTTCTTCAATTCGGCGAGCTGCTGCTTGAATCGCGCGACGTTTGCATGGGTGATGACTTCCACGCCGGTGTCGACGAAACCGCTCGACGGAAGGGCGGCCTTGGCAGCCTGCCCACCGGTGGCCAGGTCGAACATCCACTGGCTCGATAGAACTCCGAATTGAAACGGCTTCTGCACCACCGTCACCTGAATCGTGCCGTTGGCAATCGCGTTGAGCGTTCCTTCCTCCTCGTCGAACACAGCCGCAAAAATCGTGCCCTTTTTGCCCAGAGCTTCGAGGGCCGCTGCGATGGCCGGGCCGTTGTAGGACCAAAGTCCCGCGACGAGATTCAAGTCGCTATGAGCGTTGATGATATCTTCGACATTCGACCGCGCCTTGGCCCGGTCGGTGTTGTCTTCGCGCTTGTCGACAATCTCGATGCGGTGGCCGGCGATGGCGTCTCGGATGCCTTTCAGACGCTGGGTGGCGTTGTCTGCCGATAGCGTCCCCACGAAAACCGCCATCTTTCCGCCGTTCGGCACAAGCTTGACGATCTCGGCGCCTAGCACCTTGCCCGCTTCGTAGTTGTTCGTGCCGATGTAGAGGAGGCGGGCGGACTTGGGCGCATCCGAGTCGAACGTGATGAGCTTCGTCTTCGCTGCCACCCTGTTGAGCACGGGGACCTGGTCGTCGGGCGCAATCGCGCTGACCGCGATTCCGTCGTACCCCTGGCTCGCGAGATTCTCGAGAATCTGATTCTGCTCTTCGGTGGTGCCGGTCGATGGCATTCGGACGTCGACCTGGACCTTGTGCTCACCCTCGTACGTGCGCACGCCCGCTGCGGCGATCTTCCAGAATTCGCTCGCGTTGTTGGTCACGAACGCGAGCTTCACTCCGTGGGATGAAGCGGCGCCGCCCCGATCGCAGCCTAAACTCGTCATACGAACCGACGCGATCGTGGCGATCACGCAGCCGATCTTCCACGATTGAGCGATCTTCACGGGCGGTCTCCCTCGGTCGGCTTGTCAGAAACACGTCCGGCTGAACATGCGGACGGCCCGAGCTTACCGCAGTGTCCGGTTCGCGCGCCTTCGACTTCCATTTCGCCGGGCAGATCGGGGTCGGGGTCGGGGTCGGGGTCGGGGTCGGGGTCGGGGTCGGGGGC
>JBEKOY010000057.1:0-35886 GCA_049521295.1 Polyangiaceae bacterium | reverse complement strand
GATGCCGCCTACACTTCCCTGGTTGCACACGCCGTTCGCATCGCATTGCGCGGCGCTCTTGTCCTTCAACGCAACGACGCCGGAAGCGGCTCCCACGGCAAGCCCCACGACCCCGGCGCCCCCGAGCACCCAGCCCAGCGTCTTCCAGGGGCCCAACGGCTCGATCGCCTCTGCACTGGCAGCCCGCGCGACGGCGAGTGCCGGGACAGCTGCCGCCGAGACGGCTGCCGCCGGGACGGCTGGCGCCGGGACAGCCAGCGCGGAAACGGCCGCCTCGAAAACGACGGCCACCCCTTCGTTCTTCTCCCCTTCTTGGACCAGCACCTGTCGGTCGACGCTTGGACGACCACTCGACTCGAAATGAAACGTGTACGATCCGGGATTCAATGCCACCGCCTGACCGTCGAGCTTGGACGTGAGCCGCCGCCCGTCCGCGCTCACCGCCACGTCGACGACGTCTGCCCCCGTCACATCCTCGGCCGCGAATATGAGGGTGGGGAGCGCAGTCTCGACGTCGCCGAGCCAGTGAGCGCAATCGCTCTGCACGACTGCGGGGCACTGGGCCGCAGCGCATGCCCGTAGCTGCTCGCGCGCCTCGACGAGCTTGTGCGTCGCGCGAAGCCTCTGACCCTTGGAGGCCGCGTCGAGACATGCCGCTTTGTCGTCCGCGCGTGCGGGCGCCACAAAAAGCGTTGCCGGCACGAGGAGGCCCCAAATCAATCGAGCGTTCATGGGCGGTTCTTGTTCAAAGGCACTCTGGCTTGTACTGGCGGTAACCTTCCGAATCGATGACGTACGGTGGATGGCAGTGTACCTTGGGTGCGGCCGTCGAGGGTGTCGAGGGTGAGGCGGGCGGGCGGGCTTGCCGCGGCGCGGCATGAGGAGCACCCGGCGGTCGCCTCAGCGGCTCCGATCGGGGCGGCGCGATCGCCGAGACCGCAAGAGGCACCGAAGGGGGGGATGCCGAGAGCGCCGCACTTGGCCGGGGGGAGGCCGCCGCCGGCGTCTCGTCTGGGGGCGGGACCGGCGGGGCGGCAGCCACCGAGTCGGCCGAAGGGATCGGGACGCTGGAGGCGGCGGCGTGCGAAACATCCCGGTGCAGCTTGGTCTCGTGAACCCAGATCCGACTGCCAACGATGGCGACGACCACGACCGCCACCGACAGTCCGGCTCCCGCGAATACCGCGCTGCGGAACGACCCTCCCACCGTCGCTCGTTGGGCAGGCGGAACCGTCCTCGCGGAGGCCGGTGGCGGAGCGCTGTGCGACGAGCGGCTCGGACCTGTCCCGTCGGCCGATCGATCGGCCTCCGCGAGGATCCCGGCCACCCGCTCCACCGTCGCCTTGGCGCCAAGCGGGGCAAACGGCAACAGATCGCGAGCCAACGCGGCGACACTCGAGTAACGGTCTTCGCGGTCCTTTTGAAGGCACTTGAGGATGGCGGCTTCGAGCCCGCGGGGTACGTCGGAACGGATGCTGCGAATCGCGGGGGCCCGTACGCCGGCCACCCGGATGGTCAGCTCCGTCACCGAATCGGCCGCGAACGGCGGACGCCCGGCCATCAACTCGAAGAGGATGACGCCCAGGGCCCAGATGTCCGTCCGCGCATCGATGTCCGCGTGTGCTCGCAGCTGCTCAGGCGACATGTAGGGCGGCGATCCGAGCAACGACGACGCGCGATGGGCACTGGCCGGAGCCAACACGCTCGCGCGGAGGGCTTTCGAGATCCCGAAATCGAGCACTTTGATCGACAGATCGCCACCGGGGCGGCGGATGCAGAGCAGATTCGAGGGCTTGAGGTCCCGGTGCACGATCCCGACGGAGTGCGCGTCGGCGACGGCGAGGCATGCTTGAAGGAGGAACTCGACCGCTTGCTCGACCGGAAGAACCCCCCGATGTTCGACCCAATTCGCGAGATCTTCGCCCTCCAGGTACTCCGTGACCATGTAGGGGCCGCCGTTCGGGAACGTGCCGACGTCGGTGACCCGAGCGACGTGATCGCTCGTGATCTTCATCATCGCGCGTGATTCACGAATAAACCGGGTCACGGCCTCAGAATTGCCGAGCATTCCAGGCAAAATAAACTTGAGTGCAATTTTCTCGTGAACCTGGATATTCTGGCCGACCACCACGACCACGCCCGTCCCGCCGATTCCGAGCACGCGTTCGACGCGGTACTTTCCCGCGAGCACGTCCCCCTCGCGGACGCCCGCCGTCCAGTTGGAATCGCTCTGCGCCACGCTTTGCTTCTCTCTACTTTGGACGGGGCCGAGAGCCCAGGGGCGTCTTGCAAACGTCTCCGTTGAGTTGAGCGGTACGCGTTGGACCGGGAGCCGGTCGGATTCATCCGACGAGACCGGCCTCCGAGCCGACGAGGCGTGTCCCCGCCTCGGTCGCCGTATGCTTTCATGATTCCTGCCACCCCCTCCCGGTCGAGTGCCGCGCCCCTCCCCCAAGGCGAGAGCTCCCGCGAGGTGGTGGCGCCTTATTTTTTCACTGCCTAGGCACTTATCGATCCAACGAGACGGATGGATCCAACGAAAATGAGCCGCGAGCCCGACGATTCCGTGATCGGGGATGAGACACCTCGTGCCCCGCGCCGTGGCGACGACGAGGAGGGTCGTGCCGATTCGCCGGGCGATGCCGGGGCGACGGCTGCTCGGCGAGCGTCGGGCGTGATCCGACTGCTTCGAACGATGGGCGACGGGGCGCGCATCGGCGCCGGAGCGGCGGTCGGAGTCTGGTGCTGCGACGTCGTGTTGCTCGCCCCCGTGCTGCACGCCGCGGGCTGGCGTCGCTGGCTCATCGGCATGGGGGCCGCCTTCTTGGTTTCGCTGACGACGGCCGTGCTGGTGGGAGCGTTGCTCGCTCCCGTGTTCGGCCCGGCGATGCCGCTCATCGCCCAGGCGGCAAGGACGCTGCGCGCGCGGCTCGCCCGCGGGGATCGAGAGGCGCAACACGCGCTGGCGACTGGGTGGCTGGCGGCGATCGGGCTCGCCTCGCTTTGGGCGGGCGCGGGGTATGAGCTCGCATTGAGCGCCCAGCTGGCGTTTGCGCGTCCCGATTCGATTGCCGCGGCCTTGGTGGCGTCCGGGATCCTGGTGGCCGCCGCGGTCGCGCTCGCGAGTCCTGCGGCAGTCGGTTTGGCACGCGCCCTGGTGGAAGGCGCGTCGCACGTCCGCGGGCTTCGCTGGCTGATTGCGCGCCCTTGGGGAGTCCCCTGCGTGATGCTGGGCTGGGTCATGGCGGGGGGATGGTGGCTCTTCAGGGCGCACGGGGCAGAGCTCGCGGCTTACCCGTGGCACGGCATCGCGTCCTGTCCGGGCGCCCTCGTCGGGGGTGCGTGCGCCGTGGCCATGGCGCGGATGCGCCCGCCGCGGAAGCGGCGCTTGGCACGCGCGGGGGCGGTGGCCCTGGCGCTGGGCCTCGTCGGCGCCATCGTCGCGGGCGCGCAGCTGCGTCCTGAATCGACCACGGCGCGGCGACTCGCGTTCGACGCCGCGCTGAGCGGCCGCATCGGATACGCCGCGTGGACCCAAGCCCTGGACTTCGACGGCGACGGACAAATCAGCGTGTTGGGCGGGGGCGACTGCGCTCCCTTCGACCCGAGGCGGCATCGGGGCGCGGTCGAGATCCCCGGCAACGGCGTCGACGAGGACTGCGATGGCACGGACCTGCCGGCGCAACTGATCCGGCCAAGGCCCCGAATGCAGGTGGGGCAGGAGGCGCTGCCCCTGCATCCCGACATCGTTCTCGTGACGATCGACGCGCTCGCGGCGCACCGGCTCATGGCCCTGGGCAGCGCCAAGGAGCTCATGCCGCACTTGGACGCTCTCGCGGCACGCGGGATGGTGTTCACGCACTGTTTTTCGCAAGGACCCTCGACGCGCCTGTCGTTTCCGTCGATCTTCACGTCGCGCTGGGACTCGCAGCTGACCCACGTGTACTCGACCCGGATGCCCTACTCGACCGGGCCTTCGGACCGCGAGCTTCAAGAGATGCTCGACGACGCCGGCTACGCGACGGAGGCGGTGGTTCCCGCGAGCTACTTCGGTCGCGGTCGATGGGCGAGCCTCACGCGCGGTTTCCAGCAGGTGGACGACTCAGCCGTCGCGGCCGGCAAGAACAATGCGCCGCGGGTGACCGATGCCGCGCTGCGTGTGTTCTTGTCCGCGAAGGACCGGCCGCAATACCTCTGGGTGCACTACTACGATGCACACGGGCCCTACGTCGCCATCCCGGGCGTGGCGTATGCCAATCGTACGGAGGAGCTGCTCTACGAGGGCGAATTGACCTACATCGATCACGAGATCGGCCGGCTCATCGATGCGATCGAAGCGCGGTCGCAGCCCACCTACCTCATCGTCACGGCCGACCACGGAACGGTGTTCAGCACAGATCCGACCCGCAAGGGCCACTACGGGTACGACCTCTACACCGAAACGCTTCACGTGCCCCTGATCATCGAAGGGCCCGGCATTCCCGTCGGCCGCGCCGACGGCGTCGTGACGACGATGGACATTGCACCGACGATCACCGACTTATTGCGTCTGTACACGTTGCATTCGTCCGGATCGACGTTCGAGGGCACGAGCCTCCTGCCCGAGATGCTGACGGGCACGCAGGATCCGAACCGTGTGGTGTTCAGCCAGTTTTACCTGCCGGAGCGCGGATTCCAGGGCAAGGATCCCCTCCAGATGATCTCAGCCCGCAACGCTCGGTACAACCTGGTGCTCAATCGGGCATCCGGGACGTTCGAGCTGTTCGATTGGACGACCGACTACTCCGAGCATCACGAGCTCTACGAGGACGAAGCTCGATCCCCGGAGGTCGTTCGCCTGCGGTCGCAGCTCCGGGGGTTCCTCCACCAGTTCGCCCCTCAAGCCTCCACGCTGACGCTGCCGCCACCGAATCAGGAGCCTTGAAGGGCGCACCGCGATCCGGTCTTCCGCATCGACCCCGACCCCGACCGCGACTACCCCGACCCCGATCCCTCAGGGCATCGTTCGCCCGCAAGAAATGCCCACTGCATCGATGAGAGCCCCCGAACGGCCGAGGAAGCCGACGGCCGCACGTTGGCCCGGGCATACCAGTGAAAAGGCTTGACCCTGGTCGATTCCTCCGGTCGGGGTGGCCAGTTCGGCAGCCCCCCGGCGACACACAAGCCCTACGGAACGCACCCGTTCGTCCGCCGTCCCGTGAACGCCCGTAGCCCAGCTTCCCGGCGGACACGCGACTTCAAACGTCTCTTCCGAGTTTTCACCGAACACAGGGCCGATCACAAGCGAGTCATCCGCCTCAACGGCTTGCCGGTCTCCGCAGAGCGCCTGCAGCCGCCCGACCGCATGATCGGAGACGCTGTACGCTCCGCGCAGCCCGAAGAGTGCATCCCCGGATGGGCACAGCCATCGGAACGCCGAGCCACCGCTTCCGCCCCGCACTTGCTCAGGCAAGGGAGTCAGGCGACAAAATCGCTGTTCGGCTTCGAATGCGTCGCGCGGTACGTGCAAATGAGAATACGACCATGCGTGTCTTACGTTTTCAAAGAAGACTCGAAGCGTCAACGGCGCGGTGATGGCTCGGATCATCGACGCGAGATCGCCGCAGTGGAGTGCGTGTCGCGCTGCGGTGACGGCCTGGTCCTCGCCCGCGGCTGGCGTCGCGAAGCGGCCGAGGATCCACGCATCGGTCGCCTCCTTTTCGTGCCCAGGCCGCCCGCGACTACTGAGCTCGAATCGCGCCACCACGGGATCGGACAATCCGTTGAAATCCAGCACGTGCACGTCCGACGGCAGGATGTCGCCGACGACTCCGATGGCGCCGACCGTGACGACGGCCCCCACGCCCTTCTTCACTTCGTCGGACAGCGCCGACGCGGGCGGCGCAGGAACAATTCGCGGACTGTTGTCCTCCAGGTACACCACACGGCAACCAGGTCCTCCGGCGTTGCCTTGGGCCCTGCCGATGCTTGGACACGAGGATTCGATGCGCCCGAGCCATTGCTGGCCGCTCGCGTAGAAGAAGTGCTTGCGGAAATCTTCGAGATCGACTGGGTTCTGGACCGCCGCAATGCGACTGTACCATGCTCGTTCGTCGCCGATATTGCACACATTTTCTGGGCCGACGCGAAGAACCCAACCGCAAACCCCAACCCAAGTCGTGACCGCCACTGCGGTCGCTGCCGCGAAAGCCGTCGCGACGGGGCGGCCCGGAACGCGAACCGGCACCCCCATCACGGGCAAAAGGGCAGCAAACAACGGCGACACCAGCAGCCGGCCGTGCATGTAGTCGCCGCCCATCCGCACCAGGTAGACGACGTGCGCGATCGCTGCCAAAACGAGCGTTGCAGTCAACAGGAGCGCCGCCCAACGTTGCTTTACCGCGTGCCCATAGAGAGTGGCGACCCAGAACACTGCGGCGCCGATCAATGGCCAAGCCAGTTTGTACGTGCCAAAAAAGTTATCGAAGTAACACAGGCCTTGGGTCCAATTGGACGCAAATGCCTCTTTCGCAATGGCCGTATTGGGAACAGCACTGGCGAAGTAACCCATCCGCAGAAGCTGCATCGTGCAAGGCAGAAAGCCCGCACCGATGGCCACCTGCGCGAGCGCGGAGGCGACTCGGCGGCCCTGGATCCGTCCTTCGCTCTCGCTCACGACGGCCACTGCCAGTGACATCACGAAGGCGAGGCTGTAGAGCGCGAACTCCGGACGGATGAGCGAGCCCCCACCCAGGAGCGCGGCCGTCAGACCCTTCTCCACCGGCACCGTTCGCCGCGGCGCAGCCAGGACCCGTCGCGCGCTCACGTCGTACGCGATGCCAAGCCACGCGAGCCCGAGCCCGGTCTCGAGACCCGACGACGCGTAGTCCCAAATCGGCGGCAAGGCTGCCACAATCGCTGCGCCCAGGGGAATCGTTGGCCGAGTCCATCGCACCCAAACGCGTTGCGGCCCACACCCCATCGATCGGTAGGCGCCATCTTGGGCGAAAAGGATGCCCACGACGGTCAGGGCAATACCGCCGCCCACTGCGACGCGCTCCAGGCCAATGTTCAATTTGCCGAAAACCACAAGAATGAGGACCCACAACGGACTCGTGACCGCTTCCACGCGTTCGTCGAAATTGAACACGGGCCCGTGGCCCTGAAGAAGGTTACGGACAATCCGAAGATTGATGAACGCATCTTCATCCATCCAGCGCCGCTCGAAGCCAAGAACAGAAACGACGACGGCTGGAGCAAGCGCCAACGCGGCGAGCACAACCATCCGGAACGCGGCCGCCACTCCTCTTCGACGCGTGCCGACAGACGGCGGCGGCACCGGATCTGGGGGATCGTCAGCGCCCCGCGCATCCCCGTGCTCGGGCGCGCTGCCTCGCACGCAACCCGGCGCAATCGGCCCCACTCGCAAACGACCCGCCACGTGGCCATCATCCACCAGCGTAGGATTTTGGCAAGGCGAGGAATCGACCCCCCGAGTTTTGCACTCTGCATTTTGCACGATGCGCGCCCGCGCCCGACGCATCCGTAGACGCATCTCCGCCACCCTTGGCCGCCACGGCTTTCGGTGGGCCGGGAGCAGAGGGCGGTTCGTTCAATATGCGAAATACGGTCCCGCGCCCGCAGGTGTCGTCGCGTCCGTGATTGCCGTGAACACGGTGCGGCCGTAAAAAAACGAGAGGCCCCAATCGAAATAACTCGGAAGCCCAAAAGCCGTGATCGCAAGGTCGTTGAACGCAGTATTGCCGCTGCCGGAGAGCCCGTCGGCGGCCGCCACGCTGAATGGCGTTCCGATGCTCACGGCGTTCAGGCCGGTGTTCGTCGCCATGAGGCTGAGACTCATCGGCGGGCAGAAGTAGCCCATGAGGGTTCCCGAGCACTGCGCGATGCTTGCGTCGGGGAAGGCGTACGAGAGCGAACCCGAGTCGATGAAGCTCGCGGGGAGATCTTGGCCGTCGAAAGCCGTGGTGAAATAGCCGGAGCCGGGGTCAATCGTGATGACCTGCGCCGCGCCGAGCCCGTTGTTGGACGCGGTGCCGATGCCGAAGATCAGCGAACCGGTGGCCGTGGCCGCGCCCGACGGATCGATGGCGGGCAGATGCACCGCCGTGCCGTTGTGGTCGTGCGCAAACAGCCCGACGGGGTTTTGAACCTGATCGGGAATGAACACCGAGGCGGGCGTGCACGCCGTGCTCGTGCAGGAATAATAACTTCCGGTCTGTGGGGTCGTGCTGGCACACACGGTACCGCAGTCGGCCTGTTCGAATCCGATGCCGATGAGGCCGTTGCCACCAAATTCGGTGACCGTGTCTTCCTCACTGCCGACGCTCGAACAATCGGACGGAACGCTGATGGCCGCCGCCCCCCCGGCAATCTGGATAGGCACCGCGGCGCCGAGCTCGCCTCCGAGGTGCACGTCCGCGGTTGCAACGGGCCCCCAGTTGTAGCCTTCCGAGTACTGGTAGCACTCGATGAGGGGGTTGCCGTCGGCGGCCATCTGTTGCGGAAGCATCAGGGCGGGGTCGAGCACCGAAGCCACCACGCGTAGCCCGCTCGAGCCCGTGTCGACTTCGATGTGATCGATCGTTTGGCAGACGGTCGTTCCGGGTCGGCATAGGGTTACGGTGGTGTAGAGCGTGTTGATCGCCTGAACACCGGTTGGACCGTTGTCTACGACGAGGGGCGCGACGTTCATGGCCGGCCCCCCGTCCGCGTCGGTCGTGGCGTCGTCGGTTGCGTTGGCCGCGTCCTGCACGTCGGTCGCGACGTCGACGTTCTTGTCCTGGGCCGCGTGCGACCCGCCGCAGGCGACGGCGAGCGACCCGACGAGCGCCACGAGGGTGCGTCCGGCAATCACCATGCCCGCACCGTGCCGAGGTCGAAACCGTCGGGTACGTGCGTCGGAAGCCAGGCGCGCCCGATAAACCCGCCGTGATGTCCGGCCGACTGGACCGCCCAATCGGGGGTGACGACGACGCGCAGATGGTGTGCCGCTGGCCGATCGCGGGGACTGTTCGCATAGGGTTCGAAGTACGACCCGAGTAGTCGTCGCAGGTCTGGAATCACGGGCCCTCCCCACGCGAGGGCGAACACTTTGCCGCTGCGCAAGTATTCGCGCACGAGAGCGCCCGACGGCAGTCGCAACTCGTGCACCTCCCAGCTCTTCACGAGCGTAATCTTTCGTGTGCCGCCGAGCGCGGCACTGTCGGCGGCGATGGACGCCGTGTCGTCGCCGAGGGCCGCGAGCGCCGGGGAGGGCAAACCAAGGCCGAGAGCCAGAGAACCGAGTATCCAACGGGCCGCGCGGCTGGAAGTCATGGCAAATACGATCATAGAAGGGGTCGCCAGGCAGAGCGAGCGGTCTCTTTTTCTTGGGCCGTCGGGCCCTGGCCGACTCCACTCAAGCTCATCGCGTACTCGCTCGGCGTTTGCCGTCTTTTCCGTTTCCGTGAGCCGCAGAACGGCGATCGCACGCTTGCTCTGCGGTCGCCTGCGGATGTCGTTCGACTCTTCGGGCCGGTGCCGCCGTCGGAGTCGCCTCAGGATCGTTGAAGACGAGCTAACGCGGCTACGGCCTCGCCCCGTGACCGAACTCCCAGCTTCCGGAGCACGGACCGGACCTGGTTGGCCACAGTTCGCAACGAGGTGTGACGCGCGATCGCGATTTGCGCGTCCGACCAGCCGTCGAGCAAGGCCAGGGCGATTTCGCGCTCCGCACTGCTCAGCGATTCGGGCAACGCGGGCGCCGGAAGGGGGAAACTGAAGACCGCCACTTCCTCGCCGCCGAGGTTCACGCGGGATGCTCGAAGCCCGAACGGGGCCATCGCCGGGCGTGAAATCCTGAGACGTCCCGATCGCGCCACGGCGGAAACCATAGCGTGTGATCGGCCAAATCGGTTCGGCGTTCCGATGGGGCCGAACGCCCGACGCGCACCTTGCATTGACTCGCCGTGGCCGCCGTCCGCGACGGTACGTCGTCCGTCAGACAGCGTCGGGATGCCGCGCGAACAAAAGGAACCTCTTACGCCAACCAGTTCTCGACGCGGAGCCCCTCGAATGGCTCGACGTGCGTGGCGTTGCCGGAAACGAGCGTCGCATCGTTCACGGCAGCGATGGCGGCGATCTGGCCATCGAGAAACGGAGGCGGCCGACCCGCCGCCGCGAGTCGCGCGCGCTCGATTGCGTGCCAGCGGGCTGCGCGCTCCCCGTAGGGGAGTACCCGCACACCCCCGACCACCGTCATGAAGCGTTCGAGTTCCGTGCGGCGCCGAGAGCGTGGCAAGCGCTCGATCCCGAACCACATCCATGCACGACGATCGACGCGGTCACGAGCTCGCCGGCGTGCTTGGTGACCGCCCGCTCGACGCCGCGATGAGGCTTTGGCTGGGAAAGCGCCGCTAAGACGTTCGTGTCGAGCAGGAACGTCATCCGAAACGCACCTCGCGCCCAGGGCTCGAATCCCGCCACGAGCGGACCTCGGCCTCCGAGAACCCTTCGAACTCGTCGGGGAGCCGAGCTCGCCACGCTCGAATCGCCAGGTCGAGCAATGGTCGGCTGGCGCTGAGCGCGTGGACACCCGCGCGCCGTGATTTATACCCGCCCGCCCTTCGCGCATTACTTCCCGTAGCCAGCGGCCACGATGTTCGCCTGGACGGCGTCAGCGGTCGCGTCCGTCGCGGCTCCGGAGGTCATGACCCCTTCGAAGAAGTTTCCTTGGGCGCCGTTGGTGTTGTCGCCGCCCATCCCGAGGATGATGGCCCCCTGCTTTTTCATCGGATTGTAGCCGGTAGGACGCGCTCCGTCATAGAAAGTCGTCAGCGTCCCCGACTGTGAGTTGCCGCCTTTGAGCGCAAAGGTCCCGGATCTTCCTATCACCAACCCAGTGACGTAGCCGGAAGTCTGGGGGGTGTCGGCCGCGTTGGCGGCGAAGCTCACTCCGGCGAAAATGCCGTTTTCCATGTCCGCCATGACCCAGGGGCCGGCTCCGCCGCCCTTTCCCCATTGGGACGCGGTGCCGAAATAGACCGCTTCCATCGTGCCGTCGCCGTCGTCGGAATTGTTGGTCTCTGCGTTCCCATAGTCGAAACAGCAACCAGAGTTGTAGAAGGTGCCGCTCGTCACCATGTACTCGGTCTCCGGCAGGTCGGCGGTAGCGGTGCCCACAGCCTTGTCGTTCCGATAACCGTCGCCCGCCACGATGTGGACCCCGTACACCGGGTGACCGCTGAGCGTCAGCGCAAGCGCCGTCGCGTCGGCCGGGTTGTCCGGCGTGGCCTTGCGCTGGCCGGGGGGGGCCGGCGTGAGGTTGTTCCCTTTGCCGGACTGGTCGTAAATGATCGACATCGTGCACGTCGTACCGGCACAGAACGTGTCCTGCGTGGCCGAGTTGGCGAAGCTACCGGCGCTCAGGACTCCGATGTCCTTGGTCGTGTTGTCCGACGCGCGCGTGACCTGGTAGAGACTCCCGCTGTACGCACCGTAGAGCGCCCGCACCGTGCTGTGCGCGGCCACGCACGGCGTACCGCCGGACGCGAAGATGTCGCAAACCCCGGTCCCCCCTGGCGCGACGCCGGTGTCGCCTGTCATGCCGCCATCGGCGTCCGCGAGGCCCGAATCGGCGCCGCTGGATCCCGAGCTCGTGCTCGAACCGCCCGAGCCCGTGCTCGAACCGCTCGAGCTCGTACTCGAACCACTCGAGCTCGTGCTCGAACCACTCGAGCTCGTGCTCGAACCACCCGAACTCGTGCTCGTGGCCCCGGAGCCCGTGGTCGCGCTGCCCGAATTCGAGCTTGTCTCGCCCGTACTCGCACCGCCGGTACTCGAATCGGTGCCGGAGCTCTCGTTCGTCGCACCGTCTTCCAACGCGGCACCCGGTGAGGTCTCGTTGGAACCCCTCGAGCAGCCGTCCGCCGCGGCGACGGCCATCATCGCCGCGCCCGCCAGGGATGCCGGATGGGCCCTGAAAACCACCGAACGCCAAGAGCGCCTCCTCGTGCTTCTTGCTAGGTTCACGCCCAAACCATACTGCGTCCGGCTCTATTCACGCTACCTGTCCACATCGAGCCATCGCGATTGAATCAGGGCGACAAAGTTCCCTGACTGACATAGGACGTCGTCAAAGCCGGCGAGACCACGGCATTCGAAAATGTGACCGCCCCCGTCGCGGTCTCGAACCGAATGGTGCCCGTGCCTCCGCCGCCACCGCCGGCAGGCACGGCGCTGCCGGCATCCGCCGTTGCGGAGATCGCGCCGGCATTGCCCCCGGCGAGACCGCTGATGGTCGTACCTGCACCCCCGTTGCCCCCGACTCCTGCCCCAGCGCCGTTTCCACCTTGGGCGCCGTTCGCCCCGAGTTGGCCATCTTCGCCCAACGAAGCGGCTCCCCCGCCTCCGCCGCCATTGACCGCGAGAGCCCCGGCGATAGTGACTTGAAGAGACTCGATCAGAATCGCCCCGCCCGCTCCCCCGCCGGCTGCCACTTGAACGTCGCCGGACTCCGCGGAGCCTCCGGCCGCGCCCCCTCCACCTGCGGCGGTCACTGACGCCCCGTCTTCGATCGTGACGCACTGAGCTGCAACGAGTTGAACGGACCCGTCCCCGCCGGATCCGATCCTGCCAGTCCATCGGCGGCGTTGCGGTGAATTGCAATGAAATGGACGTCGCGTCCCCCCATGAGCGGCGCTGGCTCGAACGTTGCGACCCCCATTTTTGCAGCGCAAGTGACGGGATCCGCCAGGTCCGCCCGGATCAATCCACGTCGTACGCGATCACGATCGGCGTCGTCCCGGCAAGCGCGGGAACCTGGATGGCCCCGTGCAACCCGAAAGGCGCAACCGAGAATTGCTGCTCGGCACCGGGTGCAAGCGTCACGTTGGCCAAACCCGCGTCGGTTGCGCCGTACTCGATGATCAATGGTTGCGCGCATTCATTGTGCAACGTGAGCCAGCCGCTCGTAGCATCGCAAACGTCCAAGATCGACTGAATGCAGCTCTCCGCGGGAGCAATCTGGAAGTTTTGCTGATGGTCGTAGCACCCGCCTTCTTTGCACCCCGACCCCGCGCGGCGAGGATCACCGGTCCCCTTCGGTTCGCGTGACTCAGATTCTCGACGAACGCTGCCTTCGCAAGCGCTCTGCCCGCTCGACGTCAGACTCCGGAGCGCCAATTTCGGTGCCGCAGTTCAAGCAGCGCGCCAAGAACGGATTGACTCCGTACCGGCACAGCCGCTTGTCGCAGAGGGGGCACTTGATGATCGATAATGCGTGACCGAATACCCCGACCGCGACATAGTAACCACACACCAGGAACCAACCGGCCGCTCGACCCAATAGAGCATCGCCGAGCCATCGGACGGGGCCACAGACGATCGGCCAGCCGAGAGACACGACCAGCACCGTGAGGCGGGTACGACGATATCGCCTCCACACCACCAGGTAGGGGTCCGTCTCGACAGCCATCCGCACGGATACGGATCCGCGAGTGGGAACCTTACTCCCCGTGGTGTCGAAAAAAGCGTCGCCGCTGGGTCGCTCATGAATCGGCGCCTGCGATGACGCCGTCGCTCACGTGTAGAGCGTTCCCTCCTCGACGAAGCACAGCTCGTTGCCCCACGGGTCGGTCGCGTAGAACGATTTCTCTCCCCATGGGCGGACCATCAAGTCGCTTGCGGGCTGGCCGTGAACCTTGAACGAGGCCAGAACGCCGAGGGCCTTGGCGCGGGCGTGCACGGCCGCGACGTCGGCGACCGCGAAGTACAGGGACTTGGGCCCCGGCGTCGGCGGCGGGCCGCCCGCCGACACGTCGAGCACGGCGAGGATGACGCCGCCGCAGTTGAAGTACTGGCGCGCTCCGGGGTGGCGCTTGCCCGGAGTGCCGAGCAATGTGGCGTAAAACGCGGCCCCTTTTTCGATGTCGGCGACTTCGACTGTGACCCGGAAGATCTTGGCGGTCGACTCGTTGTTGCTCATGGTCCACTCCTTGTTTTGCGTCGCATCCGTTCTTCAGCTCGCGCCGGGTCCTCGGGTCCGTCGGAGCCCACGACGGCTACCAGACTCGAACCGCCAGCGAAATCGCGGCGTCGCTCGCGGCCAGCCTCGAGCCCCCCGCGAAGGCCGCCGGTGCGATCGCCGGTCTCATGGCTTCTTTCTTCGCGGCCTGGTCGCCGGCGCGGGCTGGGCCGAGCCTCGTTCGAGCATCGTGCGTAGGACGCCTCGGAGCGCCGACGGGTCTTCCGGCTCGACCTCGCCGCCGCGCGCGCGGATCATGTCGGCGATCGCCCCGGCGCCCGTCCCGCCGACGATCCACGGGACCGCAGCGCACGCGCTCGCGTAGTCGTCGACCAGCTCGCGGGCGCGCGCTCTCTCCGGAGTGATCGTGACCGAGAGCGCGACCAGCACCGGGGAGATCGCCTCGATGGCGGTCCGAACGGCCCCGGGCGGCGTGCGCGCGCCGAGGAACACCGGGCGCAGCCCCCAGCCCGAGAAGCGCATCGCCGTGCCGAGCAGGCCGAGCTCGTGCTCGTCGTCCGCGAAGCAGGCGAGCAGCGCGCGCGAATCACTCTCCGCCCCCGGGGAGAGTTGGAGCAGGTTGCGCAAGAGCGTGCCGAGACGGTGCGAAGCGAGGTGCTCCTGGGCGACCGAGATCTCGCCCCGGTGCCACCGCTGGCCGATTTCGCGGAGCACCGGCACGAGAACCCGGTCGAGAAGCGTGGTCGTGGATCCGAGGAGCAGCAAGCGCCGAAGCTGCCGATCGAGCCCTGCGTCGTCGAAGCGGGTCACGGCATCCATGAGCGCCTCGGCGAAGACGGCGTAGGGGTCGAGGCGCGCCTGAGCCTCGGCGCCGTCGCCTCGGAATCCGGACAGCAAGAGCTTCGCCGCTTCCGATGCGGCCATGCCCCCGTCGCAGAGGCGCCGCATTTCGCGCACCTGCTCGAGGTCGTGAGGACCGTAGAGGCGGTAGCCCGCGGCCGTGCGCTCCGGCATCGGAATTCCATAACGTCGCTCCCACGCGCGCAGCGTCGGCTCGGGGACACCCGTGAGCTCCGCGACCACGTGGATGCGGAGCGGGCCGCGATGTGCGCCCGTCTCGGGTGCCGGCCCCGGCGGGACCTGCTTCGAGGGCGGCGAGTCTTGATCACCCATGGCCGGTTGACATGCTTTGCATAAAGTATACATAAACATTATACAACGTGGAGGGACCGATGCCAACCACTTCCGGCGCGCGACGCGCCATCGTCATCGGCAGCGGGTTCGGGGGCCTCGCGGCAGCCGTTCGGCTCGGCGCGCGGGGCTGGGACGTCACGATCCTCGAGCGAAGCGATCGGCCGGGGGGCCGGGCGCGCGTGTGGAAGAGCGACGGCTTCACCTTCGACGCCGGCCCTACGGTCATCACCGCGCCGTTCCTCTTCGAGGAGCTTTGGGCCCTTTGCGGCAAGCGAATGGCCGACCACGTCGATCTACGCGCCGTGTCGCCGTTCTATCGGATCCGTTTTCACGACGGGTCGATCTTCGACTACACGGGCGACGCGGAGAAGATGCGCTCGGAGATCGAGCGGCTCGCGCCCGACGATCTCGCCGGGTACGAGCGATTCGTGAAGATGAGCCAGGACATCTTCTCCGTCGGGTTCGAGAAGCTCGCGCACGTCCCCTTCACCCGGTGGACGGACATGGCGCGCGTCGTTCCCGCCATGATGAAGCTCGAGAGCTACCGGACGGTCTACGGGCTCGTCTCAAGGTTCGTGGAAAACGAGCGACTGCGTCAGGTCCTGAGCTTTCACCCGCTGCTCGTCGGCGGCAATCCCTTCACGACGACTTCGATCTACAGCTTGATCCCGTACCTCGAGCGAACCTGGGGCGTGCATTTCCCCATGGGGGGAACCGGCAGGCTGGTGCGGGGCCTGCTCGACCTCATGGACGGACTGGGCGGATCGATCCGGTACGGCAGCACGGTGGAGGAGATCCTCGTCGAGCAGCGCCAGGTTCGAGGCGTTCGGCTGGCGTCGGGCGAGATCGTCGCGGCCGACGTCGTCGTCTCCAACGCCGACTCGGCGTGGACCTACCGCCACCTCGTGCCGGCGAAGTACCGGCGCCGCTGGACCGACCGCAAGCTCGACCACGCCCGCTACTCGATGAGCCTTTTCGTCTGGTACTTCGGCACGAAGACCCGCTATCCCGACGTGGCGCACCACACGATCCTGCTCGGGCCGCGCTACAAGGAGCTCCTCAGGGACATCTTCCGACGCCACGTGCTCGCCGAAGACTTCAGCCTGTACCTGCACAGGCCGACGGCGACGGACCCGGGGCTCGCCCCGGCCGGGTGCGACGGCTTCTACGTCCTGTCCCCCGTGCCGAACCTCGACGCGGGGATCGACTGGACCGAGCGCGCGGAGCCGTATCGAAGGGCGATCGAGAAGCACCTCGAGGCCACGCTGCTGCCCGGCCTGAGCCGAAACCTCGTGACGTCGCGGCTGATGACGCCCCAGCACTTCCGAGACGACCTTCTCAGCGTGAGAGGCGCGGCGTTCGGGCTCGAGCCCGTGCTCGGACAGAGCGCGTGGTTTCGCCCGCACAACCAGAGCGAGGAGGTCGGCGGCCTGTTCCTGGTGGGCGCGGGCACGCACCCGGGCGCCGGGGTGCCCGGCGTGCTCTCGTCGGCCCGCGTGCTCGACTCGCTGGTGCCCCGTGCGGCGTAACGCGACCCCCGAAGACTTCGAGGCGTGCCGCGCCATTCTCAGGACCGGGTCGAAGAGCTTCGCCGTCGCGTCGCTCCTCTTGCCGAAGCGGGTGCGCCGACCTGCCGCCGCGGTCTACGCGTTCTGCCGCATCGCCGACGATCGCATCGACGCCGACCCCCACGCCACCGAAACCGCGGTCGATGAGCTGCGCGACCGGCTGTACCGGATCTTCCTCGGACGGCCCGGAAACGATCCGGTGGACCGGGCGCTCGCCGACGTCGTCGAACGTCTTCGCCTTCCGCTGCAGCCGTTCGAGGCCCTGCTCGAGGGGCTCGCCTGGGACGCCGTGGGACGGCGCTACGAGACCCTGGACGATCTCCATGCCTACGCTGCCCGCGTCGCGGGCGCGGTCGGCGCCATCATGACTCTGCTCATGGGAGAGCGCGCGGCCGGGGTCCTCGCGCGCGCGTGCGACCTGGGCGTCGCCATGCAGCTGACGAACATCGCGCGAGACGTCGGGGAGGACGCCGCGCGCGGTCGGATCTATCTGCCTCTGCAGTGGATGCGCGCCGCCGGCATCGAGCCCGACCGCTGGCTCGAGCGGCCGCGCGCCGACGACGCGACGCGGTCGGTCGTAGCGCGCCTGCTTCGCTCCGCCGACGATCTCTACGCGAGAGCGGACGCCGCCATTGCGGCGCTCCCCGCGGACTGTCGGGTGGGGATCCGGGCGGCCAAGCTCATCTACTCGGACATCGGACGCTGCGTGGTCCGTGCCGGCTTCGACTCGATCACGCGGCGCGCCGTCGTGCCCCGCGCGCGCAAGTTGTGGCTCGTCCTCTGGTCGCTCCGGGCCCGCTTCGAGCGACGACGCATCCTCGACGCGCCCCCGCTCGGTTCGACGCGATTTCTCGTGGCGGCGTGCGCGGAGGGGCCGTGATGGGCGGCGAGGCGGCGCGTGCGCGGGTGCGCGAAGCCGGTGGCCCCGAACTGCTCGAGAGACTGGACCACCTGGATCGCCACCGCCAGGAGCCACCGGTGCGCGCAGATCCCCCAGCGAAGCCGGCACGGGGCGCGGACACGGACTTCGACGTCGCGATCGTCGGAGGGGGGCTCTGGTCGATGCTCGCTCCCGTGCTCGCCGCGCGCGGCGTCGGGGTGGCCGTGTTCGACCGCGCGCGGGTCGGGGCCGCGCACCGTGAATGGAACGCGAGCGGCCCGGAGCTGCACGCGCTGGTCGAGGCCGGGGTGGTCTCGGAGGACGAGCTCGCCGAGCTGATCGTCGCCCGTTACGACCACGGCATCTGCCGGTTCCACGGCGGCGCGAGCTACCCGGTCGTCGGAGTGCTCGATCACGCCGTCGAGGCGGGGCCGCTCCTGGCACGCGCCCGCGCGCTCGCGGCCAAACGGGGGGTCTGCATCTTCGACGGCTACGCGCTCGACGCGCACGCGTCTGGGCCGACGGGTGTAGAGCTTCGCTTTCGTACGAGCGCTGGGGCAACGCAACACGTCACAGCCAAGCTCATGGTCGATGCGCGTGGAACGACCAGCCCGTATGCCACGGCCGACCTGGTCTGCCCCACGGTGGGCGGCGTCCTCCAGGGGCTCGCCGAGGGGGACGGCCCGGCCGAAATGTCGCCGCGCGTCGGCGAGATCCTCGCGACTGTCGATCCGATCGAACGCGGGCGGCAACACGTCTGGGAGGCGTTCCCCGGGCGGAGCGGCGAGACTACCGTCTACCTCTTCTATTACGCACGCGCCGGAGAGAGGACCTCGCTCGCCGAGCTCTTTGCGAGGTTCTTCGCGACACTGCCCGGGTACAAGCGAGGAGACGCGAAGCTCTTGCGACCGACCTTCGGGTTCATCCCCGGCTGGTCGCGCCTCACTCCTGCGCCGCGACCCCCGGACGGCCGCGTCGTCCTCGTCGGGGACGCGGCGGCCCGGCACTCGCCTCTCACCTACTGCGGCTTCGGAGCCACGCTCCGGTCGATCGTGCCCGCCGCGGACGCGATCGCCCGTGCGCTCGACGACCCTCGGGTGGACCTTCGAACCGTGGTCCACGACGCGCCCGTCCACGCCCTCACCGGCGCGCTTGCGCATTTGATGGCGGCGCGGCAGTTCCAAGGCGACGAAGTGAACGCGCTCCTGGACGCTGCGTTTTGCACTCTGCACGAGATGGGCAACGAGCCGTACGCGCGGCTGCTCCGGGACGAGATGCGGCCGGCGGCATTCGTCGACTTTCTGCGGCGGACGGCCCGCCGTCACCCGGCCGTGTGGGGAAAGATCGTGCGCGGGCTCGGCCTCAGCGTCGTGGGCCGCTGGAGCTTCGGGCTCGCCCGGTCGATGATCGCGAGCGGCTGATGCCCTGGGCGCGAGCGAGCTCCCATTGCCCGAAGAAGAAGCCGTACGGAGCGCCGCCCGCCGCCTCGTGGTGCGCCCGATGCGCCCGTGCAACGGCCCGGAAGTAGCGGAAGCGGAGCAAACCGTGCACGGGCAGGCGCGCGTGCACGAGCCCGTCGTGCACCACGAAGTACGCGACACCGAAGAGGCTCATTCCGATGCCGGCACCGAACGCGATCTCGCGCAGAACCCCGGGCGTGCCCCGGCAGCCGACGACAATGAGCGCGATCGCGATCGGGGCATGGAGCAGGGAGAGCGCGTCGTTCGCTTCGAGGCGACCGGCACCCGAAGGAGGCTCGTGATGCGAGCGATGAACCGGCCAGAGCCGGGCGTGCCACAGCCGGCCGTGGAGAATCGCTGCCCAGAAGTCCATCGCCACGGCGACGACGAGCGCGACCGGGACCCAGGTGAGGGCTCGGAGGACGAACGGGCTCACAGCGACCCCAACCGAACGGAGCGGGTCGAACACGGAGAAGACCGCGCCGATCCTCGGCGCCTCATCCGAAACTGGAGGAGAAACTGCACCCACGAGCGCGCGAAGCGATCCAGAGAAAGGGTCTCGTGCATCGCGACGGCGTTACGCCCTTGGAGGCGCGTCTCGACAAGGGCGCGGGCATAGAACGGCGTGTCCTCGAGCTCTCGTAGGACTCTCGGCGAGGACGAGGCGTCGCCATGCGCCTCGCGTTGGATTCGCCATCGCGTGATCGGCAGAGGGGCCGGGCACGGGTCGGCCATCGGGGTGAGCGCCCCGCGCCGAGCGTCGAGGTCGAGCGCGATCAACCTCCGGTCGCCCGACCTCTCGATGACGTCGTAGGCGATGCCCGTTCGACCGTCCCCCATGCGCGCGCGAGACCAGGTCCAGCGCGCGAAGGTCGTCTCGAGCGGGGCGTCGCCGGCGTTGGCGTCGTGATACCCGTGCCCGGAGAAACGCACGCCGGGTTCGTCGAGAGACACGTCGATGCGTCCCTCAGGCGCGACCGGCCACCAGGTGTGCAGGCCCGATCCGTCCAAGGAAAACGCGGCGGAAGGCGCCGATGCGGGGCGGTAGATCACTCGGCCTCGAAGGGGCCTGGCCCACGGCAAGGTGCGCTCGTCGAGGTCGATGACGAGCACGTCTCCCACCCAGGAGACCCGGCTGCCGCCGATCCCCACGCTCCTCGCGTCGCGGTCCGCGTCGCGGACGCTTCGTTCGTGGAGGGCCCAGCGCCTACCCCTCGGCCCGTAGACCGCGACGTTGAGGGCGCAAAAGTCGAGCGCGCGAGCGCCTTGCCGCCTCCGACGCGCTCGCGCATACCCCGGTGAGAATGGGTTTCCGAGCAGGGCGATGACGACGATCGACAGAGCGCCGTCGTCGCTCACGCCGTCGAGATAGACCCACTGGTACCCACCGGGCGCGATCGGCCGATCGAGGGGAGGTCCTCTTTGAGGCTCTGGGCGGCGAGGCAACCGCTCAGGGCCGCCATCGGCACCCCAGGCCCAGGGTGAACGCTCCCGCCCGCAAGGTAGAGGCGCGCGATCCTCGTTCTCGATCCCTGACGAGACAGGGCGGAGAACGGGCTGTTCGCGATCGGTCCGTAGAGGGCCCCGCCCGTCCCCGGAAACATGCGGTGAAACTCCACCGGAGTCGTCTGGACGCTCGCGCGCGAGGAGAGCTCGAGCCCGCACCGCGCCATCGCCGAGAGCATTTCCGTCTCGCATCTCTCTCTCTCCTCGCTGCTCCAGGCCGATGGGTCGTCTCCGGTGGCCGGCGCGTTCACGACGATGAGCATCCGCTCCTCGGGGCGGTCGACCGGCTCGTCGCCCCGATCCTGGGCGCACACGTAGACCGTCGGCGCGGCGGGGACCCGGCGGTCCACCGCAAGCGACGCGAACTCGGCCGCGTAGTCGTCCGAGAAAAGAACGTTGTGGTGCAGGAGCGGCAAGCCCCGAGCGCGAGCCGCAAGCGCCCAGGTGACCGCGGAGAGCGAGCGAGACCTGCCGCCGGTGACCTTGGCGACACGTGCGACGGCTCCGCCGAGCAAGCCGCTGCCCAGCGCGGAGACATCCGTATTGGCGACGACGGCGTCGGCCTCGATCCGCTCACCGGTCCGGAGCTCGACCCCCACGGCACGCCCGGCGCGCACGAGCACCTCGGCCACGTCCGCGTCGCAACGGACCTCGACCCCGAGATCGCGCGCGAAACGTTCGAGGCCGTTGCCCAGCGCGGACATGCCCCCAGCGACCCGGTGAACGCCGAGCGACTCGACGTGGGCGATCACGTTGAGCGTCGCGGGGGCGTCGAACGGCGACGAGCCGCAATACGTGGCGTATCGCGCGAAGAGCTGGCGAAGACGCCGGTCGCGAAACGCCCCCTCGAGCGCTCGCGCCATCGTTCGACGGGCGTCGATCCGCGACAGCGCGGGGAGCCCCATCCGTGCCGCGTGCTGCAGCAAGCTGCCGAACCCCGGACGCTGAGATCGAAGAAAGGGCCCCTCCACAGTTTCGAAGATCCGGCGCGCAACCGTGCAGAAGCTCCGGTAGCGCTCCGCCTCCTGCCGCCCGCACAGCGCGGAGATGGCCTCGGCGGAGCGCTTCTGGTCAGCGAAGAGATCGAGCCGCCCGCCGTCGGGCCATGCGTGACGCGCGAGCACCTGCGCGCGCTCCAGACGGACATAGTCCTCGACGCAGCGGCCGGCGGCGGCGAAGAGCTCGTCGAACACCCAGCGCATCGTCAGCACCGTCGGCCCAGCGTCGACGCGGAGGCCCCCTACGCCGACCGTCCGTATCTTGCCCCCGACCTGCGGCGCACGCTCGAGGAGCGTCACCGCGTATCCCGATCCGGCGAGGTCGATGGCGCAGGCGAGGCCCCCAACCCCCGCCCCGATGACGATCGCACGCGGTGCGCTCCGGACCATGAACGTACTATATACATCTTCGATTGATTTTGTCTATACTTTGATTATAGTTTGAAGCATGGCGAACGTCCCGAGCCACTCCCCCCGTGAACTGCGGTCCGAGCTCGGAAATCTCGCGCCCCGGGTGGAGCACGCTCTCGATGTCGCGTTCCGGACGTGCGCGGTCGGTCCCGGCTGCCCGCCGCGGCTGCACGACGCTCAACGTTATGCACTGTTTCCTGGCGGCGGGCGGCTGCGCCCCCAGCTCTGTCTGGTCGCAGCGATCGCGTGCGGAGACGGGCGACCCGAGGTGGCCGACGCAGCGGCCGCGGCGATCGAGCTGCTGCACTGCGCCTCGCTCGTTCACGACGACTTGCCGTGCTTCGACGACGCCGACATGCGGCGCGGTAAGCCATCGGTGCACAAGGTGTTCGGAGAGGCGCTCGCGCTCCTCGTAGGGGACGCGTTCATCGTGCACTCCTTCGACGTGATCGTGCACGCGTCCTCGACGGCTCCGGCCAGACTCGGCCCGCTGTTGCAGACGCTCGCCGCCGCGGCCGGGACCACACGGGGGATCCTGGCCGGGCAGGCCTGGGAGAGTGAGCCCGTCGCGCCGCTCGAAGAGTACCAGCGAGCGAAGACGGCCTCGCTCTTCGAGGCCGCCGCGGCGATGGGTGCGATCGCAGCGGGGGCGCCGCCACAGCCGTGGCGCGGGTTTGGTGAAGCCCTCGGCCGGGCTTACCAGGCCGTGGACGACCTGAACGACGCGATCGGTGACGCCAGGCGCATCGGCAAACCCACCGGCAGGGACGCGGCGCTCGGCAGGCCGAGCATCGTGCGTGCCTTCGGGGTCGAGGCGGCGCGCGCCCGCGTCGAGCTCCTGCTCGGAGCCGCACTCGCCGGGATGCCCCGTTGCGGCGGGGAGAACGTCGTTCTGGCCTGGCTCGAATCGCTGTCGAAACGCCTCGGGATCCGCTGAGGTGGCGCGCTGCCGATCGCTCTCGAATGCGGCGCCGCAGTCGGCGGATCGCGCGGCGACCCAGAAGCGACTAGAAGTCCAACTCGAGGCACCCTACTCCCAAGACAACGCACCCAGCCGAAAGGAGGACCCATGCGCCCTCGAAACGTCAGCCCACACCGAGCAGCTCGCGCGCGACGCGCCGGCCACTTCGCCATCGTGGGGAGCCTTGCCGCCGCATGCTTCGTGACCCCTGTCATCCGCGCTGACACCACCAAGGCCGATGAAGAGTCGGCTGCCGTGGGCAGTCCGGCCGTGAAACTGCGAATGCGGTACGCCGGCTCGTACCGATTCGCGGGAGATGCGGCCGAGCAACGGGCACGCGCCGACGCGATCGATCGAAGCGTGGCGGCGTTCTTCTTCGCCTTCCGCGGCATCGCACGCGCGAAGGTGGCGGACCGAACGACCATCGTACCCACCTGCAAGTTCGAGTTCAGCGGTGGCACGATTCGCTCGACGGTTCCGGGCCACCCGGTTGCCGTCAGCCCCGAGACCGGGGCGCCCGTACCCTACCGCGTCGACGACGAGGCCATCGTCTTGTCTCAGCGTTTCGAGGGGGAGCGTCTCGTGCAGGTATTCCGCGCCGACGACGGTGGATCGCGCACGAACGAGTTCATGTTGAGCCCCGACGGCGCGAGGCTCACGATGAAGGCGACGGTGAGCAGCCCCAGGTTGTCGATTCCGGTCGTGTACACGCTCACCTATCAACGGGTCGACTGACGGCGAACGTCGCCGCGAGAGGCTCGTTCGGGGATCGAGACGCGGATGCGCCGACCGGCGACCGTCGGCCGGCGTTTTCGAGACCCTCGTCAGCGCCGCTTGCGCGCCGTCTTTCTTTGCGGCCCACCGGCCGGGCGGGAAGAGAATGAGAGGGCCGCAAGCCCAGACCGCGAGTCGTGTGGAACAGGGAAAATTTCGGGGCTCGCAGAGGCTGCGGATGGGGGCAATGCGGGCGGGGAGACCGACGGCGGTGGCACCGCGGAGCCGACCCGAGAGCGGCTCAGGCTTCGAGCCAGTTTGTCTTCGTACATGCGCCGGTCCGCCTGCTCGACGAGCCCCTCGAGCGACAACGAATCCTCCGAACTGCACCGACTCATTCCGACGCTGATCGAGATCCGGTAGGGGCGTTCGACTCCGGCGTTGAATTGCGTGACCGCCGTGCGCAGCCGTTCACGAAGCACCTCGGCGTAATCGCCCGCATCGGGCGCGAGAACGACGAATTCATCGCCGCCGAGACGACCGACGATATCCGACGTCCGAAAGCACGCCCGCAGGACCCCGGTGACGTCCGTGAGCATGCGATCGCCTTCCGCATGCCCGAACGAATCGTTGATGCGCTTCATGCCGTTGAGATCGATGAAAAAGACCGCCGGCTGCCGCCCCGACCCGCGCGCCGCGTCGAACGCCCTTTGCGCGACGTGCAAGAAGCCACGCCGGTTGTATGCACCCGTCAGGGCGTCGGTTTCCGACTGCTCGCGCAGCTGCGATCGGGCGGCGAGCAGTTCGGTGAAATCTCGCCCCACCGAAACGGCACCGCACACGACGTCCTTGGCATCGCGTAGCGGCGCGGCGTTGACGCTGTACAGACGCCCTTCGGGATCATCGACTGAGCGGACGAAGACCTCCACGTCGCGAACGACCTCGCCTGCGAGCGCGCGCGCAAAGGGAAGGTCCTCGGTCGGAAACGGCGTTTCACCGTCGGCCTGGTAGACCCCGTAGCCATGGGCACCCGTCGGCGACCGCACGCCGGCGATGGCATCGCCGAATGCACGACGGCCCGCTTCGTTGGCGAGCACGATGTGGCCGAGCACGTCGACGGCCGCGACCGCATCGGACATCCCGCTGAGCACTCCAGCCAGCAGCGATCGCTGCTGGCTGACCTCTTGCTCGAGCGCGTGCCGCTGCAGTGCGACCTCAACGGCCGCTTGCAACTCGCGGTCCCGGTAGGGCTTGAGGACGTAGACGTGTGGCTCGGCTTCTTCTTGAGCCCGCATCAGAATCGCATCGTCGGCGTGCGCCGCGAGAAACACCACGGGGGTCGGATACCGCTCGCGAATGGCCGCAGCCCCGGCAATGCCGTCGCCGCGCTCCTCGATGTGGAGGTCCATCAAGACGAGGTCGGGTTGGTAGATCTCGACCGCGAGCAGCGCGTCCGCAGCCGACTCGGCGGTCGGGGGTACGCCGTAACCGAAGCGCAGCAGCGAAGACCGGATGTCGGCGGCGACGAGCGCATCGTGCTCGACGACGAGGATGGATCGTGGAGGTCGCGAACCGCGTGAAGCCCCGTTCAGATCGTGCATGGTTCCCCCGGATCCCCCTGCGTGTGCCTATCCGACACCCTTCGACGCCACGCGCGAGCGCCCGCCGAATCGGCGACGAAGGGCGTGCCAGCTTCGGACGTCGGGCCCAACCATGCAAGTCCTCAAATCTGAGGAGGTCGAGTCCGCGAAATGGATCGCGAACGAAGCGAGAGTTGCTCATCGATTTCGACTACCTGGGCCTCGCCGATCTTCAGGATGGGTCGAAACGCCGGTCACGCCGCGTCATCGCAGGCACGGGTGCGACCCTACGCCGGTGTGCACCTCGCACTCGCTCTTATCCTCGACGAGCGGAACCGTCTCGGAGTCGCGCAGACGGATCCATCGGGGCAGAGTCCGGCTCGACCTCTTTTTCCGTTGTTCCTCGGATCGCCGCAACGCGGCGCCGCAGATGCGTCTTGACGACGCCGGGGAAAGTGCGCGTATCGATGGGCTTTGTGATGTAGTCATCGCACCCGGCGTCACGCGCCCGCTGAGCATCGCCCTTCATCGCGTACGCCGTCAGCGCAACGATGCAGATCTCGCGCGTCCGGTCATCCGCCTTGAGACGACGTGTGAGCTCCAGGCCATCCATGCCCGGGAGCTGCACGTCCATCAGGATCAACCAGGGCCGGAAATTCTCGAGCTCGGTCAAGGCCGCTCGAGCATCGACGGCGACTCGGACATCGTAGCCGCCCTCCGTGAGGAGAAATAGAATGAGCGCGGCGTTGGCCGCGTTGTCTTCGATGAGAAGGATCGGTTCTCCGGACATGGCTCAACCTTTCAAACGTCCAACGGGGCTTGGGCGCAACAGACGCTCCAGTTCGTGAACGACGCCGGCCGTGCTGGCCCGCGCCTTACTGTGCACCGCCTGGGCCTCTTCGCGAAGGCGAGCCTGCTCGGCCGCCGTCAGGTCCTTCGCCGTCCAAATGATGATCGGCACGTCCCGGTTTTGCGCCTGGCTGCGAAACCGTCCCAGGAACTCGAAGCCACCCATCCGCGGCATCAGGAGGTCCAAGACGATGGCCGCCGGCCGCCTCGTCTCCACCGCAATCAGTGCCGACGCGGCGTCCTGTTGGCAGTCGGTTGCGTAGCCGAGGGAGGTCAGCGTCGCCGCCATGAGCTCCAGGCTTGCCCCATCGTCATCGACGATGAGCACGGTTCCCTGTCGATGCCCGATCACCCCCGCCCGCGTCAGCGACGAGATCACCGCGGCTTCGTCCACGGGGCGGGCCTGCACCGGGCCAGTGGCCTCGACGAGGACGACCGGCGGACTCGACGACAACGCGGACCTCGCCGGCGGATCCAGGGACAAGGCCGGCACTCGAGGATGACGCGGGAGAATCGCATGAAATACGCTTCCTTGGCCCACCACGCTGCGAACCCCGATGCACCCCCCTTGCGCCTCGACGATCCTCTTGGTCAAACTCAAGCCCAACCCGGTCCCGGAGTGCTTCTTGGTGAGGGTCGCGTCCAATTGCTGGAATTCCACGAACAACCGGCCCAGATCCTCTTGTCGGATTCCCGGCCCCGTGTCTTCGACTTCCAGCCGAAAGCCCGTCGGCGTGTCGACGCCAATGCGGACGTCGACGCGGCCGCCCTCGCCGGTGAACTTGATAGCATTGGAAAGGTAATTGTAGAGCACCTGCTTCAGGCGAGCGGCGTCCAGCACGACGTCGTTCAGTGCCGCGTCGACCTCCGCATTCACGCGGAGCCGTCGATTGGATGCGACCGTGCGCAACATCGTAACGACCTCGTTGACGAGCTGTGACAGGTCGACCCTCTCCGGGTAAAACTCCATCTTGCCCGCCTCGACCTTCGAGAGATCGAGAATGTCATTGACCAGCTGCAGCAGGTGATGGCCGCTCACGAGAATATGCCCCACGAACTCCTTGAGCCGGGGCGAATTCCCGTCGACCTTGTCATCGGTGATGAGCTCGGCGAATCCGATGATGGCATTCAACGGCGTGCGTAGTTCATGGGACATGTTTGCGAGGAATTCGCTCTTCATGCGGTTGGCCTGTTGCATCCGCTCTTCCATTTGCTTGCGTTCGGTAATGTCGCGGATGGCGGCCGTCACGAGCGTCCCCTCCGAAGTTTGGATTGGACTGAGGCTTATCTCCGCCGCGAACTGCGTTCCGTCCTTGCGGAGTCCGAACAGGTCCGCGCCTTTGCCCATCGGCCGCAATCGAGGCTCGACGAAGTATCCGGAACGGAGTGCAGGGTGCCGATTGCGGAACGGTTCCGGGACCAGCGTCTCGATCGGTTGACCGAGGAGCTCCTCGCGCCGATAGCCGAACAAGGTCTCCGTTTGCGCGTTGATGAGGACAATTCGCCCTTCACGATTCACGATGACCATGGCGTCGGGGGCGGATTCGAGCAGCCCACGGAACTTGTCCTCGGCCTTCCTGCGCTCGGTGATGTCGCGAATGGCGGCGGTAACCAGCCTGCCGGCCTCGGTCTCCATCGGAGACAAGCTGATTTCCGCCGGGAACTCGGAGCCATCCTTGCGCAGCCCGAAGAGCTCGAGACCGGCGCCCATCGGGCGCGTACGCGGGTCCGCGAAGTAACTGCGGCGCCGATCCGGATGAACCGCGCGGAACCGCTTCGGCACGAGTACCTCGATCGGCTGGCCCAGCAGTTCGTCGCGCCGATAGCCAAACACCTTTTCGGTCTGGCCATTGACGAGCGCGATTCGTCCGTCGTCGCCGATGATGACCATCGCGTCCGGCGCCGCCTCCAGCAAACCGCGAAACTTCGACTCGACAGCTCGCTTGTCGCGCAAGCTCTGGAGCTGGCTGCCGTCCTTCATGTTCGCGGCAATGAATCGAACGTGGCCCTCCGGGGTCCGGACCGCGCGCATCGAGACCTCGACGCTCACCGGCGATCCGTCCTTGCGCCGTCGCACCGTCTCGAACAGCGCCGTTCCCTTCGTGAGCACGTGCGCCATCATGTCGCGCGCTTCGTCGCGGCGATCCGCAGGAAGCACCAAATCGTCGAGCACGCGCCCGGTCGCCTCCTCCGGCGTGTACCCAAAGATGGATTGAGCCCCCGGGCTCCAAAAGAGGACTTTGCCTTCCGTGGAGAGCGCCAACAACCCATCGCGCGATTGCTGCACGAGCTCGTACACGAGAGACGTGGCATCCGCGCTGGGACTCTCGTCGGCCATGGAAGTGTTCCGCAGCGTTCGATCGCCCAAGATCACGCCGGCAAGCGCAGGACGAACGAGGTCGGCCACTCGGGTGTCTCCGTGACGGAAATGGTCCCTCCGAGCGCCTCGATCGCGCGCTTGCAGAAGTACAAGCCGAGGCCCGCGTTGCCCTGAGTCGTGCCCCCGTCGATCCGCGTGAATTTCTCGAAGATACGCAGCCTGTCGGACGGAGGGATGGGCGGCCCGGAATTGGAAATGGCAATCTCGATCGCGCCGTCGGAATGAGTCGCGATGCCCATCCGCCCCTGCTCGGGCGTGTGCCTCAACGAGTTGTCGAGAATGTTCTGGATGACCCGTTGAAGGAGCACGCGATCGGCCCGAACGTGGGCGCTCGTGCGGGGTGGCTCCAGCAGCTGGACCCCTCGCTCCTCCGCCTGTCGAACGTACTCGAAGAGAACCTCGCGCAGCAGATCCGAAACAACGATGAGCTCGTTGTGAATTGGAAACTCCGAATCCTCCAGACGCGAAATGACGAGCAAATTGTCGATCATCGAGCGCAGCCGCTGGCAGGCGCGCGCGGCATCGTCGAGCGCTTCCTGGTGATCGGGGCTGTCGCGGGCCGGATGTCGCGCGTACTCGAGGTTCGACCAAAGCGCTGCGAGAGGGCTCTTCAGATCGTGCACGACGAAAGCGGTCAACTCCTGCTGTTCGTGCTGCAGGCGTTTGAGCTGGTCATTTCGTGCCTCCAGCTGTTCGTTCAGCCGGCGCAGTGCATCCCTCGAGTCTTTCAGTTGCAGAAGGGTCGAGACGCGGATGCGCAGACCGCGCCCGTCGGCCGGCTTTTCGAGAAAGTCGTCCGCGCCCGCTTCGAGACCACGCAGCTTGTGTTCGGGTTCGGAATGGGCGGTGACAACGATGACCGGAACATGTTCGGCTCCGCTTTCTGCGCGGATGTACTTCAGCACCTCGAGACCATCCAGGCCGGGCATCACCAGATCCAGAAGGACCAGGTCGGGCTTGAACCGATTGAAGGCGGCGACTGCGGAGAGTCCGTCTTTCGCCATGACGAGCTCATGGCCAAGAGGGGCCAGCAGCGCTTCGAGCAGCGCGAGGTTGCGCGACTGGTCGTCGACCAGCAGGATGCGCTTGCGAGCTCTCTTCTCCGGCGGCCCGCTGTCCGGCCGGGCAGAAAAGGAGACGGCAGCGAGCCCGGACGGCGAGGCGTGTGCCGCGGGCACGGCTGCCGGGTGCGCCGAAGCCGCGGATGGGGGCCAACCGGGCCGTGAGACCGCCGGCGGCGGTACCACGGAAACGTCGCGAGCACGGCGGACGCCTCGAGCCGCTTTGTCTTCGTACATGCGCCGGTCCGCTTGCTCGACGAGGCCCTCGAGCGACAAGGAATCCTCCGAACTGCACCGACTCATTCCGACACTGATCGAGATCCGGTAGGGGCGCTCGGAGCCGGTGTTGAACTGCATGACCGCTGCGCGCAGCCGCTCTCGAAGCCCGTCGGCGTGCTCGCCCGCATCGGGCGCAAGGACGACGAATTCATCGCCGCCCAGGCGGCCGACGATGTCGGATGTGCGAAAACACCCCCGCAGCACCCAGGTAACGTCCATGAGCATGCGATCGCCTTCCGCATGCCCGAGCGAATCGTTGATTCCCTTCATGCCGTTGAGATCGATGAAAAAGACCGCCGGCTGACGCCCCGACCCGCGCGCCACGTCGAACGCCGTTTGCCCGACATGCAAGAAACCCCTGCGGTTGTACGCGCCCGTCAGGGGGTCGGTCTCCGACTGTTCTCGGAGCTCCGAGCGGGCGGCGAGCAGCTCGGTGACATCTCGCCCCACCGCCACGGCACCGCAGACGACATCGTTGGCGTCGCGCTGCGGCCCGGCGTTGACGCTGTACAGACGCCCTTCGGGATCGTGGGCGGACCGAACGAACACCTCCACGTCGCGAACGACCTCGCCCGCGAGCGCGCGCACGAAGGGCAGGTCCTCGGTCGGAAACGGCGTTTTCCCGTCGAGCTGGTACACCCCGTGGCCAACGTCGTGGCTTTGGGTCGGCGCCGGTGACTGTGCGCCGCGGATGACATCGCCGAACGCACGACGACCCGCTTCGTTGACGAGCACGATGTTGCCCTGTGCGTCGACGGCCGCGATGGCGTCGGACATCCCGCTCAGCACTCCAGCCATCAGCGATCGCTGCTGGCTGACCTCTTGCTCGAGTGCGCTTCGCTGCAATGCGACCTCGACAGCCGCCCGCAACTCGCGGTCTCCGTAGGGCTTGAGGACGTAAGCTTGCGGTTGCGCTTGATTTTGGGCCCGCATCAGCGTCGCATCGTCGGCGTGCGCCGCGAGAAAGACGACGGGGGTCGGATACCGTGCGCGAATGGCCGCAGCCGCGGCAATGCCGTCGTCTTGCTCCTCCAGGTGCACGTCCATCACGACAAGGTCGGGTTGGTAGATTTCGACCGCCAGCAGCGCATCCGCAGCCGACTGGGCGGCCGGAGGTACACCGTAGCCAAAGCGCAGCAGCGCGGACCGGATGTCGTCGGCGACGAGCGCATCGTGCTCGACGACGAGGATGGATCGTGGAGGTCGCGAATCGCGCGACCTTGCATTCAACTCATCATGCATGATCCCCCGGATTCCACTTGTGCTACCGACTCCCGTAATTGCGGCATCACGCCCGAGGGCGCGGCGAAGCGTGCACCAAGAACGCACAAGCCTCCAACGCGCGACGGAACCATACAAGCCCCTGGATCTGTGATTCGGTCTACGAAAGGGGTGGAGCGCTGTGCAAACGACGCCAAGACCCCGATCCGGCGTCCCGGCGAGGTCGTCTTCATGGACCGAAAGGACTTGGCTGACTGCGTCTTGCTCGTGACCGTGACCCCGGCCGAAACCCGCTTCGCTTCGCGGACGAGTGGCAAAGCCACGCAGGGCGCGGCTCGTTGATTTCGACTAAGGCGCTTGCGGATCCTAAGGATGTGTCAGACTCGGCCATCCAGCGCTCTTGAAGGCGGAGGTACGACGATGGGCGCGGGCGTCCCGATGGCACGATCGGCCTCCGCCCTTCCCGGTCGATTCGCGGACGCCGAACCGGGGTCGCATCGCGGGGATCCGGGGCCCAACGAGCGCGATTTACCGCTCGGCCGAGGTCAAGCCCTCGCGGATCGCGTACTTCGTGAGGTCCGCGATGTTCCGCAGGTTCAGCTTATCCATGATTTGACGTCGATGGCTATCGACGGTCGACACGGCGATGTGGAGGACGGCGGCGATCTCCTTCGATGACTTGCCGTCGGCGATGAGTCGCACGACCTCGCGCTCCCGAGCGCTCAGCGGCTTCTCCGATGCGCAGGAGGCGAGCGACCTGCCGTGCAGTGCATGGTCGACTACCCCTGCGGCGATCGCCGGGCTGAGGTACGTCTCGCCGCGACTGACCGCGCCCAAAGCGGTAAGGAGCTCGTCTGCCGCTGCGTCCTTGAGTAGATACGCGGTGGCCCCGGCTTCCAACATGGCCATCACGTTGCGCGGATCCGAGTTCATGCTCAACGCGACGACGTGGGTGCCCGGCATCTTTGCTTTGAGTCGGCGCGTGGCTTCGATGCCGTTGAGCTTGGGCAACGCAACGTCGATGACCACGACATCCGGCAGCGAGCGCTCCACCTCCGCGACGGCCGCATCGCCGTCGCCCGCCTCTCCGACCACCTCGACTCCAGCCGCCGTGAGCACGGCGCGAAGCCCGTCTCTCAGGATCCTTTGGTCGTCGGCGAGCACGACTTTCACGGCGCCCCCGGCTCGTCGTGTCCATCGTTCGCGTCGCTGCGCTGCGCCATGGCCGCGTGATCCCCCGCTCGCTCGCAAATGTATGCCGTTGACGCGTCGTGTGAGGGCAATTCGACGCACCGGCCCGTGGGGCACGGAATCACCCGGTCGAGTCCGCTGGCCGCCCGCCGTGGGCTTCCGTGGGCGACGGCGGGGAGAAGCTTGAAAACCGGATGCTTGACGGTCTCGGCCTCAGCGATGGCGGCGTCGAGCACGCGATCGTAGGCGAAGGTGCCGGGCGATCCGCCATGCCACGGTGTGCCAGGCACCCATCTCTATTTCCGGGCCGTGTCGTCGTCGCCGTCGGTCGTGTGCGGCGGCAAGGTGACGTTCGAGTGACCGGCTGGCAGCCCACGGGCGCTCGGTCGACAGAAACGTCGTGCTCCGGGTTCATCCACCGAGCTCGACCGACGTTTGCGCCTCCCGATCGCGAAGCGCAAGAAGGGATGGAAACGAGCTCACGGCCATCGTGATGGCCGTCGGCGCAGCCCCACCGCGTTCGAACCAAAGCGCGATTTCCTCGATGGCGCGCCCCGTCGTCGGGTGAATGACGATCGTGGCGATGAGGGATCTCTCGCCCACCAGCCGCCGGCCGTACGATGGGGTGCCATCGCAGCCGATGGCGCGAACCGTTCGGGGAATGTCGGCGCCGCACGCGTCTTGGTGGTCAAGCAGAACGGACCGCGCGCCGATGGCCATGCCGTCGTTCTGGGCACAGACGACGGAGACCGATCCAACCGAGCGTCCTCCACCACGCAGCCGACGCGCCGCGAGCTCCGCGGCGCCTTCAATCGTCCAATCGGAGCTTTCGACGATGAGGCGCACCGCGGTGTGGGCAAGCTCCGCCTGCGTGGCTTCGAGGCGCAAGCGGCCCGTCGACGTGCCGGGGGGACCCTGGACGTAGAAGACGTCGCCCCCATCGGGCAAGAGCATCTGCAGCTGGCGGCCATGAATGCGTCCGACCTGCCGTTGATCGGGGCTCACACTGCACACCAGAAGGTCGGGGAACTCGAGGCGCAAGTCGTCCAAGTAGTCCACGTCACGGTTCAGGCTGACCCAGTTCACGCCCGCCCGGGCGGCCATCATCGCCGTGTCGCGAAGCGAGACCTCGTCGACGGGGTTGACGAGAAGGACCGTCGGTCGAACGGCGTCCGGCTGCTTCAAGCATTCTTCGATCTGTCGGCGCTGGACGTCGGCATCGTTTTGGCCACTTGCTTCCGCCACGACGAAGCCGTACCGACGGGCGACGCGCAGGCATTCTTCGCGCTGAAGGTGCTGGTACTCGTTGTCGAGCGCCCTCAGAAAAAGCCCAATGCGGACGGGAGTCTCCGACGCCTTGGCCATGCGCTTGCCACCGACGGTCAGCGAATCGGCCGCAGCCAGGTTGGAGCTCTCTCCGGCGACGCCGACGATCTCTCCGCCGTTTCGCTCGAGCGATTCGATACGAGCCGCACGCTCTCTCAGCTCGTCACCGACCGTTCGCTCCAGCCAATCGCCGACCTCGGACGGAGAGGCGACACCGATGCACGCCTCGATGTGTGCGGCCATCTCGCGGGCGCTTTCGTAGCGCTTGGCCGGATCGCGGTGCAGACCACGCATCACCGCGCGATCGAGGGATCGTGGCAGAGCCGCAACGATCGAACTCGGAACGGCCACCTCCGCCGTGAGCATCTGCGAAAGGAGACTTGCTTCGTTGTCGGCTTCGAAAAGGCGCTTGGAGGTCAGCGTCTCCCAGAGGATGACCGACGCGCTGTACACGTCCGCACGGCGGGTCACCGGCTCGCCCCGCACTTGTTCGGGCGCCATGTAGGCGAGCTTGCCCTTGAGCTGACCGCTTCGCGTGCTCTGCAAGCGCCCCATCGCCTTGGCGATCCCAAAGTCGATGAGACGGGCGACGCCATCGGTTCCGACCAGAGCGTTCTGGGGTGAGACGTCACGGTGCACGATCTCGAGGTGCGCTCCCTGCTCGTCTTTCGCTTCGTGGGCCGCATGCAAGCCGTGAAGCATCCCGGCAACGATGGCCACCGCGACGAGCGGCGGGATCTGCTCGCTGCGCCGCCGCATGAGACGATTGACGTGCGACAGGCTCGCGCCCGCGACGTAATCCATCACGAGAAACACTTCGCCTTTGACCCTCAGAGCATCCAGCATCGGCACGACGTTGGGATGTTGAATCCGCGCGGCGAGGCGGGCCTCGTCCAGGAACATTCTCACGAATTCGGGGTCGCGCGCGTACTGAGCGTGAAGGCGCTTGATGGCGACGGGACGCGCGAAACCGGCCGGCCCCAGCAGACGCCCGAAGTGCACAGCGGCCATGCCCCCCGACCCGAGCTCGTCGTACAAGACGTAGCGTCCGATGGCGCGGGGGAACGGCGAGACCGTGTGCATCGTCGTTTCTGCCACGCCCTCCGGGCACGAAACGGGGCGATGACCCGCGAATTCAGGCAATCGAGTGCCCCTCTCTCCACGTTCCGACGGGTGACATGCCCACGGGCGCGCCCCGGACGACGGCCAGTCGGATCCAGTCGGCGGAAGCCACCCTTCGCTCTGGCTTGGCGCATCGCACGTACTCTTCGGGCGCCTGGGCGAACGGTTCGTCCAGAGCCGCCGCTTGCCATGGCCCACGCTTCAGACCGGGGCCTGGAACGGTCGAGCCCGTGGCATATTCGTCGGCGCAGAGATCGTGCCCGCGCGCCAGCGCACGTCGCATCCACGTGGACACTACCATCGCCCAGTTTCCCAGCATCGAAATGACCGAAATAGGCCCATGGATACAGCATCACGCGCAACTTATGCAGCGTCAAGCCAAGTAGCGAGAAGACTTCACTCTTCGGGTAGGACAGCGGCGTTACGCGAATCGAGTCGCCCTCAACGGGGGAGCGTTACTCACGAGCGCCCACTTGAGCGTATCGCCACGGTCCTGGATGCACGGCGGTTGCCGGCAGGGTCGAGAGCCCGCGTATTCTCGCTCGGACGCCTCCGGTGAAATGATGAAGGCTGTGCAGGACGCCTACAACCGCCATCCCCAAGATCCAGACGCCTACAACCGCCATCGCCAAGATCCATGATCTGGGCTATCTGGGACCCTCTGCGAGTCGGCGGGGTCCCATCGATCGACGTGCCCCGCTTCGCTCCCTCAACTGGAAGGGATCAAGGAGAACGGCGATGGATCGTGCGCAGGTGCGCACGCAGGGCCGCCGGGTCACCGGAGATGAGCTCGGTGGCCATGACGCCACCGCTCAACGATGTACGGCGGTGCTGCATGGCGACCGTCGCGCCCGAGGCCAGTACCGCGCTTCCGCGAAAGTTGGGCTGCTCGTTACTGTGCCGCTTTGCTTCTTCAAAGACGTCCGCAACTTCCGGTCGCAAAGGCGAGAGGTCCGAAATGTCGACCCAGACCCGGTAGTCTTGCCCCTGATAGCCGTCGATGGCTCGATTGTGAGCCTCCACGAAGGCCTTCATCTCCGTTAGCGTCAGCGCGCCCGAAAGCTTGAGGTGGAGGATGCCGGGCTCCCCGTCCACATCCACGCGCCACATGCCCATCCTTACCATTCTAATACAAGAGAACGACTTCGACCCCGACCCGACCTCGACCTCGACCTCGACCTCGACCTCGACCTCGACCTCGACCTCGACCTCGACCTCGACC